>JXTW01000021.1 GCA_004368235.1 Helicobacter anseris | reverse complement strand
CTAAAACCTCATTTTCATATTTCTTAATAACAGATTTTAATGTTTTTAAAGCTTGCTTTTTAAAAGCTAATTCTTGTGTTTTCCCACTCTGGAAATTATTTTTCTGTAAAAGATAAAGCTCTTTAATCGTATTTTGCATATTACCCCCTTCTTTCCTAAAAATACCCTAAACCAATATAAACCCATTTATAAGCACTGATTTATCTTTAGTAATTATTAAATAGTCTATATCTCTTATTAATAATAAAAATAAATAAGTTTCTAAACAACTAAAAATAAAATTGATAAAAAATAATTGAAAGTAAAAAGAAGACCCAACCCTGCATCGACCTACGTTCCCACACCTGAAAGGTGCAGTATCATCAGCGAAGAGGAGCTTAACTGCCAGGTTCGGAATGGAGCTGGGTGTGGCCTCCTCTCTATAGACACAAGGAAAAGGGAATTGAAAGTAATAGCTTACTCTCAATTCCATTTTCTTTGGTTGAGTAAAGGTTTGCTAAACCTAAGCAATAAGACACAATATACTCAATAAGGCAGTGAACCTACTTATATATTTATCTAAAATAAGCCAAACGGTCTATTAGTATTGGTCAGCTAAATGCATTACTGCACTTACACATCCAACCTATCAAGCAAGTAGTCTTCTTGCGACCTTCAGGGAAAGTTAATCTTGGAGTTGGCTTCCCGCTTAGATGCTTTCAGCGGTTATCACATCCATGCGTAGCTACCCAGCGATGCTCTTGGCAGAACAACTGGTGCACTAGTGGCATGTCCATCCCGGTCCTCTCGTACTAGGGACAGCTCTCCTCAACTTTCCTACGCCCACGGCAGATAGGGACCGAACTGTCTCACGACGTTCTGAACCCAGCTCGCGTACCGCTTTAAATGGCGAACAGCCATACCCTTGGGACCTGCTCCAGCCCCAGGATGCGATGAGCCGACATCGAGGTGCCAAACCTCCCCGTCGATGTGAGCTCTTGGGGGAGATCAGCCTGTTATCCCCGGGGTACCTTTTATCCTTTGAGCGATGGCCCTTCCACACAGAACCACCGGATCACTATGACCGACTTTCGTCTCTGTTCGACTTGTTTGTCTTACAGTCAGGCTGGCTTATGCCATTACACTCAACTTGCGATTTCCAACCGCAATGAGCCAACCTTTGCAAGCCTCCGTTACTTTTTAGGAGGCGACCGCCCCAGTCAAACTACCCACCAGGCATTGTCCTGCTTGAGGATAACTCAAGCCAGTTAGCAGACAGAAACATTAAGGGTGGTATCTCAAGGATGGCTCCATCTCCACCAGAGTAAAGATTTCAAAGCCTCCCACCTATCCTGCGCATAATGCTCCCATCGGCAGTGCCAAGCTGTAGTAAAGGTCCACGGGGTCTTCCCGTCTTGCCGCGGGTAGGAGGAATTTTCACCTCCACTACAATTTCACTGAATCCCTGGTTGAGACAGCTCCCATCTCGTTACGCCATTCATGCAGGTCGGTATTTAACCGACAAGGAATTTCGCTACCTTAGGACCGTTATAGTTACGGCCGCCGTTTACTCGGGCTTCAATTCAAAGCTTCGCATTGCTGCTGACTAATCCTCTTAACCTTCGAGCACCGGGCAGGCGTCACACCTTATACTTCCTCTTACGAGTTTGCAAAGTGCTGTGTTTTTGGTAAACAGTCGGGAGGGACTCTTTGCTGAGACCTACTTTCGTAGGCACACCTTATCGCGAACTTACGGTGCTAGTTTGCAGAGTTCCTTAACCAGAGTTCTTTCACGCGCCTTAGAATACTCATCTCATCTACCTGTGTCGGTTTACGGTACGGGCAACCACTACTAAACTTAGAGGCTTTTCTTGGCACGACGGTATCAGTGATTCTCTCATCCATCCGAAGACTTCAAAGAGCCTTTCAGGTTTCGAATACAGAGGCGGATTTGCCAATCCTCCAATCTACGCCCTTAGACCAGCACTTCCATCAGCTGGCTCACCTAACCCTATGCGTCCCCCCATCGCGCGCAATGGTTGGTATAGGAATATTAACCTATTTTCCATCGACTACCCATTTCTGACTTGTCTTAGGACCCGACTAACCCTACGATGACGAGCATAGCGTAGGAAACCTTAGATTTACGGCGAATATGATTCTCACATATTTTATCGCTACTCATTCCTGCATGCTCACTTCGCATCGCTCCAGCACTCCTTACCGGTATACCTTCAACGCTGATACGAACGCTCTTCTACCACTACACAAAGTGTAATCTACAGCTTCGGTGTCTATCTTAGCCCCGTTATATTTTCTGCGCAAAATCACTAGACCAGTGAGCTGTTACGCTTTCTTTAAAGGATGGCTGCTTCTAAGCCAACCTCCTGGTTGTCTGAGTAACTTCACATCATTTTCCACTTAGAATAGAACTTTGGGACCTTAGCTGGTAGTCTGGGTTGTTCCCCTTTTGACGATTGATTTTATCACCCACCGCCTGACTCCCAAGATACGGTAATAGGTATTCGAAGTTTGACAGGGTTTGGTACCGCGGTGAGCAGCCCTAGCCCAATCAGAGCTCTACCCCCTATTACTATCACTTGAGGCTATACCTAAATATATTTCGAAGAGAACCAGCTATCACTGAGTTTGTTTGGCCTTTCACCCCTATCCACAGCTCATCCCAACCCGTTTCAATGGGTACGAGTTCAGTCCTCCATAAGCTATTACACTTACTTCAACTTGGCCATGGATAGATCACTCAGCTTCGGGTCTGCAGCATCTGACTAAGCGCCCTTTCAGACTCGCTTTCGCTACGGCTTCGCGTTTGCTTAACCTTGCCAGATACCACAACTCGCAGGATCATTATGCAAAAGGCAGTCCATCACCCTGATAAATCATAGGGCTCTGAATGATTGTAGGCAGATGGTTTCAGGTTCTATTTCACTCCGCTCACTGCGGTTCTTTTCACCTTTCCCTCACGGTACTTGTTCGCTATCGGTAAGAGAGTAGTATTTAGGGTTGGAGAGTGGTCTCCCCGGCTTCAGCCCGGATTTCACGTGTCCTGGCCTACTCTGGATCCTGCTACCTAGAAATAATCTTTCATATACGGGGCTATCACCCTCTGTGGCAAACCTTTCCAGGTCCTTCTATTAGATTATTTCAGTGGATGTTGCAGTCCTCAACCCCGAGTGCAAGCACTCGGTTTGCCCTACTCCCCGTTCGCTCGCCGCTACTAGGAGAATCTCATTTGATTTCTTTTCCTCTAGGTACTGAGATGTTTCACTTCCCTAGGTTCGCTCCATTTAAGGTAATGTATATCTCTATACATTGGGTTGCCCCATTCGGAAATCTACGGATCAAAGCTTCTTGACAGCTCCCCGTAGCTTATCGCAGTCTAGTACGTCCTTCATCGCCTCTCTCTTCCAAGGCATCCACCATCTGCCCTTAAAAGCTTATTTACATAAGACCTTAAGTGTGACCTTAATTGTCTTAACTGATACTTTTAAAGTAGTCATAGATAAAATATATAAGTATTCTAAAGTTACACTGCCTTATTGAATATATTATCAAGCTATTGCTTATAATCTTACCCAATAAGACTTAAGTAAAATTATAGTCTTATTACTATCATAGGCTTAACAACAATACATTAAAAAACACTTAGGCATAGCCTAATATAAAAGCTATAAATTAACTCTTATATTAAACTATACTCAATTCTATTAAAAGTCTAAAAATATATCTAAAAATATCTAATAAGCTCAATGCAATTATGGTGGAGAATAGCGGGATCGAACCGCTGACCTCCTGCGTGCAAAGCAGGCGCTCTCCCAGCTGAGCTAATTCCCCTAATGGTGGGCTTAGGAGGACTTGAACCTCCGACCTCACCCTTATCAGGGGTGCGCTCTAACCACCTGAGCTATAAGCCCCTACAATGACTTATATTTTACTCTTAGTATAATCTCTGAAAACTAAGCAAGAAATAAAAGTGTTTTAAATGCTCTGGGATGTAATAAACAAATATTACATCCATTACTCTAGAAAGGAGGTGATCCAACCGCAGGTTCACCTACGGTTACCTTGTTACGACTTCACCCCAGTCGCTGCATCCGCCGTGGACGGTAGCCAGTTTAGCATCCCGGCTTAAGGCGAATACAACTCCCATGGTGTGACGGGCGGTGAGTACAAGACCCGGGAACGTATTCACCGTGACATGGCTGATTCACGATTACTAGCGATTCCAGCTTCATGTAGTCGAGTTGCAGACTACAATCCGAACTGAGATATGTTTTTGAGATTTGCTCCACCTCACAGTATTGCTTCTCTTTGTACATACCATTGTAGCACGTGTGTAGCCCTAGGCGTAAGGGCCATGATGACTTGACGTCGTCCTCACCTTCCTCCTCCTTACGAAGGCAGTCTCCCTAGAGTGCTCAGCCAAACTGTTAGCAACTAAGGACGAGGGTTGCGCTCGTTGCGGGACTTAACCCAACATCTCACGACACGAGCTGACGACAGCCGTGCAGCACCTGTTTTCAAGGTCTAGCAAGCTAGACACTCCGCTATCTCTAGCAGATTCTATCAATGTCAAGCCTAGGTAAGGTTCTTCGCGTATCTTCGAATTAAACCACATGCTCCACCGCTTGTGCGGGTCCCCGTCTATTCCTTTGAGTTTTAATCTTGCGACCGTACTCCCCAGGCGGAATGCTTAATGCGTTAGCTGCATTACTGCAGTGACAAGCACCACAACAACTAGCATTCATCGTTTAGGGCGTGGACTACCAGGGTATCTAATCCTGTTTGCTCCCCACGCTTTCGCGCATCAGCGTCAGTAATGTTCCAGTAGGTCGCCTTCGCAATGAGTATTCCTCTTGATCTCTACGGATTTTACCCCTACACCAAGAATTCCACCTACCTCTCCCACACTCTAGAATCATAGTTTCAAATGCAGTTCTGTAGTTAAGCTACAGGATTTCACATCTGACTTATAATTCCGCCTACGCGCTCTTTACGCCCAGTGATTCCGAGTAACGCTTGCACCCTCCGTATTACCGCGGCTGCTGGCACGGAGTTAGCCGGTGCTTATTCGTTAGATACCGTCATAATCTTCTCTAACAAAAGGAGTTTACAATCCTAAAACCTTCATCCTCCACGCGGCGTTGCTGCTTCAGGCTTTCGCCCATTGAGCAATATTCCCTACTGCTGCCTCCCGTAGGAGTCTGGACCGTGTCTCAGTTCCAGTGTGTCCGATCACCCTCTCAGGCCGGATACCCGTCATAGCCTTGGTGAGCCATTACCTCACCAACAAGCTGATAGGACATAGGCCAATCCCATAGCGAAAAACTTTCCCTCGTAAGGAGTATCTAGTATTAATCACCGTTTCCAGTGGCTATCCCAGACTATGGGGCATGTTACCTATGCATTACTCACCCGTGCGCCACTAATCCACTTTCTAGCAAGCTAAAAAGCTTCATCGTTCGACTTGCATGTATTAGGCACGCCGCCAGCGTTCACTCTGAGCCAGGATCAAACTCTCCATAAAAACATAAAAACTAAATATAGTTTTTATAAAATGGAAGTTATTCCTGAACTCTTAGCTCTTAAATCACAAGTTTAGACTTTAATTAAAGTATAAACAGAGTTGTAATAAATAACACTAAGAGTTTAAGTTAAGCTCATTATCTAAAAAGAACTAAATAAAGAAGTCAAATTAGAATAAATAAGCTAGATATTTTAAAAGGTTAATACATCTAAAATATCACTTAAATCTCTTGCTTAGTTGTCAAAGATCATTACCAAAGATTAAAAATATAATGCTGTCAAGTAAGCTGAATGCTTTAGTTATAAAAAAGCTAAGACATCAAGACATTTTAAAGATATAGCTATGATTGCTATGCTTTATTTAATAGTATAAATAAAAGTCAATCATTTATTTATCTGTATTTATTATTAATTAATTAAAAAGTATTGAGATTAAAGCTTAAGACTAAATTTATAAAAGATAGCTTGTAGTAGAATAAACAAGTATCCTAACCAATACTTAGTAAAATTACTATTAATAATAAACTACACTATACTTACAATTACTTTGTGTAAAAGAACAACCTAAAATCAAATCCAGATAGAAAAAAGTGAGGTTAAACTGCTAATTAAGATTAAGCATCATCTCTTAGACTAAAAGGCATTTTGCTTTTTAGGAAACGAAATACTACACAAATGAAGCTTAAAATAAGCTTAAGATAAAGGGGAATTATAGATTTCTTTGTAAAAAGTTTTCCAT
>JXTW01000020.1:1538-9179 GCA_004368235.1 Helicobacter anseris | reverse complement strand
TACTTAAATTCCTTCTCTTGCCATCATTGCAACTTTGGATTTCCTTTATTACATAGCAAGCAATGATGGTAGGAGAGGGGGTTTAACTAATAAAATAAGTAAAAAATAAAAATTCATAATTTCTTGATATTTAACAAACATTGCTAAAATCGCCTTCATCAATCTAAAAAGTCGCATCTCTAAGAAAAGATCAATATGGAAACATCTATTAAAAACACAAAAATTTCTCAATATAAAAATGAACTCTTGGCTGGACTAATCACTTCAATAGCTCTTATACCAGAAGTTACAAGCTTTGCTTTAGTAGCAAAATTTGACCCTATTGCCGGACTTTACACTGCTTTTATCCTTGGTCTTATAGGTGCGCTTTTGGGTGGGAGAGCTGGACTTGTAAGCGGAGCTGCTGGATCTATGGCTGTCGTTGCTGTACATCTATCTCTATCTTATGGCACTGCTTATGTACTATGGGCAGGGATTTTTGCTGGGGTATTTCAGATTCTCTTTGGTATTTTTAGACTTGGCAAATATATCAATATGATCCCTCAAACTACTATTTTTGGCTTTGTCAATGGACTAGCTGTTGTTATTTTCATTTCTCAATTTCAATTTTTCCATAATGAAGGTATGGCTATGTGGATTTTAGTCATCTCTACAATGCTAATAATGTTTATACTGCCAAAAGTCACCAAAGCCATACCAGCTGGACTTATAGCCATCATTACTCTTAGCTCCCTTTCTTACTTCCTCAAACTTGATACAAAAACTATCGCTGATCTTGGCAATATAAGTGGTAGTTTGCCTCATTTTTCTCTACCACTAGCCCCACTAACTTTTGACACTATAAGAGTAATACTACCCTATAGCCTGATCCTAGCACTCATAGGACTAATAGAATCTCTACTTACGCTATCTGTGATGGATACAATGCAAAAAACACGTAGTAAACCTAATAAAGAGTGTATTGCTCAAGGGATAGGCAATAGTATATGTGGCTTTTTTGGTGCTATGGGAGGATGTGTGATGATTGGTCAAACCATCATCAATGCCACTTCTGGTGGCAAAATGCGACTTTCAAGTGCCACAGCAGCTATTGCTATTTTAATCTTTATTATTAGCATCCCTAATATTATTGGCAAGATTCCTATGGGGGTACTTGTAGGGATTATGTTTGTCATAGCATTTAAAACTTTTGAGTGGGCTAGCCTCTCACGTCTAAAAAGTATGGCAAAATCTGACATATTCACCTTACTTAGCGTTAGCCTTATCACGATCTTTTTTGATCTTGCAATAGCTGTTATTATTGGTGTGATTATTTCTGCGCTTGTATTTGCCTACAAACAGGCTAAAATCACTGCCAAAATCACAGATACCAAAGATTGCAGAATCTATCACTTAGAAGGTCCTTTATTTTTTGGCTCTAGTGCACATTTTTTACAAGATCTATTTGATATACAAAATGATCCTAAAAATGTGATCTTGGACTTTAGCCATACGCGTGTAATGGATAGCAGCGGGATAGATGCTATAGATAAGCTCACAAAGCGCTATATAGAAGCAGGTAAAGTTTTAAAGCTCGCTCATCTTAGCCCTGATTGCAAAAATGCCTTGCATCTAGCACGCAAATACTGCACCTATGAAATTGATGAATACTAGCTTACAAAACCTAGCATACTTGCAAAACTACCTCTATTTAAAACTTTTAACACAATACCTTTTTAAGCTCAAGCAACTCTTCACTACCATAGGACAAAGCCTTGATAATAATAGCACTTGAATTTTGCGAGATGGCTGCATTGATCTTTTTGCCCTCACTATATTGAGTAAGCTTTTCTCTTAGATTCTCCAAACTATATTGATTATCAATGATGATCCAGTTAAGATAATGAGTGAAGGATCCAAAATGGCACATACTTTTTAGATCCTGTGTTTTAGGATCTAAAAATGTATTATCAAAAAAGATAAGCTTACCATCTTGATAAATTTTAAGCCTTGAAATAAAATTTGTAAACTCAAAAACCTCTCCCCTACTCACTCTCCCTGCGCAAAATATCTCACTATAGCTAAGCATAGCATCTTGTGCCATATCAATATGGGTGAGATTTTCAAAGCTAGAATTTGCAAATGGGATAACTGGCAAAGGATTAAAGTCTAAAAAGCTATTAGATTCTAATCTAATTTGACTTATACGTTTAGCTTTTCCATCCTGTGTATTGTGGATTTTCTCAAAGCTTTGAGAGCTAAGGACTACTTTTGTATCCTTACCAATAGTAATATCAATCTCTTGTGTATCTCCCTCCATAAGCCCAGCTGAAACTGAAAGAAGCATAATATTTGCCACCTCGCCATATAAGGGATGCTCCTCATATAATGGATCGATAATCTTTAAAGGTGGGGTAAAATACATATCCTCAATAATACTTTTTTGATTAGCTCCGATTTTAGTCTTTAGTCTAAGTTTAGTATCTTGAGTGTAGTTACTCACTACTTCGCTCCTTCTAAAAGTGCATTTTTCTTGATCCACTCTATAATACCATCTACGCCTTCTTTAGCACGAATATTTGTAAAGATAAAAGGTTTATTTCCGCGCATCTTTTTAGAATCTCTATCCATCACTTCTAGGCTAGCTCCCACATAAGGGGCTAAATCAATCTTATTAATCACTAATAAATCAGATCTAGTAATACCCGGACCACCTTTTCTAGGGATCTTATCCCCTTCTGCTACATCAATGACAAAAATCGTAAAATCTGCCAATTCTGGGCTAAAAGTAGCACTTAGATTATCACCTCCAGATTCGATTAATAATAAATCTAAATTTGGAAACCTTCTCTCCATCTCCTCAACTGCCTCTAAATTCATACTTGCATCTTCTCTAATAGCTGTATGTGGGCATCCTCCAGTTTCTACACCAATAATCCTATCTCTACTCATCACAGAATTTTTGCTCATAAATTCTGCATCCTCTTTGGTATAAATATCATTAGTAATAACTGCCATTTCATAATCTTTACTCATTAAACGCGTCAAGCACTCAATTAATGCTGTTTTACCACTGCCTACAGGTCCACATATCCCAAGTTTTACCATTTTTACTCCTTATGACATATAAAGTCGAGAATACAAAGTCTCATGCTGCATTGCCTTAATATCATTATGCACACTACTTGCACAAAAATGCTCCATCCCTAAAGTCTCAAGACGGGATAAAATAGCCTCAAATTCTTTATGGAGACAAGATAAAATTACCTGTCCATCATTTTGAGAAAGAGGGATGCTCTTAACGCAATTTGTAACAATATTTGAGCTTTGTGCATAAAGATAGTGTCTTAAAGCCATCTTGTAATCTAGCCCATAGCTTAGACAAAATACGCCATAAGCACTAGCATGAGTTGGTGTTTTACTAGCTTTAAGATAAGATGTAAAAATTTCATTAATCCCTATTGCAAGCCCCATTACACTTATAGTTTTTATAAACCGATTACCAAGCTTTTGTATCCCTTCTCTTAATTCCATAGGGCTAGCTGAAGCATTAGCCAGCTCCTCTAGCTCTAAAACCTTTTGCAAATCTGCCCTATAATCAAAAATAAGCTTGATCATCAATAAATCATTATAGAGAATCTGTGAATTTAAATTAGCCACCACATAGTTATAAGCACTCTCTTTATCTTTTACCTCTCCCATTTGGATATAGCTTTCTAAACCAAAAGAATGTGTATACCCACCTATAGGAAACAAAGAATCATTTACCTGTAATAATAAAAAATCACTCACCCTTATCCTTTGTAAAAGTAACATTAAAATCCCCACTCATAGCCACTCTAGCTGTGGGCTCGCTATGAGGCATAGATACCTGCAAGCGAGATTTCTCATCTAAAATCTCTTGTCTCACTTCATATTCTATCATCAATTTATCAAAAAGCCTTTGTATTGGCACTTCATAAGGTGTAAAAAATAGCATTCCATTTTTATCCTCTTTATAAAACAAAGCAGCATGACGATTGCCAATTTCATAGCATAATCTTGCTATATCAAAAAAAGAATTTGCCCTTGCACAAAGCACCCTCTCTGGTAAAATATGGACTAAAACAAGTAACTTAGAATCTTCATACAAAATATCACCATGACAAAACACGATTTTAGATCCCCTGCTTAGCTTAATAGCTACATCTCTATTAGCTTTTGATGTAAGACGTGCAATTTTTTTACGCACATCCCACCAATTTAGCTCAACACAATCAACCTCTCTATCTCCTATTTCTATCTCTGAAATATGACCTAAAACTTCTGTGATGAGCATAATCTATCCTTAGCTCCAATAGCCAAAATAAAACAGCCACGCTGGAATCCAGGCAGTAAAAATCCCTTCTAAAATTGCCAAATAAGGCACAAATTTTAACTCAATTTTTAACACACATTCAATAAAGCCTGTCAACCATAATACACCCCAAGCTAGCCAAATAATAGCCATACAAATACTCTCATAAGTCCCACCAATATAGCTTAAATAAGCCGCAGGAATAGAATTAATAGCCACAAAAAGGCTATACCAACCAAAAGGGCGTACATCAAGATTAAAAAGATTATTCACAGCGACAAAAAGATAGGTAAAACCAAAAAGTAACCCTGTAGCGGCTGCATAAAATTCTGTACTACCATCACCATCAACATCAAAGCTAGCTGCTGCTATATCTCCATGCGTAAATACAACAACATTAGCTAATACTGAAAGCGTACCCACAAAAATATTCATCACTGCCAAACTCTTGCCATCAATCTTGCAAATACGGCAAATTCCATTATTAATCAATACAATACCTACATAAAGTAAAACTAGTCCTAGCATCCTCTCTCCCCTAAAAATTTATTTTTCCAGTCAAAAGACTGGAATGAGTTAAAATAAGTTATAAAGTTGACCCAAAGATACAACATCTACAGGCTTAGAAGTAATTTTCTTACCATTAATTTTTACCTCATAAGTTTCTGGATCTACTTCTATTTTTGCGATTACATCATTATATTTCATATCTTTTTTTGTTACATTGCGGCAATTTTTAACTGGCAAGAGTGTGCGCTCTAAGCCAAATTTACCTTTAATATCCTCATCACAAGAAACTTGAGATACAAAAGTAATACCACAATCTAGCTTAGCCTTACCATGAGAACCAAACATAGGTGTATATACGATCGGATTTGGCGTAGGGATTGATGCATTAGAATCACCCATCTTAGCCGCAGCAATCATTCCATTTTTCAAAATCATCTCTGGTTTTACACCAAACATAGCAGGTTTCCAAAGAATAAGATCAGCAATTTTGCCCTTCTCTACAGAGCCTACATATTCTGAAATCCCATGAGCAATAGCAGGATTTATTGTATATTTTGAGATATAGCGTTTGATTCTAAAGTTATCATTATCACCACTTTCTTCATCTAATCGACCAAACTCTTTTTTACACTTATCAGCAGTCTGCCAAGTACGGATAATCACTTCACCCACACGTCCCATCGCTTGTGAATCAGAACTTGTAATAGAAAAGATCCCCATATCATGGAGTGCATCTTCAGCAGCGATAGTCTCTGGACGGATTCTAGAATCAGCAAAAGCCACATCTTCTTTAATATTTTTATCTAAATGGTGGCATACCATCAACATATCTAAATGCTCATCAGCAGTATTTTTGGTAAAAGGTATGGTTGGATTTGTTGATGCAGGCAATATATTTGCCTCACCAGCAGCCTTGATAATATCTGGTGCATGTCCACCACCAGCACCCTCTGTATGGAATGTATGGATAGTGCGCCCACCAATAGCAGCTAGAGTATCCTCAATGCAGCCTGCTTCATTTAGGGTATCTGTATGAATGGCAATTTGTACATCATATTTTTCTGCTACATTAAGCGCGTGATTAATCGCAGCTGGTGTAGTCCCCCAGTCCTCATGCACTTTTAATCCAAGCGCACCTGCTTTAATCTGTTCAGCTAGCGCCTCTTCATTAGAGCTATTTCCCTTACCAAAAAATCCAAGATTCATCACATATTCTTCAGCAGCTCTAAGCATCTGGCGCATATGCCAAGCACCCGGTGTACAAGTAGTAGCATTTGTCCCTGCAGCAGGTCCAGTCCCTCCACCAATCATAGTAGTCACACCAGAATAAAGTGCGGTTGGGATCTGTGTAGGTGAAATATAATGAATATGCGTATCAATCCCACCAGCTGTAACTATAAGCCCCTCACCAGCAATCACCTCTGTACCCGTACCTACAATTAAATGATCACAAACACCATCTTGTGTATCCTTATTTCCAGCCTTACCAATACCAGCGATCTTGCCTCCCTTAAGTCCAATATCTGCTTTATAGATTCCTGTATAATCAATAATCATTGCATTAGTAATCACTGTATCTAGCTCATTAGCATTAGAGCTCACAGACTGAGCCATACCATCGCGGATAGTCTTACCACCACCAAACTTGATCTCCTCACCATAAATTGTATAGTCTTTTTCTATTTCAGCAATTAGGTCAGTATCACCAAGTCTTACCTTATCTCCTGTAGTAGGTCCATACATAGAGGCATATTCTTTTCTTGATATCTTTGTCATATTTTCTCCTTTATCCCTTATTTACTAAAGCCCTTAGCCTTAGCTACTTGCATTGCTTTTTGCTTATTATCATCATTAATCTGTGCATTATTAAGATCATTAAATCCAAATAAACGCTTATTGCCACCAAATTCAATAAGCCTTACCTTCTTACTCTCTCCAGGCTCAAAACGTACAGATGTACCTGAAGGTATATCTAACCTTCTACCATAAGCTTTCTCTCTATCAAAGCTAAGTAGCTTATTGACTTCAAAAAAGTGGAAGTGCGATCCTACTTGCACAGGACGATCTCCATTGTTTTTTACCTCAATTTCAATAGCCTCTTTATTAGCATTTAAGATAATATCCTCATTTTTCAAGATATACTCGCCCGGAGCAAGTTTGCCATTATCTTCAATAGGCGTATGCACAGTCACAAGCTTAGTACCATCTCTAAAACTTACTTCTACTTGCACATCATGAATCATATTTGCCACGCCATCCATTACATCACTAGCTTTTAATATCTGCTTACCATAGCTCATAAGCTCGGCTACACTCTTTTCCCCTTCACGTGCCAACTCCATAATCTCCATAGAAATTAGTGCCACTGCTTCTACATAGTTTAGTTTGATACCTCTTTCTTTACGCTTCTTGGCTAGCTCACCAGCATAATGAAGCATCATTTTATCCATTTCTCTTGGCGTGAGTCTCATCGTCTGATCCTTTATTATTAGTTTTCTATCTTCTTAAATTGCCCAAATGCAAATTTATGAAGGACGAAAAATTATAATCTTAATTATGTTAATAAACTATACAATTTTTTGATATTTAATTAATAATATCGATAAATATCGTATTTACCGATATTAAAAGTATATAAATTATCTTTATTTTAACTGACCTTACAAATTTAATCAATTTTCAAAAAATCATTAAAGTCCCATTTTTAGGCATTTTTTAAAGATGATTTAAACTTTTATGTATTATTTAATTTGTTTAATAAAAATTAATATTCTTAACTAATTATTGATAATTATAAATCATTTTTCCTGCAAATC
>JXTW01000020.1:0-1452 GCA_004368235.1 Helicobacter anseris | reverse complement strand
CTAATACTTCAAACCTCTCTAATACTCCTTCAAAGTCATTTTTTAAACCACTTATTGCTGCATCTTTAGCCCTATCTCTTAGCTCTACTATTTATGGTGCTCAAGCTACTAATCCTGATTGTATAACCAGTGATAATGGTAATTGTACTCCTATAACTGATAATATCACCTTTAGGTTTGGTACAGCTTCTGGTACTACCATAGATATTACAGGAAGTACAGTTACTTTTGGCAAAGATACAAATAACGTTACTATTAAGGATACAAATTTTAGTAATGATACCTTTAATTTTCCAAACAAGACTATGACTATTGACTTTAATAATCAATCATCTAAAACCTTCCAAATAGATGTAACCAAAGGTATATTTAATGGCAATATAGCCGTCCTAAAAGGTAATGGTAATAATAACGATAACGCTAATATTAATTTTACTGACTCTAGTACTAATAAGTTTCAAGGAGATCTAACCAATAAAAGTGGTAAAGCTATAACTACTATGAAATTTGGTCAGTCAACAAATACTGATAGTAAAACAAGTGTTACTAACTCCATCACGGGAGATATCACCACCTATGATGGCGCTTCTACTAATATATATTTCTTGAATACTGAAGGGACAAATAAGATAGAAGGTGCTAGTGGTAATGGTGGAACTAATAATGAGCCTAAAAGTCTAATTAACTCTGGATATAGCGGTGCTAAAACCACTATTATTTTTGGTAGTGAACAAGAGAATGATTTTAGCACTCAAAAAACTGCTATTGAAAATCTTATAAAAAATGGCACAACTTCTATAACTAGAAGTAATACTAATAATATTACAACCAATACCACAAACACAATTAATGTAAAAAATATCTGGACACGCCCTGGTGGTACTACAAATATATTTTTTAAAAATAATGGTAGTAATACAATTGAAGGAAATATAAAACTCTATCAAGGCGGTAATATCAATATCATCTCATTAGGTGGTACAAATACTATCAAAGGAAAATTAGAGAGCTCTCTTGATAGTGCTAATGGTGACAAATCTATAGGCATATTTTTAAAAGGGAGTAAAAACTCTATAGAATCATCTTCACTTAGTGATTTCTATCATGGAAAACTTGGCATTATGCTAGATAATGAAAGCTCTAGTAATAGCATAACTAATGGTGCAACCACTAACTCAAGTACCATAAAAATGAATATTATAAACAGAGGAGCTAACACTGGAGTCAATATCGTATTTCAAGGAAATGGTGATAGCACTATTGAAGGTAAAATAACTACAAACAGTAATTATGCTACTAATAATACTACTACAATCACATTTGATAGCAGTGCAACCAATACAATTAAAGGGGATATTACAAATAACAATACAACAACCATAACCATGAATGAAGGTACTAACTCTATCACAGGAAATATTGGTACTTATGCTGGTGGAAAAACAACTATCA
>JXTW01000002.1:157989-172725 GCA_004368235.1 Helicobacter anseris | reverse complement strand
GCTAGACTTACGTGTAGGTGAGCCTATTTGATTAGCTGCATCTTGAAGAGTTTTTGCTACTTTTAGGAAATAGTCGAGATTATGATCGCGTACTATTTGTGTTGTCCATAGCTGATTTTGCTTTTTATCAATCATAAGGGTCTGAAAATATGGGATAGCCTCACTCCCTAGCGCACTAATCGCATCTATCCACTCTTGATTGCCTTTTTGATAGAAATAATATTCGATCTGATCTTGTGAGTATGGATTATATTGTGCATCATTTGGGTCAATAATTTTAAATGAAATAGCATTATTGTTAGCCTCTTTGATATAGATGAATTGATTGAAATTAAACTCATCTTTTGTTTCATCAAGTCTTGAGCCATTTTTATCATAAAAGGCTATATATTTTTGTATTGCATAGCCTATATTATCCCCGCTACTGCCACTACCATCGCTATCTGTATAATGATAAGTAATACCTCCTTTAGATTCTAAAAGAGTGTAGGTAGTATTAAACTCAAAGCCATAGAGATTTTCAAGATTATGGATGCTAAAAAAGTTTTGATTTTCACTCCCATTAGCCTTAAAATAAATATTTGTATGTCCATTTACTTGAATAGAATTTAAAGAGTTGCTATTAATAATTAAGTTGAGGTTGCTACCTTCATTTAGGGTGAGGTTGCCATTAATTTTGATAGTGTTGTTGTTATGATAGTTTAAGGTATTTTGCAAAGTAAGGTTATTAAAAGTAGCATTAGCATTTTGTGCTAGATTAATGGTATTGAAAATAGCTTCCCCGTTAATCTTACTTGAATCAAAACTTTGGCTAATATTTAGATTTGCCTTACTTGCATCTAGTGCTATGCCATTTAGGCTAAGTGTAGTAGCGCTAAGATTCCCACTTAGATTAAGACCTTTGTCATTTGCTTCATAGCTAGCAGTGATGCTAGATTGATCATTTACCCACTCACTCCAGTCAATCTTACTGCCCTTTAAGCCTATTGTATCAAAGTCTGTATTACCAGCTTTGATGTTGTAAAGCTTGATACTACCGGTTTTATCAGTTTTAAAAATGGCATTACTAGATTCTAGATTATGGATATTTAGGTTTAAGCCTATGCTTTTTGTAGCATCAAAGGTAGGGTAGGCTGTATCTCCTTGACTATTTTGCATTAAGCTTAGGGTTGTAATCTCTGCATTTTTTACAGAATCTAGTGTGATGCTAGAGCCATAGGCTCCCCACGTTTGAGCACTTAGCTTATCAGTCTTGAGGTGATTTAGCTTTGTGAATATCATATTTGTGCTAGCAGCTAGACCAAAACTAGAGCTAATAGAATAATGCCCAGTAATGCTAATATCTGCATAGCCACTCTCATCATCCTTGCTTTGTGCAAAGCTTGCCTCTTTATCATCAAGCCCTGTGATACCAAGACCAAAGGCGCTAAAGTGAGAGGTAGTTAGTGTGGAGTTTTCAAATTGTTTGATATTTTTAAATTTAATCTCTTGACTTTTTGCCTTTTGATCAGAGCTAAAAAAGATCAATTCAGAGTTTTTAGCACTAAGGCTACCATTAAGCTTAAAGCTATCAAGATTTTTAGCCCTAAGCGTGCCATAGCCCTCCATCACTAGATCTTTAATAGCAAGATTACCTGAATTAAAGCTTAGTATAGATCTATCTACACTACTTGATCCTGCCTTAAAGGTAAGGGTATCAATTTCAGAATCCCCAATATTGCTAAAATCATTTTGTGTATTATTCCCGCTTAAAACCTCCATTTCAGAGATTTTAAAATTACTCATTTTGATTCCACCGCCATTACTAGCATTTGCGCTTCTAGTAGTAAGCTTGCGGATATAAATACCTTTTGTAGAATCAATCTCACTGCCATCAACATCAATCATACTAGCATGTTTAGTCCCACTTATCCCACTTAGATCTAAGAGGGCGCTATCACTAAGCGTGCCATTTCCGGCAAGATTGATTGTGCCTTGATAGCTAAAGCTACTACCTTTGGCAGTAAGAGAGGAGTGGTTTTTAATCGTGATGCTTGAATTGTGGTTAGCATCATTAGAGCCGATAAATCCTGCATCCATGCTAGTATCTGTAGCGGCATCTAACTCTAAGGCTCCAGAGATGAGCGCACCATCACCAAGGGTTATTTCTCCTCCTAGATAGATATTTTTACCCTTGAGCTTCATACTAGAGGCTGCAGCTAGAGTGCCGATAGTGATTTTGCCTGTATCTCCAGCGCTATCGCGGTTTTTGCCAAGAGCAATATCTGATCCGGTTGCATCGATACTAAAGGTGGCATTTGGATTAAAAATATTGTGATAGTCAAGATTCTGTACATAGTAAATAACAGGCATTTCTTTACCAGTCTCATCCATCCCTTTATCTGGTTTAAGTGTAAGGGTATAGTCTTTAAAAAGTCCTCCAGCTCCACCGATATTCCCTAGTGAGGCTTCGCTCCATTTAGGATTGATAAAAGGTGTTGCATCAATATAGATTCCACTTTTGGCTATTGAAAAGCTTAATGTATTTTGTGTCATATCAATTTGATAGTTGACATTAAGCGGGGTAGTAGAGGTAGTGCCAGAAGCTTTTGAGTTATCATAGAAAAAGACATTTTGTTTAAAAATATTGCTAAGGTTGGCATAGGTTTTTGCATCATCCCCACTAGAGTTGATGTTATAGGTTTTATTATTTTGAAGGAAGCCAATACCGCCATCAGCTTGAATCAAAGTATAGGTTTTACCAGCAATGAGTGTTTTTGAGTTTGCATAAACATCAATGCTTGATTTTGGGGCAGATATAGTATGAGAGCTGCCATTCTCATCAGTAATGGTAATAGTCTTATTAGGATCAGAATCCATATTAAAGTTAAAATAACCAGTAGTGTGAATGAGTTTAGAGTTATTTGGGTTTAGAGTGATTTTTAACGATCCAGCATTGCTCATATTTCCATGCACGCTAAGCTTGGATCCATCAGTGAGTGTAGCAGTGCCCAAATTTGTATAAAGCCCAGTGGAATCATTTTTCAGATAGATATTTGCCCCACTACTACCATCTCCGGTGATGGTGATATCTTCAGTGCTAAGATTGTTAGCATAAATGCTTGAGGCATTAAAGCTAATATGCTTAATGCTTGTATCTGCAGCCATATTGCTATTAGTGTTATTAGCTTGGGCTACTAGGCTTGAGCCATTTTGCATCACTAAATTATCCGCACTAAGATTATTGCCTTGTTTGATATAAAGCTTAGCTCCATTATCTAGGCTAATATTGCCAATATGTGTAGAGCCCTTGTTAGCATCAGTATATAGATAGGTTTCATTATTGCTAAAACTAGCATTTTCTATATTTAGCTTCTCTCCTGCCTTAATTGTGGCATAGCTTGATTCTAAGCTTTTTATTTGCACATCATTGATTGTGCTAGCATCTAGCGTGCTATAGTCTGAAATCTTAGCACTATTAATATGGAGTGTTTTACCCTTACTAAAGAGAGCGGTAGCTTTATTTGTAGATCCCCAACCCCCAAATATTTCTAAATTAGTGATATTAAAATTTGTAGAGTTATTCCCTTCAAGGTTTGTTGTCGCGGTAAAATCAGCAGTCTTGATATCTAGTGTCGTGATATTAAAATCTGTATTGGTTTTGATATTCCCACGCGTAGCAGTTAGTGTTTTGATGGTGGTCTTACCGCTAATGCCACTTAAATCTAGGTTATTAGATCCGATATCCCCACCACTAAGCAGTGCTAGTGTGATGGCATTAAAGTTTGCATCCCCGCTAATACCGCTTGTGCTAAGGCTTGTGCCACCAGCTGCTGAACTTCGCATATAAAGCTCACCTTGAAAATCTAGTGAGGTAAGATTATTAAGGCTTGCTGTGTTATTAGAAGTAGAATTTGAGATTAGATTCCATTTACCTGTAGTGGCGAGGCTAGTTGTTGGATTCATATCCTCTTTATAGCTGGCGTTATTTTCAGTGCTAATAGAGTTAGCCTTAAAGTGAGCAGTTTCAAAAGTGGTATTAGAGAGATTGGCATTAGTGATTGTGGTGGATGTGGTGCTTGAGGTTTTAAAAATCCCATTGCTTGAGTTTAGGTTTTGGATCTCAAGTTTTAAATTACTGCTTTTTGTGGCATCAAAAGTAGGATAGGCTGTATCTGCGCTGCTATTTTGCGCTAGAGTGAGTGTAGTGATTTTTGCATTTTTTACAGAATCTAGTGTGATGCTAGAGCCATAGGCTCCCCAAGTTTGAGCACTTAGGCTTTGGGCATTAAGATTATTAAGCTTAATAAAGCTCATTTGGCTAGAAAAGCTAAAAGCCCCTGAAGCCACAGAATAAGTCCCGGTAGTGGTAATATCTGCATAGCCATTATCATCATCTGGTGTTTGTTTAAAAGAGGCGTCTTGAGAGATACTAAGTGCTTTATTTGTAAAGTGAGTAGATTGGAGGCTGCCATTAGAAATTTTTAGATGATTGATTGTAATATCTGTTTTATTATTAGCGGTGGTATCTAGATTCCCGCCATTTAGATTTAGTGTATTGAGAGTGAGTTTTGAGATATTATCAAGTTTGACATTACCACTTAGAGTAAGTGTGTCACTAAAATTTATAGTATCTAAATTTTTAATCGTGCCATTGCCTAGATTCCAGTTACCACTTAAACTTAGTGTATTTCCAGTAGAATCTTTGCTCTCTTTATAGCTAGTATTGCTAGCAGTGATACTAGAGAAGTCAAAGTGCTTAGTTTTAAAGGTGGTATTATTAATATTAAGTGCTTTGATATCTAGATTCCCGCTATATTGATCAGAGTAGAAGTATCCACTAGAGATATTAAGTGAATCTAGAGTGATATTACCACTAGTAGAGTTATTAGCATTAATGAATTTAATCGTACCATTGCTGGTGATATTTTTGGCATGAAAGTCAAAATCTTTAGCAGAAAAGCTTGCCATACCTCCACTAGAATCAGATATGGTGAGATTTTTGGCTATGATTTTTTCTGTAGCAGCAAGGTTAAATTGAGAATTTTGAGTACCTGCCTTATCAAATTGTAGTTTTAGATCTTGCATCGTAATATTATTGCTGGCATTAAAATTAAGAGCTGCTCCACCGCCAGTTTTCCAACTATTTCCTGCTCCTAGCGTGCCCGTCAGATAGGCATCTTTGGCATTAAAACTAGCTGTAATATAGCCAATAGAGCCAGCATTCCAGCCACTCCCACCAAACCAGATTCTGCCATTTCCTGTATTTTGAGTAGTGTTGCCAAAAATAAGAGTAGCATTATTATAGTTTTGTATAAAGGATCCATTACTTGATTTATAGGTTTGAGTACTTGAGATAGTAAAGGTATCAGAATTATTCTTAGTAATATTTCTAAGATTATAAACATCATTAGTAATATCTGTGCTCATAGCAAAGCTACTACCAACTAAGGATAATAGCACTAAACTACCAAATACTTGTGTATTCACTACTCACCTCATTATTTATTAGTAATTGCCTTAAAATTTATCGTCTATAAAATTATTCATTTTAGCAAACCATCTTAATAAAAGCAAATCTAAAGAGAGTGCTTTATGTGAGATTTAGCCTAGGGAGTTTTTGAGAGATTTTGCCTATGTTGCTCTTGGATAGCCTTAACTTGTGCAAATACCATGGCTACAGCTTCAAATAGGCTTCTTGGAATAGGTTGTTCTAAATCTACTTGTTTGTAAAGCTCTCTAGCTAAAGGCTTATTTTCTATAATCTCAATATTATGTTCTCTGGCAATACCTTTAATCCTAATGGCTAGATGATCTACACCCTTGGCTACAACTACAGGTGCTGGATCATTGTCTGCAAATCTAAGAGCTATAGCATAGTGAGTCGGATTGGTTACTACTACATTAGCGGTGGGAATAGCTTTCATCATTTTACCCATTGTATTTTTCATCATAATCTGTCTAATTTTAGCTTTAATTTCAGGGTTTCCTTCTTGTTGTTTATATTCGTCTTTAACTTCTTGTTTGCTCATTCGTAAAGATTTAATATATTGATATTTTTTAATAAGAAAATCACTCATTGCCATCACAAAAAATAGTATAAGCAATGAAGCTATGAGAATAAGGGCTTTATCTCTTACCCATGTCATTTGAGAAAAAATACTAAGCATAGTTACATTAGGCAACCCTTGTAAAAAGAGTAGTATAAGCCCTCCTCCTAGGACAAAGGCAATAAAAACTTTAGCTGTAATCATTAGTCCATCAAGAAGTTTTTTAAGTGAGAATATATTTTTTAATCCTTTAATGGGATTGAGTTTTCCAAACTTAGGTTTTAAGACTTTAGGAGCTAATAAAAAGCCAAATTGAGCAATATTTCCCATAATACCAGCAAGTATTAATGCTCCAAAAATTGGCATTAGCATTAAGCCGATATGGGTTAAAAGCTTTAAAAAAAGTCCAAAAACATTATTAAATTCAAAGTCAATTTTAAAAAACTCAAGGCAGGTAATGTAGATTCCTTTAAGATTTTCTAGCCAGAAAGAAAAAAGTGCAAATATGACAAAAATACCTACAACTATACCGATAAAAGCTACTAATTCTGGGCTTTTAGCTACATTTCCTTCTTCACGAGCTTTTCGTATTTTTTGTGCAGATGGGGCTTCTTGTTTATCAGAATCATCAGCCATTTATACTCCTTGAGATTGAGTTTGAATAGATTCTAGCGCATTTTTATAGTCTTGTTTAGTATTGAGATTAAAGAGTTCTTTCTCATCATCTAGGGTCATTTTTAAAGTATTAGCCTTATCAAAGAGATGATGGAGGGCATAGAGGTGATGATTTAGATTATTAGTGATTAAATCAAGTAGGCTTATATGAAAAAAAGCATTTAAGAAATGAGTGTGTGATTGGGTTTGAAAATATAATATTTGATTATTTGGTTGTTTGAGATTAAAGAGATTGCAAATAGTATTTGTGCTAAGAAAAGGCGAATCTATACTGGCAAAAAAAATCCATTCATCTTTTAATGCCTTAAAAGCGCTTTGCAAACCTATAAGAGGGCAATGTATGGGACTCTTATGAGTATTTTTAAGATAAAATTTAGAATCTAGGATCGTAGGTAAGTTAAAATAAGGGTTTTTAGCACTAAGGTAAACGGTTTGAAAAATATGGCTGTACTTTTCAAACATAAATTTTACAAGTGGCTGTCCATTAAAGGGTAGTAAGGCTTTATCTTGTCCCATACGTCTGCTAGCCCCACCACATAAGATTACGCAAGATGTTTGAATACCTGTCATTTTAATCCCACTCTTTTAGGTTAAGTAAATTTTAAGCTACAAATTAAGCTAGTTAAAATATTAAATAAAAATAGTATGATTATACAGATTTTATATTTTTAGATTCTAGTCTTTGGCGTTGGAGATAGGCTTTCGGATCTATTAGACATATTTATATTTTAGTTTTTAAGCCTATGAGCGAAGTTTGAGGAATTTAGTAATGTTAAAAGATACATTTGGACGAGAGATTGATTATATTCGAGTTTCAGTAACTAAGCAATGTAATTTTCGTTGTCAATATTGTATGCCAAATACGCCGATGGATGCCTTTGATAAGGATGAGTATATTCCACTTGAAAATGTGCTTGCATTTTTAAAAGTGGGTATTGATAAGGGAATTAAAAAAATAAGAATTACTGGTGGGGAACCACTTTTGCGTAAAGATTTACCAGATTTTATTGCCGCTATTAGGGATTATGCCAAAATGGTTTCAAAGCCTGTGTCTATTGTCTTGACTACTAATGCTTTTTTACTTGAAAAAGCTGCCAAAGAGCTTAAAGAATCGGGATTAGAAAGGATAAATATTTCATTAGATTCTTTAAAACCTGAAAGAATTATACAAATTTCAAAAAGAGATGCTTTAGCACAAGTTTTAAGGGGTATTGAAGTAGCCAGAGAGCTTGGTTTTGGTTTAAAATTAAATAGTGTAATTATGAAGAGTATCAATGATGATGAAATTATTGATCTTTTTAATTTTGCAAAAAAAAGAGATATTTCTATTCGTTTTATTGAATATATGGAAAATATCCATGCAAATCCCGGTCTTATCGGTTTAAAAGAAAAGGAAATTCTAGAATTGATAGCTACTTGCCACTCATTTAAAAAAATAGAAAAGCAGATTATGGGTCCGGCACGTTTATATCAGTGTGATGATGGGTATATTTTTGGTGTGATTGCACCGCATAATCATGATTTTTGTGAAAGTTGCAATAGAATTCGTTTGACTGCTGATGGAGTGATTTGCCCTTGCCTTTATTATCAAGATAGTGTGGATGCAAAAAAGGCTTTGATGTCAAAAGATAAAAAAGAACTTGAAGAGGTTTTAGATAAGGCTGTATATAATAAGCCAGAAAAAAATCAATGGGATGAAGTAATGGAATTAGAAAAAATTTCTGCTAGGGCATTTTATCATACTGGCGGATAAACTGGGATGTTGTAGAGGAGAATATTATGGATATTTTACAAAAAGCTTTAAATCACGAAAATTTAAGCGCTAAGGAGTTTAGTGCGCTTTATGATTATGATATTTATACCTTGGGTCAGGCAGCAGATGCTAGACGCAAAGAACTTTATGGTAAAAAAGTTTTTTTTAATATGAATCGTCATATTAACCCAACTAATATTTGTGCAGATGTATGTAGGTTTTGTGCCTTTTCTGCCAGTAGAAAGAATCCAAATCCTTATGAAATGAGTATTGATGAGATTGTTGCACAGGTTATTTCCTCTTATAATCGAGGGGCAAAGGAAGTACACATTGTATCAGCTCATAGCCCTAATTATTCTTATGAGTGGTATTTAGATATGTTTCGTGCGGTTAAAAAAGCTGTGCCACAAATTCATTTAAAGGCAATGACAGCAGCAGAGGTTGATTATTTAGATAGGAAGTTTCAAAAAGGCTATCAACGGGTATTGGAGGATATGGCAAATGCAGGAGTAGATTCAATGCCTGGGGGTGGAGCTGAAATTTTTGATGAAGAAGTTCGTAAAGTTATTTGTAAGGGCAAGGTAAATAGCATACGTTGGCTTGAGATTCATAATCACTGGCACCAAATGGGTAAAATGAGCAATGCGACTATGCTATTTGGTCATATTGAAAATCGAGAACATAGAATAGATCATATGTTAAGACTTAGAGCTATTCAGCAAGATTATAGTATTGTAAATGCTAGGAAGGGTGGATTTAACGCCTTTATACCTCTTTTATATCAAAATCAAAACAATTTTTTAAATATTAAAGAACACCCAAGTGGACAAGAAATTTTAAAGACAATTGCAATTGCTAGAATCTTATTAGACAATATTCCACATATTAAGGCTTATTGGGCTACGCTAGGGATAAATCTAGCTATAGTAGCTCAAGAGTTTGGTGCTGATGATATGGATGGGACTATTGAAAATGAAAGCATACAGAGTGCGGGTGGAGCCAAAAGCAAGAATGGTATAAATAGCGAGGATATGATTTCTCAAATCAAGGATGCTGGATTTGAACCAATTGAGCGCGATAGTCTTTATCAGGAATTGCGTAGTTTTGCATAATGAACTTGTATTTTTTTGTTATCATTTGTGCTACAATTGCTGCTAAAATTTTTTAAGGATATGAAATAGAAATATGTCAGAGATTATAGGCATTAAGATAGGTGATGAAATTATTGATACTCAGACTGCCAAAGAGCGTGGGCTAGATGGTCAGCAAATCTTTTTTGATAATTCTGCTGATTCTCTTAGTATTATTAGGCATTCTTGTGCTCATCTTATGGCTCAAGCAATTAAAGAGCTTTACCCTGATGCAAAATTTTTTGTTGGTCCAGTAGTAGATGAAGGGTTTTATTATGACTTCAAGACTGCAGTTAAGATCGGTGAAGAGGATCTAGCCAATATAGAAAAGCGTATGAAAGAGATTGCCAAAAGAAAGCTCTCTATTATTAAAGCTAGCTTAAGTCGTAGTGAGGCGATGGAGAGATTTAAAGATGATGAGCTAAAGCTTGCAGTTATGAGTAGGATAGAGGGAGATACTTTTAGTATTTATCAGCAAGGGGATTTTGAAGATCTTTGCCGTGGACCCCATTTACCCAATACTAGATTTTTGCATAGTTTTAAACTAACTAAACTTGCAGGTGCATATCTTGGTGGAGATGAAAAGGCAGAGATGCTACATAGAATTTATGGTATTGCTTTTGCGGATAAAGAAAGCTTGAATGCCTATATTAATCAGATAGAAGAGGCTAAAAAGAGAGATCACAGAAAGATAGCCTTAGAGATGGGACTTTTTAGTTTTGATGAAGAAGTGGGCGCTGGATTACCTATTTGGCTACCTAAGGGGGCTAGACTTCGTCGCAGGATAGAAGAGCTCCTAACTAAAGCCTTGATGGTTAGAGATTATGAACCAGTAAGAGGTCCAGAACTTTTAAAAAGTAGTGTGTGGAAGACTAGTGGACATTATGAAAATTATGGTGAGAATATGTATTTTACAGTGATTGATGATGTAGAATATGGTATTAAACCGATGAATTGTGTCGGTCATATTAAGGTGTACCAAAGTTCTCCAAGAAGCTATCGTGAGTTACCACTTAGATTTTATGAATATGGAGTAGTGCATAGACATGAGAAAAGTGGAGTATTGCATGGGCTTTTGCGAGTAAGAGAATTTACTCAAGATGATGCACATATTTTTTGCAGACCAAATCAAATCAAGAGTGAAGTAAGCGGAATTATTTCTTTTACAGACAAGATTATGCGTGCTTTTGGATTTAGCTATGAGATGGAGCTAGCTACAAGACCTCAAAAATCTATTGGCGATGATTTTATTTGGGAGAGTGCTACAAATGCATTAATAGAGGCATTACAAGAGCATAAGATAGAATATAAGATAGATGAGGGTGGTGGAGCTTTTTATGGACCTAAGATTGATATTAAGATTACGGATGCTATTGGAAGAAAATGGCAATGTGGTACTGTGCAGATTGATATGAATTTGCCAGAGCGCTTTAGGCTTGAATATACAGATGAAAATAATTCATCCCAGCAACCTGTAATGATTCATCGTGCTATTTTAGGAAGCTTTGAGAGGTTTTGCGCTATTTTGACTGAACACTTTGGAGGAGAGTTTCCATTTTTTATTGCTCCTACGCAAATTATTCTTATCCCTATTTCTGAGGTTCAGCATGCCTATGCATATCAATTGCGATCCAAAATTATTCTTTTGGGTGCGTATGCAGAAATTATGGATAAGAATGAAACCTTAAATAAAAAAATAAGAAATGCAGAAAAACAGCGTGTTCCTATGATACTTGTCATCGGAGAGAAGGAGCAGAAAAGTGGTACTTTGGCTATCCGAGATAGGCATCAAAAACAGCAGTATGAATTAAAAGAAGTGGAGTTTTTAGAAATGGTAAAAAGCAAAATGAATGAGGTGAGTTTTTGAGTAAAGAAGAAGTTTTGTTAAATCAGGATATTAATTTTAAAGAGGTTAGATGCGTAGGAGATGATGGAGAGGTTTATGGAATTATCTCTTCTAGTGAGGCTCAGGAGATAGCTAATTCAAAGGGTTTGGATTTAGTTTTAATATCACCTAATGCTAATCCACCAGTTTGTAAAGTGATGGATTATGGAAAATATCGCTATCAAATGGAAAAGAAGCAAAAAGAAGCTAGAAAAAAGCAAAAACAAATTGAGATTAAGGAAATTAAACTTTCTACTCAAATTGCTCAAAATGATATTAATTATAAGGTTAAGCATGCACGTGAGTTTATTGCTGAACAAAAGCATGTTAAATTTAAAGTAGTCTTAAGAGGTCGTGAAAGTAGTGATCCGCAAGGTGGTATTGATGTTTTGCATCGTGTGGGTACAATGATGGAGGATATAGCTATTCCAGATAAGGAACCTAGAGTGGAAGGTCGTTTTGTAGCCTGGCTTTTTGTTCCTAAAAAGCAAGAAAAAATGCAAAAAACAAAATAATTTGCCTTTTGCTAAAATCTAGGCTAGAATCTTAAAAATCAATCTTATGAAAGGAGATAACAATGCCAAAGATGAAAACAAATCGTGGTGCAGCTAAGAGATTTAAAGTTAAAAAAAATCTAATTAAGCGTGGTAGTGCTTTTAGAAGTCATATTTTAACTAAAAAAAGTCCTAAGCGTAAAGCTGGTTTAAGGGCACCACATCATGTACATAGTGCCAATATAGATTCGGTAAAAAATCTACTTTGTCAGGCTTAATTTTTTAAATTAAACTTGGAGTAGATGTAAGGAAGTAGGCTCTCCTATTATTTATGATAATAGGGAAAGATTAGCCCTTTTGGGCTTCACCTAGTTTTAGGTCAAGGAGAAATAATGAGAGTAAAAACAGGATTTGTTAGAAGAAGACGACATAAAAAAATCTTAAAATTAGCACGAGGCTTTTATAGTGGAAGAAGAAAGCATTTTAGAAAAGCTAAAGAACAATTAGAAAGAAGCATGTACTATGCTTTTAGAGATAGAAAGCAAAAGAAAAGAGATTTTCGAAGTCTTTGGATTGTAAGAATTAATGCAGCTTGCAGAATGAATGATATAACTTATTCTAAATTTATGCATGGTTTGAAACTAGCTAATATTGATTTGGATAGAAAAGTGCTTGCAGATATGGTAATGCATGATATGCCATCTTTCAATCAAGTAGTTGAAATGGCAAAAAAAGCACTTAAATAGATTTTGCCCTTCTTAGGGCATTTGTGATATTTTAATGGGACTTTTAGAACTCCTAGAACAAGATAATTTAGAAAGCTTACAAGATTTTCTCTCTAAGCGTTTTGTTCAAAATATGGAGTTTTTTTCCCAAACTTCCCCCAAACTTTTTGAGACTTTAAAAAAGCAACCTCAAGACTATAACTTAATTTGCAATCAGAAGGGTATTAATATTGTTAATATTCACAACTCAAGTTTGATTTATCCAGAAATAGAATCTAAATATACTATGTTTGAGGTACATCAAGAGATCGCTACAACTCCATTAAACAATCCTAGGTGGAATTTAAAAAGCAATGAAATACAATTAACTCCTATTGATGAGAATAAATTGCCTATAACAGGAATTGGCATTAATAAGATGATAGAGAATTTGCAACATTTAGGAGGCAAGCCGTATTATCATTTGGGAGCAAATTTTCTTCCTAGTACAGCAGTCTATGGACTTTTTGGGGGATTGTTTTTAGAGCTATTAAGAGAAAAAGGATGTTTTTTTCATTCTCTTTTTATTTTTGAGGAAAATATAGATTTATTTCGTATTAGTTGTTACTTTGTACATTATGCAGCGCTTTTTGATCAGGTTAGCCCCAAGGCATTTTATCTTTTTGTTAGAGAAATCATAGATCCAAAAATCATAAGGCATTATTTTGCTGCACGCAAGATAAGTAGCAATTTTATGCTCTTAGAACTGCAAATGTATAAAAGTCAGAAGCTAGATGCTGCAAGAGAACTTTTAAATCAAGAATTTTTAAGCAATAAACGTGGATGGGGTAGTTTTGAAGATGAGATGATTGGCATAGCTAATTCGCTTAAAAATAGCAATTATAATGTTTTGTCATATCCAATGCGTGTAAATGCTCCAGTTTGTGTTGTTGGTAATGGTCCTAGTCTGGATTCTTTGCTTCCTTTTATTAAAAAAATGCAAGATAGAATGATTATTTTTTCTTGTGGTACTGCATTAAAGGTGCTTAAAAATTATGGAGTACAACCAGATTTTCAAATTGAGATTGAAAGGATTGATTATCTAAGAGATGTTCTTTGTGATGCGCCACTTGGTGATACACCGCTTTTATGCGGAAATATGGTAAATCCAAGTGCTTTGACCCTATCAAAGGAGGGCTATATTTTTTTACGCGGAGGGAGCAGCTCTAGCTATATGTTTGAATCTAGTGTTATTGAATATGCAGCACCATTTGTAGGAAATGCAGGAGCAGCTTTAGCTATGCAGATGGGATCTGAAGTGATTTTGTGTGGAATTGATTGTGGTTATATTGAGGGTATGAGTAAGCATGCAAAAGGTTCTTATTATGGAAATGAGAATATTGATTTACCACCAAATGTATATCCAGTTAAACCTAATTCTGATCGTACTGTATATGCTGATTCTATCTTTATTCTCTCTAGGCAAAATTTAGAGATGGCAATTAAACTTTTTAAACCAAAAATGGTATTAAATCTTGGGTGGGGTGCTTTCATAGAGGGTACTAGAAGCATAAGTGTAGATGATTTTGAGCTTGCAAAGATTGATAAGGATAAGTGTTTAAATGAAATGAAGTCTTATATGAAGCCAGTCTCAATAAAGAAAATGAATTTAATTCATATAAGAGGGTATTTAAATAATATCAAGATGCTTCTTCAAAAAGATATTAAGGATAAGAAAGAGTTATTTATGCTTATAGATGAAGTTAGTATATTAATGGTAGATATGAGTGTTAAAAATCCTCATATTGGTATTTTGCTTGAAGGCAGTATTGCTCATTTATTACAAAATTTATTGCTTAGTATTTTGCATATTCCTCATAATCAAATTTCAGTACTTTATAAACAAAATGTTGAAATAATTATGTGGATTTTTGATAAAATGTGCTTTAGCTATGGAGTTTTATTGGCTTTTCAGGAGCATTAATGAAAGTAATTTTTGTATTGATATTATTGACAAATAGTGTTTTTGCTTATTTGGATCCATCAACAGGATCGCTTCTTGTGAG
>JXTW01000002.1:138795-157979 GCA_004368235.1 Helicobacter anseris | reverse complement strand
GGGGGGGGGGAACACTTTTAAAGTATAAGCATAATTATGCTTTAGTGTTTTATTCTGAAGGAAAGCAATATTATAGTGTCTTTAGACCAATTTTAGATGCACTCCATAAATTGCAATATCCTTATATCCTGCTTACATCTGATGCTTCTGATCCTTTTTTAAGAGATAAAAAAATTCACACTAAATTTATCGGTACGGGTAATCGTGCATATGCCTATTTAAATTCTTTGCATGCAGATATTGTAGTGATGACAACCCCTGGGCTTGATGTATTGCAAATTAAGCGCAATAAGGGTGTGTATCATTATTGTCATATTGTTCATTCTCTTGGGACACCAAATTATAGAACTTTTGGGATGGATTATTTTGATTCTGTGCTGGTTAATTCAAGTATACAAGAAAGGTTTATACGATCTATAGAGATAGCTCACCATATGCCTAAGAAACTTATAAGAAATATTGGTTCTACCTATCTTGATTGGCTTAGTTCCCAGACTTCTTGTAAAAGTTTTTTTAAACATATAAAAAAAGAACAAAAAATTGTTTTGCTCTCACCCTCTTGGGGTAAAGAAGGTTTATTGTCTAAATATGGAATGGACTTGATAAAACCACTTTTAGATTTAGAGTTTCTTCTTATTATACGCCCTCATCCTCAAAGTTTTATTTCAGAAAGTACTTTGATACAGAAGTTAGAAAAAGAGCTTAAGGGTAATAACTGCGTGGTTTTTGATAAGAGTGCTTCTAACTTTAATGCAATGGCACAGAGCGATTTAATGATATCTGATTTTTCTGGCATTATCTTTGATTATTTGTGCTTATTTGAAAAGCCAGTGTTTTCTATAGAATATAGCTTTGATCATTCTGGATACGATTCTATGGATGTGGGAGGATTGTGGGAATTTGAGGTTTTTAAAAAATTAGGAATAGGACTTAAGATAGAAGATATTAAGGAGTTTCCTAAGATACTTAAAAAAACTGGTAGCATAAAGTATAACAAAGAGGTTAAAAAACTTAAAAAACTGCTCTGGAGTAATCCTAAAACATCAGGGATGATGGCTGCATTAACATTGCTTGAAATTTATAGAGAAATTTTATTCAAAAGACTTGGTGATAGAAAAATTTATAGTGATGAAATTTGCAAGATTGATGCGTTGTTAAAGCGTGTTGATGGGAGAGGGTGATGTTGTATGATATATTTATTTTTCCATTAGAGAATCTACTTTCTTTGTTACTTGGTTTTTTATATAGTCTTACGCATAGTTTTGGTTTAGCAGTTATTTTATTAAGTCTTTGTGTTAATCTTTTTTTACTCAAATTGTTTTTCATAGCAGATAAATCAGCTTTGGCTAATGAAATGAAAAAACAAAAACTAGATCTTAAAATAGCAGAGTTTAAGAGGGTGTTTAAAGGATGGGAGCGTTATGCTTATATCCGTACGCTTTATAGACAAAATCATTATCACCCTATTTATGCACTTAAAGCACTTTTTGGATTGATTTTACAAATTCCATTTTTTTTAGCAGTGGTTAATTTGCTTGAGTTTCATTCCCCTCAAATTTCTCATCTTAGTTTTTGGATTATTAAGGATTTAAGCAAACCAGATTCTTTATTTTTTGGCTTAAATTTATTGCCATTTTTAATGAGTGCTTTTACTTTATGCAATGTTTTTATTAGTAGTAGAGCCTCTAGATTACAAGGCTTAGTTATCACTTTTTTGTTTTTAATATTGCTTTATAAAATGCCAAGTTCACTTTTATTATATTGGACTACTAGCATGGCTTTTGCACTTGTAAAAACTCTAATAATAAGGGTGCAAAAATGAGATTATTTAAAATTTTTAATCCATCTAAAGAGGAAAGAATACAATACTATCAGATCTTAATACTATGTGTTGTTATTGTAGCTTTTTTAATTTTTGTATATAACCCATTCATGCTATATGCAAGTGATACTAGCCAGTTTCAGCAAGATCAGATGTTTCATACTCTTTGTGTGCTTTTTGGTAGTTTTTTACTTTATAGCTTTTTATTTATTTATGGGTTCAGCTTTATTTATTCTAGCAGACTATTTTGCTTTGTAGTATATGGATTTTGTGTATTATTTTTTCTTGTTTTGATTTACAATTTTATTTTAGATTTTAATATTCTTTTAAATAAGCCTTATGGTATTTTGGATCATATGAACTTTATCGCACCGCGTGAAGTTTTTAATATCCCTAAAATTGGATTGATTTTAGTTGATTTATTGATGGGGATTGTAGCAGTATTTTTAGCAGCAATAGCACTTTATTTTGATAAGCTTTTTAAACAAATCTTATATATATTAGTTGTAGCTTTAGGGTTACTTGGAATATTTTATACCATAAAAATTATTTCTTCTAATCATCAAGAAGCTACTCATATAAAAATAGCTACGCAAAAATCTCAAGATACTGCATCTATTACTAGTTTTTCTAGTAATAAAAATGTGTTGATTCTAGTATTAGATGCTTTTAGTGGATCTCATCTTTTGGATATTATAGATCTTTATCCAGATTTAAATCATAAGCTTTCTGGTTTTAGTTACTTTCCTAATACTTTAGCCACTTCAAGTTTTACATTTTTTACTACTCATTCTTTGGTAGGCGGAGATAAATTTGCTTTATTTGATATTTATAAGCGTTATCAAGGCAAGATTGATAATGAGATCATACAAGCAGAATCTAAAAAAGCTTTTTTAAATATTACTAAAGATTTTAGTGATATTGGATATGCAAATGTGTTGTATAACCCAGAGCCAGCCAAGATAGAAAAATATGAATTAACTAAGAATACTAATTTATATTATGGAGAACCATTTAGAGATTATTTTTTTAAAAAATATGCCAAAGAACTTTCTTATTTGTCTGAAACTCCGGCTGATTTTATCCCAGAGCTTATTAATTATGGATTTTTTAAAATTGCGCCCTATTCTTTGCGAGCTAAGCTTTATGTTGATTATGGATGGCGTTTTGCTAAGAGTGCAAAGATTAAGCGTTTAAATATTGTTGCTGATAGTGCATCTGATGTATTGAGTTTGCCAGATTTAATGACTTTGGATTCCCCTAAGCCAACTTTTAAATATATTAAAAGTATGATTACTCATCAACCAGCAGGTTTAGATGTAGAGAATTCTTGTTTGCCTACTTTGCAAATGCATACTAAATTACCTAAGAAGTATGCGCAATATAATTTAAATAGTTATATGGATTATCACTTTGATAATGAGATTTGTGCGATTTTTTCACTTAGTAAAATGATTGCTTGGATGAAGCATCACAATATTTATGATCAGACAAGAATTGTTGTAGTTTCAGATCATGGCTTTTATGATGCTTATAATCAGATGAAAAATAATCATGGCAATGAGTTAGGTAGACATTCTAATGCTCTTTTAATGTTTAAGGATTTTGGTGCTAGTGGGGATTTAAAAATAGATTATAGATTGATGCAAAATAGTGATGCTGCAGGCTTTGTTTATGATGGAATCTTTAAAAATACAAAGCACTACCCTCAAAATATATTAAAGAATTACCCCAAAAATCGTAAAGCCGTTCATGTCATGATTGATGAGTTACATAGATTAGAGGGTATATATGAGGTGAGTGGTGATATTTCAAATCCTAGTAATTGGAAAAAAATAACTAAGGAAGAAAGTCTAAGGAGTAAAGGTGAGTAAAGAAAAAATAGTGTATGTAGCAATGGCTGCTGATTTATTGCATGCAGGGCATATTAATATTCTTAAAGAAGCTAGTAAATTGGGAAGTGTAGTTGTCGGACTTTTGAGTGATAAGGCTATAGCTAGTATGGAAGAAGCTCCATTTTTAGACTATGAACAGAGAAAAGCAGTATTGCAAAATTTAACTTTAATAGATTCTATCATACCTCAAAATACTCCAAGTTATAGGCAAAATATAGAGGATTTGCGACCAGATTATGTTGTTCATGGGGATGATTGGCAAAGTGGGTATTTAAAATGCTATCGTCAGGAAGTGATAGATTTGCTCTATAAGCTTTATCCTCAAGAAAAGATGGATAAAAATGCTCACCCAAGACTAATAGAGATTCCTTATTCTCAAGAAATCAATGCGCTAGGTATTAAAAAAGCTTTAAAGAATCTAGGTATCACTACAGCAAATAGGCAGGGGCGTTTAAAAAAGCTTTTGAGTTTAAAATCGCCATTAAGAATCTTAGAAACTCATTCAGCCCTATCTGCTTTGATCGCACAAAATACTTGCATAGATATCGAGGGTCAAAAAGTCGAGTTTGATGGTTTTTGGTCTAGCTCATTGACAGATTCCACACTTAGGGGTAAGCCAGATATAGAAGCAGTAGAATTAAGTGTGCGTATACAAGGGATTAATGAAATTTTTGAGGTTACTCTTATGATGCAGATACGGGCGGGAAAGTAGAGCATTTTGTATTTGCAGTAAGGACGTTAGAGCGTTTGGGTGTATCTGCAGTTGTAATTGAAGATAAAACAGGTTTAAAGAAAAATAGCCTACTTGGTAATGAAGTGGAGCAAACACAAGAAGATGTGGAGAGTTTTTGTCATAAGATAAGCGAGGGGAAGAGGGCACAAATTAGTGATGAGTTTATGATCTTTGCTAGGATTGAAAGTTTAATATTAGATAAGGGGCAAGAGGATGCGCTCAAAAGGGCTTTTGCATATATTAAAGCTGGGGCTGATGGTATTATGATTCATTCTAGACACAAAGATGCAGAGGAAATTTTGACATTTATGAGAGCTTTTAGAGCTAAAGATTCTTCTACTCCTGTAATTGTCGTGCCAACAAGCTTTAATGCTATTTTGGCAAAAGATTTGGCTAAGGCAGGAGTTAATATTATCATTTATGCTAACCATATGCTTCGTTCTTCTTTTATAGCTATGAGTGAAGTTGCTAAAAGCATTCTACAAAATGATAGGAGTTTAGAATCTGAATCTAAGTGTATGAGTATTAATGAGATTTTATCTCTTATACCTGGGACAATTTGAGGTGAGCTTATGAATATGCTAGAGTTTGGAAAGTTATTAGATGAGTTTGGTTTTAGGGATTTTGTGGGCGTGCCTTGCAGTTATTTAAGCCCATTAATCAATTATGCAATTAATCAAAAAAGTTTTGTTATGGCAAATAATGAAGGGGAGGCAGTCGCCATAGCTAGTGGGATTAGTATGGCTAAGTCTAAGGATAGAAATTTTGGTGTAGTATTGATGCAAAACTCTGGTCTTTCTAATGCATTAAGTCCTTTAACTTCGCTTAATTATACTTTTGGTATCCCTATCCTTGGCTTTGTTTCTTTAAGAGGAGAGAGAGATGAGAGTGGAAAAAATAGCGATGAGCCCCAACATGAACTTTTGGGTGAGATCACAGATAGACTTTTAGCGCTCTGTCAGATAGAGTATGATTTTTTAAATGAGGATATTTGTATAGCTAGGAAACAATTGCAGTATGCTAGAAAGATTTTAGAGCAGGATAAGCCTTATTTTTTTATTGTTAAAAAAGGGGTTTTGCAAAAGCTGGATTTAGAATCTAGCTATCCTAGCCAAAAAGTAATGCCAACACGCATAGATGCATTAAAAAAGATTTCAGAACTGTGTCAAGATGCAGTGTTGTTGACTACTACAGGTAAAAGTGGCAGAGAACTTTATGAGATTGGTGATAAGTCAAATCAACTTTATATGGTCGGTTCTATGGGATGTGTAAGTACGCTTGGGCTTGGTATGATGCTAAAGAGCGATAAAAAGATCGTGTGCATAGATGGAGATGGCGCGCTTTTGATGAGACTAGGGAGTTTGGCTGTGAATGCATATTATGCTAAAGAACGTAATATGGGTAATTTTTGTCATATTTTACTAGATAATGAAAGCCATGATTCTACAGGTGGTCAGTTTAGCTTATCGCCTAATGTAGATTTTAGACTTATGGTTAGAGCTAATGGTTATGAATTTGTTGAATGGGTAGAAAATTTAGATGAGCTTGAAGAGGCATTAAAGAATTTTTTAAATTTAGATTCTGGAGGTGCTTTTTTTATCGGTATGAAGATAAAAAAAGGCAGCAAGGATCCTCTTGGTAGACCAAAGATTAAGCCTAAGCAAGTAGCCCATAGATTACAAGATTTTTTAGCAAATAGGGCTAACTGATGCAAGCAGTGATTTTAGCAGCCGGACTTGGCTCACGTTTAGGGGCACTAAAGGGTGAAAAACCAAAGGGCTTTTTACAACCAAAAGGTTTAACAGAAAGTTTGATAGGTCGTAGCATCAGACTTTTGCTTGAATGCGGGATAGAAGAGATTATTATTGTAGCTGGATTTAGGGCAGAATATTATGAGAATCTAGCCATAGAGATTAATGCAAAACTCAATACTACTAAAATAAAAGTGGTTAAAAATGAGGCTTATGATCATACCGGAAGTGCAAAAAGTTTAGAGTGTGCAAAAGCTTTTTTAAAAGAAGAAACTTTAGTTTTAGAATCAGATTTACTTTATGAAAAACAAATGCTAGAGATTATGATTAATCATCCAAGTGCAAATCTTATTCTTGCTAGTAATGCTACTAAAAGTGGAGATGAAGTTTTTTTAGAATGTAGTGATGAATTTTTGCCTAGATTATTGGCATTGAGCAAGAATAAGAGAGATTTGAATCGCATAGATGGAGAGTTAATAGGAATTTGTAAGCTTAGTAAGGAAACATTTTTGGGTCTTATGTTTAATAAAGTTTGTGATTATGAGTACTTACTAGTGGGACTGGAGGTTTTGAGGATAGATGATGGAATATGGTGTGAAATAGATGATAGAGAGCATTTAAAGAGGACAGAGGACAAAATTATTCCAAGATTAAAAAATAAGGAAATAGAATGAATGATTTATTGATGCAAAGAAATATTTTATTAAACCCTGGACCTGCTTGTGTATCTAACCGAGTTAAAAAAGCACAGATTATACCTGATATATGTCCACGAGAAAAAGAATTTGGAGATATGATGGAAAGAGTAAGTAAAGGGCTTTTGAGATTTGTCAAAAATACAAAAAGTGCTTCTTGTGTACTATTTGGTGGTTCTGGTACTTTGGCTGTGGAAGCAGCTTTAAGCTCTTTGATATCTAGTAAGCATAAATTAGTGATCATTAATAATGGTGCATATGGTGAGCGAATGTGTGAGATTGCTAGATTGCATCAACTAGATTTTAAAGAGTTTAAAAGCAATTTATTAGAGCCAATTGATTATAGGGAGTTAGAAATATTTCTACAAAAACAAAGACCAGATTTTTTAGCCCTTGTGCATTCTGAAACTACAAGCGGGCTTATTAATGATTTAAAAGCTATCTCAAAGCTTGCAAAATTATTAAATATAAAAATTATTGCAGATTGCATGAGTAGCTATGCATGTTATGAGCTAGATTTAAATGAAGCGGATGTGATTATTGCTTCAAGTAATAAAAATATACAGGGTATAGCAGGTATTAGTTTTGTAATAGCTAATGATGAGATATTAGAGAGCGCAAAATACGCTAAAAGTTTATATTTAGATTTAGCAAGCCAATATAAATTTTTCAAGCAAAATCATCAGATGCGCTTTACCCCGCCAGTGCAGACTATTTATGCGCTTCATGAAGCAATAATAGAATTGGAGGAAGAGGGACTAGAAAATCGATATAAGCGCTATGAAAAATCAAATCAGATATTAAGAGAAGGTCTATTATCATTAGGATTTGATGTATATCCTAAAAGTGGAGCAGGAATAATTATTAGTGCTGTAATGCTAAAGGATGGAATGGATTTTGAAGCGTTGCATCATTATTGTCGACATAGAGGATTTACAATTTATCCTGGAAAAATTGCCGGACTGAATATGTTTAGAATAGCAAATATCGGCGCAATTGATTCTTTGGATATAAAATTATTTTTAGAAGTTTTAAGAGAATTTGAATATCAATTAAAAGCTGAAAAATAGTTTATTTTTGAAGACCATCGAGATATAAATATGTGATAGAATTTTGATTTATATTCTAAAATTAAGGAAATTGAGTGAATAAAGTTGTTTATAGCATTATGGTAGCAGCGTTGATTTGTGCCCCATTAGTAGCTGAAGATAAGGATGATGAGACTGTTAAATTAACTATTACGCCATTTGGAGAATTGGGAGGCTTGTATAATCAGGGGATCGCCTCTCCAGGAAATCATAGCTATGGAAATTTGATGGCTCATGCTGGAGTAGATTTTGCATTAGAGAATGGCTGGAAATTTGGTCTTGGTGCTATTGGTAGCTGGGCTATTTGGGATACCTCATCTAGCTCTCAATCTAGTTCAAGCGTGATGGGTGGTAATAGTGGGGATATTTCAGAGGCTTATGTGCATTATAAAAATTCTCGACTCGAGTTTGCAGTAGGGCGCTTTAATTCTAATTTTTTGAATTTTGATTATATGAGCGGTAATATTCAAGGTGGTGCTGGCGTTATTACAACTCATGATGGAAAGATGCGTTACTGGGCTATGTTTGCTGATTCTATGCTTTATACAGGAGCACATAGAAATACTTCTTCTACGCTTTATGGAACTAATGTGATTTATAGCTATTATCCATATTCTAAACAAAATATTATGGGGATTTGGGGTGAAGTGTTAGCAGGGGGACTTAGCTATTTTACAAATGGTATGGATATTAGTGCATTTTTACTTTTAGATACTCAACTACCTGCAAATAAACTAACAGGAAGAAATGGTGTTTTATTTCAAGCAGGTGGAAAGATTAGTTATGAAACAGATTTTTCAGGAGCTTGGCATTCTAAAAGTGTGTTAAGAGGAATTTTTCAGCTAGGTAATACTTCTAAACAGCCTACAGCTAATATTGTTGCTGGTGATGAGTTAGCAGGTTTGGTTTGGTTAGATCAAACTTTTGAGTATCGTATATTTGAGTTTGGAGCAGGAATTTATAGTGTAATTTCTTCTTATGGCAATGGTGGAATCTATACTTTTAGCGATCCTTCTCGCTATTATGGGAAAGTGATAAATGCACCTATGGCATTTCCAAGTCCTTATTTTTCTAGTGGGAGCGCAGGACAATTTTTGAATGGCTATATTTTTGGAAGTATTGATTTGATGAAGAGTTCATTGCCATTTCGTTTGGATGGTATGATTAGCTTTGGTCGCTATCAAGAATATTCTATTATGCTTGATTATAATGCTTGGAAATATCGAGGAATGAATCTTAATGTAGGGCTAGGTTATGTTTTTTCTAAGGTTGCTCCATCATCTATTCCTGGTATCTCTACTGCTGGATTGCAAAGCAGTCTTTTAATCTTTGGTAAGTTTTATTATTAATTGCTTAAACTTTTTATAAATTATCCGATATTCTTTTTAAGAAGAGTTGTCTTGTTTTTAGCAAGATCTTTCTTCCCTAAGAATTCCTTATTGAGGAGAGAATATGAAAAATAAGTTTCTTGGTTCCCTTGCTTTAGCTGGTATGACACTAGGCAGTATGCAAGCTATGGATTTTAACTTTTTTGGTCATGTAGGTGCTGGTTATGATCAAGGCTTTGGTAATGGTAATCGCTGGGATGGCGTGAGTGATAAAGTCGGTTATGCTGGATTTACTGGTCATTTGGGTATGGATTTTGGTTTTAATGCGTTGCACTTAGGACTTGGTGCTTATAGTGGTGTGCCTATTTGGGGGACAAAAAATCAGGCTACTCATCTTTATAGCACGCGCTATATTGATTTGTCAGATTTATATTTAAAGTATGATACTGAAGAGTTAAAGATTGCTGTTGGTCGCTTTAATAACGATTTTTTAGAATCAGATTGGCTAACTTCATATCAACAAGGTGTAGCTGCTAAATGGAATGTTAAAAGCTTTGGTATGTGGGCTACTTGGATGAATGATTTTACAACATATGGTTATCAGCCAGGCAGAATTGCCTCTGAACTATTTGGTTGGTCTCCTTATTCCTCTACTTATCATGGATTTGGAATTGGTAATGAAATCTTAGCACTTGGTATGAATTTTGATTTTGATTTCTTAAAAATAGATCCATTTGTTCATTATTATACTTATGGTAGCGGCACTATTCAAGCAGGTACTAAACTTGCTTTGGTATTTGGTGAGGATGGTCCTGTACAATCAACAACAGCTTTAAGATTTATGTGGCAGAATGAGTTTGGTGCAAATGGTGATAGCACTATGCTTTTCTGGGGTGATCAAGAATTATTATTTGGTGGATTCTTTAAGTTGGGTGCTGGTTACTATGGTACTACCGGTGGAGCAGGAATCTACTCTGTAAATAATGTAACAAGATTCTATGGTAGATATCTAACTCCGATAGATTATACTTCTAGTTACTTTGGTGCTAATGCAAGCACTTGGTATTTATTTACTGGTGTAACTAGTCAATGGTTTGATTTAGATGTTCTTTATTCAGAAGGTAGCCATGATGAGTTTTCTGCTATTGCTTCTGTAACTGTTTTTGATACTGAAGCAAAAGGTAGCTTAAATGGTTTTGCATTGAAAGTTGGTGGTGGATATGTATCAAATGGATTTAATAGAGCTTGGCAACAGCACAATGTAGTAGCATTTGTAAAACTTTCTTATTAAGAATATAGAACTTCTTGTTAATAAGCCCAGGAAAATCCCGGGCTTATTTTTTTCTATGAATTTACTTCTCTAGTTGTATAAAAAAATAAATTATTAGTTTTTTGTAAAAATATTTTATGATTTTTTGTAAGAAGATCTAGCCTTTTTAGCGTATCTTCATTAAAAATTTCCCTAGCTTCAAACAATTCAATAGGGCGTCTTTTAATAAGTTCATAGAGCTCTGTAGAATCTAAGTTTTGATGCAAAGATTGAGCAGGCTTTCTTTTTGGAATATTAATAGGTATGTTTAATTTTGATTTGAAAAAAATACTAATAGATTCTAGCTCATTATAGCTAATTGGTTCTTTTGCATACGCTGGTGGACGATCAATAGTATTTAGATCAATACGATTTAAATTAGGTAATGAAGAAAAGAAATCGCATAAAGCTAGGATATTGGATTTGCCATCATTAATACCTTTAACAAAAAGCACTTCTGCTATTAATTCTCCTTGGAATTGCATACTAAAGTCTAAAATACCAGCTTTAATAGCATCTAAATTTATTTGTTTATGTGGACGATCAATACGCAAGAATTCCTTTTCATTCCCTGCATCAAAGCTAAATTTTACAATATCAAAAAGTTTGAGAGCTTTTTGTACTTTCGCATCACCAAAAGTAGATCCGTTACTAAGAATTAATGTTTTTATTTGTGGAGGGATTAGGCTTTTGAGTTTGGTAATAAGTTCGTATAAATGTGGATAGAGAGTGGGCTCACCATTTGCAGTGATGGTAAGTACGTCTAAATCAGCACTAATGCGGGAAAAAAGAGCCTCAATAATGGTATTAACCGCTATAACTTCTTGCATACTCTCCATCGCGCGTTTGCCTTCAAGTTCACAATAAAGGCAGTCAAAATTACATTGTTTATTTTGGGGAGAAAGATCAATGCCAAGAGATTTGCCAAAACGTCTTGAAAAAATAGGACCAAAAATAATATTTTTTGGTATAACTGGTCTTATATATTCTTTTTTCATTATTTATAAACCAAATTATGTATCATCAGATTTTTTTGCTTTGCATTTTATACATTCATAAACTTCCTTACCTCTTAAAGTACGTTTACTCATTTGATATCCACATTCAGGACATTTTTCATTTGTTGGCTGGTGTTTTGATATAAAGGTACATTTAGGGTAGTTTGAGCAGCCATAAAATGGACCTCTGCGACTGCTTCTAAGAATGATTTCACCTCCACATTCTGGACAATTTACATTTTCAAGTACAGGAGCCTTTTTGTCTTGAAGGGATTTGGTGTTTTTGCATTCTGGATAGCCAGAACAAGCTAGAAATGCACCATTTCTGCCTATTTTTTGCACCATTGGTTTGCCACATTTTTGACAAAGCTCATTTGTTGTTTGCATATTTTCTTCAGAAGCGACTTTCTCTTGTGGCTTGATGTATTTGCATTTTGGATAGCCAGAGCAGGCGATAAATTCACCATATCTACTCTTGCGTATGACAAGCTCACTTCCACATTCAGGGCAAAACTCACCAGTAGAGATGAGTGTTTTTTGTGAAGCTATAGAGGTTTTACCTTGTAAGATTTTTTGCTCAAATGGCTCATAAAAATCCCATAATAGCTTTTGCCAATTTAGCTTATTATCAGCAACCTCATCAAGTTTATTTTCAAGCAGTGCGCTAAAATCAGAATCTACAATTTCTTGAAAATGAGATTCAAGCATTTCTGTTACTTTAAAGGCATTTTCTTGTGGAAAAATTTGCTTTTTTTCGATTTTGATATATTCGCGATTGCTTAAAAGTGAGATGGTGGGAGCATAGGTGCTTGGACGACCTATGCCAAGACTTTCTAGCATTTTAACTAATGAGGCTTCAGAGTATCTGGATGGAGGCTGTGTAGTATGTTTAAGGCTTTCTATTTTTTGAGGTATAATAGGGCTATTTTCTTGCAAATCAGGTAGTAATTTATCCTTATCATCAGTGCCTAATATGCGATAAAAACCATCAAAGATAAGTTTTCTACCATTAGCTTTAAACTCTCCATGATTACCTTTAAAAATAATGCTTTGGCTCTCTAAAATAGCATCTTGCATTTGTGAGGCTAAAAAACGATTATAAATAAGTGTATAGAGTCTTAGCTCATCGCTTTTGAGATAGTCTTTTGCGATTTGTGGCGTGAAGTTAAGATTAGTAGGGCGGATAGCCTCATGCGCTTCTTGAGCAGATTTATTTTTTGTTGTATAGATTTTTGGTTTATTAGGCAGATAGGCTTCTCCAAAATCTTTTTTGATTTTCTCTCTCACAGCAGTGATGGCTTCTTTAGCGATATTAAGACTATCAGTTCTCATATAGGTGATAATACCCATTGTACCTTCATGGGTTTGTACCCCCTCATAGAGACGTTGGGCTAGATTCATTGTTTTGCTTGGTGAGTAGCCAAGTAGATTGCTTGAGCTTTGCTGTAGGGTAGAGGTCATAAATGGAGGTGGGGTAGGTGTTTTTTTGCTCTTTTTTTGCAAATCACCAGTAATATAAGAATCTGCTTTTAGGATTTTTAGCATATCTTGAGCGATTTTTTCATCTTGAATTTCTTGTTCTTTAAGCTTTTTTCCTTCAAAGCTAATCAATACTGCATTTAATCCAGCAAATTCCCCTTCAATGCTGTAAAAATCAATGGGTTTAAAGGCTTTGATTTCTCGCTCTTTGTCAACTATAATTTTTAGTGCTGCACTCTGAACCCTTCCTGCAGATAGTCCCTTGATGATTTTAGATGAGACAAGTGAGCTTAATTTAAAGCCAACAATTCTATCAAGTAGACGTCTAGCTTGCTGGGCATTGACTTTATCCATATCAATTTTTCTAGGGGAATTAAGCGCATCTTGTATTGCGTTTTTTGTGATTTCATGAAAGACGATTCTAGGGAATTTATCATAATTTTTTCCCAAAGCTTGAGTAATATGATAACCGATAGCCTCACCTTCTCTATCTTCATCAGTCGCAATATAAATGGATTTAGCATTCTTAGCATATGTTTTTATCATTTTTACAATATCTTGATGATCTTTGGAGATGGTATATTCAGGTTCAAAATGTTGATCTTCTATTTTAATGCCAAATTTAAATTTAGGTAAATCTCGAATATGTCCTTTTGAAGCAATGACTTCATATTGTTCACCTAAAAAACTTTTTATGGTTTTGGCTTTAGCAGGCGATTCTACAATGATGAGATCTTTCATTGATAACTCTTTTATTGGGGTTTTTGCTCAAGGATTTTAACATACTTTTAATCAAGCTTTGATAATGAATATCAAAAAAAGTGGAACATTTATTGCTTTTAATTTGCCGTATCATAAATAAACGCAAAGGATGCAATATGAGTTTTAGGATAAATACAAATGTGGCGGCTTTGAATGCACATACCATTGGTGTGCAGACAAATAGAAATATTGCCAATTCATTAGAAAAACTTAGTTCTGGTTTGAGAATTAATAAGGCAGCAGATGATGCTTCAGGTATGGCAATTGCAGATAGTCTTAGATCCCAGAGTGAGAGTTTGGGTCAAGCTGTTAAAAATGCAAATGATGCAATTGGTTTGATACAGATTGCTGATAAGGCGATGGATGAGCAGCTAAAGATTTTGGATACCATTAAGACTAAAGCTATACAGGCTGCTCAAGATGGTCAGACACAAGAATCAAGAAAAGCACTTCAAAGTGATATTCAGCGCTTGATGGAAGAATTGGATAATATTGCTAATACAACAAGCTTTAATGGTCAGAATATGCTTTCTGGTGCTTTTACTAATAGGGAATTTCAAATTGGTGCTTACTCTAATACAACCGTTAAGGCTTCTATCGGCTCTACTAGTTCAGACAAAATTGGACATGTACGCATGGAGACTGCCTCATTTGATGGTCCTGGTATGAAGGCTTCTGGTGCTGGATCTAATCTTACTGATGTGGCATTTAAGTTTAAAGCAGTAGATGGTGTGAATAATTTTGAGTTGGAAACTGTTAAAATTTCTACTTCTGCTGGTACTGGTATTGGTGCTTTAAGCGAAGTGATTAATCGCTTTTCAGATAAGCTTGGTGTGCGTGCAACCTATAATGTCCAGGCTACTGGTTCAAGCCCTGTGCTATCTGGTACTGTTAGAGGACTTGTGATTAATGGTGTAGAAATTGGTACAATTAATGGCGTTAAAAAGAATGATTCTGATGGTCGTTTGGTTAATGCAATTAACTCTGTGAAAGATCAAACAGGTGTTGAAGCATCTTTGGATATTACAGGTCGTTTAAATCTAAAGAGTAATGATGGACGTGCTATTGCAATCCATGCAGATGAAGATTCTGGGACAGTGTTTGGTGGAGGAAATTTTGCTGGTATCTCTGGATATAATCATGCTATTGTTGGTCGTTTGACATTGATTAGAACAGATGCTAGAGATATTATTATTAGTGGTGTGAATTTTTCACATGTTGGATTCCACTCTGCTCAAGGTGTAGCTGAAATGACGGCTAATTTGCGTCAAATTAAGGGAATTTTTGATGCGGATATGGCATCTGCTGCTGGTGCCAATGCTAATATAGCACAAGCGGAGTTAAATCATCAGGGTATTGGAGCTGGTGTTACTTCTCTTAGAGGTGCGATGATTGTAATGGATATGGTGGATTCTGCTAGAACTCAATTAGATAAAGTTCGTGCAGATATTGGTTCAGTACAAATCCAACTAGTTTCAACAATTAATAACATATCTATTACGCAAGTTAATGTTAAAGCCGCAGAATCTCAAATTAGAGATGTGGACTTTGCTGCAGAATCTGCCAATTTTTCTAAAAATAATATTTTGGCACAGTCTGGTAGTTTTGCACTGGCTCAAGCTAATGCAGTTCAACAGAATGTTTTACGTTTATTGCAATAGTTTTTATTCATCTTTGCGCTTTTTGGGGCATCTACCCCAATTTTTGCGCATTTTCTTCAAATGTTATAAAGTTTTTATGATATTTGAGGGAAATATTTTTTATGTGGGGAGAGCTTATGGATATTTATCAAAAAAATCTTTCAGCACTTAAACAGAAAGATCCGCTTTTAGCACTTGCACTAATGCAGGTCAAACCAAATGAAAAATTTGAAGTTTTTATGGATAGCGATCCAGCAAATTTTAATATTATTAGAAAGTTAGATTCCACACCACTTTTTCCTTATAAACCCCTAGAAGAAACTTTACAAAAAATTACAGATTTCATACCTTATAGTTATTATCCTTATTTGTATTTTTATGGTTTAGGAAATGGTGTATTTTATAAAATGCTTTTGGGCAATAAACAAATTTCTCGCATAGTTGTTATTGAACCAGAAATTGAAATTTTGTTTATTGTGCTTAATCTTTTGGATTTCGCCCAGGATATTTTAAATGATAGGATTATCATCCTGTATGCACCTTATTGTAATTATGTGATGGTTAATTCTCTTTTTATGATGGATAAAAAATCTCGTCTTTATGCTAAGGTATATGACTTATTTATTTTTAACTTTTTTTATGAAAGCTATCAGGCTAATATTGCTGAAATTAGCCAACATTTTGTTAGGGCTATTGAACATAATGTTATTTCTGTTGGCAATGATACAAAAGATGCTATTATTGGGATTAAGCAGCATATTTATAATTTACCAGATATGCTCAAATCCCCAACGCTTATTAATCTTATTGAAAACTTGAAAAACCGCGATACTGCTATTATTGTTTCTACAGGTCCTAGCTTATCTAAGCAGTTACCACTTTTAAAGCAGATAGCACCTTATGCTACATTATTTTGTATTGATGCGAGTTTCCCCATTCTCTATCAAGCTGGAATTAAGCCTGATATAGTGCTTTCTTTAGAGAGAGTAGAGGCTACAGCCAAGTTTTATACTGATACGCCAAAACAGGCTCAAGAAGGGGTGGTATTTGCCCTAACCTCTATTGTGCATCCTAAACTAAAAGAAGCGATTACAAAAGGAGTAAAGCAGTTTTCTATGCGACCTTTTGGATATACCAATATGTTTGGATTTCATGAGTATGGATATGTTGGTATTGGTATGAGCGCAGCTAATATGGCTTATGAAATGGTTGTTCATGGCAGGTTTAAGCGCTGCATTATTATTGGGCAAGATTTGGCTTTTGGTGAGGATGGTAGCAGTCATGCCAAGGGAGCTATTTATGGGAGTAATGAAATTAAACCTAAAGAACAAAAAGTATTTGTTGAAAAATATGGTGGGGGTGGTGAAGTAGAGACGACATTAGTGTGGAAACTATTTTTGCAGTTTTTTGAGACTGATATTGCTAATACACCTTATAAGATTGAGGTTATTAATGCTACAGAAGGTGGGGCTAGAATCCATGGGAGTGTTGAGATGCCTTTTGCTAAAGCCATTGAATTAATAGATAAGAGCAAGGAAAAAACACCAATTGTGCTTAAAAAACCAGAGGAAAAAATAAGCATTAGGAATATCAATAAGGCTTATGAAAAATGCAAAAAAATTATTACCTATGGCTCAAAAAAGAAAGCACGTGTAGAAAAGACATTTTTGAAATTAGCTAAATTAACAGAAGAGTTAGAAGTATTGAATGAAAAAGGACAATTACAAAAATTAGACTTTAAGCGTATAGAAAAAATGGTAGATGAGGTTGATCGTATTAAAAAGTTTTTTGAAGAGAAGGAATTTTCTGATTATTTTGTAGATGCAATTCAATCTTATATTTTTCATCAAGAACTGGATATTGCAAAGATATTAGTGCGATATGTAAGTAATGAAGAGGAACGTAAGGCAAAACAACTAGAGTGGCTTTATGCGCATAAATATTGGTTATTTAGCTTGGCTGGAGGGATGGATTGTGTGATTAATGTAATTAGAGATACTTTAGATGAACAAATAGAATTTACACATTTTAAGTAAAATTTGATAAAGTTTAAAAAGTCAAGGGAAAAAGATGCTGAAGGTGTATGGAATCAAGAATTGCAATAGTGTTAAAAAGGGCTGTGAGTTTTTAACAAAACATAATATTGAATATGAATTTGTAGATTTTAAAAAGACACCACCAAGCTTAGAAAGACTAAAACAATGGCAAGATCGAGCTGGGATAGAAAAAATTATCAATAAAGCAGGACAAACATATAGAAAAATGGGACTAAAGGATCAAGATTTAAGTGATTTAGAGCTTTTAGAAATTGCTAGCAAGAATCCAAGTCTTATTAAGCGTCCTGTATTAGAGTTTGATGATGAAAATGTATACTTTGGTTTTGATGAGACTTTTTATAAAGAGAAATTCATTTGAGGCAAAATTTTTCTAAAACACTAACTTTTTGTATTTATTTTGCATTTTTGATGCTATTTATAGGATGTGCTTCTAAAAATAAAATAGAAAATGCAGTTTTGGATTTACCGCAAGATTCTAGTTATTTTTTAGCTGGTAATGATCTGATTTTACCTAAAAATATTACAGAAGCACTCAAGCAAAACTATTTAAAAATCTGGTATTCACCATGGACTGATCCAAGCCCTAACTTAAATGTAGAGGAAGTTTTTTGGATAGCACCTAGTCTTTTAAGACTTAAGGGCTATGGACCAAATTTAAAACCCTATTCTTATAAAGAGCTGCAAGAAATTTATGATTCTTTAGATATGGCTCACTATCCAAGTGCACAGATTAAAGCAATTATTACTAGAGATAGTATGGTGAGAGCAGTCCCGACACTTAAGCCATATTTTAAAACACGAGATAATTATCCATTTGATCGTTGGCAAAATTCTTTAATTTTTGCTGGAACTCCTGTTTTAATTACTCATTTTAATCCCACAAAAGAGTGGGCACATATCCAGAGTAGTTTTGTTTATGGCTGGATTAGGGTAGAGGATCTAGCAAGGCTTAGTCCAGAAAATGAAAAACTTTTGCTTAGCACTAAGGATTATATTATGCCAAACCGCGATCGTATCGGTATTTATAACGATGCTGGAGAATTTATGCGTCTTGCGCGTATGGGAGAGATTTTTGCCATTAAAAATTTAAAACAAGATCATATATCAGACAACTTTTATCATATTTATCTACCCTATAGAAAGTCTAATGGAATGCTAGAGCTTATAGAAACTAAGGTTAAACGTGATGATTTTTCTCTTTTTCCTAGAAAACTTAGTCCTGTTGCAATGGCAAATATAGTTGATTCTATGTTGGGCGATTTTTATGGATGGGGAGGGGCTTTAGAGAGTAGAGATTGTTCAGCTTTTATTCGAGATGGTTTTGCAAATTTTGGAATCTTTTTGCCTAGAAATTCCGCTGCTCAAGCTAAATATGCAAATAATATGATTGATTTAAGCAAGATGAATGCAAAAGAAAAAGAAGCTTATATTATTAAAAATGCCACTCCATTTGCCACTATTTTGTGGCTTAGGGGACATGTTATGCTTTATATTGGCAATATAGATGGTAGAGCTGTTGTGGCACATAGCGCTTGGAGTGTAACTACTAGAAGTTTACGCTATAAAACAGAAAATCTTTTGGGAGGGGCAGTGATTACTACTCTTGTACCAGAAAATCAAAAAAATG
>JXTW01000002.1:138219-138785 GCA_004368235.1 Helicobacter anseris | reverse complement strand
GTAAAATTAAAAAAGCTAAAACCCTATTAGATCGTATTTTAGGGATGTCGGATTTATATGATTATATCTTAAAGCTTGATTCTAAGTAAGGTGAAATGATGAAATGGATGTTTGCTTTAATGCTATGTATATATGCTGAGGCAAAAATAAAAGTAGCTGTATCTATTGCTCCACAAGCCTATTTTATTCATCAAATTGCCAAAGATTTGGTAGATGTGTATGTCATGGTGCCAAATGGGCGGAATCCAGAGCAGTATGAACCTTTGATTTCTCAAATGAGAGAGCTTAAAAATAGTGTGCTATATTTTGGTATCGGTCTTGATTTTGAGGATCGCTGGAAAAAACGCTTTTTAGATTCTGCTAAAAGTATGGAGTTTATTTCTCCTAATATAAGAAATGATTCTTATAATCAAAATTATAATCATAAGCATGATAATCATATTTGGCTTTCTATAGAATTTGCTAAAGAGTATGCTTCTTATATTGCTCAAATTTTGAGTGAGCAAGATAAGCAAAGATCCCAAGAATATAAGCATAATCTTTCAGAATTTATTGCCAAGATTGAT
>JXTW01000002.1:14437-138209 GCA_004368235.1 Helicobacter anseris | reverse complement strand
AAGCTTGATTCTTTATTGCGCGAGATTTTTTCTCATCCTAATGCCAAAAAGGTTTTTTTGGTATTTCATCCAGCATTTGAATATTTAGCCAAAGAATATGGTCTATTAGAGTTGGCTATAGAGGCTGATAATAAGGAAGTAAAAATTAAACATATGCAAGAAATTAGCCAACAAATAAAACAAAATAACCTAAAAGTGATTTATAAGCAACCACAATTCTCTGATAAAACTGTGCGTTTATTGGCTAAAGAATATGGCTTAAAGATTTCAGAACTTGATCCATTTGCTTATGATTGGATTGATAACTTGATGCAGATAGCACAAAAAATAGCTAATCAACGCTAAAAGGGATATATAATGGCATCTAAATATGAAGATATAGCTAAAATTGTCATCCCTACAAGAATCTGGAATATGGATGAGGAAGGAATAGAAAACAAAATTAAAGGAAACGATATAAAAGAGCCTATTATTAGTTGTTCTAATCTTTGTTTTGCTTATAAAAAAGAAGAAGTGCTAAGGAATGTAAACTTTGAAGTTTATAATCATGATTTTTTGGCAGTAATAGGTCCTAATGGTGGCGGAAAGAGTACTTTAATGAAATTAATGTTAGGACTTTTAAAGCCTAAAAGTGGAGAGATTTATTATGCCAAAAACTTAAATCGAAAAATAGGTTATGTTCCACAAGATACCGGAATTAATAAAGATTTTCCAATACAAGTTATTGATGTAGTAAAAATGGGATTTTTAAGACCAAGAGCTTTTGGATTTCGGACATCATATTTACAGAATAAACGTGCCTATGAGATTTTAAATAGACTTGAAATTGCTCATTTAGCTAAGTGTAAGATTAGTGAGATTTCAGGTGGACAGCTCCAGCGAGTGCTGATAGCACGTGCATTATGTGGGGATCCAGAAATTCTAATGCTTGATGAACCTACTTCAAATATTGATACAAAAGCTCAAAAAGAAATTTATGACTTGTTAAAATTTTTTAATAACTTTTATCCTATAATTGTTATAAGTCATAACATTTCAATACTTTTAGGTTATGCTTCTAGGGTTTTGTCGGTTAATCGTGAAGTAGTAGTGCACAATATGCCGCAGGTAGTGTTGCCAAATCAAGGGCATATTTGTGAAATTGATATTTTAAATCAGATATTGGAGAGTAGAAATGAAACAAGAGTTTGAGGTTGCTATTATTGGCGGAGGTATTTCAGGTTGTGCAGCATTTTATGTATTAAGTGAATATAGTGATGTTAAAAATATTGCACTGATTGATAAATGTGCTGGATTAGCCAAAATAAGTTCAAATGCTAAAGCAAATTCTCAAACTATTCATGATGGAAGTATCGAAACTAACTATACATCTCAAAAGGCAGCTAAGGTTAAGCTTTCAGCTCAAAAGGTGCGTAATTATGCTTTAAATAAAAAACTACAAAACAAGGCTATTTTTGAATATCAAAAAATGGCTATTGGGGTAGGAGATTTGGAATGTGAATATATTCAAAAGCGTTTTGAGGAGTTTGGAAGTATTTTTCCTGGAATACAATTTTTTGATAAGGCAAAATTAAAGCAGATTGAGCCAAAAATTATTGAAGGTTCAGATGGGGTAGATCGCTATGAAAATGTGGTTGGTATGGGGTATGAAAAAGATTGGTGTGGACTTGATTATGGCTATTTGAGTGAACATTTTGTCAAAGAAGCTATGGAAAAAAATACAAATAATGCAACATTTTTAAACTATTGGGTAAATAAAATTGAACCTAGAGGTGATGGTTATGCTTTAGTTTCAAAGCAGGGGGATGAAATATATGCCAAATTTGTACTGGTAGATGCTGGATCATATGCCCTGCCTTTGGCTCAAGGAATGGGATATGGCTTGGATTTAGGTTGTTTGCCTGTAGCGGGTAGTTTTTATTTTGTGCCTGATTTATTAAGAGGCAAAGTTTATACCGTGCAGAATCCAAAATTACCATTTGCTGCTATTCATGGGGATCCTGATGTGGCTATAAAGGGTAAAACACGTATGGGACCCACTGCTTTATCTATGCCAAAATTAGAGAGAGGTAAACATTGGCTAGATAAAATTAGCTGGGAACTAATAAAACTAGATGCTAATATGGATGTGTTAAAAATTATCCTGGATTTAATGAAGGATTCTGAAATTCGTAATTATGTATTTAAAAATATGAGTTTTGAGTTACCTTATTTTGGTAGAAAGGGCTTTTTAAAAGATGCTCAAAAAATTATACCATCCCTTAAGTTGGAGGATTTGCAATATGCTAAAGGATATGGCGAAGTGCGTCCCCAGGTATTAGATAGGACAGAAAAGAAGCTTGTTTTAGGAGAGAAAAAAATTATAACCAATAAGGGTATTACCTTTAATATGACTCCATCTCCTGGAGCTACAAGCTGTCTTGAAAATGCAATGATTGATTCTAAAGAGATCACAGCTTATTTGGGACGTAGTCTTGATGTAGAGCGTTTTTATAAAGATTTATCACCAGAAGAGTTGTAAGAATTTGCTATAAAGAGCTTAAGAAATGATAGAGTTTTTTAGCCATTATCCTTTTTTGCTTAATGCCTTGCTTGCTTCAATTCTTGTGAGTATAAGTGCTGGAGTAATTGGAACATTGGTTGTAAGTTCTAAGAGTGTATTTTTGACCGGTGGTGTGGCTCATGGTACATTTGGTGGAGTGGGGATTGCTTTATTTTTTGGATTTAGCACTATGCTTGGCGCAGCATTATCTGCCATATTTATGGCATTTGTTATGGGATGGGTAAGGCTAAAATATAAAGATTCTCTAGATAGCTATATTGCAGCACTTTGGGCTATGGGTATGGCTATTGGAGTGATTTGTATGGATTTGTCGCAAGGTTATGGAAAAGATCTCTCTAGCTATCTATTTGGATCCATTATTGCTGTAAGTACAGAAGATTTATGGTACATGGGATTGTTTGATATATTTTTAATTTTGGTTATTACTATCTTTTATAGAGAAATTTTAAGCTTATTTTATGATTTTGAGTTTTGTCAGCTTAAGGGTATTTTTGTAAAAACATTAAGTATGGTTAGTTTTGTTTTAATAGCACTTGGTGTGGTGATGAGCATGAGTGTGGCTGGTCTTATTCTGGTCATTTCTATTTTGTCTATTCCGGCTTATATTGCTGGTTTTTTTAGTTCTTCTTTACGATTTCAGATGGCATTATCAAGTTTGTTGTCATTATTTTTAATGTGGATGGGATTTATTTTATCTTATAGCTATGATTTAAGCATAGGTCCTTGTGTTGTTCTTGTATCTGTGTTTGCGCTTTTTTTGGTATTATCCTTAAGATATTTTAAGAGGAAAGTTTCTTGATGATCGAGAATGTTGGTGTGGATGTAAAATATAAAAAAATGTTAAAAGTTCTTATTTTTATAGGAATGATTTTAATTTTTTTATTATTATTTTTTATCTTTGCTTTGATTGCGCAGACTAATGCTACTGCAGAAAATTTGAAGCAGATAAAACTTTTAGAAGAGAGAATTAAAATACTTGAAAGTCGCTAGCAAATATTTTTTATTGTTATTTTTGTTTATTTGTGATATTGTGTATGCAATACCTCCCAGTGGTATATCTGGTGGAAGATATGGCTATGGAGGCTACAATCAAGGTTATAGTCAGCCAGTACAACAGCCTTCTTTGCGAAAAACATCATCAGAGATACTCTTATATGATGTAGGTTTAGGATTATCCTATTATAGATATGCAGAGCCAAATGTTATGAGCATTTCAGGACCTATGTTTAATCTTTTTGCTTCTCTTGGATATATTAGAGATCTATTTAGATTTCAATTAGATTTATCTTATGATACACATGTCGGAGCTAATGCTTATGATGGTGGTTTACAAGATGTGCATGGCAATACTACTCCCTATAAGACAAAATCCACAGATTGGTATATACTAGGTGCTACAAAATTTGGTCTTACTCTTTTTGATAAAAAAGAAATATTTTTTGTCTATACCGGGCTTGGATATAGATTTTTAAGGAATCATTTAGAGGATAAGCCAGGTATTAAGGCTAGTTATTATCGTTATCAGGGCTATTTATATTTGCCACTGGGGATGAGTGGAGAAATACCAGTAAATCCGCAACTTTCCTTGATTAGTGCACTAGAATATAGAATCTTGCTTTTTGGGCATAATACTTCAACTCTTACAGATGTGGGATATAACAAGAATGCTTTTTTCAAGCAAAATATAGGATATGGTGCTCATTTTAGTATGGGAATATGTTATTATATTTTACCAACCTATTCAATCAAGATTAATGCCTATTGGGATTTCTGGTCTATTGATGCTTCTGATATTGTTAGCTTAACTTCAGCAGATGGTATAGTTGGTAATTTTGTTGAGCCAAAAAATCATACTAATGTTTTTGGTGTAACATTTGGCTTTAGTTTTTGATATTTTAAGTTACTTTTATATTAGATTCTGCTAAATAAATCTTATTTTAATGGCTAAAATCTATGATATATATTTAATGAAATGCTTTTGTTTTCCATTCCATTATCTAAGACTTCATTATCTATATCTATATTGATATTTGTGTTTGGTTTTTGAAATCGGCTACTTACTATAAATCCTAGCCCATAGCCTAGAATACCTCCGGCAATAACTTGTGTGATAGTATGGCGTTTTGAAGTGATTCTAGATATTCCAACAAGTGAAGCAATAATAGTTGTAGGTACTCCCCATTGCCACCCATAACGTCTTTGCATAAAACCAGCCGCACTGAAAGCAGAAGCAGTATGACCAGATGGAAAACCATTATGTGATCCAGTATCTGGTCTTTTGCTAATAGCAGCCCAATCAGGGTGGCGTGTAGCAATGGCGCTAAAAGTGTATTTGCTAGCTAATGTGATAGCTAATGTACTACCTGTACCTATAGCTAGTTGCCCAAGTCCCTTCCAATCTTGAATAGCCATCGGATAGATAGAAACCATTAGGGGTAGGAATTGAAAAATATCGCCATAAATTTGAAAAGCACCTTTGGCTTTTAGTGTTTGTATTGAAGAGATACTTAATAGCAAAGCAAGGATAATCTTACTAAAATTTAGCTTGAGATTTATGTATTTGTATGAGAGTAGAGTCATATAAAAAATACCTTCAATTAAGAGCCTAAAATTATTAGGAAGAAGATGGTGTGCCCAGAGGGATTCAAACCCCCGGCCTACAGGACCGCAACCTGTTGCTCTATTCAGCTGAGCTATGGACACAAAACTTTTGCTGAAGCAGGGATTATACCAAAAAAAATATTTTTTTTCAAAAATATAAAAAAGTTGCTAAAATATTAGTTCAGGTTTTCCTGAACTTAAATTAAAATCAAGAAAGTGGGTGATTTTATGCCTGGTATCAAAGTTCGAGAGAATGAAACATTTGATGAAGCCTATCGTAAATTCAAAAAGCAGACCGATCGCAATCTTGTAGTAACAGAATGTCGTGCTAGAAGATTTTTTGAATCTCAAACTGAAAAGCGAAAGAAACAAAAAATTAATGCGAAAAAGAAAATGCTTAAGCGTTTATATATGCTTCGCAGATATGAATCTAGGTTATAATCCAAAAATATTCCGGTACTTTTGTACCGGTCTTCTTTAAACAAATCATCATTTTTATACGTTAATTTGGAGGTTTTTATGCAGTTTTGCGGAAAAAATGCACTTATCACGGGTGCAAGCAAGAGCATTGGTGCAGATATTGCAAGAGTTTTGGCTAGTTATGGTTTAAAAGTTTGGATTAATTATCGTAGTAAGCCTGAGCTTGCAGAAGCACTAAAAAAAGAGATTGAAGATAATGGCGGGAAGGCTGCTATTATTTGTTTTGATGCGACTGATGAGGCTGCATTTATTGAAGCGATCAATGTGATTGTTGAAAGTGATGGTGAGTTAGGTTATTTGGTAAATAATGCAGGAATTACAAATGATAAATTAGCCTTGCGTATGAAAACAGATGAGTTTATGGGCGTTGTAGATGCAAATCTTAAATCAAGCTTTATTGGTTGTCGTGAAGCATTAAAAGTAATGAGCAAACAAAGGTATGGTAGCGTGGTTAATATTGCATCTATTATCGGTGAGCGTGGAAATGCTGGGCAAGTAAACTATGCAGCTAGCAAAGGTGGAATGATAGCTATGAGTAAATCTTTTGCTTATGAAGGCGCAAGCAGAAATGTGCGTTTTAATTGTGTTACACCAGGATTTGTAGAAACAGATATGACAGCTATTCTTAAAGATGAAGTACGAGATTATTATCTTAAAAATATACCTCTAGGTCGTATGGCTACTGGTAAAGAAATTGCAAGTTGTGTAGCATTTTTGCTTAGTGATGGGGCTAGCTATGTGACAGGTGAAGTCCTTAAGGTTAATGGCGGTTTATATATGTAAATTTTTAAAGACTTTTTATTATATCTTTTGCTTGTAGTAAAAAGTCTTTTTGTGCTATGTGAAAATTATTGCTATTAAAAGTTTTAAGATGTATAATCTTAATATCTGCATAGCTTGAAATAAAGCTATCAAAATCTTTATTTTCTTCCCCACTAATAACAAGCCCCATAATTTGTATATTTTTTGATTTTAGTGCTTCTATAGATAGCAGGATATGGTTGATACTTCCAAGATAGTAGCGACCTGTTAATAGCGTGGGGAGATTATTTTTTTTCATATAATCTAGCATTGTATGATACTCATCTATAGGGGTATAGAGCCCACCGGCAGTTTCTATAATGAGATTTTTTGATTCTGGCAAGGGGATATCTAAGCCATTATAGGTTTTATTTTCAAGCTTTTTACCTATATGTGGTGAAGCGGGTGTTTTTAGAAAAATCCCATCAGCATAAATCGTATTTTTTGATTTAGCTATTTGGCAGTAGTGTTGCACTAATGATGCATCCCTTACCTCTCCAGCCTGAATGATTTTAAAGTAATCATAATTTAGGCTTGCACAAAGTATACTGGATAGATGTGTTTTCCCAGCATCTGTATGACAGCCACTGATACAAATTTGCATATTTTCTCCTTTTATCTACCTTATTTATGTATTTTTTAAGCATAGAATCTAAAATCAGTATATAATCTATGAAATTATATATTAGGATGTGTTATGGTGGCAAGAACATTAGGTATTGATATTGGTATTTCAAGTATTGGTTGGGCATTAGTAGAGATAGAAAATGATTCTATTCAATCTAATGGAGGAAAGATTATAGCTTCTGGGAGTAGGATTTTCCCTAAAGCAGAGCATCCAAAGAAATCTTCTTTAGCTCTGCCACGAAGGGAAGCTAGATCTAAAAGACGTTTAGTTAAAAGACGTGCCCAACGTATGTTACAGATAAAAAGATATTTATCTGATAGGCTTGGCTTAGGGGATATGATAGATCAAGATAATAAAGATAAATACCAACTTTTTAAAAAAGGGGATAAGTCTGTATGGGAGCTGCGCGCCTTAGCTTTGGATAAAAAGTTAGAGCCTAGGGAGTTAGCTAGAGTGATTTTGCATATTGCCAAAAGAAGGGGGTATGATGATATCACTTATGGAATGGATGAAAAACAAGATGATAAAAAAATATTAAGCTGTATTAAAGAAAATCAGAGACAGCTTCAAGAAAGCGGCTATAAGACCATAGGTCAAATGTTTTATCATAAATTTTATCGCAGGCTGCGTCCAAATGGACAAATGGATAATATTAGAAATAGGAAGCGAAATAAGATAGTAAGCTATAAATATAGTATTGCTAGAAGCGAACTAAGAAGTGAGCTTGAAATGATTTTTGAAGTTCAAAAAAGCTTAGGCAATAAGTTTGTTGATGATGAATTTTGTAAAACTTTATTGGGTGATAAGCAAGCTTTAAAAAAAGAAAAAAGAGAAGGTTTGATTTTTTACCAACGTCCATTAAAAGGTTTTGGAGATAAGGTTGGAAAATGTGAGTTTTTTGATAATGAAAAGAGAGCTTTTAAAGATACTCCAAGTGCGCAGAAGTTTATTGCATTAACTAAGACTATCAACTTACTAAGATATATCACAAATACCCATGGTATAGAATTTGATATGCCACAAACAATTAAGCAGATTTTTACTGAAGCTATGAAGCTTAAAAGCGGACTTAGCTACAAGAAGTTAAAGGCTCTATTAGAATTGCCAGATAGTTATCAGTTTAAAGGGCTTGATTATTCTAAGGATAAGCCAGAAAATAGCACTTTCATAGAGTTTGGCTCTAGCATTAAGCTTGCTTCCTTAGGTATAGATGAGGCTAGGCAGGATGCATTAGTTAGTTTATTAGCAGAGAACAAGAACTGGGATGATATTGTTTTGGAGTTAAAAAAGATAGGATTAGAATCTAAAGCCCAAGAGATTAGAGCACAAAATTTTAAATTTTCTAAAACAATCAATCTTAGTTTAAAAGCTCTTAGCTTTATCATCCCTTTGATGCAAAAAGGGATGCGCTATGATGAGGCTATTAAAGAGCTTTATAATCAGGGTGTATTTAAGCTTAAAAGAGTGCTTCAGAGGGGAGATTTGCCTTCATTAAGTGAGATAGCAAAAGAGGATTCTTATTTTGAGATTACAAATCCAGTTGTGATGCGGGCATTAAGCGAATTTAGAAAAGTAGTCAATGCGATCTTGCAAAAATATGGCAAGTTTCACTATATAAATATTGAGTTAACTCGTGAAGTGGGATTAAGCAAAGAGGAGCGTAATAAAATTGAGAGAAAACAAAATGATAATGCAAAGTTAAACTCCCAAGCTACCGAGTTTCTTAAAGATAACAATATGGAGATAACATCAAAAAATATTCTAAAAGCTAAGCTATTTAAAATGCAAAATGAAACTTGTATTTATAGTGGGAAAAAAATCACACTTAATGATTTAAGGGATGATAATAGTGTTGAAATAGATCATATCTTGCCCTTAAGTAGAAGCCTAGATGATTCTCAAAATAACAAGATCCTTTGTCTAAAAAGTAGCAATCAAGATAAGAGAAATAGGACTCCTTATGAGTGGTTTGGTGATGATGAGAAGCGATGGGATGCATTTGAAACCCTTATTAAAACAATGATGCTTGGAAAAGAGAGGATAAAAAAGCTTTTAAATAAAAACTTTAAAGATAGAAATCAAGGCGCTAGAGCCGAGTTTTTAGCACGTAATTTAGCAGATACTGGATATATTGCTAGAGTGGTGAGTAAGTATGTTAGAAACTATTTGGAGTTTTTATCCATAGGAGATAAAAAAGAGCATATTAGAATTATCTCTGGTAGTTTTAGTTCATTTTTGCGTCATTATTGGGGTATTGGCAAAAAAGATCGTGCTAACCATATCCATCATGCCCAAGATGCTATTATTCTTGCTTGTGTAAATCCATCTAGTATCCAGCGCTTTAGCGAGTATTTAAAAGACAAAGAGCTTAGATATAAGAAAAACCAGCAAAAGATAGAAGATCTTGATGAGCAAACCAAGTATGCTTTGCGCTGGCCGATGAATGACTTTAGGCAAAAGGTCGAAGAGAGCATCGCTAATATCATGGTATCTCATAGGGTATCCCATAAGGTTACCGGGGCTTTACATGCAGAGACAATAACAAGTTTTAAAGACAAGAAATGTCAAGCAACATATGGAGGGATAGAGGGGATAAAACGTGCCATAAGCTTAGGAAAGCTAAGGGTTGTTAATGAAGGTCTTGTGATGAATGGACCCATGGTGTGCATAGATGTTTTTAAAAGTAAGGATAAAGGGCAATTTTATTTTGTCCCAGTTTATACCTATGATATTGCTATTAAGAAGATTTCAAATAAAGCATGTGTATAAGGTAAGGATAAAGAAGGTGTGATTAAGGATTGGGTTGAGATGGATGAGAATTATGAGTTTTGCTTTTGTCTATACCCTAATGACTTAGTAGAGATACAATCTAGCAAGATGCAAAAGCCAGTTTTGGGTCTATATAAATCATCTAATGCTTCAAAAGCCTCAATAAGTATGGAACATTTAAGCCATTATATGCTTAATGAGGATGAGTTAAACTTTTACAAAAATGAGGAAAATAAGTTTATCATAGAAAGTTTGGGTGTGAAAACCTTAAAAGTTTTTAGAAAAAAGACAATTTCTGTTTTAGGTGAGGTTAAGGATGCGCCAAAATGCAAGAGAGAAGGGGTAGGAAATAAATCTTAAAAGGAGAGCTAGTGTTTGAAGAATCTTATAGGACTTTGTTTTTTAGCAAGCCTACTAAGCTTTCTTGCAGGAGCAATAATTTAATCATCACTCAAGATAAGATCATATCCATTCCTTTGAAAGATATTGAAAATATTATTATCGATACACCACAAGTTAGTCTTAGCTCTAGTCTTTTAAGCACATTAGCTAGATATAAGATTATGCTTTTTAGCTGTGATGCCTCTCATATGCCAAATGGTATTTTTCTGCCATATATTCCTCATTATAGAGCATCAAAGATTTTGGGGATTCAGCTTAGTCTTACAAAGAAAGTTAAGGCAATTTTGTGGCAAAAGATCATTAAAGCAAAGATTGCTAATCAAATAGCACTTTTAGATAAAAATCCCATAGCAAAAAAGCTAGAACTCTTTTATAAGAATGTGAAAATGGCTGATTTGGATAATGATGAGGCAAAGGCGGCTGTGCTTTATTTCCCAGCTATTTTTGGTAAAGGTTTTATGCGTAAAGATCTTTGTGTTATTAACTCTGCACTAAATTATGGCTATGCAATTATACGCAGTGTCGTAGCTAGGAATTTAGTGATCTCTGGCCTTTTGCCCGCTATAGGCATTTTTCATAAAAATCAATTTAACTCTTTTAATCTCGCAGATGATCTGATGGAGCCATATAGAGTATTTGTAGATTCTAGGGTACTTAGCATGAATCTTGGGAATGAAAATAGCTTTAAATTAGAGCATCGCATTTATCTAGCCAATATTTTGCAGGCAAAAATCACTTTGGCTAATAAAACTTATCCGCTAAATAGAGCGATATCTAGAAGTATACAGAGTTTTATTAGAGCCATATGTGAAGATTTAGATGCCCTAGAATTGCCGATTTTTGGAGAAAATTCAAATGGAAGAGAGATTTATGAGAGTACTAGTGATGTTTGATATGCCTACATATACCAAAGATGATAGAAAAGCAGCCTCAAGATTTCGTAATGATTTGATTAAAGAAGGGTTTTTTATGATGCAATTTTCTGTATATGTAAGGATTTGTAAGGGAGTGCAGAGTGCTAATACATGTCTTAAAAGACTAGAGATGCTTATCCCTAAAAAAGGACATATTCGTGCACTGATGCTGACAGAAAGACAATTTGATAATATGAAGATTTTAATAGGCACTAGCAGTCCTACTGAAAAAGCACAAAAGCCAGAAGGTTTATTGTTATTTTGATAGATAATGGAGAGGTAGTTTTTGAGGGGATGCTAGGCAGTTACCCCGCGGAGAAACTACAAAAACTCCTTATTTTAGCCACTTTACAAATCCTTTTCATCCTCTTAGCCCCATTATCAAAGTTATTTCAGATATGCCTATTATAGCATAAAAGGATTTGTAAAGTGGCTAAAACTCACATCCCATTTATCCAATGGCTGATTAAATTATAGCATAAAAGGATTTGTAAAGTGGCTAAATGATTTTTGGGAATTGGCATTTAAGGGACAAGCTTTTTAAAAATGAGTTTATTTGCTTAAGATGGATAAAAGAGTATTTTAATGTGGGCTTAATCTCATTTAGGGCTTATAGGATTTTATAAAATACACCCTTGTTTAGATGGATATAATTTACTTCTTTATGATTTTCAAACTTCAGGCAGACTTTTAATCACACTTAATGAAAAAAGCCCTAAAATGCTTAAAAATACTAAAAGAAGAAAGTATACAAGCTTTTATTATAGTAAAAAGCTGTATCTAAATAGAAAATTATTTATATTCTTTAATTTGTTACTTTTATACTCATTTAGAAAATTTATATCCTTTTTTATCCCATTATTATTCTTTTTAAACTCTTATTTTTTTATCATTAAAATAAATAATTTTGCTTTTTAGGAGTATGAATGATACCAAATGTTACAAAAGCTTTAGAGTTGGCAGAAGAATTACAAAGAAAAATTGAGGCAAATATCTCTACAAGTGAAAAGGAATTTCATTCTAAAATGCAAAAGCTTTTAAATAATCCTCAAAATAAAGTAATGCTTATAGAATTGCTTGATCGCTCTTTTAGATGTAAGGATAAAAAAGCGAGTTTTGAACTTATAGAGCATACTTTAAATAAATACGGCATAGCAGATTTTTTTAGTGCATTTGAAAAATTTTTACTTTTTTCTTTTTTGAATTTTGGAAAATTTGCTCCAAATTTAAGTGTACCTTTTTTTATTAGTCATTTAAGAAATGATACTAAAGCTATGGTGCTTGATGCTGATGTAAATATCTTAAAACCACACATTGAGAAAAGAAAACAACAAGATAAGATCACTTTAAATGTAAATTTAATCGGTGAAGAAGTTTTAGGAGAGCTTGAGAGTAAATACCGCATACAAAAATATGAAGAAGCTTTAAAATCAAGCTATATTACTTATATTTCCATTAAAATCACTACTATTTTTTCACAAATTAATATCATTGATTTTGATTATTCTAAAAATGAAGTGGTAAAAAGGCTTGATCATCTTTATGCTCTAGCTTTAGAAGAAGAAAAGAAGCAAGCTAAACCTAAATTTATTAATTTAGATATGGAAGAATTTAGAGATTTAGAGCTAACTGTGGCTGCTTTTATGGAAAGCGTGGCTAAATTTGATATTAAAGCAGGGATTGTTTTACAAGCTTATATACCTGATTCTTATGAGTATTTAAAAAAACTTTTCGCCTTTTCAAAAGAAAGGGTTTTAAAAGGAATGAAACCTATTAAAATCCGTTTTGTTAAAGGTGCAAATATGGAAAGTGAAGAAACTATAGCTAGCCAAAAGGGTTGGGAACTTCCTACTTTTTCTAAAAAAATAGACACAGATAGTAATTATAATAAAATGCTAGATTTTATACTAGAAAATGATAACTATAAATACATTAACATAGGTATAGCAAGTCATAATATCTTTGAGATCGCTTATGCTTATACAAGAATAGCTGAAGCTGGGGCTTTTTCTTCTTTTACCTTTGAAATGCTTGAGGGTATGAGCTTGCAATGCTCTTATGAGCTATCAAAAATACACGATTTAATCCTTTATGCACCCGTTTGTGATGAGGCTCATTTTAATAATGCCATTGCTTATCTTGTAAGACGGCTTGATGAAAATACTAGCATTGATAATTTTATGAGATATTTTTTCAATCTTAAGGTGGGTGATAAAAATTGGAATACTCAAAAAGAACTTTTCTTAAAATCTCTTGAAGGCATTAAAACACTTGATAATTCAACTCATCGTATACAAGATAGAAATAAAACTCAAAATGTAGTTAGCGCTTATGAAAGTGGGGTTTTTAAAAATGAAAGCGATACAGATTTTATCCTAAGTGCCAATAGGAATTGGGCTAAGAAAATTAAAGAAAAATATGAGAATTTAAAAGATTTTAATGCTTATCCAGTTATAGGGGATTTAAATTTTGAAAATGAGAATTTAAACTTTTTAGAAGTAAAAGATAAGATTAAAAATCATACCATAGGTAAGGCTTATTTAGCAGGTGAAAAAGAGATTAAAAAAGCCTTAGAAGTAGCTAAGCAATCTAAATTTAAAGAAAAAAGCTTTGATGAGATTCATTCTATCTTAGCAAAAGCAGCAAGCATAATGAGAGAAAGAAGAGGGGATTTAATAGGAATTTCAGCCTTAGAAGTGGGAAAAACTTTTTTAGAAATTGATCCTGAAGTAAGTGAAGCTATTGATTTTACGGAATTTTATCCACACTCTTTAAGAGTTTTAAGAGAACAAAATAAAAATACCAAATTTAGCCCTAAAGGCATAGGTGTTACCATAGCACCTTGGAATTTTCCTGTAGGAATTTCAATTGGAACTATAGTAGCTCCTTTAGCAGCAGGTAATGTAGTCATTTATAAGCCCTCATCTTTATCTATCCTTACAGGTTATATGCTTTGTAAATGCCTTTGGGATGCTGGAATTCCTAAAGATGCTTTGATTTTTTTACCATCAAAAGGAAGTGATATTTCTAAATATTTACTTAGTGATGAAGTCATTGATTTTTCTGTGCTAACAGGGGGTGAAGATACTGCTTATGCGATGTTAAAGGCTAATCCAACCTTACTTTTAAGTGCTGAAACAGGAGGAAAAAATGCCACTATCGTTTCTAAATTTGCCGATCGTGATAGTGCGATTAAAAATATTATTCATTCAGCCTTTTCAAATTCTGGGCAAAAATGTTCAGCCACTTCCTTGCTTGTTTTAGAAGATGAAGTTTATGAAGATGAAGAGTTTAAAAAGACTTTAATTGATGCAGCTTCTTCTTTGGCAGTAGGAGATCCATATGATTTTAAAAACAAGCTTGGTACACTAGCAGATAAAATAAGCCCTAAGGTTGAAAAAGCTTTAAATGAGTTAGCTCCTTATGAAGAGTGGGTTTTAAAGCCTAAATTCATAGATGATAATCCTTATTTAATGACTCCGGGTATTAAGTATGGTACTAAAAAGGGAGATTTTACTCATTTAAATGAGCTTTTTGTTCCGATTTTAAGCGTAATGAGAGCTAAGGATTTAAAAGAAGCCATTGAAATAGTAAATTCAACAGGATATGGTTTAACAGCAGGTTTTGAAAGCTTAGATGAAAGAGAGTGGGAGTATTTTCACACACATATTGAAGCAGGAAATATTTATATTAATAAGCCTACAACAGGTGCTATTGTTTTGCGTCAGCCTTTTGGAGGGGTTAAAAAATCAGCCATTGGAAATGGTAGAAAGGTGGGAATTTATAATTATATTACGCAGTTTTTAAATATCTCTCAAAATGATTTTGATGAGAATTTAAGTAACAATGAATTTGCAAGCAAGCTTGATGATTTAAAGCTTGATTTGGATCAAAAAGAGCAAGATGAGCTTAAAGAAGTAGCTAAAATGGCAAGATCTTATGCTTTTCATTATAAAAATGAATTTAGCGTATCAAAAGATTATGTAAAAATTAGAGGTGAGGATAATCTTTTTTCTTATACTAATATTAAAAATATGATATTTAGACTATGCGGTGATGAGAGTTTAAGAGATATTTTAGGAGTGATTTTAGCAGCAAATTTAGCAAAAGTTGATCTTAGCATTAGTTATGAAGATCATAAAAAACTTGATATTGTAAAAGAAATAGTTAAAAATATAGGTACAAAGGTATTGTTTTTACAAGAAAGCAAGGATAGATTTATAGAAAAAATACAGGATTATGAACGTATTCGCTATCTTGCAAAGCCTAGTAAAGAAGATGAAATTTATATAAAAGCAGCAAGTTTAGCCAAGATAATCATTAGAGATAAGCCTCTTATAAATGGACGCTTTGAACTTTTAAATTATTTTAATGAAAAGTCTTTAAGCATTTCTTTTCATCGCTATGGAAATTTAGGAATTAGAGCTTTAAAGGAGTAAAATATGGAAGTAGTTCAAATTAATATCCCTATTATAATAATGTTTATAGTCTATGCTATTTTAATGCTTTATATAGGTTTTTGTTTCTATAGACAAAATAAAAATACAGAAGATTATTTTTTAGGTGGTCGTTCTTTAGGTCCTGTGATTTCAGCCTTAAGTGCAGGAGCATCAGATATGAGTGGGTGGCTTTTAATGGGCTTGCCCGGAGCTTTGTATGTTAGTGGATTTATTGATTCTTATATTGCTATAGGACTTACTATAGGAGCTAGTTTAAATTGGCTTTTTGTGGCAAAAAGACTTAGAATTTATACGAGTGTGATTGCTAATTCTTTAACCATACCTGATTATTTTGAAACGCGTTTTGATGATGACAAGCACATTTTGCGTATAGTTTGTGCAGTGGTGATTTTAATCTTTTTTACCTTTTATGTTTCATCAGGGCTTGTAGGTGGTGCAAAGCTTTTTGAAAGCACTTTTGGAATCGCTTATGAATATGCTTTAAGTACAGGAACTTTAATCATTGTTGCTTATACTTTCTTAGGTGGATATAAAGCAGTTTGCTGGACAGATATGATACAAGGGCTTTTGATGATGTCAGCTCTTGTTATTGTGCCTATTGTGATGCTTTATCATTTAGGTGGTTTTAATGAAGCTTTTAATATTATAAGAGAAATCAAGCCTAATGCTTTATCTATGGGCGAGGGAGTGGGATTATTAAGCATTATTTCAGCACTTGCTTGGGGTCTGGGATATTTTGGACAACCTCATATTTTAGTGCGTTTTATGTCAATTCGCTCAACCAAAGATATCCCAATAGCTACTTTCATAGGTATAGGATGGATGATTTTATGCTTAATTAGTGCTTGTTTAATGGGAGTTTTAGGGATTGCTTATGTGTATAAATTTAATCTTACTTTACAAGATCCTGAAAAAATCTTTATCGTTATGTCTCAACTTCTTTTTAATCCGTGGATAACAGGAATTTTACTCTCAGCTATTTTAGCAGCCATTATGAGCACGGCTAGTTCACAACTTTTAGTTTCAAGCTCTACCATAGCAGAAGACTTTTATAAAAAAATCTTTAAAACCGATGCTTCTAATGAGATAGTATTAAAGCTTGGTAAAATCGGTGTTTTAATCGTAGCGATAATTGCTTTTTTAATCTCCACAGATAAAAATTCAAGTGTTTTAAGCATAGTATCTTATGCATGGGCGGGATTTGGAGCATCTTTTGGCTCTGTGATGTTTTTTTCACTTTTTTGGAGTAGAATGACTAGAGTAGGGGCTATTTTAGGTATGATTAGCGGGGCTTTGGTAGTTGTATTATGGAAGAATTATTTGGCTACTTTATTTAATTTTCCTATTTATGAAATAGTTCCAGGCTTTTTAGTAGCATCTTTAGTGATTGTTATAGCAAGTTTATTAACTTCAGTGCGTCCAGGAACTAAAGCAGCTTATGAGAGAATGTTAAAAGAGCTTTAACATATTAATCAAATAGGTATTAGAGGTATTGCTATAAGATTAATTAGCACTATACAAAGGAATGATTAAAATGCTTGTTTAGAGATGGGATTGTATCTATTAGACCGCATGCATATTTGTTACTGCATTAGGTATTACCAGTCTATGTCCTATCATACATAATTGTGCTATTGTGATTTTTGCTGCATAGTCTAAAAACTACAAAAATCACAAGGAGCAATAAAGTGATAACTTACACAAATAAAGTGATAAAAAGTGGTGCAGTGAGTGTGCTTAACTCATTTTTTAAACTCATCATCGCCATGGTTAGAAGAAAATATCAAGACTTAATTCACTGATTGTATCCATGGTGTATTGATTGAGTTTAAAAATTTGAAAAATATCATTAACATTCTTATAATAATGACTATAAGCATCGTGCTAACATAGCTAGATAAAGAATATCCACTTAAATTGCATAAATTTAGGGCTTAAAGAATTTATATAAATTATACATAGTGTTAAAATAAAGATTTAAAAAATCTTGATAGCTTGCTGTATGAATTTCGTATTTTCAAAGGATTAGCATCTTCAATATTTTTATTGATTGTAATTTGTGTTTATTAATCAAATATCTTACTACAGGATCACCAAATAAAGGGGTTATTATAAAATCTAAAAGTTTCTAAGTTTTATTTAAATTTCCTATTTTTTATGCATTGTTTTTTGAGCGTTGATATTTTGTGTTGTTGATAGATCATCTTGATTTAGATGGATAATCTTTGGAGTGATGATGATTACCATTTCTTGTGTTTGCTCTCTTTGCTTATGATAGGAAAACAAATATCTTAGTATAGGAATATAGCCTAAGATCGGTAAGCGCTTTTCTTGAGTTAGATTCTGTTTAGAGATAAGTCCACCAAGAATCACTCGTTGATTATTTTTAATTTTTACAATTGAGGATAGTTGGTTAGTAGAGAGATTGGGTGGAGATTTTAGAGCATTGCTTTGATTTTCTACTTTAGAGTCTTTTGTAGAAGTGATAGAAGGGTTTATTTTTAAAATAATTTCATCGCCTTCAATTGATGGTGTGATATCTAAGAGTACTCCAGAAAATACGCTTGGATATTGTTGTCTTGTATTTTGAAGTGTAGAGGAAGTATTGGCAGTTTGATAGACGAGATTTTGAGTGTATCGGATGATATTACCTACAGAGATAAGCGCTGGTTGATTATTTAGTGTAAGGATTTTTGGGTTTGATATTGAGCTTACAGATCCATAGGTATTTAGAAACCGGATGATTTCTCCAAGACTTAGATCTTGTGAGAAAATATTGATTCCATATTGAAATGAGGAATTGGACAAATTGAGTAAGGGGGTTTGAGAATTATTGATACTAAAGTTATAAAAATTACCCCAATCAATCCCTGTAGTGCGTTCATTATGGTGTGTAATGGTAAGAATATTAACATCAATAAGCACCTCCGTGTTTAAACGTTCATTGAGTTTTTGAATATAGTGTTCTGCCCTCTTGATTTGAGAAGGTGTGGCAGTAATGGTGATAAAACCAGAACCTTTATCAATGCTAATAGGAGTAGAATCTTTAGCAGGAAGATATTTATCATTTTCTCTAAAAATAATAGGATAGATTTGATCTTTTATCTCTCCCCAAAAATCTAGCGCATCTAAGGAGTAAATTTTAGAGCCAGATTTATTAGCATTTTGATCTTGAGCATTAGCCATATCTAAGAGCTGCTGATGAGTATTGTTGGTATTATTAGAGATATTTTGGTTAAATGTGCTATCTTGTTGAGCATCTTGAGAAAAAATGATATTTGTATTGCTTGAGGCAACTCTGGAAGTCGCGATGTAATTGATATGAAAAGTTTTTGTTTTTAAATGAGAGATATATATCTTTTTAGATTCAAAAATATAATCTAAATCCAGAGCTTCAAATCCAGTTTGTAAAATATCATCTAAACTTGAGTGATAAAAATTTAAAAGAATGTTTTTATCCTCCAAAATGGCTTGAGAAACCTTATCTCTATAGATGATGCTAAGATGGCATTCTTTAGCTAAATGTTCTAATATTTCATAAAAACTGATATTTTTGCTAATAGCAATATCAAATTTTCTTGTCTCACATGGTATTTTGGCATACACAAAACTTGTAGCTAAAGTAAGAAAAAAATAAAAGTTTAGATATAGTTTTATTCTTGCCAACATTTAAAGCCCTAGTATGATTTTTTGATGCTGTGCATTTTCTAAGATTACAGATATGGGGGTAATATCTATGATTTTCATACCAAAAAGATTGTCTCCTGTTTGATACCATTGGTTTGAGATTCTAGCTTTATGGTTGATGATCATTTCTAAATTCATAGCATGAGGACTAAAAAATACTAAAGATACTTTTTTGTTATTTGTATCGCGTATAAAGGCATTTTTAGCAATACAAAATCTTACAAACATATTCATTTCCTTTTTTTGTTCTAGGCTATAATCTAAAATTTCACTTTGATTAAAGCTTTCTATAAACTTTAAAAGTTTTGTAAGTGATAGAAAATCTCCACTTGCTCTGAAGCTATGAATATTTCCTTTTGATTCTAGGTTAGATATAGTAATTTTGTTATTAAACTTTAAGATTTCTTGCAGGATTTTTGCGGGAGATTTTGGATTAGAAATCATGGTTTGTTCTAGCGTTGTTAGCTCTTTTTGATTTTTTATGGCTTTATAGCGCATTAATAGGTTTTCAAAGCCATAAAGATAGAAAAAACTAAAGATGATAATAATTATAAAGCCTATCCAAAATATCTTTTCTAGGGTCTTTTTTTGATCCCAATACATAAGAATTTGATCTATCATTTTTTTACCCAAGATACCCATGTGCAACGATAATTTTGATTTAAATCTTGCGCATCTATATAGATGCTAGAGGTTTTTAGCTTATTTTCCATTTTTTCTATCCAGTTGATAAAGTTCATTTGATGGGAAAAGCATGCATATATCCCTAAGGCAAAACTATCTTCTTGACTGACAAAGTCCATTTGTTCAAATAAAATTTTATATTTGCTAGCTAGATTAGTGATAGAGGCAAAGAGATCATAACGAGACTGGGATTTTGGAATCGATTCTATATGAGTATTATTGTGTTCTAATTCATTTAATTTATTATTCATTATATGATATAGGATTAAAAGACTAAAAAATATGCCTAATAATCCGAGTAAAATGATAAAAAGTTGTGTTTTATACCATGGTATTTGTGGTTGCAAAAAAAGCTTTTTATTATTTTTATAAGCAGATAGAGCAAGGCTAGCTATAGGAAATTTACCAAAAGTATCAAAACTTTGCGTGTGAATAGAATCATAATTTGTATTAGAGTAGATTGCAGTAACTTCGATGTGATATTTTTCTTTTATTATTTCTAGGGCATTAAAAATATCGCTAAAATCATTATTTTGATAAAAATATAAAAGCTTTTTTTGATAAAAGACAACCAAACTATTTTCAAAGCAAAACATAGCATTATCTAAAAGATGCTCATCTTTTATTCCAAATGGCAAGAATATCTCTGGAATAGAGGCAAATTTTAAAAGTTTTTGTTCGCTAGCTAAAACCAGAATACGGTCATCAAAAAGTTTTGTATAACAAAGTGAGTATTGCTTTGAAAGATCAAGCAATTTGGTGCGAAGGCAGGCAGAGAGGAGTAGATCTGGAGTAGAAGGCAATGAATCTAGAATAATAGGGGTGCAGGATTGAAGTGGAATAATAGTGATTGTGTCTTTTATGTGGTGAGATTTTTTAAAGCTTTCACCATCACTATAGCCAAAGCCATCATAAAAGGCCAACATTTCTAAAATCCTTACTTTTTAACTTTGATTAAAAATAGATTATTTATAAAATTACATCAATTATACTTATTTTTTATAATTTGTAAGAATTTATTATTTAGATTTATATTTATAAAGAATAATTAGCAGTTTTGTGTCGCTACATTAGCAACGACACAAGACAAATAGTTGTGAGATTATTGTATAGCGCATCTTCCACCGCTGCATTGGTTTACAAGTCCGCTAAGAGGATTGTGTCCATTGCCTCTTCTATGAGGTCCTGCGCCATCGCAATTATTTACAGAAAACATAGTTTCTAATGGATTCTCATAGCGATGGCTAACACGAGCTAATGTGAATTGATAAATTGTTCTAGTGCCTCCAAAGCTAAGGTATTCTAAAACTTGATGAGGGCTTGTATATGGAATCATATAATTAGCATATAGATCAAAGGTAAAGCTAGGGGTATTGGTAGGGATAATAACTATGCCTTCATCAGTGCGCAATATTGGTTGAGCATGTCCAGCAACACCTGTCCCATCTCTATTGGTTCTCATAATAAAATATATCCATAAAGTACCTGTAGGAGCTGAAAATAAATCCCTTATTAATGAGTTTATTTCCCGATTATTTGTGGCTACTTGTGATATATCCCAGTTATATTGAGGTAGTACGCTAATGGTTGTAGAGTACAATACTCTTCTAGTTCTAGTAGAAGCATCTTCACCTTCTTGATAGGGTAGTCCAAAAAAGGCTTCTGCATCTATTAGTCTTTGCTCCATAAGTGGAAATCTAGTCCTTAGTGAATCAAAAGGATTAGTATGGGGAGCTATGTCAAAAAAGTAACCTCTGCCTGTAGGGGTGCCTGATATGGCATATTCTTGTAATTCTGCCACCATTTGATAGGCTTGTAATAGACAAATTCCACATACGCCAATAAAACTTCCTGGTCCTGATACGCTTGTAGCAGCAGTTTGCCAGAATCTTCTAATCCAGTCCGCATTTAGTTTAAAGCTTGGTGGTAGAGATCGTATCGTTTTTTGTGAGTTTGTAGTAGCAGATCTTAAGAGCGGTTTTTCTATAACAGTTACTTTATTTTCAATAGAATTATCTTGCACCGCATTATCAACAGAGGCAGATTTGTTGCTTGAATCAATTCCCTTATGACCAGGAGCTGGGCAGTATTGTAGATTGTCTGCTATATTTGCATTGATATACCTCTGCCAATTGCTCATATCATGAGAAAATATAAAATTAAATATAGGATTATTTGTAGAATTGTAATATTTTGGTTTAGAGGTATAAGGAGTTCCCCAATTTGGTCCATAACTAGTAACCTTTAAGAAGTTTCCTTTGTAATCTCTAAGCATACCATCATTGTCATTCATTAAGAAGAATTCCCAATATGCAGAATCTTTTTGGTTTGGAATTTTATCTGTACATCTGCCCCATCCTACCCAGTTCCAATTCTGAGAACCTGTTTGCTTAGAATACATACATGATAATGACCCATCGCTAGGGTTGTATTGAGCAATATGCCCATTTTCTGGATTATAATACATATATTCTCGTTCTTTGGATGAAATTTGATCTTTAAAGTAATATAAGGACCAAGAATATGGACTGACAAATACCCAGCCTACAAATGTTTGAAGGCTAATATTACCAGGTTGAGCAATTGTATTAATCCAAGGACCCATATTGCTTGTAAGACTATGTTTATAGACGCTACCATTATCTTTGGCAAGTACTGCATACCATTTGTAATCCTGTACTCTAAAGCGTCCATCAACAGTATAAATAGCATAATTTTTAATAATCCATCTTTGATCTGGATTATTAAGTGTACAAGGGCGAAGCACGATATAATCCCATTTTTCTGTTGCCTGCCCCTCTGATCCTGTGACACTAGAAGGAGCAGTTAAGCAAAGCCATACTTCATTGATTAAATAAGCAATTCTTTGAAAAACATCATATCTAGCAAGTTTGGGTGTGCTGGATTTGCAATTATCTATATAAATATAACCCTCACCTTTTGTAAATGTCGGTGCATAACAATATAATCCACCATCATGCGTAATAATGCTGATAGCTTTTTCTAATGGTTTATCTGCAAGTTTCTGATCTGCAAATAAAATGCCAAGACAACAGGCTAATATTATTAATATTCTTTTCATAATTCACTCTCTCTATTAAAGGTTATTCCAGTGGATGTGCGATAATACTTAATAAAAATCAAGTTTTAGTCAATTTGCATTGTTTGGTTAGTTTGTGTGATTAGGCATTTTGATTTAATAAATCACCATTCTTCGTGAATACCTATAAGAATACAAGAGCTAAAAGAAGGTAGGATGCAGTAGGCATAGATTCTACGCTTTTTATCTAGAGCTTCTAGATCGCTATAATAACGAGAGTCAAATTTGAAAAAGTATTTTTTTGCATTTTTTTCTTCAGCATCTTGGGCTAAAATGCCCTTTATGCTAATTCCACCTAGTTCACTATAATTTAGAGTTTTATTTGATGTGGTATCTATAATGATAGATGCAAATACAATTTGACCTCTTAACATTTGTTTAGCATTACTAGAGAGTTCGCTATAGCTTTTAGCATCAATGATATAACGCCTAGAATAGATAGGGTAATTTTGTTTTTTAGATTGTTTTATGACTTGGTTATAATAACTCCATAAAAGTGCATCATTTTTCTCAAGATAATAATTAATATCCTTTTTTAAAAAGCCATCCTTAGTATGAGAGCTATCTTCAAAATTTTTTGGTTTTGGTGTTATTAGATCTAGGTCTGTAGCCAATATATAATTTAATAATAAGGTGCTATTTAGTAATATATTTAATAACTTTTTGCTACTTTTTAAATAAGAAGTAAAAATAAACATAAAACTAAAAAGCAAAATTTAAAACTAAGCTACCAAAGTTATGATAGGGTAATGCACCTTCAAATCCGCGTCCAACTTGTGTAAAGATATAAGATAGTGAAAAACCTTTATAGCTAATACTTGCGCCAAGTTCGGCATTATAGGTTGCATTTTGTAGTTTTAAATTTCTGGGATTAAAACTATTGCCTTGTATAAAAGCATCTCTGATAACATATTTTCCTACCACACCAGCAAAGATATAAAAGCTAAAGGTATTTGAATAAGGTAGTGATCCGCTTGAAGAGGTATTAATTTTTGAACTACCAAAATCAACATCTAAGTTGTAGCCTAGACGTATCCTGCTTCCAGTACTAACATAAGTGGCTACATTGCCTATAGCAATCGCTATTGTTGGGAGTATATCCATACTAAGACCACCCAATGTTTGGGAACTAAAAAGATTGTATCGATAGATAAAATCATAATATAGATTTAAGGCAAATTCATTTTGAAGCTGCGTATTCCAGCCATAAAAGATAGGATTTTTAGTAATAAGATGGATTAGCTTTTGAGTTTGCTTAGCTAAGGCAGAGGGTCCTATCATGCCAACTTGTAATTTGATAACTTCAAGTGAACTCATTCTGCGATTAGCAATGCTGGCTTCAAAGGCAAGAAAGCCTCCATAGGGAAAATCTCTAATATCCGCATTTGCATCACGTTTAATAGGTGTATAAATATCTTGATGTAAACCAAAACTTAAGCGACTAAGGTGCTTATTTGAGGCATTAAGACTTAAAAACCTTGCAAAAGAATGAGAGAAATCAAATTCTTTTGTAGTATAGACTAGTAGTGTTCCTGCCGTGTAATAGTAGTCTGTATAGGGATTATAGTAAGCATCATTATCACTTAAGATTGTAAAAAATGATTTTTCATAAGGTTTTAGAAGGATTTGATTAGCCCCACTCTTAGATTTTTTATTATCACTATTTAATTCTTGTGATTTTTGAGTAGTAGATTCTAAATCATTATTGAGGTTTTCTATCTCTTGAGATAAACTGATAATAGTGGTTAAAAAAAGAGATAAGAAAACTAATAATTTTTGCATCATATACCTGATATATTTTATTCAAAGTGGCGTATAAAACCTTGTTCATAGATATGTTTAGCTTTTTGAAGAGGTATTTTTATCCCATCAATTTGCAGCATATCTCCACCTGATTTGCCTATAGCTTTGGCAGAAATATTGAAATTTTTGGCTACATCTAGGACACTTATACTATCTTGACATTCTATAAGCACAAGACTTTGAGGTTGAGAAAATAGCATATAAGATTCTAGTCCGCTTTGGCATTCAAAGCCAATATTACCTAAAAATGCCATCTTACATAAACTAGTGATCATACCACCAGCACCCACATTTTTTGCCGCACTTAAAAGTTTTTTATTATTTAGTTCAATGAGTAAATCCCATAATTTAAGTTCGGTATCTAGGCAGATTTTGGGAGCTCTGCCAGAAATTTTGCCAGTTTGTATTTTTTGTATAAGTGAGCCTCCAAATTCTTCTCTCCACTCACCCAAGACTAAAATTTCTCCACCTTTTAGGGCAGAATCTAAACCATTTTTAGCATCATCAATAAGTCCTACTGATACAATAGTAGGTGTTGGGTATATATCTTTATCATTGGTTTGATTATAAAGTGAGACATTTCCGCTAACTACAGGGGTATTTAGCTTAGCACAAGCATTTTTAATGCCCTCACAAACTTCTTTAAATTGCCACATTACTTCTGGATTTTCTGGATTACCAAAGTTGAGACAATCACTAATAGCAAGAGCCCTAGCTCCTCTAGTGGCACATTTTCTGCCTGCTGTGGCAACAGCAATTTCCCCACCTTTTTTAGGGTCTAGATAGCAGTAGTCATAGGGTGCGTAAATACTCATAGCAATGGCTGTGCCATTTTCTTTTACGCGTACAAGACTTGCATCTCCACCATCTTGAGCTATGATAGTATTGGTGCCTACAAGGCTATCAAATTTTTCATAAATCATTTTTTTACTACCTACTTCAATACTCCCTAGTATCTCATATATCATATTTTCTAGGTTATCTATTTTTGGTCTAAAGCTTTGAGCATTTAATAAATCAAGATAGCTAGGTTTTGAAATAGGGCGAGATAGCATTGGAGCTAAATCCGTGATTGGGGCGATTGGGATATGTGCACATAGCTCATTATGCCAATAAAGCTCCATATGCCCACTAGCAGTGACTTCACCAATAATGGCTACATCAACCTCCCATTTTTTAAATATCTCACATACAGCCTCTTCACATCCTTTTTTAGCACATATTAGCATCCTTTCTTGAGATTCGCTAAGCATGAGCTCATAAGGATTCATTCCCTCTTCCCTCATCGGTACTTTATCAAGATATAGTTTCATTCCACTGCCACTGCGTGCTGCCATTTCAAAGCTAGAGCTAGTAAGACCTGCAGCCCCCATATCCTGAATCCCAACAATTAAATCTTTTTTAAATAACTCTAAGCAAGCCTCTAGTAATAATTTCCCGCTAAAAGGATCTCCAACTTGTACAGTAGGGCGTAGATTTTTACTTTCTTCATCAAAGCTATCACTACTCATTACAGCACCACCTAATCCATCGCGCCCTGTTTTACTTCCAGCATAAATGACTGGATTATTAATGCCTTCAGCCTTGCCATAAAAGATTTCATCACTTTTTGCAATACCTAGCATAAAGGCATTGCAAAGTACATTGCCATTAAAGCAAGAATCAAAATAAGTTTCCCCTCCAATTGTCGGTACTCCAATGCAGTTTCCATAATGTCCAATACCAGAAACTACGCCTTTTAGTAAATATTGGTGAAGTTTTGCCATTGTGCTAGGAGTGGTAGAATCTGGCATTTTTTCATCAATACGACCAAAGCAAATAGCATTTAAGCTAGCTATTGGACGAGCTCCCATTGTAAAAACATCACGCATAATCCCACCAACACCAGTGGCAGCACCGCTATGAGGTTCGATAAAACTAGGATGATTATGAGATTCTACCTTAAAGACAGCACTGTAACCTTTGGTAATATCAATTACACCAGCATTTTCCCCAGGTCCTTGTATAACCCAAGGAGCAGTAGTAGGGAAACCCTTAAGATAGATTTTACTAGACTTATAGCTGCAGTGTTCACTCCACATAGCAGAAAAAATACCAATTTCTACTAAATTTGGCTCTCGCCCTAAAATGGTTTTTATTTGTTCGTATTCTTGTTGATTAAGTTTATGTTGTTTGAGGATTTTAGGGAGATTTTGAATACTCATAAGTTTGTCCTTAAAGTCTTTATTTCTCTATGTTTTTAGTGTAGATAATGAATTTTGATTCTAGCTAAAAAAGCAAAAATTTAAGATATTTTGTTTTTATCTTAAGATTTTACATTTAGAGATTACATTGAGTAATTTCATTTTGTATTTGATAGTAAATTTTATGTAATTTGATTGTGATTTTTTGCTACACTTTTGCAAAAATACCTAAGAAAAGAAAGTTATGGGAGCGCGTCATAATGCAATATATCAAGTTTTTTAAAGAGCTTAACAACAAAGATGTCCCACTTGTGGGTGGTAAAAATGCAAGTATTGGTGAAATGTTTCAAGAACTTGTACCTGTAGGAATTAAAGTTCCAAATGGTTTTGCAATTACTTCGGAGGCTTATTGGTATTTGTTGGATTCTGGGGGGATTAGAGAAAAGATTGTGAGTCTTTTAAAAGATGTGGATATTACAGAGATTGATGTGTTAAAAACTCGCTCTAAAAAGATTAGAGAACTTATTTTTGGCACTCCTTTTCCTGCAGATTTGAGGGATGAGATTTTTGAGGCTTATAGAATTTTGAGTGATGAATATGGTATGAAAGAGGCAGATGTAGCAGTACGTAGTTCAGCTACTGCAGAGGATTTGCCAGATGCAAGTTTTGCAGGTCAGCAAGATACTTATTTAAGTGTTAAGGGTCAAACGGATTTAATTCATTATATTAAATCCTGTTTTGCTTCTTTATTTACAGATAGGGCTGTTAGTTATCGTGCTTCTAGGGGTTTTGATCATTTTAAAGTGGCATTATCTGTAGGGGTTCAGAAAATGGTGCGTGCAGATAAGGGAAGCTCTGGTGTAATGTTTTCTATTGATACAGAGACAGGTTTTAAGGATGCAGTATTTATCACTTCATCATGGGGGCTTGGTGAGAATGTAGTAGGCGGGACTGTAAATCCAGATGAATTTTATGTTTTTAAACCTACGCTTGAGACAGGTAAGAGACCCATTATTAAGCGTCAAATGGGGCATAAGAATGTGAAAATGGTATACGCACCAAAGGGCAGTGAGCATCCTACAAAAAATATTGCTACAACTCAAAAAGAAATGCAAACTTTTTCTATTAGTGATGATGATATTCTAACATTAGCACGTTATGCTGTTACGATTGAAAAACATTATTCTAAAGAGGCTGGAGAATATAGACCTATGGATATGGAATGGGCTAAAGATGGGGATAGTGGAGAGATTTTTATCGTACAAGCACGTCCAGAAACTGTCCAAAGTCAGAAAGAAAAAAATAATAGTGTTCAGGTGATTGAAAAATATCGTTTTGCTAAAAATGAAAATAGGGAAGTTATTATTAAAGGACGTGCCACGGGTGGTAAAATTGGTTATGGTAAGGTTAGAATTATTAATGATATAGAACATATGAATACTTTTAAAGAGGGAGAGATATTAGTTACGGATAATACTGATCCAGACTGGGAACCAGCGATGAAAAAAGCGGCTGCCGTAATTACTAATCGTGGTGGTAGGACATGTCATGCGGCTATAGTGGCACGTGAGATAGGTGTACCAGCTATAGTTGGAGCTATTGGAGCTACAGATAGATTATATACAGGTATGGAAGTTACAGTATCTTGTGCTGAAGGAGAGGAAGGTTATGTATATGCAGGTATCCACGAATATGCTGTAGATACTATTCGTCTTGATAATCTTGGGAATACAAAGACAAAAATTTATATGAATATTGGTAATCCAGAAAAAGCATTTAGCTTTGCCCAGTTACCAAATGATGGTGTGGGGCTAGCGCGTATGGAAATGATTATTTTAAATCAAATTAAAGCTCATCCTTTGGCTTTGGTAGATTTACAAAATGGTAAAAAAATCCAGGAAGCAGAAGAGATAAAAAAGTTGATTGCAGGGTATGAGAGTCCAAAAGATTTTTTTGTCAAAAAAATTGCCGAGGGAATGGGTATGATTGCCGCAGCGTTTTATCCTAAACCAGTCATTGTGCGTACAAGTGATTTTAAGTCTAATGAGTATCGCGGTATGATTGCTGGGACATATTATGAACCACAAGAAGAGAATCCTATGCTAGGATATAGAGGTGCTAGTAGATATTATTCTGATCTTTATCATACTGCTTTTGAGTGGGAGCTAGAAGCGTTAGCACAAGTTAGAGAAGAGATGGGGCTTACTAATATGAAAATTATGGTGCCATTTTTGAGAACACCAGAAGAAGGTAAAAGGATTTTAGAAATTTTCCGTAAGAATGGTTTGGAATCAGGTAAAAATGGTTTAGAAATTTATGTGATGTGTGAATTACCGGTAAATGTAATTTTGGCTGATGAATTTTTATCTATATTTGATGGTTTTTCTATCGGCTCTAATGATCTTACGCAGTTAACTTTAGGGGTAGATAGAGATGGTCAACTTGTTAGTCATATTTTTGATGAGCGTAATCCTGCTATGCTTGAGATGTTTAAAAGAGCTATTGAAGCCTGTAAACGTCATAATAAATATTGTGGTATTTGTGGACAAGCACCAAGCGATTATCCAGAGATTGCTGAATTTTTGGTTAAAGAAGGAATTAGTTCTATTTCTTTAAATCCTGATTCTGTGGTTGAAACTTGGACAAGAATAGCAGAACTAGAAAAGAAGCTTTGAATTTTAGTAGGGCAAAATATAGAATTAGATTCTAATTAAGGCAAATAAGCCTTAATATTTGTTTTTTAAATTATATAGTAGTAATATCTCTTGCTAGATATGGGCAATAAGATTGAAGTTTATTAAATTTTATAGAATAAGTGAAGATTATTTACTGCTATAGTTATTGCTAGTGCATGGAATTTGGAGTTCTTTAAACTCTTCTATATTTTCTTTTAAAAAAAATATATTTTTAATACCTTCGCATAATAGAGTTTCTGTGTAGATTCTTGCTGTATTGCCATGATAACAGTATAGTAAGATTTTTTTATCTGGATGCTCTTTGGCAATATAGCCAATGCGTTGAATATCTCTTACCCAAATAGCATTGATAATATGCTCCATTTTATAGTCTTCTAAATCTCTGATATCTATAATAATATAATCATCTAATTTGATATTTTTGTATTTTAATGCATGCCCTAGCATAAGGGATCCTTTTTAACTGATTTTGGATAGAATACACTAATTTTTAAAATAAACAAAAGGTGGAAATGGCAGAAATGCAACAAAATTTAGATATAGCACAGATTGAGCAAGAGATTTTAAGATGTTCATCATTAGGAGAGTTGGAAAGCCTAAGGATAAAGTATTTTGGTAAAAAAGGCTTAATAACACAAAAATTTGCTGAACTAAAGGATTTAGATCCAAATAAAAAGAAAGAAATAGCTAAAGAGTTGAATTTATTTAAATCTAGTTTTGAGGAAAATTTTAGCATTAAAAAAGAAAAGCTAGAAAATATAGAATTGCAGCAAGTACTTTTGAATGAAAAAATTGATCCTAGTTTATTTTATGCGACAAATGAGCGATCCTTAGGGCACCCGATTAATTACACTAAAGATAGAATTATTGAGTATTTTAGGAATTTAAATTTTGATTTATGTGTTGGACCATTAATAGAGGATGATTTTCATAATTTTCAGGCTTTAAATTTACCAGAATATCATCCAGCTAGAGATATGCAAGATACCTTTTATTTTAAAGATTTTAAACTTTTACGTACGCATACTTCGCCTGTCCAGATTCGCACAATGCTTGCCCAAAAACCACCTATTAAAATGATTTGTCCTGGTGCTACTTTTAGGAGGGATTATGATTTGACACATACGCCTATGTTTCATCAGATTGAGGGTTTAGTGGTTGATGAAATAGGAAAGGTTAATTTTACCCATCTTAAATTTATTTTAGAAGATTTTTTAAAGTATCTTTTCGGTGATATAAAGGTGCGCTTTCGTGCTAGTTTTTTCCCTTTTACAGAGCCTAGTGCAGAGGTAGATATTAGTTGTCATTTTTGCAATGGAGAAGGCTGTAGAGTATGCTCACATACTGGTTGGTTAGAGGTGCTTGGTTGTGGAGTGGTAGATTCTAGGGTATTTGAGGCAGTGGGGTATAGTAATGTAAGTGGTTATGCTTTTGGTATGGGTATTGAACGTTTGGCAATGCTTACATGTCAAATTAGTGATTTAAGAAGTTTTTTTGAGACAGACTTAGGTGTATTGGAGCAATTTTAATGATTATAACAACAAATTTATTAGAAGAATTTATTGATATTAGCCATCTTGAGATTAATAGTATTGTTCAAGCATTGAATAGAATTGGCTTAGAGGTGGAAAGTTGTAAGTCGATTGTTCTGCCTCAGAAGGTTATTGTGGCAAAGGTTTTGGAAAAATCTAAACATCCTGATGCGGATAAGCTATCTGTTTGCAAGGTAGATACAGGCAAAGAAGTATTACAAATTGTATGTGGTGCTAAAAATGTTGAGGCTGGAGAGTATGTGGCTTTGGCTATGGAGGGTGCTGTACTTGGTGAAGGAGAAAAAACTCTTAAGATTAAACCTTCTAAACTTCGTGGGGTGGAAAGTTTTGGTATGCTTTGTTCGAGTACTGAACTGGGATTGCCTAAGCTTAATGATGGAATTATGATATTAGATGAGAGTATAGGAGTGCTTGAGTTGGGTAAAGAGCTTAGAGAATATCCCATTTTTAATACTCATATGCTTGAGATTTCTTTAACACCTAATCGTGGCGATTGCCTTTGTGTATTGGGGATAGCAAGAGAACTAAAGAGTATCTTTAATCTTAGTATTAAAAAACCTAGAGAGTATATTAGTACTAATCAGATTGGCATTGGTAGAAAAATGCAGATTGCCTTAAAGAATAAGATAGATTCTTCTTTGCTTTATAAGGTTGTAGATTTTAGTGCAAAATATACACCCCTAAAAATTTCTCTAGCATTAAGCTTTGCAGATGAGCTTCAAGAAGGAATATTACAAAATTTTATCAGTTATACTACTCATATGACTGGTGTTTTGCTCAATGCTTACGGTGCTGATAAACTTATTGCAAAACAGAATCAAGAAATTTTATGGCTTAATGTAAGCTCTGATAAAGATGGTTTTGAGAGGATTATGTGCGGAGATGAAGTACTTTCTATAATTGGAGTAGGAAATGTAATAAAACAGGATTTAGATTCTCAATGCTTGATCATTTTTGAAGCTAGTTATATGGATCCAATGAATATTTCTCAACTTTTGTTTAGAATAAAACCAAAAGAGATGGATAAAAATATAACTTATCGTAGCACTAGAGGCAGCAATCCAGATCTTAAATTCGGTATTAATTTTTTATGTCTTGAATTGAGCGCATATTGTGATTGTTTTATTTATGATGAAGTCCAAGAGATCAAGCAGGATAAAGAGCCAAATTTAATTCATACGCAATTTTCAAATCTTACTAATATTATTGGCTGTGAGATTGAGAGTGAAGAGGCTTTTGGTATTTTAAAGCAACTTGATTTTTTAATAGAGGTCAAAAATAATGCCACAGATTCTTTTAGCGTGATTGTACCAGCTCATCGTCACGATATACACAATGAGCAAGATTTAAGTGAAGAGATTTTAAGAATCTATGGCATAGATAAGATTCCATCTAGACCATATTTTGGTAGAGAATATCCGCGTATAAGTGCTACTTATGATGCTTATAAAAATCAAAGAGATATTATTACTAGAGCGCTTGGTTATGGTTTTATTGAGTGTATTCACTATCTTTTTTATCAGCGTGATCGCTTAAAAAAGCTTGGGCTTGAGGTTGTGGATGAAGAGTTAGATTTAATTAATCCTATTACTGCTGAATTAGATACTTTGCGTACCTCATTAATTCCAGCCATGCTTGATTCTATTGTGCGCAATCAAAATTATGGTCATAAAAATATCAAACTTTGTGAAATTGGTAGTGTTTATAATTGCAAGCGTCTTGAAAATCAAAAAGTCGCTTTTGTAGTTAGTGGATTAAAGGAAGCAGAAATTTATCCTCATCCAAAGGGTATAAAATGGGATTTTTATAATTTTGCTTCTTGTATTGAAGGGATTGTTGGGAGTTTTAAACTCAAGGCTTATAATGAGAAAGAAAGCGAAGAGTTAAGTAGACTTTTTCATCCATTTCAATGTGCCAAGGTATTAAAAAATAACAAGCAGATTGGCATTATTGCTAAGTTAAATCCCATTTTAGCCAAAGAAATGGGATTGATTGATGTGTTTATGTGCGAGTTGGATTTGGATGGACTATCAAGGCAGCACAAGATCTTTAAAGATTTTAGTCGTTTGCCAAGATCTTATAGAGATTTTACTCTTCATATAGATAATAATGTTAGTTTTGATTCCTTACAGCAATCAGTAATGGAAGCAAAAATAGAGTATTTATCTAAAATATATCCATTAGATATATTTGCACAAGATGATTCAAAGCTTGCCCTTAGCGTACGTCTTGAGATTTCCCCAAAAGATAAAAGCTTGACAGATGAAGATATAAATAGGGTAAGTGATAGCGTTCTTGATATACTTACTAAGCATGGAGCTAAGCTTAAGGTGTAAAATGTTGGTTCCCCCAAGTATTCAAAAAATTGCTAAAATTAAGCGAATTTGTGGAGAGATAGACAATATTGCATCAGATAAGTCAATCTCACATCGTTGTGCTATATTTGCACTTTTAAGTGATAAACCAAGTTATATAGAAAATTTTTTATATGCAGAAGATACATTAAAATCTTTAAAAATTGCCCAGATTTTGGGACTTAAGGTAGAAGCTCAAAAAAATAGCATATCAAATAGGCTAATTTTAAGAGTTTCAAAAAATGGAATAAAAGAGCCAGAAACTACTTTGGACTGCGGTAATGCTGGTACGGCAATAAGGCTTTATACTGGGCTTTTAAGTGGAATAAAAGGTCGATATATACTTAGTGGAGATAAATACTTGCAAAATCGTCCTATGGGTAGAGTGATTAAACCCTTAAGAGATATTGGTGCTCAAATTAATGCTAGAGAAGATGAGTTTGCTCCTATAGAGATCAGAGGGAGTAGGCTTAATGGTTTTAATTATCATAGTAATATTGCTTCAGCACAGGTAAAAAGTGCAATGATTTTAGCTGGTTTGCATGCTAAGGATGAAGCTTTTTTTACTGAACCAGAGTTAAGTAGGAATCATAGTGAAAATATGTTAGTTGGTATGGGTGCTAACTTGGCTTTTAGAGATGGAGGTATTAAGATTTCTCCTCTTCAAAGACCTTTAGATCCCCTTGTTTTTAATATTCCTGCAGATCCTTCAAGTGCTTTTTTTGTTGCATTAGCAGCAGCTATTTTGCCAGATTCTGAAGTTTTGCTAAAAAATGTATTATTAAATCCTACTCGCATTGAAGCCTTTAAGATTCTTGAAAAAATGGGTACTACTATTTCTTATAGCATCAAGGAGGATACCTATGAGAGTGTGGGTGATATTTATGTAAAATATGGAAGTTTAAAGGGTATAGAGTTGAGTGAAAATATTGCATGGTTGATTGATGAGATACCAGCATTAAGTATTGCTATGGCTTGCGCTACTGGAGTAAGTAAGGTTAGATGTGCAAAAGAGCTTCGAGTAAAAGAGTGTGATAGAATAAAGGCTATTGTATTTAATCTTAGAGCAATGGGCATAGAATGCATAGAATATGAAGATGGTTTTGAAATATGGGGAGGTGAAATGCGGAGTGCTAAAATCTCTAGTTTTGGTGATCATAGGATTGCTATGAGCTTTGGAGTAGCTGGTTTTGTTTGCGGTGTAGAAATAGAAGATTTTTCTTGCGTAAATATTTCCTTTCCTAATTTTTTAGAAATTTTTCAGAAATATAGTTTCAAGGAAAAATAATGCAAATTAAGTTAGCAAAAAAATATGGTTTTTGTTTTGGAGTTAAAAGAGCAATTAAATTGGCTGAAAAAAATCCAGGAGCAATTACTTTTGGACCTTTAATTCATAATGAGAGGGAGATTAAGCGTTTAGAAGATAGCTATAATGTATTTGTGCAAAATAATACAGAGAATGTCCAACCCAATCAGGATGTGATTATTCGTACACATGGAATCACTAAGCAGGATTTAAAAACTTTGCAAGAAAAAAGAGTAAAAATTACTGATGCAACTTGTCCATTTGTAATTAAACCTCAAAGAATAGCTCAAGAAATGAGTGAGAAGGGCTATGTTGTTGTAATCTTTGGGGATGCTCATCATCCTGAAATTAAGGGTGTGATGAGTTATTCTGTGAGTGAACCTATTGTTGTGGCTAGTCTTGAAGAATTACAAAAGCTTGTTGAGAATGGCTATAGACTTCCTAAAAAGGTAGCACTTATTTCTCAAACTACAAAACAAACTCAAAAATTTCTTGATATTGCAAATTTTTTAATCAGTCATTGCTATGAAGCTCGAGTTTTCAATACTATTTGCAATGCTACATTTGATAATCAAGAGGCTGTAAGAGAGCTAAGCAGTGAAGTGGATATTATGGTGATTGTGGGTGGTAAAACTTCATCTAATACAAAACAGCTTTTAAATATTGCTCAACTGGCTTGTAGGGATAGTTATTTGGTGCAAGATGAAAAAGATTTGAATCCAGAATGGTTTATTGGTAAGAGTGTATGTGGCATAGCTGCTGGGGCTTCAACGCCAGATTGGATTGTGCAGCAAGTTTGCAATGCCATAGAGAATATTTAATTTATTAAGCTTTTTGGGTTTTGTTAAAAATTTTAAAATTTTGTTATAATCTCTATTTTAAATTATTTTAAGGACCAGCTATGAAAAGAACCTATCAACCCCATAATACTCCTAGAAAAAGAACTCATGGTTTTAGAACAAGAATGAAAACAAAAAATGGTAGAAGAGTGATTGCTGCTCGTCGCGCCAAGGGTAGAAAACGTTTAGCAGTATAAAGTGAATACATTAAAAAATAAACAAGAGTTTGATTTTATTTATAAAAATGGAAAAAGATATTATGCTAGAGGTTTTATGATCTTTATTTGCAGGGGGCAAAAAGAGATTCTAATCGGACTTAGTGTTTCCAAAAAAGTCGGTAATGCTTGTAAGAGAAATCTTATCAAGCGACGTTTTAGGGCATTGTGTAGGATGTATATGCAAAAGCTAGTGGGCTTGTCTTTAGTATTTGTTCCAAGGGCGGAGGTTTTAGAACTTTCTTTCTTGGAGTTAGAAAAGGAATTTTTGAAATGTCTTCATTTGTCAATCAAACAAAAAAAAGATGCAAGATTTTAGCCCTTATATTGTTAAAAATATATCAAAGAGTTTTATCCCCATTTTTACCAAAGGCATGTCGTTATTACCCTTCTTGTTCTGAATATGCATGCTGGAGGATAAAAAATCAGTCCTTATTGCCTGCCTGCTATTCAATCTTTTTGCGAATTTTACGCTGTAATCAGCTAAATGATGGAGGGATTGATTATCCTGTTATAAAAAAAAAGATTGAACCTAGTTTTTATCCGCCTTTTGATATTGTTTTTTGGCTTATCCCACTTACTAGGTATTCTTTCAAGCTTAACTCCGTTTATTTTTGCTCTAAATTTTTAATTATTAAATCTTTTAAGGAAGCTAGATGAAAAATAATTCTAATTTACGTGTGATTTTGGCTGTTGCAGTCTCATTTGTTTTTATTGCAGTATATAGTCATTATTTTGTTAAACCGGTACAGCAGGAGTCTCAAACTCAAGTTAGTTCAGAAGCTACATCGCAAAATAAAGCACCACAGGTGGAATTAAAGAATGCACAAAAACAAAAGATTGAGAACTCTAACTCCATTATTTCAAAAATAGAATCTAAAGATTTTGATATTGATATTGATTCATTTGGACGCATTGCACAAGTTTATCTAAAAAATAAAAAGTATACTAATAATGCTACAGATCTTGGTTTTTTTGATCATATTAAGATTTTACTTGGAATGATGAAAAAACCAGAACCAAAGGAGAGATTAGCATTATTTAAGGAAACAGGACCACATCCATTAGAGCTTAGATTCCAAGATGAAGCACTTAATCAACTTGCTTTTAATACTACATATACTGCATCCAGAGATAAGGTTATCTTAGATAAGCAAGCCGAGGTTTTAGTGCTTACTCAAAAGTTGGGCGAAGTGAGCGTAAAAAAGACTATTACATTTTATAATGATTTGAGATATGATTTGAAAATTGAAATTAATAAGCCGAATTTAAGCTATTTTCTTAGCAATGGTATGCATCCTATTACTGACCAGGAAAATTATGCATTTAATGGCGTAATTTTGCAAAAAGCAGATGAGAAGATTGAAAAGATTGAAGATGGTGATGCAAAGCAAACTCAAGAGTTTGAATCTGCTAAATTTGTTGCAAGCGTGGATAGATACTATACGACATTATTTTTTACTAGACAAGGAAATATATCTGTTGTCATTGATCCTGGTAGTGATAAGAAGCCAACATCTTATATTTATGCGAGCGGAAATTTAGATCTTTATGGTTATATCGGTCCTAAGGATTATAAAATTTTAGATTCTATTGATAGTAATTTGACGCATGTTATTGAATATGGGATTATCACCTTTTTTGCTAAACCAATATTTTTGTTATTAGAATTTTTACATAGTCATATAGGTAATTGGGGTTGGGCTATCATTGTGCTTACTGTGATTGTTAAACTTATTTTATATCCACTAAGTTATAAGGGTATGGTAAGTATGCAAAAAATTAAAGAGATCACGCCTAAGATGAAGGAGTTGCAAGAAAAATATAAGAGTGATCCCCAAAAATTACAAATGCATATGATGCAATTATATAAAAAACATGGGGCAAATCCTCTTGGTGGTTGTTTGCCATTACTTATTCAGATCCCTATTTTTTATGCTATTTACCGAGTTCTATATAATTCTGTAGAGCTAAAGAGTGCAGATTTTATTTTTTGGATTCATGATCTTTCAGCAATGGATCCTTTTTTTGTTCTTCCTATTTTAATGGGTATATCTATGTATATACAACAGCGTTTAACGCCATCTGGTTTTAGTGATCCTATGCAAGAAAAAATTTTTAGAATGCTTCCAGTATTTTTTACAATTTTTTTAGTATTTTTTCCATCAGGTCTTGTGTTATATTGGACAATTAATAATATTCTAACTATTTTGCAGCAACTTTCTATCAATTCTATGCTTGAACGTAAAAAGCAAAAAGAAATAGCTGAACATAAAAAAATATCTGAAAAAATGAAAGATTAATGTGAAAACTTTTAGTGCTAAAACCTTGCAAGATGCAATCATCCTTGCTTCAAAAGAACTAGATTGCTCTGTGGTGGATTTAACATATGAGGTAATACAACAGCCTTCAAATGGTTTTTTGGGATTTGGTAAAAAGGAAGCTATTATTAGTGTTGAATCAAAGAAAACTCATTCTGTTATCAGAAATTCTAAAGTCTCTTTTGATAAACAAAATATGATTTCTGATTGTTTGATGATACAACAAGAGTTATCCAAGATGCTTTCATTTATGCCTTATCAAATAGATACTATAGAGGTTACCCCTTATGACAAGGGTATTATTAGGATTTACTTAGATGGCAGGGATGCTGCATTGCTTATAGGGGAAAAAGGATATAGATACAAAGCTCTTTCTTACTTGCTTTTTAATTGGATTAGTCCTACTTATGGATATAATATACGACTAGAGGTAGCCCAATTTTTAAGTATTCAAGAGGAGATTATTGAGCAGTATATTCAGAGTATTCAGTCTGAAATTTTAAATAGTACTGAATATAGGACAAAAAATCTTAGTGGTATTCTCGGTGTGATTGCTCTAAAGCGTCTTAGAGAATTATACCCGGGACGTTATATTTGTCTTGAGAATAAAGACAATGAACAATTTGTATACATTAGTACAATAAAATGAGTGAAACAATAGCTGCTATTTCTACTCCACTTGGTAGTGGTGCAATGGGTGTTGTGCGCATCAGTGGGGATAGGGCACTTGAAATTACTCTTGCTCTGGTTCATAGAGCTTTTTTGAAACCACGTTATGCCCATTTGTGTTCTATTTATGATGAGGATGAGATTGTTGATGAGGCAATTGTAATATATTTTGCAGCACCTAAGAGTTATACCTGTGAGGATGTATGTGAAATTCAGTGTCATGGAGGAGTGATTTTAACTCATTTGATTTTGAAGCTTGTTTTGAAAATGGGTGCGCGTTTAGCTACCCCAGGAGAATTTACTAAGCGAGCTTTTTTAAACGGTCGTATTGATATATCTCAAGCTCAAGCTATATCTGGACTTATTATGGCACAGAGTGAGCAAGCTAGCAAGCTTTTAGTAGATCAAATGAAAGGAAGATTAAGTAGTTTTATCTCCAATTCTAGAGAAATGCTTTTAAGGGCATTAGCATTTTCTGAAGTTATGATTGATTATAGTGATGAGGATATACCACAAGATACTTTAGATAGTCTTGCAGATCAGATTGAGCAATTGTGTGTCAAACTTGGAGAGATTTTAGAATTTTCATCTCTTAGAAATATCTATTTAGAAGGGCTTAGTTTGTGTATTATTGGTAAACCTAATGTTGGCAAAAGTTCACTTTTAAATGCTCTTTTATCTCAAGATAGGGCTATTGTTTCTGATATTGCAGGGACGACAAGAGATGCTATTGAATCTAGTTTAAATCTTAATGGACAGATTGTAAAAATTATTGATACAGCTGGTATTAGAAGTAGTGATGATAAAATTGAGAGTATCGGTATTGAGCGTAGTCTTGAGGCAATTAAGGATAGTGAGATTGTGATTGCAGTTTTTGATGCCTCAAATATTTTGGATAAAGAGGATTATTTTATTATTGAGAATCTTTCAAAACTTACTGGCAAACAAAAAATCATCCTTGTATTAAATAAGATAGATAAAAAAGTAAAGATAGATTGTGCCCAATTAGAAAAAAGAATAAAATCCCAAGAGATATTAAGGATAAGTACTTATGATTTAAGCCTTATTTTGGAGCTTAAAGAAGCTTTAAGTAAGATAGTGCAAGATTTTTCTATACCTAGAGGAGAGGTATTTTTATCTAGTGAATATCAAATAAGCATAGTTAAAACTGCCTTAGAAGCTTTATACTTATCTAGGCAAAAGCTTTTAGACTATGAGCTGGAGTTATTTTCTTACCATATTAAGGAAGCATTAGATTCTTTTGCTCTGCTTACTCATCCATATGATGTAGATGAAATGTTTTCACGTATGTTTGGCGAGTTTTGTTTAGGAAAATAGACTTATTAAGCTTGATTCATTAGCATTTCTGTATGTGTTTTTAGCGTTTCTATGCTGGAATTTTTTTTAATTTTTGTGACAAAATAACTACCAGCAACGATAATATCAGCATAATTTTTTAGCATATGTACTTGTTTATGACTTTGTATACCAAAGCCAACTGCCAATCGTTTGTTGGTAAGTTTTTTAAGCTTTTTGAGATATTCTATGAGATTTTGATTGATAACTGTTTTATCGCCAGTAATACCACTTCTAGCAACAACATAAAGAATATCGCAAGGGGTTTGATGAATAATTTTTTTAATCCTTGTCTCTGGCATATTGGGCGTAATGAGTTCAATAATAAAAAGATTATATTTTTTGGCAATCTCTCTTAATCCTTCATCTTCACCTAGCGGTAAATCAGGGATAATAAGTCCATAGCTTCCTGCCTTTTTTGCCTCTAATACAAAAAGCTCTATTCCATATTGGTAGATAATATTAGCATAGGTCATTAAGATAATTTTGCTTTCAAGGTTTAATTTTTTAACAAGCTTAAAGGCATCTTGTATTTGAAAATCATTTTTAAGTACTTCTTCACAGGCTTCTTGTATTATTACCCCATCAGCATTAGAATCAGAAAAAGGGATTTGTATCTCTAAAAATTCTGCTCCTCCTAAAATGATGCCCTTAGCAGCTTTTAAGCTAAGTTCATAATTTGGAAAATTAGCAATAATATGTCCCATTAATGCAGGGTTGGATGAAAATTTATCGATCTCTTTTTTCATTTTTACTTTCCTTTTATTTGAGCAATTTCAGATTTTAAAAAATCCAACCAAGCGTGTGGCGCAATATGTTTGGCTGTAATAAAAATATCTTTATCACCTCTTCCAGATACATTAACTATAATTTTTTTATTCTGTATATTTTTACTTATAGCAATAACACCAGCTAGTGCATGGCAAGATTCTAATGCAGCAATGATACCTTCAGTTTTAGCAAAAAATTTTAATGCTTCTAAGACCTCGCTATCTCTAGCACTCATAAATTCAATGCGTCCTATTTGTGCCAGATGAGCCAGTTGTGGACCAATGCCAGCATAATCTAGTCCAGCACTAATACTATGGGTTTTGGCAATCTGGGCATTTTTTTGCAAAAATATACTTTTGTATCCTTGTGCTATTGCTTTAGTAGCATTTTTGCTTTTTATTCTTTTAGCATGTTCTCCTAGCTCATCTCCTATGCCACCTGCTTCAACTGCTATCATTTTGATATTTGATTGTAAAAATTCATTAAAAAAGCCAATCGCATTACTTCCTCCACCCACACAAGCAATCATTATATCAGGTAGTCCATCTAGTTGAGATTTTATCTGTATTTGAAGTTCTTTTGAAATAATGCTCTGTAGATCACGCACCAAATCCGGATAGGGATAGGGACCAAGTGCACTACCAAGCACATAAAAAGTATCCTTACTTTCTGCACTCCATACTCGTAGCGCTTCATTTACTGCATCTTTGAGTGTTTTAGATCCAGATTCTACACTTCTAACTTTAGCGCCAAAAAGTTCCATATTAAATACATTTGGTTTTTGACGAGCCATATCTATAGATCCCATAAAAATCTCACATTCCATCTCAAGTTTAGCACAAGCACAGGCAGTCGCTAAGCCATGTTGACCAGCTCCTGTTTCTGCTATTATTTTTTTCTTTCCCATTTTTTTGGCTAAAAGTACTTGACCAATAGCATTATTGATTTTATGTGCACCCGTGTTGGCTAAACCTTCAAACTTTAGATAGATTTCATTATTAAGGATTTTTGAAGCATTTTTAGCATAAATAAGAGGAGTAGGGCGGGAGATAAAGTGTTCTTGCAGTTCTTTGAGTTCATTTTGAAAAGCTTGAGAAGGGAATATTTCTTTATAAGCTTTTTCTACTTCCTTTAATGCAGGACGTAATATTTCTGGAATATATTGACCACCATAAGCTTCTTCCCCTTGACCAAAGAATCTATTTTTTGATTTTTGGAAGATTTTTTGCATTATCCCTCCTTATTGTATTTTATATTTAGTATTTTAAAGAATTCTTTGACTTTATGTGTGTCTTTGTAGCCGGGCTTGTATTCTAATTTAGAGTTAATATCTAGCATCTTTGGCTCTAAACTTAAGAATGTATCTAGGTTTTCTATACCAATGCCACCAGCTATAAATAGAGATTTATCAGCCATTTTAAGTGTTTGTAATAAATGTGATTCTATGCACTTACCACTTCCTCCACCGTATTTAGAATCAAGTAAAATAAAAGGCAAAATATCATAATTTGGCAAGTTTTTTATATTTTCAAAAATAATGCTTGGATAAAAGCTGAAAATAGATTCTTTAAGATCTATGCCACCAAATTTAGAAAAATCTTTAACAGAGTGTAGCTGCAAAGAATCTAGTATCTTAGAATCTAGTAAATCTTTAGCATCTTTTATTGCCTGATAATTATCTGGTAACACTCCAATTTTTAGAATATTAGGATGGAGTAGAGCCAAAGCCTTAGAAATTTGTTTAACTTGATTGGGGGTTATATATCGTGGAGTATCTGGCACAAGAATAAAACCTAACATATCAGCCCCTGCTTCTGCACATAATAGAGCATCATCAAGATTTGTGATACCACAAATTTTTATAATTGGACGCTTGCTTTTTGCTAGATGTTTAAAGAGATAGGATTCAAAACTTTTGATTGATTGTTTATAACCTTTTATAAAAGCTTGCTTTAAGGCAGATAAATTTTTACCATTTTGTCTTACTAAATAGCTGCCACATAACATTCCATTTATTTGACTGGCACCAAGAACATATCCATCATGAGAGCTTGAAATACCAGATTCAAAAATAATAGGTATATCAGGTTTAATATTTTTGATTTTATGAGCTAGAATAAGTGCATCTTGCTTTGAGATTTCAAAATTATGAAGATTGCGTGCATTTATCCCCAGTAGTTCCTTATCTGATTTAAGATAAGGAGATAAAAAGAGATATTCTTCCCAGCTATGTATTTCAAAAAGTATGGCAATCTCAAGCTTTCTAGCTTCACTCAAGATGGCTTCAAAGGTGTTTTTATCTTCTAAAAACATAGCAATAATGAGTAAAATCATATCTGCCCCAGCCCTAAAGCTTACTTCAACTTCTTCTGGATATTGCAAGAAATCTTTGCGCAAAATTGTCACATTTTTATAGGTTTTTTTTATATCCATTAGATCTTGCAAGCTTCCCTTAAAGTGAGCCTCTTCTGTCAATACAGAAATGGCACTAGCTCCACTATCTAGATAGAGACCAGCCAATTTTATAGGGTTATCAATCGGATTGATATCGCCAGCTGATGGAGAGGATCGCTTAATTTCTGCGATTAAAAAAGGAGATGGTGCATTAAAGCTAGGTGGGCATAAGGGAGTTTCTCTTTTTTTTGGAACTTTAAATCCAAATTCAAAACCTATTTTCTTGATTTTTTCCTTACGCATATTGCAAATTTTTTCTAAAATATGAAAACCTTTCTCCTTATTTGACATATAATCTCCTGAAGTGTTATTCTAATTTTATTGATGAATATAGAAAGGATTCTAGCTTTTTATTTTAGAATTTTCTTAGAATAATGGTAGGATTTTATAAAAAATCTAATTCTTTAAATTTTTAGATGAGGAAATAATTTATGGAAAATCAATTAATGGCTTTAGCTATTGAGACTTATAAGATTACATTAATAATTTCTTTACCCATTTTACTGGTAGGACTTATTGTAGGACTTTTGGTAAGTATTTTCCAGGCAACTACTCAAATTAATGAAATGACACTTTCATTTGTGCCTAAGATTTTAGCAGTCATTGCTGTGATTATTTTTACAATGCCTTGGATGCTCCATATGCTACTTGATTATACGCGTCGTCTTATCGAGCTTATTCCAAATTTTATAGGTTGATTTGTGAAAAAAAGCATTGATTTTTCTAAATATTTGAGTATTAAAATCGGAGCACCCATTTTAGTTGATGTGATAGAGGATTATTCCTATGATAAAAGCTTAAAAATTCTTGGTCATGGATGTAATCTTTTGGTTTCGCCTGATGCACATTCTTTAGCAGTCTTGGGGGATAGATTTGACTACATTAAAGATTTAGGTAATTTGATAGAGGTTGGGGGTGCATGTAATAGTGCTAAAATTTTTAAGTTTTTTAAGCAGAACAATTTAAGTGGTTTAGAGTTTTTGCGTGCATTGCCCGGATCGCTTGGTGGATTAGTGAAGATGAATGCAGGCATGAAGCACTATGAGATAAAAAATATCCTTCATTCTGTTTGTGTAGATTCTGAATGGATTGAAGCAGAAAAGTTAGGGCTAACTTATCGTAAAACAGATATTAATGGTGTGATATTTGCTGCACGTTTTAAAAAAGAATATGGCTTTAGACAAGAGGTAGAGGAGATGTGCACTTTAATGAGAAAAACTCATCCCAAAAAGCCTAGCTGTGGTAGTTGTTTCAAAAATCCTGAAGGAGACTTTGCAGGTAGATTATTAGAAGCTGTGGGTTTGAGGGGATATAGCTATTGTGGAGTAGGTTTTTCTGAAGCACATGCTAATTTTTTGGTAAATTATGATAGGAATCTAGCTGGCTATGATTCTGCATTAGAAATAATTAGACTTGGAGAAAAACGAGTTTATGAAGAATTTGGCATAAAATTAGAAAAAGAAGTTATAATTATAGAGTAAGTTTTTCTTGCAATAAGGAGAATAAATGCAGCTTAGCAAGTTCAAAAGTAAAATCTCTTACTTGGCTTTATCCATGGTCTTAGGTAGCTCCCTTAATGCACTTGAGTTTGGTGGTATGGGTAATATTTCGATGGGAATGGGTGGAGCTGGTGTCGCGCTTAAGAATTCTCAATGGGGACTATACTATAACCCAGCATTGCTTGGTGCAAGTAAAAAAAGTCGCTTTGGGTATAGCTTTGGGCTTGGTGTGCAGGAAAAGAATCTCCTTTCATTAGCTAGTATTGATATTAAAAATTTAGAGAAATTGCCTAGTATTTTAGCTAGTACTTTTAGTGCTAAGACTAGGAGTGCTCAAGCAGGTAGTCATTCAAATGGGCTAAGTGGCGGATTAATGATGCTTGGTGCAGCAGCAGCTTCAAAAACCACAAATGTCAATATAGATGGATATTTTGGAGATATGCTTAAGCATTTAGTGAGCAGCTCTAACTCTGGAAGCGGCTCTAACTCTGGAAGCTCTGGCATTACTGATGATGATTTGAAAAAATATTTACAAACTGTCGTGACCAACTCTGGAGTGGGTAATAATGGCAATGGTATTGACAGTGCTTCTAGTCTTGAAGATGCGGCTAAAAAATTTCAAGATATTGCTAAAGATCCCAATAGTCAAGAGAAGCTCTTTGAGCAGATACAACGAGATATGCTAAAAGCAAGTGCTGCTGCTGGCGGCAATCCAATCTTTGATAGTATTATTAAAAATATGGATGCTTCTAGCGTGGGGAATCTAGCAGAACTTCTTTCTGAAGCTGGGAAAAGCAGTGGAGGAAGCCTAGATTTAGATGAAGTATTAGGTGCATTAGGTGGAATTAAACTTAGTGGCGTAGATGCTAGCTTGGAACGAGCTATTAAGGATATCAACCTTCTTCAAGATTCTCTACGAAATAATAATTTTGCTATTACTTCTCAAAATGGAATTGTTTTACAGATTGCAAAAAACCCTAATAGTGGTTTTGCAATGGGAATTTTTGGTAGTCTTTTTGCTAATGGTTCTGCAAGCTTTGATGAAACTCATAATCAAATCATTGTTCAAAGTGGCAATAACTACATTAGTGTTGGCGTGGGTAATGATGGCATTACTATAAATAAATCAGATAGTAGTAATTTTAATAGTCATTCTATATTTAGTAATAGTGCTCAACATAAAATTGATGTTAGTGGTCTTGTAATTACAGAAGTGCCTATTGGCTATGGATATAGTATAGAAGTAGGTGCAGGTGAGATTAGCGTAGGTATGGCATTAAAGTATATCTTTGGTACTGGTTATAGGCTCCATAAGGCTGGCGGCTTTGATGCATTCTCAAATATTAGAGTCCCGACAGAGCCAGTATTTACTCATAACTTTGGGATTGATGCTGGGATATTATATAGCTTAGGTGGTTTTAGCCTAGGTTTAGTGGGTAAGAATCTTAATAATCCGGGCTTGTATTTAGATGAGCATACAAAAGTTTATCTTAATCCACAGATACGATCGGGTATGGCTTATCAATGGGGTATTTTAAACTTAGCAATGGATGTGGACTTACTGCCAAATGATACTCTTTCATATACTTTGCCAAAGAGTCAAATGATTGGTGGTGGTTTAATGTTAGATCTAAAGGTTCTTGATATTAGAATGGGTGCTATGTATGATATGCGTGGGTACACAGCTTCAGGTATAATTCTTACAGGTGGCATAAATATTCTAGGCTTTTTAGACATAGCTGTACAAAGTAGTACTAAGCTTACTGAAATTAATGGCTTTAGCGTGCCAGATTATTTGAGTTTGAAAATTGGTGGCGGGTTTAGTTGGTAGGGAAAAATGCCATTTGTAAATATTAAGCTAGCAGGGAAGTTAACCAAAGAGCAGAAATCAGAAATTGCTAAAGAGATTTCTAGGACGCTTGTAAGAATTGCTAATAAAAAGCAGGAAAATATTATGATTGCTTTTGAAGAGTTAGATAGAGATTCTTTTGCTAGAGGAGAATTTTTATTAGAAGACTTAGATAAACTGTCGGAAAAAAAGTAAGTATTCTATAATCTTTTTATATCCAGATTGTTATAGTGGATAATTTTTATTTAATTATGTTGGTTTTGATTAAAAAATGACCAGTATAATGTGAAATATTTTAATTTAGGAGAAAAATAATGGGACAATATATTGAATTGACTAAAGAAAATTTTGATTCTACTATAAAAGAGGGTGTAGCTCTAGTTGATTTTTGGGCTCCATGGTGTGGACCATGTCGTATGCTAGCTCCTGTGATTGATGAGTTGGCAAATGAATATGATGGTAAGGCTGCTATTTGTAAGGTTAATACAGATGAGCAAGATGAATTATCAGCTCGTTATGGAATTCGCAGTATTCCTACTATCTTATTTATGAAAAATGGAGAAGTGCTAGATACTATGGTAGGAGCTACTTCAAAGCAAGAAATTAAAAATAAGTTAGATTCTCTACTTTAAAAATAGCCCATTTATGGGCTATTTAGATTCGATTGATATTTCCATAATACCATTAAAGAATAAAAATTATTATTTAAAGGATTTAAAATGATAGATTTAGCCATCATAGGTGGTGGTCCTGCTGGACTATCAGCTGGTTTATATGCTACTCGTGGCGGGATTAAAGATGTAGTGCTTTTTGAAAAGGGTATGCCTGGTGGGCAGATTACAGGGAGTAGTGAAATTGAAAACTATCCTGGTGTTAAGGAAATATTAAGTGGATTAGATTTTATGGCTCCATGGCAAGAACAGTGTTTTAGATTTGGGCTTAAGCATGCTATGGTGCAGGTAGATAGAATTAGCAAAAAAGATGATTATTTTATCATTCATCAAAATGATGGACAAAATCTTGAAGCAAGAGCAGTGATTGTTGCTACAGGGGGTCGACCTAAAAGAACTGGAATTAAGGGCGAGGCTGAATTATGGGGCAAGGGTGTTAGTACTTGTGCTACATGTGATGGATTTTTTTATAAAAATAAGGAAGTGGCTGTTTTGGGTGGAGGAGATACTGCACTTGAAGAGGCGATATATCTTACTAAAATGTGTAAAAAAGTCTATTTAATTCATCGTCGAGATGAATTTCGTGCTGCTCCAGTAACAGTAAAGCATGCTAAGGCAAATGAGAAGATTGAATTTTTAACTCCTTATCAGGTTGAAGAGATTAAGGGAGATAATATGGGTGTGACAGGTATTAGCTTAAAAAACTTGCAAACCAATGAAAAACGTGAGATGGAATTACCCGGAATTTTTATCTTTGTTGGCTATGAAGTTAATAATCAAATATTAATGCAAGAAAATGGAGAGTTTTTGTGCGAACTTGATGAATGGGGTAGTGTAAAAGTAGATTTATCAATGAGAACAAATGTTTCTGGGTTATTTATAGCAGGAGATTTGCGTACACAAGCTAGTAAACAAGTAGTATGTGCTGCTGGTGATGGAGCTACAGCTGCCTTGCAGGCAATTTCCTACCTTGATTCAAAGCATTAGCATAAAGATTGGGAGGGTATATGATAGAAAAGTTAAAAATAGGAATATGTGGTGCTAATGGCAGGGTAGGTAGATTATTAGTTGATCTTGTAGCTGCACATAGCAAATGTGAGCTTAGTGCTGTTTTGGTTCGTTCTCAATTAGATATACAGATACCAGAACATTGCAGTGTTAGTAATGATGTAGCGCAATTTCTAAAATTATGTGATGTGGTTATTGATTTTTCTTTGCCAGATTCTACTGATTGTTTACTTGATGGTTTGCATACCCTTCCAAAACCACTTGTATGCGGTACTACTGGTCTTAGTCAAATGACTATGCAAAAACTACAAGAGCTCGCAAAAAAGGTTCCTGTACTATATGCTAGAAATATGTCTAAGGGTATAGCAATCTTAGATAGACTTGTAGCAATGGTGGCTAAGAGTTTGGTTGATAGTGATATTGAAATTACAGAGATTCATCATCGCTTTAAAAAAGATGCACCAAGCGGAACGGCTATTCATTTGGCAGAGAGTGCTGCAAAAGCTAGAAATTTGGATTTAGATAAGGTGCGTGTTAGTGGAAGAGATGGAATATGTGGCGCAAGGGAAAAAGACGAAATAGGTGTTATGGCTTTGCGTGGCGGAGATGTAGTTGGTAATCATAAAGTTGGATTTTATGCAGTTGGCGAGTTTATTGAGCTTACACATAATGCTACTTCTCGTTTGACATTTGCAAAAGGAGCATTGGAGGCAGCTTTATGGATCTATACAAAACCAAATGCCTTATATGGCATTAAAGACTTGTTGGATTTTTAGGTTTTATGATAGATTTTGTAAATCAAAGTAATATAGCCGTTGATATAACTTTACTTGAAAAAATTGCTACTAGAATAAGTGATAAAGATGTAGAACTTATTATTATGCATGATCAAGATATGCGCATATTGAATAAAAAATATAGAAATAAAGATAAGAGCACTGATGTTTTGAGCTTTCCTTTAAATGATTTTGGTGTTAAAGAGATATTGCTAGGTAGTATAGTGATTTGTATTGATGAGGCATCAAGAGCAGCAAAGTTGTATAAACATAACTTAGAATATGAGTTAGCATTACTTTTTGTGCACGGTATGCTTCATCTTTTGGGTTATGACCATGAGAATGATTGTGGTGAGCATAGAGATGTTGAAGAAAAATTGCTTGCTGAGTTTGGATTGCCAGATAGCTTGATTATTAGAGCTGGGATGTAGTATAAAAATAGCAAGAGGATGGATATGGATATTTTTCAAGCAGTTGTACTCGGTATCATAGAAGGATTAACAGAGTTTTTACCCGTCTCATCTACAGGACACATGATTTTAGCTGGTCATTTTTTAGGCGTTGATCAGAATAGTGATTTTGTTAAGACTTTTGAGATTGCTGTGCAACTTGGCTCTATCCTTGCGGTTATTTTTGTATTATGGCGACACTTATGCCATGGTTTTGATGTGTGGATAAAATTAATAATAGGTTTTATTCCTACAGCTCTTATTGGTTTTTTTGCATATAAATGGATCAAAATGCTTTTTGTGCCAGAGACAGTAGCTTATATGCTAATTATTGGAGGAATTGTATTTTTGTTGACAGAATATTACATATTGCCTAAAAAATATATCAATAAGATTCCAAAAGATGGATTAAATAATATTAGCTATAAGGAGGCATTTATTATTGGTTTATGCCAAAGCTTAGCGATGATACCAGGCACATCCAGATCAGGTGCCACAATTATTGCCGGACTTTGGATGGGGTTGTCACGTACTCTGGCAGCAGAGTTTTCTTTTTTACTTGCTATCCCTACAATGTTAGCTGCCACAAGCTATGATTTATATAAAAATTATGCTCTACTTGATTGGACGAACTCCTTTATTTTATTGATTGGTAGTCTTGTAGCTTTTATTGTGGCACTTTTAGCTATTAAACTATTTCTCGGCTTTGTGAGACGATTTTCCTATGCAAGTTTTGGATTTTATAGAATTATACTTGGTGGAATATTTTTATGGTATTTTTGGTTTATGTGAGTAAAATTTGGCAGAGATTGTAGTTATTGCTTCAGAAATTCTTTTAAGACATAATACAGAACTTTTGGCTAACTTCAATGCTCGGGGACTGTCTTTAAGAAAAATTATTTTCCATCCATTGGATTTAGAGGGTATTGTAAATTTTTTAAATAGAGAATCTGGCAAGCAAGCTTTGGTTTTTACTTCCCAAAATGCTATATTCGCCTTTTATCAAGCATTACAACAAAATACAGACTTTTTGTATTTAAAAAAAACTCCTTGTTATATTATTGGCTATTCTTCAGCCAAGCTGGCTATTTCTCTTGGATTTAATGTTGTATTTATTGGGCAAGATGGTCATGGGGAAGAGTTTGGCAATGAGATAATTCCCTTATTGAGCGATAGTAAAGTAGTATATTTTAGAGCCAAAGAGATTGTATCTAGACTTGATGAAAAACTTAAATTAAATAATATTCAATTAAAAGAAATTATTGCATATGAAAGTAAAATGATTGAGACTGCTATTTTGCAATCCAAAAAACCAATACAGGATTCTGTTATTATTTTTACAGCGCCTAGTCATTTTGCGGCTTTTAAAAATATATTTTCATGGGATTTGAGTTATAGGGCAATAGCAATTGGCAAGACTACTTTCAAGGCTTTTGATTCATCAGTTTTAGGATATGTTAGCAAAAAAAGAAATTTATTATCTTGTTTAAAGTTAGCACAAAAATTATTGGAGATAAAAAAATGCTAAAAATTTTATTTTTTATTTTTTTAGGTGGAGGTATAGGATCTATATTAAGATGGTTATTATCATTGAGGCTAAATACTGAAGTATTTCCCTATGGAACCTTAATGGTTAATGCACTTGGGGGATTGATAATGGGAATAGGCTTATGGTTTGTTGAGAGCAAGGGGTTATCTCAAGATTTAAGATATTTTATAATGATAGGGGTTTTAGGTGGTTTTACTACATTTTCTAGCTTTGGTGGCGAAGTATTTTATATGCTACGTAATGATGAAATAATCAGAGCAATACTTTATATTAGTATTAGTAATTTTTTAGTAATACTAAACGTGATTTTAGGCTTTTTTATTATGCGTGAGGTTTTTAAAGTCGGTTAAAATTTTTCAGATATAATATAATAATATTGTCGCTTAGATAATAATTTTAAATATAAATGGAGAATACAATGAGATGTGCAAAAGTAATGAGTGTCGTTGCGGCTAGTATGCTTTTTTCTGGGATTTCTAATGCTAAAGATTTGGCAAATGTAGATGGTATTGTTATTACAGAAAAAGATTTTGATATGCTAAAGCAGCAGATGCCAAACTTTGATTTTGATAAACTAAGTCAAGAACAAAAGACAGGTCTCATCAATCAAAAAATAAATGAGATACTTATTGAAAAGGCGGCAAAAAGCAAAAAGATAGAAGAAAGCAAAGAATATAAAGAAGCTTTAGAAAACATCAAAAAACAATTACTTGTGAATGGATGGCAGCAGCAAATTGCTAAAGAAGTTAATCAAATCAAGATTCCAGAATCAGATTTAAAGAAATACTATGATGATAATCCAAACCAATTTATACAGCAGGAGGGTCAAGCGCGTCATATTTTGGTAAAATCTCAAGATGAGGCAGAAAAGATCATTGCTGATTTAAATAAAGCTCCTAAAACAAGAATTGAAGCTCGTTTTATTGAACTTGCTAATAAAAATACCATTGATCCTAATGCAAAAAAAGCTCAAAATGGTGGCGATTTAGGTACATTTCAAAGAAATCAAATGGTTCCAGAGTTTGCAAAAGCTGTTTTTGATTTAAAGCCAGGTAATTATACAAAAACACCAGTTAAAACAGATTATGGTTATCATGTAATCTATCTTATTAAAAAGAGCGAACCAAAGCAAGTAAGTTTTGAAGAGGCAAAACAGGGAATTGAAAATATGTTTAAAGAACAGAAATTTCAAGAGGTTGTTCAACAAAAAATTCAAACTCTTCGCAATAATGCAAAAATTACAATTAATTAAGGGCTAGAAATGTTGCTTCAGGGTAATGAAATCTTGCAAAAGGCACATAAAGAATTTTATGGTGTGGGTGCTTTTAATTTTGTTAACTATGAAATGTTGCGTGCTATTTTTGAGGCAGCTCATGAGGCAAGCTCACCTATTTTTATTCAAGCTAGTGAGGGTGCGATCAAGTATATGGGTATAGATATGGTAGTGGATATGGCAAAGACAATGGCTAGGTCTTATCCGCATATACCAGTTGCTCTCCATCTTGATCATGGAACTAGTTTTGATTCTTGTAAAAATGCAATTGAAGCAGGCTTTACATCTGTTATGATCGATGCTTCTCATCATGAATTTGAAGAAAATTTAGAAATAACAAAACGAGTTGTTGAGTTTGCGCATCAAAGGGGTGTAAGCGTAGAGGCAGAACTTGGACGTTTGATGGGGATTGAAGATAATATTTCAGTAGATGAGAAGGATGCTGTGCTTGTTAATCCTAAGGAGGCAGAAATATTTGTTAAAGAGAGTGGTGTTGATTATCTTGCACCCGCTATAGGTACAAGTCATGGGGCATTTAAATTTAAGGGTGAGCCAAAGCTTGATTTTGAACGATTGCAAGAAGTGAAGCGATTGACAAATATTCCTCTAGTATTACATGGAGCTAGTGCTATTCCTGAATATGTGCGAGAAAGTTTTTTATCTACAGGTGGTGATCTTAAGGGAAGTAAGGGGGTGCCATTTGACTTTTTACAGGAATCTGTAAAGGGAGGAATTAATAAGGTTAATACGGATACGGATTTACGCATAGCTTTTATGGCAGAAGTGCGTAAAGTAGCTAATAATGATCCTACTCAATTTGATTTAAGAAAATTTTTTACACCTGGTATTGAAGCAATGAAAAAAGTTATAGTTGAGCGAATGCATATCTTGGGATCTGCTGGTAGAATTTAGATAATTAATAAAGGAGGAAATATGGCTATTGGCATGAGTGAGTTAAAAAAGGGATTAAAAATTGAAATTGATGGCGTGCCTTATCGAATTGTTGAGTATCAACATGTAAAACCAGGAAAGGGCGCAGCTTTTGTAAGGGCTAAAATTAAATCTTTTCTTGATGGTAAAGTGATTGAAAAAACTTTTCATGCTGGTGATAAATGCGAAGAACCAAATTTGGTAGAAAAAACAATGCAATTTCTCTATCATGATGGAGAAATGTTTCAGTTTATGGATACAGAAACCTATGAACAAATTGCACTTAGTGATGATCAGGTGGGTGATATCTCAAAATGGATGCTTGATGGTATAAATGTGCAAATATTGTTTCACAATAATAAGGCAATTTCTGTGGATGTCCCTCAAATTGTGGAGTTAAAGATTATTGAAACAGCACCAAATTTCAAGGGAGATACTTCAAGCGGAGGAAAAAAACCTGCAACCTTGGAAACTGGTGCTGTTGTCCAGATACCTTTTCATGTGCTTGAAGGAGAGGTAATTCGTGTGAATACTGAAACATCAGAGTATGTTGAAAAAGTAAAATAAAAAATTTAAATAAAAATTAATTTTTAGGTATTTTGAATTTATGAAAGATATTATTGATATAACACTTCCTGATGCTAAAAAACAGGGATCTCTCTATCTTAAGGATCGTCTACAGAGAGGGCTTTATAATTTTATTGGTCATGAATCTTTTGGAGGTATTCTACTATTTGTTTGTGTAGTGATTGCTATGATTGTGGCTAATACTGCTTCTTTATCATCTCATTATTTTTCGTTTTGGAATTATGAAGTTGGCGTTATGTTTAATACCCATATTAAACATATGAGTATTTTGCATCTAATTAATGATGTCTTAATGAGTTTCTTTTTCCTTATGGTTGGTTTAGAGATGAAGCGTGAAGTGCTTTATGGAGATTTGGCTGGATTTAAAAAAGTGAGTTTTTCTACTTTTGCAGCTATTGGTGGTATTTGTGTGCCAATTATTGTTTATCTTTATTTTAACTATGGTACTCCAAGTGCTAATGGTTTTGGGGTGGCTATGAGCACAGATACCGCTTTTGCACTTGGTGTTATACTTCTTATGGGTAAACGCATACCTCCTGTTATAAAAATATTTCTTGTTACACTTGCTGTTGCGGATGATTTGGGTGCAGTTAGTGTTATTGCTATTTTTTATACCGAACATTTAGATATGAATGCTTTATTTTGTGCATTTTTAATTTTAATGGTATTGATTTATATTAATTGGCGTGATACTAAGCATCTTTCATTATATTTTATTCTTGGAATTTTGCTTTGGATTGCAGTGTATAAAAGTGGCATACATCCAACTATAGCAGCCGTTATATTAGCTTTTTGTATACCAGGTAAAACAAAGGTATCTGGAAAATACTTTGAAAAAATGATTAAAGAGTGGGATAAAATCGATTTTGATGAGATTGAGCGTATTAGAAATAGCGCATTAAAAATCGAGAAAAAATCGTTTTTTAAATCTCTTAGAGATGGAATCAAAAATTTTATTCAGCCTACAGAAGAAAAGAGAATTGATATGAAGAGAGCCAGTGATTATGTTCATATTCTTGACAATATAAGTCATTATTCTCTATATGCAAAGAATCCACTTTTAAGTTTAGAGCATGCTCTTCAGCCTATATGCGCATATTTTATTGTTCCTCTTTTTGCTTTTGCTAATGGAGGAGTAGTTATTGATGGTAATTTAGACTTATTTAACGATGGAATTTTATGGGGCACTGTTCTTGGTTTAGTAATAGGTAAGCCAATTGGTATTGTATTGTTTGCTTGGCTTAGTGAAAAACTTAATATTTCTATTCGTCCAAAAGGTTTAAGCTATGGGCATATATTAGCGGTAGGATTCTTAGCAGGCATAGGTTTTACAATGTCTATGTTCGTAGCTGGTTTAGCTTATGAAACTCAAAGCATGATTGATACTTCTAAACTTTCTGTTATTGTTGCTTCCAGTATTGCAGTGGTATTTGGAATTATTTCCTTATTTTTTAGCACTTCTCCTAGAAAGCAAAAGGTAGATTGATGTTTAAAAGATTGTGTCAATTGACACATTCAGAATCTTTTGGTGGTATTTTATTATTTATTGCTACATTGATTGCTATTTTGATGGCTAATTCAGCCATTTCTTCTGATTTTCTCCATTTTTGGGAATATAAACTCGGGATCCATATATTTGATTTTTTTATAGGTTTTAGTTTGCATCATTGGATTAATGAGGTTTTAATGAGCTTATTTTTCTTTACCGTTGGTTTAGAAATTAAGCGTGAGTTTTTGCGAGGAGAATTATCTGGATTGCAAAAGGCAAGTTTTCCTATAATAGCAGCCGTTGGCGGTATGCTTATCCCAGCATCGTTGTATTTAGTTATTAATATAAATGGTGATTATTCTCATGGTTTTGGTATACCAATGGCTACGGATATTGCCTTTGCATTAGGGGTGGCTTCTTTACTTGGATCGCGTATATCAACATCTTTGAAGCTCTTTTTAGTTACTTTGGCTGTAGTAGATGATTTGGGTGCGGTTCTTGTTATTGCTTTTTTTTATACAGGTGAGATATTTTGGAGTTATTTGGTTATATCTTGTGCTCTTATTATAGTTTTGATAATTTTACATTATTTTAGGGTTCAAATTTTTATTTGCTATCTAATACCCGGAGTTTTATTATGGCTATGCATTTATGCTAGCGGTATACATGTCACTATTTCTGCAGTAATCTTAGCCTTTAGCATACCAATTGATGGTAAAAAGAATAAAAAAAATGATCCTGGTATGTTAGAGCGTCTTGAGCATTTATTTCATCCCTATAGTGTATATTTAGTTATGCCTCTTTTTGCCTTGGCTAATGCTGGTGTTAGATTTGATGGCTTTGCAATAGATCTAGAGTCTATGCAAGTTTTTTTTGGAATTTTAGTTGGTTTGATGCTTGGTAAACCATTTGGGATTTTTTTGTTATGTTTTATATGTGATAAGATAAAAATCGCAAAAAAACCAGAAACTCTTTTATGGAGGCATATTTTTGGTGCAGGTCTTTTAGCAGGCATTGGTTTTACGATGTCTATTTTTGTTACTCATCTTGCTTTTGATAATCAAGAAGTAATTAAGTTAGCTAAAGTGGCTATTTTGTGTGCCTCTTTTTTGGCAGCACTTATTGGTTCAGCATTGCTCTTTTTTATGAATAAACCTTCAAAATAACAAAAACGCGTTATTATTATATTTTTTATTTTTTAGTCTAAAGGAGAATTGATGCAAAACTCTCAAAGTATCTTAACTTCATTGTTACCTTTCGTAGTCTTGATTTTGATTTTTTATTTTTTTATTATTCGTCCGCAGCGTATTCAGCAAAAAAAACATAGAGAGATGTTGGAGAATTTAAAAAAAGGAGATAGGATCGTTACTAATGGTGGCTTGATTTGTGAGTTCATAAAGGCAGAAGATAAATTTTTTTCTGTTAAGCTAAATAGTGATACGAATATAAAAATAGCAAAAGAATATATTGCGTATAAAATTGAAGAAGAAACATCAACTAAATAATGAAGACATATTCTTTAAAACCAGCACCAAACTATAAAATATTAGTTTTTTGTATTGCTGTTATTTTTGGTATCGGTTTTTCCATTCCCTCTCTTTTTCAAACCAAGGGCCCAAAAATTTCTTTAGGCTTAGATTTGCAAGGTGGATTAAACTTATTACTTGGTGTAAAAACTGATGAGGCTATTAAAGCTTATTATAGCTCTTTATCCGCTTCTATTAATTTTGAGTTAAAGCAAAAGAAGATATTGCTAGATTATCTACATAGCCGTGATAATGGTATAGATATAGGACTTTTAGATTCTGCAGATGCTAAAACTCTAGATGGGATTTTGAAAAAATTTCAAGGTTTAAAAATTGATAGACAAGGGGTTGTGTATCATATTAGCTTAACTCCAGAAGAAATTGCAAATATTAAAAAAAATGCCGTGGATCAAGCGGTTGCAACTATTAGGAATCGACTTGATCAATTTGGTTTATCAGAACCCAGCATCACTCAACAAGGTGTAGATAATATTCTTGTTGGTTTACCGGGGATTAAAAGCGTTGAGGAAGAAAATAGGGCACGAAATCTAATCTCTAAATCAGCCCATTTACAGATGATGGCGGTGGATGAAGATAGAAATCATAGAGTAGATAATATGAGTGAACTTGAGGCGCAGAAATATGGAGATATAATTTTGCCTTATATTGATGGGTATGGGGATGTTAAAATTTTGCTAAAAGCTGTGCCTATTTTAGATGGGGATAGAATCACAGATGCTAGGGTTGTCTATGATGAAAGTCATCAACCCGTAGTGAGCTTTACTTTAGATTCTCAAGGAGCAAAAATATTTGGAGATTTTTCAGGCTCCAATATTGGTAAACGCATGGCAATTGTGCTTGATGGTAAGGTGTATTCTGCTCCTGTGATTCGCCAAAGAATTGGTGGTGGAAGTGGGCAAATTAGTGGTGGATTTACCAAAGAACAAGCTAGTGATTTAGCTATTACTCTTAGATCAGGAGCTCTTTCAGCTCCTCTTGAAGTACTGGAAAAAAGAAGTGTTGGACCAAGTCTTGGAGCAGATAGTATTAAATCCTCTATTATAGCTTTGACATCTGGTTTTATTTTAGTTGTCGGGTTTATGATTATGTATTACTCTATGGCTGGTGTAATTGCGAGCTTTGCATTAGTGATTAATTTATTTTTGATTATTGCGATTATGGCAATTTTTGGTGCAACTTTGACTCTTCCTGGTATGGCTGGTATAGTGTTGACTGTTGGTGTAGCTGTAGATGCTAATATTATTATTAATGAAAGAATTAGAGAGGCATTAAAGGCTGGAGAGAGTATAGAGAGATCAATACAACTTGGCTATATCAATGCTTCCAGAGCTATTTTTGATTCTAATATTACCAGTCTTATTGCTTCAGTTTTGCTTTATGCGTATGGTACTGGAGCAATTAAGGGATTTGCAATTACTACTGGTATTGGTATTATTGCTTCTATTATCACAGCTATTATTGGTACTCATGGTTTTTATAACTTGATTATGCCGCATCTATCCAAAAGTAAATCGCTAAACTTTTGGTTTGGAATCAAAAAATAAGGATTACTATGGAAATTTTCAAGAAGGTAAAAATTTTTGATTTCGTTGCCTATTCAAAATATGGTCTTGTTTTATCGATATTTTTGACGATCGGGGCTTTAGTATTAATTTTTACAAAGGGTTTTAGTGCCGGAATTGATTTTGCTGGTGGTAGTAGCGTACAAATACGTTATGAAAAAGAAGCCCCTATTGCTAAAGTGCGTGAGATTTTAGAAACTACCGATGGTTTTAGGGGTTCTCAAGTTAGTGAATATGGTAGTAAAGAAGAGCTCTTAATTAAGATTCCTTATAATGAACATTTTGGTAGTCAAAATTTAAATGAGATTATAGAAAGTGTTTTAAAAGCTAGTGGGAAGTTTGAGATAAGGAAGTTAGATACTGTGGGTCCAAAAGTGGGTAGTGAGCTAAAGCAGAAGGGGATATTATCTCTTGTTTTGGCGACAATTGCTATGATGGCATATGTGAGTTTTCGTTATGAGTGGCGTTTCGCATTAGCAGGGATTATTGCTTTAGTGCATGATATTATTATTACTGCAGCTAGTATTATTGTTTTTAATATTGATCTCAATCTTGAAGTTATAGCTGCACTTTTAACCTTGCTTGGGTATTCTATTAATGACACAATTATTGTTTTTGATAGGATTAGAGAGAAAATGCTAACTGATAAAAGTAATAATATTTCTGAAGTTATTAATGAGGCTATATCTAGTACATTATCAAGAACTTTACTTACTTCACTTACCGTATTTTTTGTTGTGCTTACACTTTATTTATTTGGTGGAGAAAATATTATTGGCTTTTCTTTACCGATGTTATTTGGTGTTATTTTCGGTACCTATAGTTCTATGTTTGTTGCTCCTAAATTAGCAATTTTGTTTGGTTTTGATATTGAGAAATATCATCAAAAAGAAATTCAAAAAACAAAAAAAATACAGGAAAAAGAACGTCTTAGACAGATGTATGAGAATGGTAGGGTATAAATAAAAGAAGGTTAGATTATGGAATATAATGCATTAAAAATTGAAAAAAAATGGCAAGAATATTGGCATCAGAATCGTATACATGAACCTACATTAGACTTCAATAAGCCTAAAAAATATATTCTTAGCATGTTCCCTTATCCTAGTGGATCTATCCATATGGGGCATGTTCGCAATTATTGTCTTGGCGATGCAATGGCACGTTATTATCGCAAGGAAGGTTTTAATGTATTGCATCCTATTGGCTTTGATGCTTTTGGCATGCCAGCAGAAAATGCTGCTATTAAGAATGGTATACATCCTAAAACATGGACTTATGAAAATATTAAAAATATGGACACGGAGCTAGAATCTTTAGGTTTTTCTTTTAGTAGAGAAAGAGAATTTGCTACTTGTGATGCTAATTATACTAAATGGGAGCAACAGTTTTTTTTGGATATGTGGGATAAGGGGCTTGTATATAGAAAAAAAGCTTTTTTAAATTGGTGCCCTAATGATAAAACTGTTTTAGCCAATGAACAGGTCATTGATGGCTGTTGTTGGCGATGTGGACATAATGTTGAACAAAGAGAAATGTATCAATATTATATTAAAATTACAGATTATGCTGATTGGCTTTTAAAAGATTTAAAGACTTTGGAAGGTAAATGGCCAACAGCTGTACTTTTGATGCAAGAAAATTGGATTGGTAAATCTAGCGGACTTGAGTTTTGCCTTGATCTTGAAGAATCCATATTTTTAGATGATGGGCAAAAGCTTGATAAAATAGAAGTGTTTACCACAAGAGCTGATACAATTTTTGGTATAACCTATTGTGCTTTGGCACCAGAACACCCAATTGTAATGGCACTCATCTCACAAGGATTGTTATCTGACCACATTAAAGAGAAAATCCAGTTTATACAAAAAAAGAGTGCTCGCACTAGAGCAATGGAAGACAAAGAGGGAGTTGAACTGGGAATTAATGTTATACATCCAATTACTAAGAAAAAAATCCCTCTATGGGTGGCGAATTTTGTATTAATGAATTATGGGAGCGGAGCAGTAATGGGTGTACCTGCCCATGATGAGCGCGATCATGCTTTTGCCATGAAATATAATATTCCTATAAAAGTTGTAATTAATTCGCAAGAAGCTTTTGAAGATAAGGGAGTATTGATAGATTCTCAAGAATTTAATGGACTGGATACAAAAAAGGCTAGAGAAAAGATTATTCAGTATTTTGAAGCCAAGCAGTTAGGTAAACATGTGATTAATTTTCGTTTGAAAGACTGGGGGATTTCACGTCAAAGATATTGGGGAGCACCTATACCTCTTATTCACTGTGATACTTGTGGAATTGTTGCAGAAAATAGAGAAAATCTACCTGTAACTTTGCCAGAAGATGTAAAAATTGATGGAGAGGGTAATCCCTTAGATAAACATCAATCTTGGCAACAGGTGGCTTGCCCAAAATGTGGTAAGTCAGCCCATAGAGAAACAGACACAATAGATACTTTTTTTCAATCTAGCTGGTATTTTCTCCGTTACACCACTCATCCAAGTAAGTGGAATGAGGTTGCTTTTGATGATCAAAGTGTAAAATATTGGATGGAAGTGGATGAGTATATCGGTGGTATTGAGCATGCTATTTTACATCTTTTGTATGCACGTTTTTTTACTAAGGTTTTAAATGATTTAAATTATATTAATTTTGATGAACCATTTTCGCATCTTTTAACACAGGGTATGGTGCTAAAGGATGGTGCTAAAATGAGTAAAAGTAAGGGGAATGTGGTTGTTCCAAATGCGATTATTCAAAAATATGGAGCAGACACAGCAAGACTTTTTATTCTTTTTGCTGCACCACCAACAAAAGAACTGGATTGGAATGATAGTGCTCTTGAAGGTGGGTATCGCTTTATTAGACGTTTTGCACAGAGGGCTAATAAAATTAAAAAGTGTACACAAAAACCACACATAGATTCTAAAAATTTGAAAAATGATGAAAAATATGCACGTAAAAAGGTTTATGAAGCCTTATTAAAAAGTGAAGAAATTTTTAATAAAAAACAACCAGGTTTTGCATTTAATACTTTAATTGCTTCATGCATGGAAGCCTTTAATGCCTTAAGTGCACAGGATAATATGGATGTGTGGACTGAAGGGTATTTTATTCTAACTTCTGTACTTGAGCCAATTATCCCCCATATTTGCTGGGAGATTTCAGATATTTATTTTGGTTTAAAAAATTTAAGTCATATTGAGTTGGATGCTCTTGCATTAGTTAGTGAAGATGAACTAATTATTATAAGTGTAAATGGTAAAAAGCGTACAGAAATTAAAGTAGGAAAAACAATGAGTAGGGAAGAAATATTAGAGCTTGCTTATAAGAGCGCACAAAAATGGCTTGATAATCAAAAGGTAAAAAAAGAAATTTTTGTCCCCGGAAAACTTGTTAATTTCGTAATAGAATAGATGATGCGTTATTTTATATGCCTGATAGCTTTGATATTTTATGGGTGTGGGTATGCCCCTGTTGCCCATTATAGTCAAAATGCATTAGGTGATAGCGTTTACATAGATTTAAAAGTTAATCTAGCTAATACAGAAAATTCGGTACAATTAAGAGATTTGTTATATAAGGTTATGGTTTCAAGATTCCAAAAAGAAATCAAGGGGAAAGAAGAGGCAGATAGCATTGTTTCTGTAGTAATAAAGCATATTTCAGATTCTTCTATTGCTACGGATAAAAATGGCTTTACAACTTTTTATCGTGCTAATATTACTATTGAATTTGAGATAAAAAATAAAAGTACAGGGCAAGGTAAGACTTTAACTAATAGTGCTTATTATGATTATGCGGTTTCTTTGGCTGATCCAACAATTACTTATAACAATCGACTAGAGGCAATCGCAGAAGCTAGTGGTCAGTGTGTGGATAGATTGATTTCGCAAATAGCCTATTATGGTAAAGATATGAGAAAGCAATAGGATTGAGGGATAGTTTATGACTAAAAAAGTATTACAAGAAATTTTTGATATTCTAGATAAAGAGAATGTTTCTCAAGAATCCAGAATTGATAACTTTTTAAAGTTATTAGAACAAAAAAATCTTCATTTAGAAATAAAATCAGATATTGATTTTATTTCATCATCTATTAGTCCTAATCGAGAAAAAGCCATTGATGTATTAAAAAAAATGAGCATAGATTGTGAAAATTCTTTGGTTGTAGAGCATCTTGCTCATCTCACTATGACGCTTTTGCAAATTTTTTCTGATTTATTAACTCCAAAATCTATACAGCAATATAGATATTTATTTGAGATAGAAAGATTAAAAAACCTTGAGGATTTAAAAACTATTGAGTTTGGTTGGAGAAATATTCTGACTTCAGAAACACATGTATCATTACAAAAAAGAGTAGTAGGCATTATTGCCAGACTAACCCATTTATCTAGAATTTATGATGATAAGTTAAGTAAAAAATTAGTAGATGTTTTACTTAGTCTTTCCCAATCTATCACTGATCAAGAAGTTTTGGAACAACTAGAAAAGATATGTGATATTGGGGAGGGTGTTTTAAAAGCGGGAGAGAGTTTAGACTCTCAGGATGTTCATCATATATTAAACGATCTTCAAAATACTTTACAAGAAAATTCTAAGCAAATAGATAAACTTAAAGAAATAAAAAATCAAATTATAGAGCAGAGCAATGCTATTGCTAAGAGTAATGGTGGTGATGGATTTATAGAGATTGTTAATAGGTTTTATGACAAAGTTTTGTTTTTAAATAATTCTTTACAAAATAAAGAAAAAGGTATGCAAGAGTTATCTTTTCAACTTGCTAGATTGATGGGAATTTTTAAGGATATGGAAGAGAGAGCACGTAGAGATACTCTTACTAATCTTTATAATCATGGGCATCTTAATACTATGCTTTTAGATTGTGAACAGATCTTTAGAAAAAATGCCACTAATTATTCTGTATTATTTTTTGATATTGATGGATTTAAAAGCATTAATGATACCTGTGGACATATTTTAGGGGATGAGATTTTGAAGTTATTTTCAGAGATTATTACAAACAATTCTCGTCATAGTGATATTGTGGGTAGATATGGTGGAGACGAGTTCTTAGTTATTATGCCTAATACCTCATTAAGTGATGCTAAAGATGTGGCTTTGAGGATTTGTGCAGCAGTAGAGAAACAGGGAAGGGATTATAAGGGTAAAAATATAAATATTACAACTTCTATAGGCGTGTCAGATAGGGCTAGTCATATTTCTTGCGAGGCTATGCTGGCAAGTGCAGATGCACTTCTTTATAAGGCTAAGCGGGGTGGTAGAAATCAGGTACAATGGCAGTAGACTTACAAGAATATCTTTTAACAAAGGGACGAGAATATGCTCCCTTTGATCCTAAACGAGCTCATCTAATTTATCAAAAAATTTCTTTATTTTTATGCTTAGATGGGGTAAAAAAAATACATATTATTGGAACTAATGGCAAGGGTAGTACGGGACGATATTTAGCCTTAATGCTAAGAAAAGAAGGATACAGAATCTTACATTTTACTTCCCCACACATTCTCGATTTTAAAGAACGTTTCTATAAAAATGATTCAATAATTTCAGCTAAAGAATTAGAAGAAGCTCATATTTTTTTACAAAGCTTTGATTTTATAAATATATGTAGCTATTTTGAATATATGACATTTCTAGCTTTGGTTTTAGCCAAAGATGTGGATTATTTGATTATGGAGGCAGGGTTAGGAGGGGAGTTTGATTCAACTTCTGTGCTTGAGTATGATTTAGATATTTTTACTCATATAAGCTTAGATCATCAAGATATGCTAGGACAAAATTTAGAGCAAATTGCACAAACAAAGCTTCAAGCAATGGGTAAAAATGCAATCTTATCAATAGGTCAGGATAGTAGGGTTTATGCTTTGGCTAAAAAAATTGCAGACAAAAAAAATACTCATTTAATGATTTTAAAAACTACCAATATTACAGGCATGCTTAAGGATCTTATATCAAATCTTCCAGATTTTTTAGCACAAAATGCTTTTAGCGCCATTATGGCATTTAAATGGCTTTTAGGGAAAATGCCATCAGAATTACCTAAGCTTAATTTATTAGGACGAATGCAAAAAGTGGCGCACAACATCTATATAGATGTTGGTCATAATATAGGTGCAGCTCAAGCTATTAAAGAGGCATTACAAAAAGATAAGATTTTAGAAGTTATATTGATTTATAATTCTTATGAAGATAAGAATATTAAAGAAATTTTAAGTATTTTATACCCTGTAATACATCATGTAGAAATTCTAAGAATCGAGCATTCAAGAATAGTTCCTTTACCAAAGCTTTATGAAATCTTAGATTCTTTAAATTTAAAGTATAAAGAATTTACACAACTAGAAGATAAGATGAATTATCTTGTTTTTGGATCTTTTAGTGTAATAGAAACCTTTATAAAAAAACATAAGACACTAAATATTGGAATAAATAATGGATAAATTTATTATTAGTATTGCTGATGAAAAGGGGTTGCATCAGTTTCATGCACATAGGCATATTAAAAAGATCATTTTTTTTTCTATATCAGGATTTATAATTATTGTCACTCTTTCTTTCTGGCTTTTAAGTATATTGATGAAGAATATTGATGAGATTGCTTTAGAGCAAAATATTGCTGTTTCAGAATATAAATATCTTTATCAGCAAAACAAAAATTTAAAAAATCAGATCCAACAAAAGAGCAATGAATTAAGTATGATTTATCAAAAAATACAAGATTTAGAATCAATATTGAGTACACAAAAAAATAGCAAAAAAGTTCATCAAAAACGAGAGCTTGGAGATATAGATGCATTAGATTCTAGACTAAAAACATTGCTTTTAAATCTTTTGCCAAATGGTAATCCAGTAATTAATTTTAAATCTAGTGAACCAAGTCTTTCAGCCGAGTATCCTAGACGTCATCAAAAACTTGGTTATGCTTATGAACTTTTTGGATACACACCAATTATAGCAAGTGCAGATGGTGTAGTGGAGTTTGTGCGCACTAATTATCGTCGTGGATATGGCAATTATATACGTCTAAATCATTCTTTTGGATTTTCTTCTTTATATGCACATATGGATGAGATTTTATTAAAAAGAGGGGATTTTATTAAAAAGGGTGAAGTGATTGGCTATGCAAATTCAAAAATATATTATGAAGTTTCATTTTTAAATAAACCTATAGAATCTAAAAATTACATTCAATGGAGTAGGGATAACTTTAGCGCTATATTTATGGATGGAAAAATGGACTGGGGAGATTTGATCTATACCATATCTGATATATTAAAGTTGCAAAATTACGGCATACAACATGATGGCAAATTTAGCATTGATGTGATTGGAGAAATCATACCATGAGCTTGCTTCAAAAACGTTTAGTTTTCATGATTACTGATAAAAATGGAAGTAGACATTTTAATGTTACTATGCTTTTTAAGCAAATATTTCTTTATGCTCTTGTAGGAATTTTTGCATTAATTGTTTTTGTTATTAGTGCCATTTTTGTGATGAAGAGTGAAATCAAAAATATTGCTAAAAAACATGATTTATTAGCCATGGAGTTTAAAAAAACTCAAAAAACTAATGCATTTTTAAATGATGAAATTACAGCAAGATTGGATGCAATCAGTGTGGTTGGTGACAAGGTAGATAATTTGGAAGATATTATTGGAATCTCAAAAGAAAATGAAGAAAGGATAGAGGAAAGTTTAATTAATCGCATCGATACTTCTGCTATCACTGGAGCACAAAAAGCATTTATTATGAAATTCATTCCTAATGGATACCCGCTGGAGCGATATTATCGGATCTCAGCTTTATTTGGGAATCGTATGCACCCTATATTACATATTATTCATCGTCATACAGGCATTGATCTTTCTACACCCGCTAATACCCCAGTTTATGCCACTGCTGATGGAGTAATAGATTATGCTGCTACAGGATGGAATGGGGGATATGGAAATTTAGTAAAAATTTCACATGCTTTTGGATTTAAAACTTATTATGCTCATCTTAATACTTTAGCTGTAAGTCCTGGTCAGTTTGTTAAAAAAGGTCAGATTATTGCTTATAGTGGATCTAGTGGTGTATCTACTGGTCCTCATCTCCACTATGAAATTAGATTCCTTAATAATCCAATTAATCCCCTTTATTTTATTCGGTGGAATATGAAGAATTTTGATATTATTTTTGAAAAAGAAAGGACTTTAAAATGGCAATCTTTACTAATGTTAATCAACACCCTGATGCTCCCATCAAAGGAGGACCAACCACCATCATTTCGCAAGGAACAAAAATAACAGGGCAGATTAACACTACTTGTCATTTACATATTGATGGGGAATTTGAAGGCGATATCCACTCTAAAAATACAGTCATTATTGGCAAAAGTGGTGTAGTTAGAGGAAATGTTTATGCTCAAAAGCTTGTTGTTAATGGGAAATTTTTTGGTAGTACAGAAAGTGCTGTTGTAGAGATATTGCCTTTAGGTTGTATTGAAGGAAAGATTATAACACCAGAGTTTGTCATAGAGCGCAAGGGTATATTTATAGGAGAATCTAAAATTATTTCTAAAGATCATGAGCAAGAAAAGTTAGTAAATAAAGGCAAATAAAAGTGGTGCAATCTAGCCTTTATGCACATTTTTTAAAATGTGAGATTCCAACCATTCTTATTGCTGAAGATGCCAAAGAGGCACAAGAAATATATCATTTAGCCTTATTTGCTCAACAAAAAGGCATAAGTACTCATACTCCGATTTTATTACCAGATTTTCGTGCCAGATATGGAGATGATTTACGCAGTTTTTATGAAGAATTTATCTGGTTAAACTCTTCGCTTAGGGAATTCTATTTTTTCTTGAATGAAAAGCTAGAGTTTAAAGATAAAATCAATTCTCCAATTCTTATTGCACCTATTTCATCACTGCTTTATGCCTTACCAAGCCCAAAAATATTGCAAACTATGGCTATAAAAAAAGGTGAAAGACTTAATTTTTCAGAATTAAAATTACAATTTATTAATTATGGCTATGAAATAGTTGAAATTGTTGAGATGGCTGGTGAGATAAGCTTTAGGGGTGATATTTTAGATATCGGTATTCCCAGTTTAAATGGAGGCATATTTTATAGATTAAGTTTTTTTGATGATGAATGTGAGAGTATTAGAAAATTTGATATTACTACACAAAAAAGTTATAAAAAGGAAATAGATCTTATAGATATTCCACCAGCCATTTTTGCGCTTAAAGATCAAGATATTGAAGAGTTGAATATTAAAATTAAAGAGAGTAGCTTTGATAGTTTTTCGCGCGATATTTTTTCTTTAGGTTTTTGGTTTTTAGATGAAAATGGGGTAGAATTTTTAAAACTTTTTTCATCATTAATGACGCCAAAGGCAAAGGAGTATTTAGGTGAATTATTAACTATTGAGTTGAATAGTCCTTATAATAAAAGCTTTTTAGATTATCTGCCTGTTTTAGCCCCAGTGAGTGGTTATGAGGATATTGTAGTTAAGCAAGAGAATCTAGATTATTTCTTAGAATTAAATGAGAGTAAAAAAGTTACAATTTTAGTACCCACAGATTTGATGGCACAAACTTTTAAAGCCAAGGGTATTGATACTTATGTGTCTAATCTTGTTGTAAATATTGCTATACCACAGGGCTATATCATTTCTCTTAACTCCTATCCTAAGCAAAAAAGAAAAAATCGCCCAAAAATTGCTGTAGATGAACTAAGTATTGGAGAATATATAGTGCATAGAGATTATGGCATTGGTATTTTTCGTGGTATCAAACAGGCAAAAGTTTTAGGGTTTATAAGAGATTTTATTGAGATTTCTTATCAGGGTGAGGATATTTTACTTTTACCTGTTGAGAATCTAAATTTAATTGATCGCTATATCGCAGGAAGTTCTGGTGTGCCAATAGTAGATAAGCTAGGTAGGGGTAGTTTTGCAAAATTAAGAGAAAAAATTAAGACAAAATTATTTGAAATTGCAGATTCTATTATTGCCTTAGCTGCTAAGAGGAATCTAACCCCGGGTAAAGTGATTGATACTAGTTTGCCAGAAATTAATATCTTTCAGAGTAATTCTGGATTTGAGCTTACTGATGATCAGAAAAAAAGTATTGATGAAATTTTCTTAGATATTTCTAGTGGAAGGGTTATGGATAGACTTCTATCTGGTGATGTGGGTTTTGGCAAAACTGAAGTTGCACTTAATGCCATATTTGCAGTTTGTGCAAATAAAATGCAAGCCGCTTTAGTCGTACCAACCACACTTTTGGCATTTCAGCACTTTAAAACCTTGCAATCGCGTATCCACTCTTTTAAAATAGCTAGGCTTGATAGATTTAGTAAAGCTAGCTATAAGCGTGAAGTTTTAGAGGGATTAAAAAATGGTAGTATCAATATTGTAGTTGGCACACATAGTATTCTTGGAGCAGAGTTTAAAAATCTAGGCTTAATTGTTATTGATGAAGAGCATAAATTTGGGGTTAAACAAAAAGAGGCTATCAAATCTTTAAGTAAAGATGTTCACTTATTATCTATGTCAGCTACGCCTATACCAAGAACTCTTAATATGGCATTATCGCATATCAAGGGTATGAGTACACTTTCTACACCACCATTTGAGCGCATAGGATCTAAGACTTTTGTAAAAGAAAAAAGTGATACCTTAATTAAAGAAGTGATATTACGTGAATTAAGAAGAAATGGTCAAATCTTTTACATACATAATAATATTTCCCATATCCCTGCAATCAAATCCTATCTATTAGAGATTCTGCCTAATTTAAATATAGCTATCTTACATTCTCAAGTTGATGCCAAAGAAAGCGAGGAGATAATGCTTGATTTTGCTGAGCAAAAATATCATTTATTGCTTTGTACCTCAATAGTTGAATCAGGCATTCATTTACCTAATGCCAATACTATTATTATCGATGGAGCAGACCGATTTGGTTTAGCAGATTTGCATCAGTTACGTGGTAGGGTAGGCAGAGGAGATAAAGAGGGGTGGTGCTATTTTTTAGTAGATACTAAAGAAAATTTGACACATGAAGCTACAAAAAGACTTTTAGCTTTAGAGAAAAATTCTTTTCTTGGATCTGGGGCTATGATTGCTTATCAGGATTTAGAGATTAGGGGTGGTGGAAATTTATTAGGTGAAGCACAGAGTGGGCATATCAAAAATATTGGTTATAGTCTTTATTTAAAAATGCTTGAAGATGCGATTTATACACTTAGCTCAAAAGAAAAAATAAAAGAAAATGATCTAGAGTTGCGTTTGCAAGTATCTGCTTATCTAAGTCCAGAGCTTATATCTAGTGATACCTTAAGATTGGAGTTATATAGGCGCTTATCCTTATGTCAAAAAGTGGATGAAATATATGAGATTGAGCTAGAAATAAAGGATAGATTTGGCGATTTAGATCCAATGACACGTGGATTTTTAATGTTGATATTAATTAAAATTTTAGGAAATGATTTAGGAATTAATAGTATTTCTAACTTTAAGCTTGATGTTGCCTTTGAAATGCAAGATAAGAAAAAAGAGTTTATTAAAGTAGAATCTCAAGAGAGTATTTTAGAAGAAATTTTAGAGTATTTGCGAAATTTGAAGAGTAAAAAAGCTTAAAATTTTAATTTCAAAAGTTCTTTAGGGACTTTTACAACGGTCTTATATACTTTTTGTGATGTAGTAAGATGACAGAGGGCTAATCCTCCTGCGTGCACATCATTTTCAAAAAATACAGCTAAAGTCCCTTGTTTAAGATAGATTTGTGAGGCTTTATAGCAGGGTTTATAAGTGATTAGATCTTTATTAATATCTATCTTATCTTGAATAAAATCTTGTTTATCTCCCAGCAAAAAATACTCCTCACCAAAAACTACTAATTGGAAGTCCACGTATTGTAAATGGGTTTCAAAAAAACTTTTTGAAATATCTTTTAAATAGTAGTTTTGCTCGATGGCAAACATTCCATCATTAAGCATAACTTTATTTTCTCCATCTGTACTTAAAATGCGTTTATAAATTTCTCCATCTGTTTTTAAGGCTTGCGCTAAGTATTCAGATAAAATATTAAGAGCAGAAGTTTTGTAAAACATATCTTTGAGTGATCTAAAATCTCCAATAACAGCCATTTAAGCCTCCAAGATGAGGTTGATTTAATAATTTGTGGTTATAATTGTTACTCATTATAATTAAAAAATAAATAATTTAGGACAAATAATGCAATTAGAATTTTCACAAAAGGCTAAGTTGCCTACAAGATTTGGTGATTTTGTTATTCAGGCTGTGCGTCAGATGATTGATACACAAATTTATGATCACTTGGTCATTTTTACAAAAAATATGGGAGAAATACCTCTTGTAAGAGTGCATTCTGAATGTCTTACTGGTGATGTTTTTGGTTCTTTAAAGTGTGATTGTGGTGGTGAATTAGCTATGGCAATGGAGAGGATTGCTGCTAATAAAAGTGGTGGTATGCTTATTTACTTACGTCAAGAAGGAAGAGGAATAGGGCTTTTTAATAAAGTAAATGCTTATGCACTTCAAGATGAAGGTATGGATACGGTTCAGGCAAATGAAGCACTTGGTTTTCCAAAAGATGCCAGGGATTATGAAATTATTGGAGAGATTTTTAAATATTTCAATATTAGAGAAATTGAGTTATTAACCAATAATCCACGTAAAATAACTGCCTTAGAAAAATATGCTAAAGTTTTACGCACTCAAATTATCGTTCAATCAAATTGTCATAATGAACGTTATTTAGAGATTAAAAAACAAAAGTTAGGGCATTTGTTATAAGGAGTTTTTATGCTTGTTTCATTTTTTGATGCTTATGAGAGTATTTTAAAATCTAATATCAAAAAACTTGGAAGCGAGCGAATTATTTTTAGCAACGCGCTTAATAGAATATTATCTGAAAATATTTATGCCAAGGAGGATGTTCCTGCTTGCGCGTTATCTAGTATGGATGGCTATGCTTTTTGTTTCAAAGATTTAGAAAAATTAAAAACAACAGGATTAAAGATTTTGGGGAGCAATCCAGCTGGCAATATACCAAGTGCTCTTCCAGAAGGCTGTGCATTGAAGGTTTTCACAGGTTCAATGATTCCAAAAGGAAGCGATACTATTCTTATTATTGAGGATGCGCATGTAGAAGATAATCTTTTAAGACTTAAAGATGATGCTAAAATCCCTAATTGCTATCAATGGATTCGTCAAAGAGGGGATAACTATCAAAAGGGGGATTTATTACTATCTAAGGGAAGTAAAATCACTCCTTTTGAAATTGCACTTTTAGCAGAATTAAATCAGGTTTTTATCCAGGTATATCAGCGCCCAAGGATAGGTGTATTGGTTAGTGGAGATGAACTTGTAGAAGTAGGTGAAATCAAAGATAATATAGCCAAAGTTAGAAGTAGTAATCCTCATCTTTTGTCTGCTATGATAGAGTATATGGGTGCAACAGCCATCATTAAAGAAAATGTAAGAGATGAATTTAATAAAGATTGCCCAAGTAGATTAGAGAGTAGTTTTTTAGAATTATTAGATGAATGTGACATAATTCTTACTACTGGGGGGATGAGTAAGGGGGATTTTGACTTTACTCAAGAGGTGATTAAAAGGTATGCTACGACAATTTTTCATGGAGTTAATATTAAGCCCGGTAAACCTGCGCTTTTTGCCATAAGCAAGGTTTCTAATAAACCTATTTTAGGTTTACCTGGAAATCCAAATGCCACAGGTGTAGTCTTTTTTTTATTTAGTAAGGCTATATTAGCAAATCTAACTGATCAAAAAATCTATCCAAAAAAGCTTCTGGCAAAACTTACAAGCAAGTTATCAAAAACAGATTCTAGACTAGAGTTTAGGGCTTGCAATATTAGCATTAATAATGGTATTTATGAAATAAATCAAGATACAAAAAAAGCAAATACTAGTGCAATCATTAATAATTTATGCCAAAATACTGCTTTGGCAATTTTACCTGATGGTATAAATGAATTTTATCCTGGTGATATGCTAGAGATTATTTTACTTTATAGTGAAGGATGAATTATGGTAAGCATTGAGTTTATGGGTCCTATCGGTATAGAAAAAATGGATTTTGAAGTAAAAAATCTGAATGAGCTTAAAGCGATCTTGCAAGATATGCCAGAGGTAGCTAAGTGGCTAGATACAAGCGCAATTGCAATTAATGAGATAATAGTAAATGATATTAATCAAGAGTTAAAAAATGGGGATAAAATAGTTATTCTTCCTCCTGTTTGTGGTGGCTAATGCTAGAAATTTATCATAGATCATTGCCCACCCAAGATATTTATCAAAAACTAGACATAATGGCTAGGAAAAATAATCTTGGTGCTAATTGTATTTTTATAGGTATTGTAAGAGATGAAAATAGTATTTCTGGATTGAGTTTTGATATTTATGAACCTATTTTAAAAACCTGGTTTCAAACTTGGGAAATACAGATAGAAAATCAGGGTGGAATATTATATATGGCACATTCTTTAGGTGATGTACCTTGTGGTGAAAGTTCTTTTGCATGCGCAATTCTCTCCTCTCAAAGAAAGGTAGCACTAAGTTTTTTTGACAAATTCATTGAAGATTTTAAACATAATGCGCCTATTTGGAAATATGATATTAAAGATGGGAAAAGAATCTATGCTAAAGATAGATCAAATCCATTACCCCATAGTGGACTTTTAGGCTAGTTTCGTGCCAAAAATAGTGGGATTTTGTGGTATTAGCAATAGTGGCAAAACGACATTAATTGAAAAAATTACGAAGAATTTAATCAATGAGAATAAGATTCTTTGTATTAAACATGATCCTAAAAATAAGGCTGTTTTTGACATAGAAGGGAAGGATAGTGCTAGATTTTTTAAAACAGGGGCAGATGTGTTTATTTCTTCAGAGAAAAAAAATGCTTTCTTTTCTCACCAACATAAAAGTTTAATCCACTTTTTATCTTCTTTGCAAAACGATTATGATTATATTTTTATTGAAGGGCATAAAGAGTTTGTTTGCCCAAGAATATGTGTAGCTAGAAATGAGGCTGGTGGTATAGTAGAGGATGAGTTAAGGTTAGCTAGCGCTATTGTGGTGGATGATATTTTATTAAAAAGCCTAGATCATCAAAAAGGATATGAGATATTTCATATCAACGATTTAGCAAATATATTGATATGGATAAAAAATCAAGCCAAAGAGCTTGATGAAATACTTCAAGGAGTAGGGTATGGATATAATTAAAATTGGTATTATAACAGCGAGCGACAGGGCATCAGCGGGAATTTATGAAGATCTTTCTGGCAAGGAAATACAAGCAGTTATCAAAAGTTTTATTAAAAATCCTTGTGAATTTTATTATGAACTTGTAGCCGATATTAAAGAAAATATTAAAGATGCTTTAAAAAAGCTTTCTGATGAAATAAAATGTGATTTAATTATTACTACTGGTGGCACAGGTCCAGCTAAAAAAGATGTAACTCCAGAAGCCACGCAAGAAGTATGCGAGAAGATGTTACCCGGGTTTGGAGAGCTTATGAGAAGAGAGAGTTTAAAATTTGTACCAACTGCAATTTTATCAAGACAGACAGCAGGTATACGCAAACAAAGTCTAATTATTAATCTTCCTGGTAAACCAAAAAGCATTGAAGAATGTCTTATTGCAGTATTTCCAGCCATACCTTATTGTATAGATTTAATTGATGGGAGTTATATTGAAGCAAATGAAGAAAAGATAAAAGCCTTCCGACCCAAAGATGCGTATAGAAAGGAAAATAAATGAAACTAACTCATCTAAATGAAAAAAACAATCCCAAAATGGTAGATGTGGGTAATAAGACCCCGAGTACTAGAGTGGCTAATGCTAGTGGTATTATTGCTATGAGCAGGGAAGCATATGAAGCAGTGCTAAATCAAAATAATAAAAAAGGTGCAGTAATACAAACAGCTATTATTGCTGGTATTATGGGGGCTAAAAAAACTCATGAGCTAATCCCAATGTGCCATCCTCTTTTTATTAGTGGTATAGATATAGAAGTGATGCAAAATGATGAAAAATATGAGTTTAAACTTATTGCAAGAGTAAAAACAGAAGGAAAAACAGGTGTTGAAATGGAGGCACTTTGTGCTGTGAGTACAGCTCTTTTGACATTTTATGATATGCTTAAAGCTATTGATAAAACCATGGTTATTAAAGATATCCAGCTAGAATCAAAAACTGGGGGTAAAAGTGGAGATTTTAAAAGATAAATATAAAAATATTAGTTTGAAAATTATAGTTTTCATAACTAACTAATATTTTTAAACTTTTACCTATACCTTGTGTATAGCGATTATTAGTGATTTGATAATTTTCTTGTGCTTTTTTAGTAGATTACCATTTATTAAGTAGATAATCTATCTTGGCTAATGTACTAGCAATACCATATTTTGCTTGAGCTATATTGGTTTTGGCTGTATTTAACAAAAGCTCTGCATCAATAAGCTCTGTATAGGTACCTATACCTTGTGTATAGCGATTATTAGTGATTTGATAATTTTCTTGTGCTTTTTTAAGAGTTTGTGTACTTATTTTATACTGTTCTTTGGCTAGATTGTATTGTCTTATCAAGTCTTGTGCTTGTATATATATATCACGTTTAAGTGCATTAATCTTACTTTGTAGAGATAATTCATAATAGCGAGAAGCTTGGAGTTTATAGCCATCACTAAATCCATTAAATAGATTCCAATTTATGCTAAAGCGTATTTGACTTTGGAGACCATAAGTAGTGCTAGCTGCCCTCCCCCCATCAATATACCAATATTTCACACCACTAAGATCAATTGAAGGTAGAAAGCTGCCAAATAATTGCTTTTTTTGGTAGACAGAGGAGTTTAATTGCGATAATAGACTTAAATATTCTGAATTTCTTTGTAATATAGATGAAAAAATATCATCTATATCTAATACCTTGGTTTCATCAATCTCAATATCTTCTAATTCATCGCTAGAAATTTTGCTTTTTAAGATCTGCTCTAAAGCTTTAAGATAGTATTCTAATGACAATTCTGCACTTTGTAGAGATATGAGAGTATTAGAAAGAGCTATTTCCATACTTAGAGATTCATTTTTAGCCCTAATTCCCTGATTTACAAATTGAAGCGCTTTATTTTTTTGTGTTTGTATATTTTTTTGTCGTTCTTTTAATACAACTATTAATGCCTTACTTTGCAAGGCACCTATATAAGCATCTTTTGTTTTTAAAACAATATTTGCACGTTCATTTATTAACCCATAATCTGCACGTTTCCTATTTTCCTTAGAATCTAAAATTTTATAATAATCTTTAAATCCATTAAAAAGATTATATTCAAATCGAATATTAAAAGAATTAAGCATATAGGTGGATCTTGGAGCAGATGGATCATTATAGCTTAGTATGTATCCAGTGCTTAAACTAGGCATAAAAGATGAAAAACTTTCTTTATAAAGGGCTTCACCTCGTTTTTTTAATGCATCTTTTTCTTGTATTAAATCACTTTTTTGCAGAGCAATGACAATCGCATCATTTAAGCTTAATGAAAAAATTGAGGAAGTCCATATTATTATTAATAATAGTTTCATTTAATTGTCTCATTCCTATTTTTTATAAATAAATCTTGCATTTTTATTTTACTTTGCATACTTAGCATCAAAAGTGCTGGAATAATCAAGATAGTGATAAAGGTAGAGAATATAATCCCTCCTATCAAAACCGCTCCAATACCTCTATAGATTTCACTACCATCTCCAGCAAACAATACCAAAGGTAAGAGTGCGAAAACACTAGTTAACATACTCATATAAATAGGTGATAGACGAGTTTGCGTAGCATCCAATATAGCTTGTTTGATAGGTTTTTGATAGGTTTTAATATTAATTAGAGTTTGATAAATTATAAGTATTGCATTATTAACTACACTACCTACAAGAATAATAAAACCTAGCATAGTAAGTACATCTAGATTTTGTACTGCTATAAACTTATCTACTAAAAATAACCCCAAAAGTCCTCCTGCTGTGGCTAAAGGGACTGTAAGGATAATAATAAAGGGATATAAAAAGTTGTTATAAAGTGCGCAAAGAATTAAATAGGTAATTAATACTGCAAGTATAAAACCTCCCAAGAGCTCGGTTTTTAGATTCTGTAATTTTAGTGCAGAACCACTAATGGTAATATCATTTTCATCATGCAGGGCTTGTGGGGCAATAATATTTGTATATAAATCTTGTGCAATTTTTTCAATCGGGGTATCATCTTTGCTATTAAGGATTAAAAGAATATTTCGTTTTTGATCAAAGTGACGTATCCTAGCTACACCATATTCATTTTTAACCTTAGCAAGGGAGCCTATAGGAATAATATCCCCATTTGGAGTATAGATTTGAGTATATAATATTTCTTCTGGCGAAGTGGCTTGTTTTTTTTGTGAGCGTAGATAAATATCAAGTAGCTCTCCATCATCTTTACTTTTATACTCTCCTACTTTCTTACCCTTAAGCATCACTTCAGCCACATAGCCAAAACTTGAGACATTTAGACCATTTAAAGCAAGTATATATGGATCAGGATAAAGATTAATCTCTTGGTTATTCATATCCAAAGATGGAATGATTCGTATATTTAAATTTGGCATTTTTTCACGAATAGACTCTACTAGCCTAAATGCACTAGCAGATATAGAATCTAGATTATCCCCAGTGATATTAATATCAATACTAGAGCTTGAAGCCCCGCTAAAAATTTCTTGTTGCAATACTGTACCACTAACATTAGGAATGGCATTAATGCTTTCTCTAGCATATTCCATAAGTTTTTTTGTTTCTTTTGGATTTTGTGCAATAAGATAAAAATAAATATTTTCTCCCGCACTAATAAAAAAATCCTTAATAAGAGGCACTTCAGAATCTGTTAAAGTGTTTTGTAAGCTAGATAAAAAAGGCTGAAAATCTGTCTTTAAAATATTAACAATACGTTCTTTTTCTTCTAGAGACAAGCCTGTACTAACAGATAAATAGCCAATTAAAAAATTTTGATTACCTTTTGGGAGATAGTCAGTCTTAGGAAAGGCAAAAAAAGTAAAAATACCACAAAGACCAACAAAAATACTAACACTTAGAATTTGAGTATTAGTATTTTTTATACATAAATGTACACAATACATAATTTGTGCACTAATTTTACTCCCAATTTTTTTAAAAAAATCATCAATTTTATTTTTTTTAATATCTATTTTTTTATATTTTAATAATGTATACAAAAAAGATGGAATCACAAAAATACAAACAAAAAAGGATATAGCTATGGCACTTGAGCTTGCCATGGCAATATCTACAAACAGCTTACCAGCATCATCTTTTAAAAAAATAATAGGGACAAAAATAGCAATTGTAGTAATACTTGAGGCAAAAAGCGCACCTATAACTTCACGAACACCAATCAAACAGGCTTTAAAAAGATCTTTTTGTAGACGCATTTGGCGTAAAATATTTTCTATAACCACAATAGCAGAATCTATAATCATGCTAATAGCAAAGCTTACTCCTGCTAATAAAATCACATTTAAAGTTCTATCAAAAAAATCTAAAAAGATAAATGATCCTATAATACTAAGTGGTATAACAATGCTAATCATCACTAAAGCCATAAAACTTCTTAAGAAAAATAAAAGCACAAATATTGCTAATAAAATCCCTATAATAATGTTCTCTCTTACCTGTGTAATCGAACTTTTAATATATTGTCTTTGATCTCTTCCCCACTCTATAACTAGTCCACGTTTATTTAGAAATATTTCATTGATATATTGAGTTTGCTTTTCTATTTTGTCTGTTAAGTCTAAGATATTTGCCCATGCAGTAGGACGAATTTGTATAGAAATAACAGGATCTAGATTATGATAATTATAGCTAGTTGTTTTTTCATATCCCTCACTAATATGGGCTATATCACGTAATAGTATAGTTTTATAATTACTTGTTTTTACCACGCTAAGTCCTATAGAATCTATATCTGCATATTCTCCAATTGTACTTATTCTATAACTTCTTTGCTCAAAATCCATACTACCGGCTGAAATGTTAATATTTTGATTTTTAATACTAGAGATAACATCATTAATAGTAATATGAAAAAATGCCATTTTTTGCATATCAAGAGTAATAAAAAGTCGCTTTTGTCTACCTCCGCTTACCAATACCTCCCCTACCCCATCAACTCTTTCGAAATATTTAATGATTTCATCATGAATATAGTTTTTATACAAATTAATATCATTATTACTATCTAATGTTTTTGCAAATAAATATATCGATATAGGCACACTTTCACCAGTGATTTTAACCACTGGTTTATTCGCATCTATGGGATAACTACGAACTTCATCTAGTCTTGCGCTAATATCTAGTAAGGCTGCTTTGGTATCGACATTAGAAGAAAACTCCAAATTAATAATAGATAGCCCCTCTTTGGAAGTAGAAGTCATAGAAAGAAGGTTAGGAAGATTTTTAAGATATTTTTCTTGTTTATTAGTAATTTCTTTTTCTACTTCATATGGTGTAGCACCATTCCAAAGGGTATAGATACTAATATTTGGTCTTGTTACTTGTGGTAGAAGTTGATAGGGCATTTTATATATAGCAATAAACCCAAAAAGCAATAAAAAGAGCATACAGACTAGCACAACAATAGGGTTTTTTAAGCTATATTTAATCCAAGTATTCATCGAACAATTATAACTTTGGAGCCATCATCTAGTCTATCTTGTCCACGCAAGACCAATGTCTCACCTTCTTTAAGATTTCCTTGTATTAGCGCATTAGCACGATTAATAGATACCACTTCTATGGGTACAAATTTTGCCACCCCATCTTTGGCGATAAAAACGCCACTTTTACCACCACGTTGGACAATGCAATCCCTAGGAATCAAAAAACCATTATTTTGACCATTAATGCCAAGCCTTATAGAAGCTGCCATTCCATCAAGCAATCTATCATCTCCTTTAATAGAGATATATAGGGGAAAATTGCGGGAGCTAATGTTAGCCTTTGGGATAAGAGCAACAATTACTCCTTTATAATTGCGATTGTTAATCTTAACATTAACTTTTTGATCAAGAGCTAAATTATTGATCATAAAACTTGGAACATCAGCAATTACCTCTACATCCTTAGTGTTTAGAATCTGGGCTACTACCTCACCTGTATTTACCCATTCACTAGGGTGTACTTTTTGCTCAACAATTACTCCATCAAATGGCGCATAAATTACCTTATGTTTCAAATCAAGTATAGACATATCTAATTGAGCTTGTAAAGATAAAATACCAGCTTCTTGTGACTTAACTTCATACTCTACATTTTCATATTGTTGTAATGGTATTGACTGGGAATCTAGCAAATTTTTATATCTTTCTAATTCCTTCTTCTTTTTTTCTAACGCATATAGGGCTTGATCAAGCTTTGCTTGTTTGGTGATAATATCTTTTTGCAAAAGCTCATCATTAAGACTTAAAAGCTTATCACCTTTTTTCACTTTTTGACCAGCTCGAAAATTCACTTCATTAACGATTCCACTTGATTGTGAAGCAATATTTGCACTTTCTTTGAAAACAACATTGCCCACGAAATTTTCTTCTTGCTGTAGACTACCTTTTTTGATTTCTATAATATTAATCGCTATGGGTTTTGCCTCTAGGTTTATCACAAAAAAATAAAGAGTGGCAAAAAGATAAAATATGACCTTATTCATTTGCAATAACTTTATCCCCCCCCCCCATCCAAATCTTTTTGGATGAAATTTTGATTATCCATTTTTTGCCAGCAGGGGTTATTATCCTCGCAAAAAATATCTACTATTTTTCTTAAAATTTGCAAAAAAATCTTTTGTTCTTCTAAATTAACAGTATGATCTAGCACTTCAACTAGATTATGATGACAAATATATACTTCCTCAAGCTTTGCTCTACCTTCATTAGATAGGGTAATTTTAAGCTTTCTTTTATCTGTTATATTGAGTTTTTTCTGTACTAATCCCCTTAGCTCTAAAAACCTTATGGATCGAGATATGGTAGCCTTGTCTTTTTCTAGCTTATGCGCTACTTGACTGATGCTCATTTCATCTTTATGCTTGAGTAAAAAAAGAATTTCTAGCTGCTCAAAAGTAACTCCATATTCTGCAAAATCTCTTGTTGCCTTTTGACGCATTTGCCTTGATGCTAGAAATAAAGCACCTATAAGCTTTTCACTACCCAATTCTTCCTTCATAGTAAGTATGCCCCTATTTTTGTTGTCTTCCTTTTAGTAGCCTTGAAAAAACCTGATTATAGCCAATTAATATGACTTTGTATGAAAAAAATATAAACTAGGTATTTTGATTGATAAATAAAGCACTAATTGATATAATTTTGATAAATATTACATTTTATACATAAAACAAGGGAATTTATGAAAAAAAGCATTTTTCTTAGTATAGCTTTATCTAGTTATCTTTTGAGCAATATTGCTGAAGAACAATATTTTTATCAAGACTATATGGATTTTGGACAAAACAAAGGACGTTATACTGCTGGTTCTTATGGGGTTACCATTACAAGAAAAAATTCCACTACACCGGGAGATTATAATCAAGCAAGCTCTATAACCTATGATGTCATTATGCCGGATTTTGCAAGTTCAGTAGATTGGGCAGGTGGGAACAAAAGTTTTTTAGGTGGATCATATGTTGGTACTGCTATGCACGTTTTAACAGCAGTTGTAGTAAAAAAATATTGGTCACCAGAATATGAATATAGTTTTGTAGATCAAGTCAATAATACTAATATAGATAGATCTTATGCTAGAACAAATAAATTTATCACTAGTGGCGATGCTTTGGATATCATTGAAGTAAATAAGGAAAAACCACTAGATACTAACCGCTATACCTTATTTTTTCGATCCGGGTATGGCTATATGTATTATGTTACTGATAGAGATAAGAAAGGATCTGTCGCATTATTAGTCTCTGGTGCAGCTGGATCAGCTGCAACTGGGGGTATTTTAAATTATAAAGGCTTAACAAATGATAATAAGCAAAAATTGCAATTTGTGACTGCTGGAGTTGATGGTTTTTCAAATTTTATCACCTCAAGTGATAGTGGTTCTCCTATGTTTGCTTGGGATACTCAAGAGAAAAAATGGGTGGTAGTAGGTTTTGCTCAATCTGCCAGTAGTACAGACTACTTTATTGGATCTTCAAGTCAATATACTTTAAATCGTGACGCTACAGCCTATTATGTTTCACATAATCAGCAAGAATTAGATAACTTAAAACAACGCTATATCAATGGAAGCATTAAACTTGATGGCAGAACAATAAATTGGGATGGCTCAACACTAGATACACTAACTACTGCTAAGGAAAAAGATACCTATATATATGGTGGGGGTATGATCAATCTAACAGCAGCAGTAGATTCTGGAAGTGGAGGATTTTATTTTCAAGGTGAAAGAGGTACAGAATATACAGTTACTGGGACTTATACAAATTCAAAAAATCAAATAGCTGCTTCTCAATGGAAGGGCGGTGGTATAAGTATTGATGAAGGAGTGGTAGTCAATTGGGATATAAATGGCTATAGCTCATCAGATGGATTGTTTAAAGTGGGCAAAGGAACGCTAAGAGTTACCCAACAAAATATCAGTTGGCTTAATCTTGGAGAAGGAGAAGTTATTTTAGATCCCACAACCTCTCAAACAGCAGTTAATGGAGGAGCAACTTTTAAGCATATAGTCCTTGTAAGTGGACGTGCTACCTTAAAGTTAGCAGAAGGTAAGTCTAGCGCACTAGATACTTCAAAATTAAATTTTTCACGTTTAGGTGGCAAACTGGATATCAATGGTAATGATATCACTTTTGACCATATTAATGCTTCAGATTTTGGGGCAAGGATTATCAATACCGGCTCTAATGCTACTCTTACTATTTCTAATACTTCAAATACAAATATTATTTATCATGGTCAAATTGGTAATAACATTAATATAAAAAGTACTCAAGATGCAAATAAAAGTATAATTTTTGATGGTAGTATTCATAGTCCTGATGGAACTCTTATGAGCTCTAAAGGTACCCTATCCTTTCAAGGACATCCAGTAATACATGCCTATGTTAATAGCGGCTTTTTATCTAAGTCTTACTATATTAAACAAAAATTACAGCAAGATGTTTTTACATCTCCAACCACTTTTGATCAGCCTGACTGGGAGCATAGATTTTTTACTTTTAAAGAAATTAAAGGAGAGGGAGGCAATATTACATTAGGAAGGGATGCTACCTTATTGGGCGATTTGCAACTTTCTAATACGATAGCCACTTTTGGTGGGGAAGCAAAAATTTATATTGATGGCAAGGATGGAGAGAATGCTCTTAAAAATGGAGCGGCGTATTCTCAAGCACTTTCTTCTAAAGCAAATAATAAGGATGATAATTTTTTCTTTGAAGGAAATGTAAATCTTAAATCGGGTAGTAAGCTTAATGTTAGCAATACAGATAAAAACCCTATTAAATTTGGTAACTTCTTGGGAATAGATAAAACAAGTGATGATATAAATAATATAAAAACTAAAATGGTAACTTATAATCTTACTTTAGATGATAGTTCAAGTGCTTCTATCAAATATCTGGATTTATATGCTGCAAATATCTTTGCAGTTTCTTCTGATATAAAAAATACTAATCCTTCTGACACTACCCCTTCAGTAGATGTAAATAAAGCAACAATTGTAGTAGAAAATTTAAATGTGCATACTGGTATTTCTAACTTTAGTGGTGATCAGAATGCCAAATTGGATTTAAAAATCGGTTCGGCTAATTTTAATAATTCAAAAATCGTATTTGATAATTTGGATTCAATACTTACTTTGAATAATCAAAGTACGCTAACATTAGATAGTGAAGCTCAAATCGTCCTAAACAACGCAGTAAGCACCACTGACTATAGACCTCTTAGATATAATACAGACTATATTCTTATAAAAAGTGATGAAAAAATAGTTGATAATCGCAAAAATAAAAGCATTGATATAATCTCTCATAATCTAGCAGATTTTATTAAAATAGATTCTATATCTAAAGATTATGAAATTGGCATTAAACTTGTACGTACTACCCCTATTGATTTAAATGATGCTAATTGGATGGATAAATGGCTAGATAAAACAATCACACCCAATATAGCAGATTCATCTAGCTCATCAACAACACCAGATCAGCTTGCTAATGTTAAAGACGCAATAGATAAATATCAGGATATTTTTAAAGCATTGGCTTATACAAATATTGATGGAAAGAAGGTTTATCAAGATGTCTATTTAGATAAAATTGTCGATGAAGCTGCTAATGGAAATAAGACCGCTCTAAGCCAACATCTTGAAACTATAGATAGTGCAATAAAATCAATGGGTGAATATAGATCAAGCGCTGTAGAATCTATGTTAACAAGTTTTAGCGCTTATGGTTATCAAAAAAGTGCTAGAGAAGATATTTTAAGACAATCTGGTTTAAATATGCATACGTCATTATTAAAGCAGATTCTAAATACTCGCTTAGCCGAAAATAGTCAAAATGAAATATCAAATACAAGAAGTGATACTCAACCTATAAATGCAATTGCAAGTCTTATCTCTACTAATAAACATCATGCATGGGCAGATGCTCAAGGATCATTTTTTGGTGGGGAAAATAAAATGGCTTATGCAGCTGGACTAAGCGCTGGCTATGATTACTATGCGTTAAATCAAAAGAATAAATTTTTAAGCTTAGGATTATCTTTGCGTTATAACTTTGCTGAAGCTAAAGCCTATGATACAAAATCACAATTGCAAAATCTTATCGGTGCCCTACACTCTCAATATATCACGGGACATAATGAAATATTATTTAACTTTTATTTTGGTGGTAGTATTGCTAGATCGGCTAATTCACCTAAAACTAGCAATGATCTATTTATGCGTATAGATAGCTATTATAAATATCGTTTTGATCTCATCAAAAGTAGTACTCATTATCAAGCTATTAAGCCTGTAGTTGGTTTAGGCTATTCTTATGTTTATTTGCCAGAAGAGATTTTTAATGCCTTTAATAATGATAATTTTATTAAACTTTCAAGTTTAAACCAAAATATACCATTTATAAGAGCAGGTGTAGAATATAATCTAGCAACCCAACATAGCATTAATGCCATTTCATTGCTTGCAACCTATAATGCTCTTTCTGATTTTTCAAGACAAGTTTATATTGGCACAGCTAGTCCTATAGGCTATGATACTACCATTTCTCCTATATGGCTAGAGTTAGCCTTTAGTGGCAATTATGATATTACAGATAGCTTTTCTCTTAAATATATGATAGCTACTCAATATATTCCTACAACTAGCTTTGGAGTATCTGGTAGCATTGGTGGTAGTTGGCATTTTTAAGAGTAAAACATTATTTATTTTGCTAGAATCCCTTTTGGGTATAGTGAGTGATTGCTCTTTTGAGAGGAAAGTCCGAGCTACACAAGACAGGATTCCATCTAACAGATGGCTAGTGTAAACTAAGGGATAGTGCAACAGAAAATAACCGCTAAAATAGTAAGGGTGAAAAGGTGGGGTAAGAGCCTACCGGCTTCAAAGCAATTTGATAGCGTCTATGTAAACCCAATCCGTAGCAAGAAGAGTATGGTTAAAGTCTTGAATTTTAACTCTTCGCGTGAGTAATATTGCAAAATATTACCAAGATAAATAATCACTCTAGACAGAACTCGGCTTATAGCTATACCCCTTTTTTATTTTTTATAATCTATTTTTAAAAATACATTATAAAAAATAAAAATAGGAAAGAATATGGATAATATCCCTCACATTCCTGTGCTTAAAAATGAGGTTTTAAATATCTTTAAAAATCTTAGAGAAGGTATATTAATTGATTGTACGCTTGGCTTTGGGGGACATTCTGAAGCTATTTTAAAAACTCATCCACGCATAAAAGTTATAGGCATTGATAAAGATAAGGATGCTAGAGATTTCAGTAAAACTAGATTAACATCATTTAAAAATAGATTTTTATGTGAAAGTGGAGGATTTGGAGAGGTTCTTCCAAAGCTTTTAGATCAGTATCAGGAAAAAGTCTGTGGAGTTTTAGCAGATATTGGTGTGAGCTCTTATCAATTAGATACCCCTAGTCGTGGTTTTGGTTTTGAAAGCGATAGATTGGATATGCGTATGGATATTTCAAATAACTTAGATGCAGAAAAAATATTAAAAAATTATTCACAACGTGAATTAATAAGAGTGTTTTCTGATTTTGGTGAACTTAGAGAAGCAAAAAAAATAGCCAATCTTATTATTCAACTTAGGGAACACAATACTCTTATTTTAGATTCTGCTAAAAGTTTTAGTCAATGGCTAAAAACACATTTTAAAAATCCAAAAATATTACCCTTAGTCTATCAAGCCCTAAGGATTGAAGTAAATCAAGAGCTTAAAGAGCTTGATGACTTACTAAAAAGTGTAAAGAAACTTAAAAAAGCAATTTTATGCATTATTAGCTTTCATTCTCTTGAAGATAGGGCTATTAAAAACTGTTTTAAGGACTATGCAAAATCTTGTATTTGTCCAGAAGATGCAATGCGTTGTGAATGTGGAAATAACCATGAAATAGGAAGAATTATCACTAAAAAACCCATAATAGCTACAAGTTATGAACTAAAACACAACTCTCGTGCCAAGTGTGCTAAACTTAGGGCTTTTGAGTTTTATTAATTAAACTTTCTTGAGCCAACTTTATAGCAAAGCTAATATTTAAATCTTTAGGGCAGCGCTTATTGCAATTCTCACATAATAAACAAGAATCTAGAGCTTCTTTTATATATTCAGCATAATCAGGTTTATTATCAAGAATACTTAAAAGCCCTAATAAACCTCTAGGAGAATGCACTTCATCAAGATAAGTTTGATACATTTGACAAGTTGGTATACATTTTGCACATTTTATACACCCCAGTGCTATTTGCAACCATTCTTGCATATTTACACCGTTTTGCTAAATCTTCTTTGATCTTCTGGAATCTTATCTAAATAAGCATCAAATACCATTGCAATATTACGAATAAGCATTCCACCAGTTGCATTTGCATATATGCCATCATCTTTAACTTCTAAAATTCCATCATCTATGAATGTTTGGAGTCTTTGTATTTCTTTTGCAAAATATGTCTTAAAATCAATATTAAAAAGTAACTCAATTTTTTTAAATTCCAATTGAGTATTATTCATTAATTGCATAATAACCTCTTTACGCAATCTATCCTCATAGCTTAAAGCTATACCACGCTCAATAGGTAACTCGCCATTATCAAGAGCTGCTTCATATTGCTTGATATCCTTAAAATTCTGTGCATAATAATCCAATCCTTCTCCAATTGAAGTAAGTCCAATACCTATAGTTTGAGAAAAGCCACGTGTTGTATAGCCTTGAAAATTTCTTCTTAATTCCGCATTTTGACTAGCCAAAGTTAACTCATCATCGCTTTTAGCAAAATGATCCATCCCTATCATCTCATAACCGCAATCTTTTAAAAAAGCAATTGTATTTTTTAAAATCTCTAATTTTACTTCTGGGCTCGGAAGCGTTTTTTCATCGATATTTCCCATTGTTCTTTTAATCCAAGGTACATGTGCATAATTAAAAATAGCAAATCTATCTGCACCAAGTGATACAGCTTTTTTTAATGTATCCATAAAACTGGAGAGATTTTGATAAGGAAGTCCATAAATTAAATCAAAATTAATAGATCGAATGCCCTGATCTCTAGCAATTTTAACTACTTTTTCCATAAGCTCTATACTTTGAAAACGATTAATTGCCTTTTGTACAACAGAATCAAAATCCTGAACACCAAAACTAATACGATTAAACCCTCCTGATTTTAATACCACCATTTGTTCATGCGTAAAATGCCTAGGATCTACTTCACAGCTTATTTCAGCATTTTTAGCAAAATTAGGAAAGGTCTGATAAATAGCATTAATTATATATTCTAGCTGCTTAGCGCTAAAATAAGTGGGAGTCCCTCCCCCAAAATGTAACTGCACGACCTCGCGAGAAGTGTCCATTTTTTTACTAATAAGCGATAATTCTTTTTTGAGATAACCAAGATAGCGTTCTTTTTTATCCTCACTATTAGTATAGATAACATTACATGCGCAAAAATAACATGCACTTTTGCAAAATGGTAAATGCACATAAATAGATAATGGCAAATTAGCAGTCTTATCATTTCTTTTTAGTGCGCTTTCAAAATCACTAACCCCAAAATTTTCTTTAAACTCAACTGCAGTAGGATAGCTAGTATATCTAGGACCAGCCTTAGAATAACTCGCAAATTTTTTAAAATCAATCATATCCTGCCCCCAATAATAGAATCAAGGTTTAAAAATAAATTTGGATGATCTTTTTTTATATCTTTAATAAGTTGCATTGTGTTGATATGAGGTAGACTACCATCCTTATTTCTTAAGCTTTCTACACGAGAAGTTGCTACACTCATCACATCATCAAAGTCAATTGGAGTAAGTGAAATAATATCTCTCTCTAATTCAACACGCAATCTATCCTCATGTGCCTTGCGTATCAAAGAGATTATATTTTTTAAAACATGCTGGGGCAATACTACATACTCTTGCCCGCCATTATCTTTTAAAAACCAAGGTTCTTTAGAGTTAAAACTACCATTTTGTAGATAAACTTCAAGTACATCTTCACTAATACGCTGTAAGTAACCTAAGTTCTGCACATTTAAAATCTCACCTAGATTAGCTTTCTTAGAGGTAATATTTTTATTTTTTACCTGTTTTGGTGTAGCCATAGCATAATTCCTTTTTGAATATGAAGTCTGTTTTCTGCTTCTTCAAACACACGACTTTGAGGACCATCAATAACATCAGCACTCACTTCTTCGCCGCGATATGCTGGTAGACAATGCATAAAAATAGCATCCTTACTAGCCAAAGCCATTAGTTTAGAATCTATGCAATATCCCCTAAAATCAGACCTTCTTTTTTCTTTCTCATCTTCTTGTCCCATAGAAATCCAAGTATCTGTCAAAACAACATTACAATCACTTATAGCTTCTTCTGGGGATGAATAAAACTCAATCTTAGCATTACTTTCTTTCGCAATTTTTAGTGCAAATTCTGTAATTTTAGGATCTGGACTATATTTTTTTGGAGTGGAAATTTTAAGCTCTAATCCAAATTTAGCTGCTAGCATCATATAAGAATGAGCCATGTTATTACCATCTCCGATATAACTTAATTTTGGCTCTGCTATATGTCTAATACCCAAATTCTGCAATATCGATATCAGCTCTGGACTAACAAAATGAGAAGAAAAAATACCATTTTCAATCATTGTCATATAATCAGCCATAACCTGTGCAGGATGATAAGAATCACTAAGCCCATTAATTACAGGAACTTTTGAATGCTTGGCAAATTCTTCTAATCGAGAATGCTCAAAAGTACGTATCATAATCAAGTCTAACATAGAGCTCACTACTTTTGCAGAATCATAAATACTTTCGCCCCTACTTAATTGAATATCTCTATTAGATAGAAATATGCCCATACCTCCCAACTGGTAAATACCAGCCTCAAAACTTACTCTTGTACGCGTAGAATTTTTTTCAAAAATCATCCCTAGTATTTTACCAGATAGCCCATTATGGCTCTTTCCCTGCTTAAAATCACGCTTTAACTCAAGTCCAAGAGTTAACATTTCTATAAGCTCGCTGGGTGTAAAATCTGCTAATGTTAAAAAGTGCTTCATTGATCTTACCCTAAGTTATTTTCAACTATTGTAGCAGAATTTCTTAACGCTAAAATTTCTTAATATTTTTAAAACTTATATTGAAGTTGAACTTTTGTTTTAATACCTTTAATATCTAAAAAATAAAATGAGGAAGAAAGTGATATATCCAATTGTTTGGTTAAATTATATTTAAAATGTGGTGTAAGCTCTATGAAATTTCGATTTAGCAAATCATTAGTACTAAGTGGAAAGAAATTATTTCCACCAATAAAGGCAATATCTACGCCCCAAAACATATCAAAAGCCCCAAATTCAAAGCTACTATAAGTAACAAAAATATCAGAATTTTTATATCCCCCAGATCCAAGAATGCCAAAACCTTCATAAGTAGATGTAAAATTATTTTGCCACATTCTCCCTGCCAAATTAAGTCCTCCTATAGAGTTTAAAAGCACCCCATAGCCATCTCCAAAGCTACCCAAAAATCCTATCTTGCTTTTAAATTTCTTATAATTTAAATGTATATTAAGATTATAAACTCCTCTATTTTGAGCTAATGATTTTAAGTTAATAGCACTTGAAATTTGTTTACCCCCATCTCCTCCTAGCTTTAAGCTTGGAGAGTTAGAAATTTTAGCATAGGCTATTTGAGCATTCAGACTATAGTTAAAATCCCCTATATCTTGCTTAAAAGAAGTTTGACCAAAAGCAATAACATCAAAAAAATTAACACTATTAGCAATATAAAACATAGAATCTATGTATTTTGCCTTATACTTTAAGCCAGCTATAAAAAGTGAGTTTCCAATACCTATACTCGCTGCATGCTGACCCTCTAGCTTCTGATTTTTAGAATCAAATAATCCTCTTGCATTAAGAGCATAGGCTAAGTGATCAGTCATATAGCTAAAAGAATAGAGTAAAAAATATTGCATATTCTTGTATTTAATTTTTGCTTCAATACCGCTATATAAATCCACCTTATTATTGCTTAATGGAGTATCAAGATTAAATCTACCTGCCTTAATTTCTAAACTATTTTTAGAAAAATTAAAAGTTTTACTAGCACCAAAGACTCCTATACCAAATCTATCTGAAAATCCAGTATTGCTTACTCCTCCTCTACTGCCATGCACGCCCCCATAAATATAAGAATTAGCATTAGGTGTAGAAGAACCTTGAGAGAAAAATATCCCTAAATGTGCTAAATAACCATTATAAATATCATAACTAGAATCAAGCTTTAAACGATACTGAATACTTTGTCCAGACAAATTAAGATCATTTCTAAAATAACCTATGTAGCCAAATCCACTAAAATCAAAACGTTTCAAAAAGGCTTTACTTGATTCTTCTTCTTTGACCTCTTTTGCTGCTGGGATTATTTGCCCATCCTTTAAATCCATTCCAAATGCTATCGAGCCATAAATAAAGGCTATTCTTAAAACTTTTGTCATATTTTCTCCTTGTTTGCAAGGATTTTAAAAATCTGTAGTAAAGCCCTGGAGTTTTTTTAGTAAAACTTAAGTAAAATATCAGTGAATTTTTAGTCGAGGGAATTAATGGATATTGATTTTAAAAGAAAGTTAAAACTTAGTTACAACTTCCTAACTCATGAGCAAGAAATTCTCTATTTTGCAGCATCACTTAGTTTTTATACTATTTTTGCAATTATTCCATTATGTCTTATTATTATTTCAGTTATTTCATCATTGCCTAGCTTCCAGATCCAAATTCAGCAACTTAAAGATCTTATCCTCTCTTATATTATTCCTACCAATACTGAGATTTTTATGCAAATATTTAATACCTTCCTTATTAATACGCACAAAATGGGAATAGTGGGGCTTATTTATGTAATAATGACTTCTTTGTTATTTTTTAGAAACTATGAGTTCATTACTTCAAGAATGTTTAATTCAAAGCCAAGAAAGTTTATAGATTCTTTAATGGTATACTGGGTAATGATGACTTTTTTTCCAATTATTATTGCTGCTTTATTTTATTTCAATACAAAGGTAACACCAATATTACAAAACACTTTTCAGTTCTTTTTGCTTGGGAAAATTTTCCCATGGGCAGTAGTATGTATGCTATTTTTAGTACTTTTTAAAATCTCTGCTAATAAAACACTGCAAAATAAAATTCTTATCCTATCATCAATTGTTTGTGCTAGTGTATGGTATGCATTTAAGACTTTATTTTTCTTCTACATTAACTATAATAAAACCTATCCTAGCCTATATGGCTCCATTTCTATGTTACTTATTTTAATGCTCTGGATTTATATATCATGGATTATTCTGCTTTTTGGTATGCGTGTATGTAAGGGCATCAGCATTATGATTAAACAAAAAACAAATAAAAAGATGCTACCCTAAGATAGCACCTAAAATATCAATTTTTAACTTAACAAAACAAAAAAAGGAGAGCGGTATGCAACCTAATAGCAAAGAAAGGAGGGGAATAATCTTGCCATACTGCATACCGAGTTAGCCTTTCGACTAACTAGATAAATTTTACCAATAAATAATAATTTAAAGGTAAACAACTTTTAACAAAAATTAATAAATATCTCGAGGCACGAAAACTAGGAATGTTTCTCTTAAATTAATATAAAAATATGTTATAATTTGTTTAATAAAACTTTAAGCTTATATGGTTTGTATCATTTTAAACTTTCAAGGAATTAAAATGCGAATTTTACTGATTGATGAGGAGATAGACAGCGCTAAAAGCATAGGAGATTTTTTTGCAACTCATGGTTATCAAACCGATGTGGCTGGCAATCTTAAGGATGGTTATTATTATACAGGGATTAGGCATTATAATCTAATTTTAATGAGCTTGAAACTTGGTCAAAATGATATCTATGAGCTATTGAGCGAAATTAAATCTAAAAATTCTAAAACAAAAATTGTTCTTGTTTCTCATAAATTTCCAGATCATATTAATGAAAGTGCATCTTTTAGGGCTGGTGCTGATGATTATATTTATAAACCATTAGATTCTACGGCTCTTTTAAGTCGCATTGAGGCACATTTAAAACTTAGTAGCACAGGAATAATTGAGATAGAAAATCTTGTAATTAATCCAGATGAAGAACGCATTATTTATCAAGGAAAAGAAGTTGAAGTTAAGGGCAAACCTTTTGAGGTATTAACTCATCTTGCTCGCCATAAGGATCAAATAGTTTCTAAAGAACAACTACTAGATGCTATTTGGGAAGAACCAGAACTTGTTACTCCTAATGTTATTGAAGTAGCTATTAATCAAATTCGCCAAAGACTAGATAAACCCCTTGGAATTCATACCATAGAAACAGTTAGAAGACGTGGTTATCGCTTTTGTTATCCAAAGACTGATGCTTAGGATGAATAAAAAAGCGTATTTTTAAAGATAAATTTAGATAGCTAAAATCCCATAATACAGATTTTAGCGGTTATATCTGCGATCATACCTCATTGGGTCCTTACCAAGTGGTGGTTTTTTACCAAGATTTGGATTATTAGGGAAAAATAATGCTCCATGATCTGGACGTCTACCACCTATGAGTTGTTGTTTATAGATTCTATAATTATCACAGGCTTTTTGATGTCCAGAATTACAAGCATAAGAGAATAAATCAAGTGCTCTTTGTGTATCCTGGGGCACCCCAAGACCTTTTTGATAAAGCACAGCAAGATTATTACAGCTTGGTATATCACCAGCTAAACAAGCTTGATTAAAATACCTAGCCGCATAATGATAGCTAACTGGTGCTCCTGAAAGACCATTTGCGTAAATCCATCCTAGATTTGCACAGCCTTTTATATCACCTGCATTGCAAGCTAAATAGTTAAGATCTACTGGTGTAAGATTTGCACGATTATACCCATAAATATTATTTGTATTAGTTAGTAAGCCTAAATTATAACAACCTAAATCACTGCCAGAATCACAAGCATATTTATAATAATTCATAGCCTTATAATAATCTTTTTGTACTCCATCACCATTTGCATACATATAGGCTAAATTATTGCAAGCTATTACATCTCCGCCTTGGCAAGCTGTCATATATAGTTCAACTGCTTTTTTCTTATCACTCACGCTTGCTTGATCTTTAGAATCATAAATAGTTGCTAAGCTGGAACAAGCTGTAGCATCCCCACCACTGCATCCCATTTCATAGTATCGTTCCGCTTTATCTAAATTAGTTAAAATACCAACACCATTGGCATACATAGTACCAATAGCAAAACAGCCAGCAGGATCTCCATTATCACAAGCTTGTTTAAAATATTTAAAAGCGCTCTTATAATCCTGCTTTTTAGCAGCATCCATACCAAACCGAAGGTAATCTTTTGTCGTTTGAGGAGAAGTGAGTGCACGAGGATCATCAGGGGTTGGATTTGGAGCTATAGTAGGTGCTTTATTCTGATTACCATCATTATCTTCACTATAGCCGATATTGATTATTAAAAGTCCTAAAATAAAGATTTTCCCTAAAATTTTCATCATCACTCCATGTATATTTTTTAAAGTTTAAGCAAAATTAATACCATTTAATGCAAATCAGCATTAAGGGCTATTTCTCGTGAAGATCTAAAGGCAATCATTTTGCCAGTTTTGCTATCTTGACGGAAATGAACACCATTAAGTTTACTCAATTCTTTGCCTTTATATAATCTGCTTTCTTTAATTTTAAAACCAGGATTAATGCTAGCAATTTTTTGTGCATTTTCTAAATCTATCTCAAAAATTGTACCGGCTAATACTGCGATCCCACCATCTACAATACATCCATCCCCAAGACTAATACCTGTAGAGCTATTCACTCCAAGCAAACAATTTTTACCTATAGAAATAGGATCTGAATTTCCCCCACTAAGTACTCCAAGAATGCTAGCACCCCCACCAATATCAGTCCCCTCTCCGATAATCACTGATGAGGAGATTCTACCTTCATTCATACATGCACCTTCCACGCCAGCATTAAAGTTAATATAACTAGCCCCGGGCATTTGTGTATATCCGCCCTTCCCAAGATAAGCACCAAATCTTGTCTTAGCTGTATCAAGAATTCTGATATTATCATATTGAGGGATGACCTGCATTAAATAGCGTGGGAATTTATCTACAAAATCGATACTAGGATACTCACCTCTAAGCTTTAATTCAATTTCATTTTCTCGCAAATAATCAAGTTCATAAGGCTTATTTCCACTCCATGCCACATTGCTTAAAAGACCGAAAATACCATCTAAGTTTAAACTTCTTAAAGCCGCTTTACCCAAAGAAAGTGCTAAAAGTTTCATATATGCGCTCTCTACGCTCTCGCACTTAGAATCTTTATATAAAAACACTAAACGATAATCAATATTATTTTCTACCCCATTAAGTAAAATTTTTTTTAAGCTCAATAAGGTTTGAATATTTTTATGACTTTGTAAATCAATACTAGCTTCAGCAATAAAAGGAGAAAAAAGCTCTAATGCCTTATTAATAAATTTTAAATTAAGGCTATAAATCTCTTCATCTTGAGCTCTAAAAACCTCTATGGCATCCTTTTTGCAAGCATCAAATACAGCATAACTACCATAATTTTCATTCCAATTTAATACTGGATAAGTAGCACATAAAACTTTGCTGTTTTTACCAAGTTCTACTCTAGCAATTCCAAACCCTAAAATTTCTCTCATATTCTTTTTGCGATCTTCTATAAATTGCTTAAATTTTTCCATTTTTTCCCTTTTTAAATTTTTAAAATTATAACATTCTAGGTTTCCAAAATGTATAAATTAATTTAATCACAATAATAAAACATATCCCCTCAAACATTGCTGCCAATAAAAAAGCATAATAAGCATTTTGTCCCAAAGCTCCAAGTTCTAACCCAAGTGCTGCTGTTGCAACTAAGAATGTCAGTGGCATTGAATCACTAAGCGCATATAATATAATATCGCGTAAATGGCTAAAATAATGTCTAAAAGCTCCAAATGCAGCCACTATACGCAAGGCAATCATACAAAAAGCAATGCAAATACCATAAAGCAATAGTTTTGGATTTTCCAAAACTACATCTAATTTTAAAGTTGTGCCGACATTAATAAAAAACAAAGGTACAAAAAATCCAAATCCAATATCATTGAGTTTTTCAATGAGTTCATGTTTATAAGAGAAAAAAGTAGCAATGATCATACCAGCCAAAAAAGCACCTAAAACATTTTCAAGCTCTAAGCCCATAACCACAACTATAAGACATAAAAATAACATCATAGACAATCTAATATCTTGATTTTGACCATCATGTTTAGGCATTAAAAAGTTCTTAAATCCTGGAAACCACCAAAATACGATTTTAATCACTGCAAAAAAAGCAATAATAACAAGCACAAAACCGATCAAAACAAAAAGGGTCTTATAGAGTTCAAAAGTCAACCCATAAGAGTAGATTCCATTGATAAATACCAATGCTGTAATTGATAATAGCTCTCCTACAATTCCAATTTTCAATGCTAGTTGTAGCCATGGTTCATCTTTACCATAATCGCGAATAAGTGCCATAATCATACCTAGACTCATCACCGGTAATGCAGCAATAAAAATCCCGGGTAGATTAAAACTGATTACAACTATTACAGCTCCTATGTATAAAATCAAAAAATACACTAAAGCTTTTTTTAAAAATTTTCTCCCTAATGCCCTAAAACCACGTAAATCGACTTCCATACCACATAAAAACATTAAAAATAAAAAACCAATTTTGGCAAAAACAGAAATAATTTCTGAAGGATGAAAAATACCAAAGTATACGCCAAATGCTCCTAAAAACATTTCTACAACAACAATAGGAATGCGTGTAATTTTAGATAAAAATGGAGCAATAACAATTAAAATTGAAACAATTGCAAAAGATAAAAAGTGATGATAAAGTGCACTCTCATGCATTCTTATTCTCCATAATTATGATTTAAGACCTTCCTCAATAGCCTTGATAATAGCTTGAGGATAGAGATCATATTCTATTTTATGTATCTGATTTTCAAAAAATTCAAAATCTTCATCTTCTTGACGCAACCTAGAAGCTTGAAGAATAATTCTACCAGAATCTAATCCTTCATCTACCCAATGCACACTTACTCCTACTTCTCTATCTTTGCTCTCAAAGCTATCTTTTATGGCATGAGCACCTTTATATTTTGGTAGAAGAGATGGATGAATATTTATAATTTGAAACTGATTGACAAAAAATGGACTTAAAATCCGCATAAATCCTGCTAAAACAACTAAATCTGGCTTGTATTTTTCAAGCACATTGGCTAATTGCCTATCAAACTCTTCTCGATTAGCAAAATTTGCATGCTCTAAGATAATAGAATCTATTTTTTCATAATATTGAGTATTTAAGTTTTCTAGTCGTTTAAGCCCATAGGCATTTTTTTTATTACTTAAGGCTGCACGCACGCAGATTTCTACACAATGTCCAAGAATCTGAAATTGTTTTTTATGCAGCTTAAAAATAATATTTTCCATATTTTTGCCATTACCACTAAATAGAATCACTAAATTTATTTTTTTCACAATTTGCCTTAATTTTATTTTTTAGCTCTCATTTTACAGAGTTTTTAGGTTTTTTGCTACACTTGAATAAAACATATTCAAGGAATACTCAATGAATACACAAACACAAAATCAACTAACCAAAGAAGAAGAATTAGCTATGGAAGAATTTTGCGCACAAAGCTTTGATTTTGCCCGCCAAAATGATGTAGATTCTTTAAAAATTATGCTTGATTCTGGATTGAATGTAAATTTTTCAAACCATAAAGGCGATACACTTTTAATGTTAGCTAGTTATCACAACTCAATTGATGTTGTACGTTTGCTTTTAGATCGCGGTGCTGAAGTAGATAGGACAAATAACCGCAACCAAACACCTTTAGCTGGTGTATGTTTTAAAGGATATGAAGAAGTAGCTAAAATACTTTTAGATCATGGTGCTGATCCCTATGCTGGAGGAGGGATGAGTCCTTTTAATTGCGCAGTTATGTTTAGACGCGATAAAATCTTGCAAATGATTCTGCAAAAAAGTGGCAAAAAGCTTAATATTTTTCAATATCTATATTTAAAAATCTCCTCTTTATTTATGCGAAAAAAATCTTAAATCTAAACCTTATGTGCCATAACCTGCCCAAGAGAGATGCCCTCATCTCCACAGGGTACAAAATGATGAAAATATAATTTTAATTTATCCATATTAAAATGCAGCGATAAATGCTCTATGAGATAACTACATAAATTAGCATTATTAAAAACACCTCCAGAAAACATAACGCATAATCCATTATTTGCATCATATTTTTGTGAGATAAAATACTCAATAATCGCGCTTAAAGTGTGGATAAACCTAGAAATAACCCTCTGTTTATTCCCATCACCAACAAAATAAAAAGCATTCAAATCATTTCTAAGATTTTTTAAATTAGAATCTACAAATAAATCATCAAGCATTTCCCTCCACATTAAGGCTAAATTAATCACACCATTTTCATCAATCAAAAATCCATAAGGACTAAAGGTCAATGTATCATCAAAATATCTCTCCATAATCATAGCACCTTCAGCCTTATAATCCTGCCTATCACAAAGACCACATAAGCAAGCTACAATATCAAATAAACGCCCACATGAGCTACTTTCAAAGCCTATTTTATACACTTGCTTTAAAAAGTCTAATTCAGGGTATCTCTGTAGAAGTCTTTTTTGTACAAAAGTTAGATCTTCTTCTAAGCTCAAGCTAAAAGCTAGCTTATATATTTCTTTAGCAGCACTCTCCCCACCATAAATACGCATTTCTTTAAAATGCCCAATGCGCTCAATACCACATAAATCATTTAATGGATTTCCATAAAAAAACTCACCGCCCCAAATTTTCCCATCCTCTCCAAGCCCACTCCCATCCCATATGATTCCAAGTACTTGTTTTTCTTTATCTAAACTTTTATCCTGCAATATAGAATCTGCAAAAATAGAAGCAAAATGCGCCTTATGATGCTGGATTTTATGTATCTTAAAGCCTTCTTTTTGTGCCAAATGACTTGAATAGTATTGAGGATGCAAATCAGTAACTACCTCTCTTTTTTTTGCTTGTAGTTGATAAAAGTTTAAAAATTTTTTATCCACATCCTCATATTTATTTAATACTTTTGGATGGGTTAAATCTCCTATATATGGCGTGATCACAACATCCCTATCATATCTATAAGCCAAATTTACCCTCTCTTGAGCTCCCTTAGCTGTATAGAAACAAGATGGGCTCTGCAAGCCATCAAAACATAAATGCAAAGGTGCATAGCCTCTAGCTAATCGTAAAATCTGCACCCACCTTATTTCTTCATTTCCCATTACTTGGACCAAAGAATCATCAATGCCATTAAAAATTTCACGATCATATCCCAATAAGCTATCACATAAAATACCAAGATAGCTACTCATTTGCGCTTCGTGAGTAATAATTGGCTCACCACTAAAATTCGCACTAGTAAATACGATGTCAAAATCTAATGCTTCTAGCAATAAGATATGTAGTGCACTATAGGGTAATATTACCCCCAATCTTGCTAAATCTGGCGCTAAGGCTTGTTGGATTTGAACCATCTCTTTTTTTGTATTTGTGCGTTTTTTAGCCAAAAGGATTGGGGCAAGCTTTGATTGCAAAGTTTGTTTTTCTAAGGTATTTAACTCAACATACTCTAATGCTCTTATTAAATCTTTTACCATTAAAGCAAATGGCTTTCTTTCTCTTTTTTTTAATTTTCTTAAACGAGTGATATTGTTTACACTTGCCTTGCAGATTAGCCCAAAGCCACCCACTCCCTTAAAAGCAACAATCTTATCATTTTTTAAATCCCTAATACAGGATTCAAAAGCCTCATTACTAATAACCTCAACTCCATGACTATTTTTATATACCATTTTAATAGCACATTCTTTACAGCTAATAGGCTCTGCATGGAATCGTCTTGAATCTTGATCTTGATAATCATTCTTGCACATAGGGCACATATGATGATTTTTCATTGTTGTATTTGATCTATCATAAGGCAGTGCCTCTATAATACTATAGCGAGCACCACAATCTATACAAGTACCAAAACCATACCCCATAAACCTTGCATTTTTTTGCATATCCTCTATGCATTTATCGCAAATCTTTAAATCTTGGGGTAACTCTATCTTTAAATTAGATGAAAAGCTAATTTTAGAATCTAATATCTCAAAACTATTATAGCTGGTTTGATCTCTTGTTGTTGTGATTATGCTTTGTGTAATCTTAGCCTCTTTAGGGAGTGTGCTATAAAAAGCACTTAAAAACTCATCAAGTTTTTCATCATTTTGTACTACCACCTCTACACAATCCCCAAGATTACGCACAAATCCAAAAATGCTAAGCTCTCTAGCTACTCTGCAAACCTGGGGACGAAACCCTACCCCCTGCACCTTACCGTAAAATAAGATTTTAGTCATAATATGGGATTTGCATCGTTACACAATGAAGACTACCATGTTGACGGATAAGTGTGCTACAATCAATATCAATAACTTTATAAAAATCACTCAAAGCTTGATGTGCCCTATAATCTAGCTCATCAATTCCATAGGTTGGTAAAAGCAGTGTATTTTCATTTAAAATTAAAAAATTCGCATAGCTAGCAGGCAGACGATAAATATCATCCTTTTTATCTAAGCTAAATCTACTCTCTCTAATATCAGGCAAGGGCAAGGGTATGAGTTTATAGCTCTTGCCATTTTTTTGACGCAGTGCTTTTAGCTCTAACTCCATTTTTTTTAATTCTTCATAATGCTCATCTTTCTCATCCTCACAAGCCACATAGGCAATGACATCTTTTTTTAAAAATCTTGCTAAAGTATCAATATGGCTATCTGTATCATCCCCTGCCAAATAACCAGATTCTAGCCACAAAACCCTATCTAGACCAAAATATGTTTTTAGCTTTGTTTCTATTTGCTCTTTACTTAGATGGGCATTGCGATTTTTTTCAAGCAGGCATTGACTTGTAGTAAGAATGCTACCCTCTCCATCGCTATCTATGCTACCACCCTCTAAGATCATATCCATATCCCTCATTTTAGGCAAAATACCAAAAGTGCTTAACTTATTTGATATTTGATTATCATAGTTGCTAGCAAACTTTAGCCCCCAGCCATTAAAGCCAAAATTAAGCAGTTCTATTTTTCCTTCATTTTCAATGCCAAGTGGTCCAAAATCTCTAGCCCATGTATCATTACTCATCACACTAATAAGACTTAATCTGCCTTGTCTAAAAATCTCTCCTTGCCTTAGTGCTTCTTTCTTATCATTAAGGCTAAAATACTCACAAATTAGATTCCAGCCTTGAGCATCCCTTGGATCTATGCACACTATACAATCTTGTATCTTAAGGATTTGCTCTATAATTTCTAAAAAAGTTTTACGCGCAGAATCTAAGCAATATTGCCAATCACTAAATGGATGCGGGAAAGCAAGCAAAACCGCACTTTGTCTCTCCCACTCTGCCAAAAATCTGGCTTTCATCTTTCCTCCTTAAATGAGTTTATATATTTTAGCGTTTGCGATATAATAAAATAAAAGGATTTTAATGATTTTAAGTATTGAAAGCAGTTGTGATGACAGCTCAATAGCTCTCACTAGCATACAAGACTGCAAGCTTATATATCATAAAAAGATATCTCAAGAACTTACACATAGTCTCTATGGTGGTGTGGTTCCAGAAATTGCTTCTAGAATGCATGCAAATGCCCTTCCTGCTATCTTGAAAGACATTTTTACAAAATTTAGCAAAAAAGATATCAGAGCTATCGCCATTACTACAAGACCTGGGCTAAGCGTTACGCTTATTGAAGGATTAATGATGGCAAAAACTCTGGCCCTAGAACTTAAAATTCCTATTATAGGCGTAAATCATCTAAAGGGGCATATTTATTCTATCTTTATCAATAAAGCAAATGCTATTTTACCCTTATCCTCCTTGCTAGTTTCTGGAGGACACACACAAATTATACAAACCAATAGTTTTTCTTCTATGAAACTTATAGCACAAAGTATGGATGATAGCTTTGGGGAAAGTTTTGATAAAGTAGCCAAAATGCTAGATTTACCATATCCTGGTGGTCCCCAAATAGAAAAACTAGCTAAAAACTATCAAAGCAGTAAAGATATTTTAGATTCTCCTATTCCTCTTCCCATACCACTACGCAATCATAGTGGTATTGCCTTTAGCTTTTCTGGACTTAAAAATGCCATCAGATTAGAAATACAAAAAGTAGAAAAAACTATGCATGCTTGCATAGCCAAAAGCTTCCAATCCACAGCTATCATCCATTTATTACAGCAAACAGAAAGATATTTCCGCCGCCATCACTCTCCAGAGCACTTTGCTCTTGTAGGTGGTGCTAGCGCTAATGCAACTTTGCGTCAAGCCCTAGAAACACTCTGTAAAAAATATAAAAAAAATCTACTTTTAGCCCCACTTGAGTTTTGCTCTGATAATGCTGCCATGATAGGTCGCTATGCTAGAGAATGCTATCTTAATCATCAATTTGATGATATCCTATCTCTACAATGCAGCCCAAAAAGTCTAGAAGATGAGTTTTAAATTTTCTTATTGAATCATAATTGAAATTTTTGCATTACACAATTCTATGATGAGAATCGCTATCACAAACTCACATAAGTTGAAATGAATAAAATCTCTCTTATGTATATTTATATTATAGTGGAATATGGAATATAGTAGAATAATAAAAGAAAGGTTATCCCTTTTATAGAATTATTCTTATTGTTTCTAGTTTATAATAATGTCAGAATCTGCAATAAGATAAATATTTAATATTCAAATTAGGATAATTTATGCTACACGCTACAATTAAAAATTTTTCTTACAAAAAATACTTAAAAGAGGAATTAAAAACTTGTGATTTTACAGATATTAACGCACTTCCTAGCAAATGCCTAACAAATTTTAATGATAGAACTTTCGCCTTAAGTAAATGGGTAAGTCCTAAACGCACACGTTCTTATCCCTATGCAAGAGTGTACGATACTTTTAGCTCTAGTGCTTCAAAAATCACTACCATTATCCCGCTTATCAAAGATGAAGGCATAAATGGTGATATAGATTATTTGCAATGGGATACGATTTCATTTATGAGTCTTTTAAATGTCTATGTCATTTTAGCCTATTATGATAAGGCAGAATCACACCCACATAAAAGTGATAAAATTACTAATCAGCAATTTAACAACAACTATATCAAACAACAATTACATAAGCTATCAAACTATCATCAATCCGCATTACATTGGAATTTGAATCAATTAGAAAGAGATAATCTTTCAAAACTTATAGATTTAGTAAAAACTTCATACAATGATATCGCCAAAGAACTCAAATGCACACTACATAATCATAAAAATATCGATACCTTTGCTACTAAAATATCACAAACAAAAGAATCTTTTATGCAATTCTCAAGGACAAAAGCACAAATGGCACAAAATAGAGAAAGTCTCACTATTCAGCCAAAAGAGCAAATAGGCATAGGGCAAAAGAGTAGGATTATAATAGAAAATTACTTGGGAGGGCAGTATTTTTTCACAATCGATGATGTGTTGCTTCATAATAACACTTTCTATCTTTGCGAAAGCAAGCATAGTAAAAGTGCACTTTTGCCAAGTAGCGATGATATAAAAGATGGGCTTTTAAAGCTTATGTTGTATAACAATATAGATTCTTTGCAAGGACACACAAATTTTACAGTTGTGTTGCGGCTTACTTCTAGTATTTTGCAAAGTGGCATAAAACTACCAAATAATAATATAGAATCTTTTTTGCAAAATAACGCTTTTACCAAAACGCAAAACAAGCTTTTACAAGATTTAAATGCAGAAGCTAAAGCAAATAATTTTGCAGTATGGATAAATAATGATGTATAAAAAATCCCCTTTGCGTTATCCCGGCGGCAAATCAAGAGCAATAAAATTTTTAAAAGATTTTTTCCCAAAAGATTTTATAGAGTATAGAGAGCCATTTTTTGGTGGTGGAAGTGTGGGACTCTATCTTTTGCAAACATATCAGAATCTTAAGATTGTAAATTATACGCTTAACTCCAAGACTTTTGATTCTGAAAGCTCTTTATGCACACAATGCAAAGATTCACAAAAGAATCTTGTATCACTTTTTGCTGATACGCAAACACAATGTCAGAGCTTGCAAGCAAATCAAGAAACAAGATTCTATGCTAATGATATAAACTATGACTTGTATTGCTTTTGGCAGATTCTAAAAACTCAAAGCACAAAATTAATACAAGAGATTCAAAATATAAAGAATACATTCACAAATGGTAGAGAACTTTATACACTTTTGCTTAATCGTAGAAGTGAGAATCTAAGTGATTTTCAAAGGGCGATAGATTTTTTTATCCTCAATCGCATTAGTTTTTCTGGCACGATAGATTGTGGAGGCTATTCACAAAAAGCTTACGAATCCCGCTTTACACAAAGCTCTATTGAAAGACTAAAAGATATAAGCGAAGTGATACAAGATATAGAATTTAGCTGCGAGGATTATGAATCTTTGATGCAAAAAGAGGGTAAAAATGTCTTTATCTTTTTAGACCCGCCTTATTTCTCTGCGACAAAATCAAAACTCTATGGCAAAAAAGGGGATTTACATACAGGTTTTAATCACGAGAGACTTTTTGAGATTCTGAAAAAAACTAAACACGCATTTTTACTTACTTATGATGATAGCGAGTTTGTGCGAGAACTCTATAAGGATTTTTATATAAAAGAATGGAACTTGCAATATGGTATGAATAATTTTAAGCAGACAAAAGCAGAGCTTGGCAGAGAGCTTTTGATTAGTAATCACCATATTTAAATGATATAAAACTAGAATTACATTGTAGATTCTAGTTTTATGGAACTTAAGCAATGCGATAAAAGACAAAACAAGAGATTCAAAATATAAAGGGCACATTCACAAATGGTAGGAAACTCTACATATTTTTATTACATTCTTGCTAGATTCTATATAACAAGAAATCAAATCTTTGTGTGGACTTTCAAAAAGGGCTTATTTTTGTAAAATCTAAATAAATGGGATTTTCAGAAAAATTGGACAAATATTTCCAAGATATGCAAATCTTAAATTCACTCCAAAGCACTAAAACAAGGTTACAGAATCAATATGGTATTTGTGATAGGCAATAGAAATTGGGATATTCATATACTTCTCTTTGTTGCTTAGTCAAAAAATGAAATTCTCAACATAATAAATTTATATAAAAGGATTATGATGGTTAAGACTTTCTTAGATAGTGCGGTACCAGAGCAAGCTTCCAACGCTTTAAACATTATATTTATTTAGCAAAATGACTTTTTTTTATCCAAATATTCATTAAAGTGTCTAAATTAAAATATTTTATGAATAAAAACATATAAATTTTAATATTTTTTTAAGCTTAGTTTTAATAGTATTCATAAATAATAATAATGATTATTAAAATTTAAAAGGATATTTGATGAAAAAATATTGCTTCTTAACCTATATGGCTTTTGCATTATCTCCCCTACTTTCAGCACAAGATTTATCAGAGGATACAAAAACCCTAGAATCTATTACTACTCAAGATGTTTCACTTGATGGCACATCATGGAAAAGCGAGGATTTAAAAAATAATCCAGGCTCACGCTCTATAATTTCTAATCGTCAAATTCGACAAAGTGGACAAAAAAGCATAGATTCTGCCTTGCAGCAAATCCCGGGTATTCAGATGCGAGATTATAGCGGAAGTGGTATTTTACCCAAACTAGAATTTAGGGGCTTTGGTGGTGCTGGTAATGGTCATAGCAATACAGGAATGATACTACTTGATGGCAATAATATTTATGGAGCACCCTACTCAAATATCGAGCTAGCCCTCTTTCCTATTAGTTTTATGATGGTAGATCATATCGATTATATCAAAGGTGGAGCAAGTGTGCAATATGGACCTAATACTTTTAGTGGCGTGCTTAATATTATCTCCAAGCCTATCCCTAAAAAATGGGAGAATCTAATTGCTCAAAAGGTTACAATTTGGGGAAAAGACAAACTTAGCTATCGCAATAATGGGGATTTTAATAATAATATTTTATATAACACGTATTTAAAAACTGGCGGGATGATTAATGATCATTTTGGTATTGATCTACAAGCTGATATTATTAATGGTCAAAGTTTTAGAGAAAATAGTCCTACAAAAGTACAAAATCTTATGGCACGTGCTGTTTATGAAATCAATCCTAATCACAAACTTAGTGGATTTGCGCAATATTATAGCTATCTAGCCAATGATCCAGGCACACTCTCAACTCTCAACTATTTTAAGGATAGATTCCAAAATGTTCGTCCCAATAATCTTGCTAGCGGAGATGCTAAACGTGCTGGAATAACCTATAACTATTATTTTGGTAAGGATGAGAGTTTAGATGGAAATTTCTCACTTAATTATTATTTTCATGATGTTTTGCGAAATTTTGAGTTTGATGACAACTATAATAAAGCGATGGATACTATTACCGCACCTACAAAAATCACTAGTAATATTAGACGCTTTGAAGTTCAAACATTAGAGCCTAAGGTAAATCTTAATATTAATGGTACTAAACTCAAACAAAACATCATCTTTGGTTTACGCTATACCTTTGAAAGAGTGAAACAAGATTCTTTTGAAAAGATGCTAAGCAATTCTGCCATTACCTATAAGCCTAGCAATAACTTTGCTAATAACTATTTAGCAGCCTATTTGAGTGATGAGTTTAAAATCTTAGATTCTCTAAGTATTACTCCCGGTTTACGCTATGAGTTTATCAATGCAAGCTATACAGGATCTAGTGAAGCAAAAATACAAAATCAATTTAACCCTGCCCTAAGCCTTGCTTATAAACCCATAAAAAATATAGTCTTGTATGCCAACTATAGTCGTAGCTTTTTACCACCACAAACTACAGGAGATATTGCTGGGACAAATTTCTATCACACAAGTACTTTTCAAAATATAGAAGGGGGTATGCGCTATTTTATTAACTCAATTTTTAGCATCAATGCCAACTATTTTGCCATCTTTGCTAATAAATATAGAATCGGTAATTTTTCAGCAGATTCTAGTGGAGCTGATGCTCTATCTCAAGGTGCTGAATTAGAAATGTATATTTCGCCGCTTAAGGGTTTTGATATCCATCTAGCCTATACATTTATCGATGCGAGAATAACCCAACACCAAACTGGCGGCAGAGGGAGTAATGGTTATAAAGGTGATATTTATGGGAAAAAACTTCCTTATGTCTCGCCTCATAGTTTTAGCTTTGATCTTATTTATGATATTCCCAAAATTTTTACACTTGGAATTTCTGGGTTTTATTATTCTAAAAGTTATTCTGATATAGCCAATACAGAAAATACGGACAAAGATGGTAAGGGTGGAAGTCAACCAGATTATTTTGTACTCAATGCACAAATTAGTCGTACACTATGGCAAAATAATAGACAAAAAATTAATGGATCTATTTCTGTAAATAATATTTTTAATGCCAATTACTATTTTAGGGGTATTGGTACAAGTCCTGTAGGAAGACAGCCAGCACCAGGAAGATCTATAAGCTTTTTAATTAGCTATGCTTTTTAGATTAATAAGCTTAAAAATTATCTTCAAAAAATTTAGCTATATCACTTCTTATAACCTGCCTTAGCTGTATACCTGCTAACTCATTACAGCTTAAGGCTTTTTGCAAGAGACTAACTACCCCATTTCTAAATTTGCTTAAATAAGGGTGATCAATCTGGCGATAATCCCCTAAAAAACAAATTCTGCTTCCCTCTCCCATACGCGTACCAATAAGCTTCAAAGTAGCATTAGAAACATTCTGAACTTCATCAAAAATAACAAATTTATTACTTAGTGTTACTCCTCTAGCATGGGCAATATCAATTACTTCAATCTTATGTTTTTGCAAAAAATATTCTGTAGCTTCTTCCTTATCTATGCTGCTTACCTCGCCTCTATACTCTATTCTTTTTGCCAAAGAATTTGCCTGTAAAACAGAGATTGTAAAATTTATAGCACTAAAAAGTGGGTACATAAAATAATGTAGCTTTTGATTCTCATCTCCTTTTCTAAAACCTAGCTCTGCTTCTTTATCATTAGCTGTGATGGTATTACGCAAATAAATAATTCCATCTACTATTTTCTTTTTGACCAGATATATACCTGCTTGAAGAGCAATTAATGTTTTACCACTACCTGTAGATCCTGCAGCAACAGTAATTAAATTATTTGGATGAGTGAGCAGGGCATAAAGCATCTTTTGCTCTAAATTAATAGGCAAAACATAAGGATCCCTCTCTTTTAAAATAGAATCAAAATCTAATAACTCAAAACTATTATTTCTCTTAATACCGTAAAATTTTCTGCCACTTAAATAGCGAGAACTCCCAGTATTATCCTCTTCGATAATCTCAAGCAAACTCCATTCTTTTAATTTTTTAAATCTTTCATTATTGCATAAAACCTCAAAACTCTCTTCTCTATGCTTATTAAAGCAATGCCAAAAATCAATCTGACTTGGATTTTGGACATTTTCACGCATTAAACTCTGGCTATTTATACCACGTGCCAAAAGTCTAATTCTCAAAGCAGAATCATTGCTTAAAAGCTGCATTTTATAATCTTGAGCAATCTCTGCAATCTTTGTATCATTTATTCCATAAGCCCTTTCAAGACTTTTATAAAATGCTCTATGAATAAATGTAAGTGGAATTTTTACTCCTTCGCGTACAAAAACAACAGGCTTAAAAAAATCACCCTCTATTACATTGATATCAGATTTTTCAATCCCTTGAAATATTGTCTTTCCCTTATCCTCTTCATAATCAATACTTCTAAAAAATTCTCTGGCAAAATATCCATTTTGACCCTCATTACCCTTATATTTATCCAGCTCTTCAATCACTATATCACTAATAAAAATATCTTTTCCCATATTCTCATATATATAAACAATATTGTCTACATCATCAAGGATAATAGAAGTATCAATCAAAAAACCTGTCATATTCTCTCCACACTTTAGTTTTATTTTAATTATATCAGGATATAATGCCCCACTCCCATATCAATCTATAAGGAAAAACAATGATTACTCAAGATTTAGTTATAAATACCTTAAAAACTATTATTTACCCCAATTTCCAAAAAGATATCGTAAGTTTTGGCTTTGTAAAAGATATTGCATTAAATAATGATGTTTTGGCTATAAGAGTTGAAATACCAAGCAATGCTACTGAAGTCATCAATACTCTTAGCAAAGAAATAAATGAAAAAATTCGCGCACTTGGAATATCTAAGCTTAATTTAGATATCAAAACTCCAAAAATAGAATCTCCTAAAAAAGCAGCAACCAGAAACCTAGCCCCGCAGATCAAACAATTTGTAATGGTTAGTAGCGGCAAAGGTGGTGTGGGCAAATCTACTACAAGTGTAAATTTAGCCATAGCTCTAGCACAAAGTGGAAAAAAAGTTGGATTGCTAGATGCTGATATTTATGGACCTAATATCCCAAGAATGCTAGGACTTAATACCAATAAACCAGAAGTAGATCAAAGTGGCAAGAAGCTCTATCCTCTTAAAGCTTATGGCGTAGAGATGATGAGTATGGGTGTATTGTATGATGAGGGTCAAAGTCTAATATGGCGTGGACCAATGGTAATGAGAGCTATTGAACAAATGCTTACAGATGTGCTTTGGAGTGAACTTGATATCTTAGTGATAGATATGCCACCAGGCACTGGTGATGCACAACTCACTTTTGCTCAAAGCGTACCAGTAAGTGCAGGCATAGTTGTCACCACGCCACAAAAAGTCAGCCTAGATGATTCATCTCGTGGATTAGATATGTTTAAAAAACTTGGTATTCCAATTGCTGGGGTTGTAGAAAATATGAGTGGCTTTATTTGCGCTAACTGCGGTGAGGAATCAGATATATTTGGCAAAGGCGCAAGCAAAGAATTAGCATCAAAATATAACACACAAATCCTAGCTCAAATCCCACTAGAAACAAAGATTAGAGAAGGTGGAGATCTTGGCAAGCCAGTAGTATTTTTCCACCCTGATAGCATTAGTAGCAAATGCTATATGCAAATGGCAGATTCTATCTCTAGCTTCCTAAAAAGAGTAAAAGATGAAAATCTAGCTGATAATAAAGATATACAACCCATACATGATCACTCCCATATGCATTAGGAAATGATCTTGAACTTTACTAAAAATGATTTTCAGCTTTTAGGGGCTCTAAATTGCCCTAATCCAGATACTCTTTATCAAGATGACTTAGATAAAGAGAGTGATTTTATCAATTATTTGGGTGAGCATTCTGATGTTAGAGATTTTATAGCTAATTGCTATGCCCTAGTATTACCAAGTTATAAAGAAGGCATACCTCGAGTTTTACTAGAAGCAATGAGTATGCAAAAGCCAGTCATTACTTCTAATGTATCTGGATGTAAAGAATGCATACTCCATCCTCTTCTTCCACTTAAACACAATACAAATATATTAATAGGACAAAATGGACTTCTTATCCCTCCTAAAGATCCTAAGGCTCTAGCCATGGCTATCAATTATCTTGCAACCATGCCTATTAAGGACTATCAAAAGATGGGTGAAAAAAGTAGAGAACTAGTGCTCAATCGCTTCGATATAAGTCATACTATTGAGTTTTATATCCATACCTTAAAATCCCATCTTATAGATCTTAACTCTAAGCATATTGTTTTTGTTAATAACTCTGCTTTTGGTATGTTTAATTTTAGATTAGAGCTACTTAATGCACTCAAAAATCAAGGGGTCAATATCACTCTTATTATCCCTAATGATAATCATTACTTTTTAAAATTGCAAACTAGTGGCTTTAAATGTTTGGATATTAAAATAGATTCTAGAGGGCTTAATCCATTTAAAGATTTAAGTACCATTTTTACTCTTTACAAACTTTTTAAAAGACTAAAGCCAGATTTTATATTTAACTATACTATCAAGCCTGTGATATATGGAAGTATTGCTAGCAGAGGATTTAAAAATATTGCCATTACTACTGGTCTGGGGTATATTTTCATAAAAGGGGGATTTTTAAAAGGTATTTTAAAAAACTTTGTCTGTATTCTCTATAAATTTGCACTAAAAAATACAAATGAAGTATGGTTTTTAAACTCTGATGATAGAAATGAATTTCTTGCATACCATTTAGTAAAAGAAACAAAAGCAAAGATTTTAGATGGTGAAGGGGTATCTTGTAGTCATTTTCATCCAAGACAAAAATCTAACCCAAAAGGATTTTTATTAATAGCAAGAATGCTTAAAAGCAAGGGGGTTTTAGATTTTATCCAAGCAGCTAAAATATTACAACAATCCTCTATTGAGAACCATCGTTATCAAAAAGAATAAAATGAAAATTATTACCATATTAGGTGCCCGACCACAATTTATCAAAGCAGCCCCTATGTCTAAGGCATTTTTAGCTTCAGGTATCCAAGAAGAAATCATCCATACTGGTCAGCACTATGATAAAAATTTAGGAGATACCTTTGAGTTTTTAGCCCAAAAACTCAAACTAAATATACAGGTACATAATCTTTACCATGGTGGAAAATCTCAAGGAATGATGTTAGGAGATATGATTAGTGATATCACTAAAATTTTAGAATACAAAAAACCTGATCTTACACTTGTATATGGTGATACCACAAGCACTCTAGCAGGAGCACTAGCTAGCGCTAAAACTCAAATACCCATTATTCATATAGAATCTGGTCTACGCTCCTTTGATCCCCTAATGCCAGAAGAACAAAACAGAGTTTTAACTGACCATCTGTCTTACTATCTTTTTTGTCCTAGCAATGCTGCTATTTCTAACCTAAAAAATGAAAATATCCATCATAAAAATGTCGTGATAAAAAATATAGGGGATATTATGCTTGATAGCAAGCTATTATTTTGTCCTTTTGCTACTCAACCAGAGATTAAAAATTTTGATTTTAAACAACCATTTTTTATTGCTTCTATTCATAGAGCTGAAAATATAAGCCCTACTATTAATGCTATCAATTCTAATTATGAGATTTTCTTTAAAATTTTAAATAATCTAAACATGATAGCCAAAAATATACCCCTACTCTTTATCACACACCCTAGAAATAAAAATGCCATAAACTTAGCACTAAGATCAAAAAACCCGCCAAAAAATATTATTTTTATTCCGCCTCAAAACTATTTGAATATGCTCTTTTTATTACAGCATACACAAGGAATTATTACCGATTCTGGTGGACTACAAAAAGAAGCTTATTATTTCAATAAACGTGCACTAATTATAAGAAACACAACAGAGTGGCAAGAACTCATCTCCTGTGGTGCCCACAAACTTAGCACAATTAAAGAAATCTCAAATACTTTTGATACAATCTCAAAGCAAGGTTGGTTAAATTTTAAAATGCCAATCTCACTCTATGGGAATGGAAATAGCGCACAAAAAGTTATCAATACGCTTAAAGGAGGGATATGAAAAATATCAATTTTGCTCTACTAGGTGCGGCTGGTTATGTAGCTCCTAAACATATGGATGCCATTAAAGCGAATAATGCTAATTTATCCTGTGCTCTAGATCCAAAAGATTCTGTAGGTATATTAGATTCCTATTTTCCAGAAGCACATTTCTTTGTTGAATTTGAAAGATTTGAGCGCCATATTTCTAAGCTACAAAACTCATCCACACCTTTAGATTATCTAAGCATTTGTACGCCAAATTATTTACATGATAGCCACATACGCTTTGGACTTCAAAATCAAATGGATGTTATCTGTGAAAAGCCATTAGTGCTCAATCCTTGGAATGTGCAAGACCTCATTCATTATGAAAAAAATACCGCTAAAAAAGTTTATAACATTCTTCAATTGCGTCTGCATCCAGATATTATTGCACTAAAAAATCGAGTAGAAAAAATTTTAGAAAAAAACCCAAATAAAAGATTTATGCTAGATCTTACCTATATCACTTCTAGAGGAAAATGGTATTTTGTTTCTTGGAAAGGAGATGAGAGTAAAAGTGGGGGCATTGCTACAAATATTGGGATTCATTTTTTTGATATGTTGCAATTTATTTTTGGTATGCCAAAAAATCTTACCAATCATACTAAAGTGCATTTAAGAAAAGAAGATGTAGCTAGCGGGACTCTAGAGCTAGAGCATGCAGATATTAGATGGTTTTTATCTATCAATGAAAATCACCTCCCGCAAATTGCTAGACAAAATAATAAGAGAATGTATCGTAGTATTAATTTTGAAGGCGAGGAGATTGAATTTTCTAGTGGGTTTGAAAACTTGCATAAAAAAAGTTATGAAGAAATATTGCAAGGTAGAGGCTTTGACCTCACTCAAGCCCAAGCTGGAGTTATTCTAACACATCAAATTCGTACCATTTCACCAAGTCAACTAGATACAGAATATCACCCCTATATAAAAAAGCTTTCATTATGCTAAAACCACTCATTCATAAAACAGTCTTTATACACGAATCTAGTTTTATAGATTCTAATGTTAAAATTGCCAAAAATGTAAAAATATGGCATTTTTGCCATATTTTAGAAAATGTTGAAATTGGGGCAAATTCTTCTTTTGGACAAAATTGTGTTATTGGACCTAATATAAAAATTGGATCAGGCGTAAAAGTGCAAAATAATGTTAGTATATTTGAAGGTGTAGAAGTAGAAGATGATGTATTTATTGGACCAAGCGTCGTTTTTAGTAATGTAATCAACCCTAGAGCTTTTATTAATCGCAAAAGTGAATATAAAAAAACTTTCTTAAAAAAAGGCTGCTCACTTGGAGCTGGTGTAGTTGTAGTATGCGGTAGCAGCATTGGTCAATATGCTCTTATTGGTGCTGGCTGCCTAATCAAGGGTGAAGTAAAAGCCCATGCGCTTATGGTAGGCAATCCTATGCGCCAAATAGGTTGGGTAGATAAATCTGGCATCAAATTAAATTTTAAAGATAATTATGCTTGGAGTGAAAATGATCAGTGTGGTTATATATTAAAAAATAACAAACTTAAAGAGGATAAAACTAACTTAAATGATTGATTTTGCTGGACTAAAAGAAGATTATCTTACGCATAAAGAAAGCCTAGACTCTGCCATATTTGGTGTACTTAATTCGGGTAATTTTATTATGGGTGAAGAAGTAGCAGCATTAGAATCAGAGTTAAAACAATATATTTTTGGCAATGATAAGGGCTTTGTGGTTACTTGCTCTAATGGTACATCAGCACTCTATCTAGCACTACGTGCACTTGATATTAAAGAAGGTGATGAGGTTATTACTTCTAGCTTTAGCTTTTTTGCATCTGCTGAAATGATAGCACTAGTAGGAGCCAAACCCATTTTTACAGATATAAATCTAAGAGATTTTAATCTTGATATAAATTTAGTCCATTCACTCATTACTCCTCGCACAAAAGCTATTCTAGGAATTAGCCTCTTTGGACAAGCTTGCGATTTATTCAAACTAAAAGAAATAGCATCTGCTAATAATATTGCCCTCATTGAAGATGGGGCTCAAAGTTTTGGTGCACAAATTTTCCATCAAGATAAATGGCACAAAAGTCTAAGCATAGCAGATATTTCAACAACTAGTTTTTTTCCAGCAAAACCTCTTGGATGCTTTGGAGATGGTGGCGCTGTCTTTAGTCCACACAAACATATAGCACAGCGCATTGCTTCTCTTAGGATACATGCTCAAAGCACACGATACCATCACCATACAATTGGCATTAGCTCAAGACTTGATGCCATACAAGCAGCCATTTTAAGAAAAAAACTACATTATTTTGATGAAATGATAAAAAAAAGAAATGCCATTGCAATGCATTATCTAAATACGCTTGATAAAATAGATTCAATCAAGCTGCCAAAAATTAAATCTGATAAAAAAAGTGTTTTTGCTCAATTTAGCATATTAGCTGATAGAAGAGATATGCTACAAGCTTTTTTAAAAAATAGAGGAATACCTACTGCGATACACTATCCGCTAATCTTACCTAAGCAAAAAGCCTTTAACTATCTAAACACCAAAGATAAAGACTTTAATAATGCTATTTATGCTAGTCAAAATATCCTATCCCTTCCCATAAATCCATATTTAAACGACAAAGAACTTGACTATATTACACAAAGTATAGGAGAATTTTATGGAAAATAAAATAGCTATTATTGGTCTTGGCTATGTTGGATTACCCTTAGCTATAGCCTTTAGTAGAGTGTATCAAACCTTTGGTTTTGATGTTAATCAAAAAAGGATTAATGATTTAAAAAATGGTATTGATTCTAATGGACAATTTAAGGATATTAACACACATAAAAATCTCAACTTTTCTTATGAAGAATCTAGTATAAAAGATTGTAATATTTATATTATCACCGTACCAACACCTGTAGATATATACAAAAAGCCAGACATCTCCTATCTATTGAAGGCTTCAGAAATGGTAGGAAAAATGCTGAAAAAAGATGATATTGTTATTTATGAATCAACCACATATCCCACTTGCACTAATAAAGAGTGTGCTCCTATTTTGCAGCAAGCTAGCCAACTTCAACTAAATAAAGATTTTTTTATTGGATATTCTCCAGAAAGAATAAATCCAGGAGATCCTATCTATAAACTTGAAAATATCACTAAAATTACCTCTGGTAGCACCAAAGAAGCAGCAGTAAAAATAGACAAACTATATAAAAGTATTATCAATAATACTTATCTTGCTCCAAGTATTGAAATAGCAGAAGCAGCTAAAGCTATTGAAAATGCTCAAAGAGATTTAAATATTGCTTTTGTCAATGAGCTTTGCATCATTTTTGATCATCTTGGAATCAATACTCATGAGGTTTTAAAGGCAGCAGAAACAAAATGGAATTTTTTACCTTTTAATCCAGGGCTTGTAGGTGGTCATTGCATAAGCGTAGATCCATACTATTTAGTACATATTGCCAATGTATATGACTATCATCCACGTGTAATAAGTTCTGGAAGATTTATAAATGATTTGATGCCGAGTTTTATAGCTCAAAAGTTTATCAAACTTTTAGCCAAACACAAAATAAATCCACTTGGTGCACGTATTGGATTATTTGGTGCAAGTTTTAAAGAAAATTGTAAAGATATCCGTAATGCCAAAGTCTTTGAAGTAGAGTCTGAACTTAAAGATTTCGGTTGTCAAGTAGAAATGTATGATTCTCTTATCTGTAAACAAGAAGTTGAAAAAGAATATAAAATCGTAGTTAAAAGACTTGATGAAATTGATGGAATATTTGATGCCTTTTTGCTTGCAATTCCGCATAATGAATTTTTAAACTTTAATTACTTAAAGTATTTAAAAAATAATGGTTTTATTTTTGATATTAAAGGAGTATTAGATACCAATCACTTCAATAAAAAAATCCTATATAGATTATAATTATTTTTATTAAAAACTTATTGACTTTATTTCTCATTTTGATATAATGGCAATTCTTAATTTATAAATTAAGATATTCCGGATTAGCTCAGCGGTAGAGTAGGCGGCTGTTAACCGCTTGGTCGCAGGTTCGAATCCTGCATCCGGAGCCACTCATTTATTAACTTCATTCTTCTTTTTAGATATCCAAAAGTATTTCTAATCAATAAAGCATTTTACTATTCAAGATCAGAATAATATATAAATAAGGTTGTTTAACCAAGTTTTTTAACTACTTCTAGAATAGTTTGTGCGTGCCCTTTTGCCCTGACATTATAAAAAGCTTCTTTAATCACACCATTTTTAATGACAAAAGTACTACGAATAATACCCAATACTTCTTTGCCATACATCATTTTCTTGCCATAAGCTTTATAGCTATTAGCTACAACCTTATCCTTATCGCTAAGTAAAAGGACACCAAGGTTTTGTTTAGTGATAAAATTTTGATGACTTTTAGCACTATCTGGAGATATGCCAATAACCACGCAATTAAGTTTATTAAATTCGCTTAAAAGTGCACTAAACTCTACAGCCTCTGTCGTGCAGCCAGGCGTGTTATCCTTAGGATAAAAATAAAGCACGATATTCTTAGTCACAAAATCACTAAGACATACTTCAATTTCATCCTGATTCATTAAACAAAAATTAGGTGCTTTATCTCCACTTTTTAACATTTCATATCCTCTTAATAAATAATTGTCGTCGTTTTTCTAGGTCCATGTACACCAAAAACAGTTTGAAGTTCAATATCAGCCGTTCTTGATGGACCTGCCACAAAAAATATATTTGTAGGCAAAATCCCATTACCCTGCTTTTTTAAGAACTCTACACCCTCAAAAAGATTACGGACAATATTTTTCTTATCTAAGAGCATAATACAATGCTCGGTAATCAGAGAAGCTAAACGAGGCGATTGAGTAGAGCTAACAAATCCCATAATTCCAAGATTAGCAATACCGCAACGTGCATGCACGATCGAAGTATCAATATGAAAAATCTCATGCCTGCTATCTTCTATATTTTTATCATAAGCAAAAAGCTTTACATTATCAATTAAATTAATATCACAAGGTAAGTCCATTGTATATAACAATTGTTTTGCTTCAGATGACTGCAATACTTGTTTAATATCATCTAATAAATTTTCTTTGCTAGATATAACAATATTTGACATATTTTCACCCTGTAAACGCAAATATTCATCTAACAAATTCTCTTTTTGCATCCTGGTAATATCTTTATAATGTCCATCATCAGGATAATGACGATCATTAATAGCTAACTTGATATTATTCAAAATTGCCTGCTTACTCATAAACCACTCCTTGCATTTCTTTTACTTTAGTATGCAAATTGGCATCTATTTTTGGAAAAGCTCTACATCTTGTCCACTTATTAAGCACTGGAATAATAGGATGAAATATCTTACCTAACCCACCAAAAGTATGGGCAAACCATAAAATCATTCTCCATTTTTTTCCAGAAGTAGCAAAATCAGCAAACTTTTTCATAGACATTTGCTCTATTTTATTATGTTTACTTTGGTTATAACCTAATACTTTCCCATTTCCTTGACCCACTTTCTCACTTCTCAAATTACGAATAGATTCTGCTAAGGGGATTTTTACAGGACAAACTTCAGAGCACCTGCCACATAAACTACAAAGATTGACCATATAACCACAATTATTAAGACCAAAAAGTTGAGGAGAAATAACTTCACCAATTGGACCAGGATAGGTAGAAAGATAAGCATGTCCTCCAATTTTATCATATACCGGGCAATGATTAAGACAGGTACCACAACGAATACAAGAGAGTGCTTTAAAAAAATTATCATCATTTAGCATATTAGATCGATGATTATCTAATAAAATAACATGCACCTCTGTTGGACCATCTTTTTCTTCATCCTTTCTTGGTGATGTGATGATATTGTTATAGCAAGTAATTGGTGCTCCAACAGCAGATGGTGCTAAAAGCGTATCTAAAATAGAAGCATCTTCAAAAGTTTCAACAACTTTTTCAATCCCGCAAATCGCTACATGAATATCACAAGCACTGCTAGTCATCCTTCCATTGCCTTCATTTTCAATCAACCAAATTGCACCTTCATTAGCAATACCAAAATTAACACCAGTGAGCCCCATTTTAAAACCTTCAAACTCTTTTCGAAGATGTTTTCTAGCAATAGCATTTAATTTTTCTGGTTCGCTCTCAAGTTTTGCTCCAAGCTTGTCATGAAAAATCTCTCCGATCTCATAGCGATTTTTATGTACAGCAGGCACAACAATATGAACAGGAGTCTCATCAATCAACTGAATAATCAACTCACCCAAATCAGTTTCAATTGCTTTTATATTTTTCTTTTCAAGATATTTATTTAAGTGAATCTCCTCGCTAGCCATAGATTTACCCTTAAGTATTGAGGTAACACCTTTTTGCTTAGCAAGATTATAAATAATCTCATTAGCATCATCTGGCGTACTAGCCCAATGAACTTTAATCCCATTTTTTGTAGCATTTTTTTCAAATGTTTCTAACACTTCATCAAGTTTACTTAATGTGCGCATCTTAAGCTTTCTAGCCTCTTCTCTTAAACCTTCCCAATCCATAAACTTAGTAGAAATAAGATTCTTACGTTTAGTCTTAAGGGTATCCATAGCAGTCTTTAAATTAGTACGCAACTGCTTATTGGAAATCTTTTCATGTATGATATTTTCATAATCTTGATTAGAATGATAAAGCTGTGTGCTCATTGTCCCTACTCCTTAGATTCCCATTCTTTGTGCTAAAAAATCATAAAAATGCATTGGTTTAATATTATTAATGCCCATTTTAGCCATTGCTCCAGAAATATTAAGCAAACATCCAGCATCTCCTGCTAAGAGATATTCTACATTACGTGCTTGAATGTCTGCAATTTTTTCTTTTACCATAGCCTCAGAAATTTCTGGTTCTTTTATACTAAACGTACCTCCAAAACCGCAACATTCTTCCTCTTTTTCAAGTTCATATAAAGTTACATTCTTAAGGCTTTTGATTAGCTTTTTAGCCGATGGTATACATTTTGCTACACGAGTAGCATGACAATTACTATGCCAAGTAACGCTAACTTGATCTCCAAGATCATCAGGTAAAAAATTAAGCTTTTCTACCAAAAACTCACTCATTTCATAAATACGCGAACAAAATTCTTTCATTCTATCATATTCTTTGCGCCCTTCAAAAAGTTCTAAATAGTCATGTCTCATCATACCCGTACAAGAACCACTAGGTATAATAATCGGATAAGGTTCATTAAAAAGCTCTAAATTATATAATGCAACCTTACGACTCTCATCATAATAACCAGAATTATAGCTAGGCTGTCCACAGCAAGTTTGATCTTTTTTAAAAATAACTTCTAAACCTGCTTTTTGTAACACTTTAATAGCATTAACACAAGTATTACTATATGCCATACCACCCAGGCAAGTAGCAAAAAAATAAACCTTCACTTTTCCTCCTCAAGTTTTATTAATCGTGAACCTTTTTTAAATAATAGCTAAATAATTTAATTTTTATTACATTTTTTGATTGATTCTACAATAATAACTCAGACAGAGTGCAAATAAAATTGCCAAAGGTATTAAAAGCATCATTTCTGGTGGTAAAAGCCCAGAAATACTCAAGCATCCAAATGCAAAGAATAACCCCCAGGCTACTAAAGAAATCACAACAAATACAAATCCTAAAAGGGAAAGATTGCTATATCTAGAAAGCATTGGAGAGTAAAAAGCAATAATAATAATAATAAGTGGCACAAAAAAAGGGACAAGAATAAAGTTATACAAAAGAGCACGGATTTTAGAATGATTAGCATCTTGATTTTGCAAAATAATTAATGATTGAAAAGCATCAGCAATAGAAACAGATGGTTTATTTTGATAAATAGTGTCCAAAATCTTTGGTCGGAAACCTTTTAAAATCTTTAACTTATTAATTTGTGCACTATCTAAACCTTTTTTACCAAGTTCTATATGTTCTGGCATTTTAGAATATATTGCATCATCAAGCACCCAATAATCTCCTATAAAATGCGTTTCTTTAGCTTGAGTAAAGCTTGTTAAAACGCTATTTTCATCCAATTCAAATACCTTAATATTCTCTGCCTTCTTAATAAGCGGATAGATCTTACCAAAATAGACATAATTATTTTTATATTTAACTAGCAAATCTTCTGTAATTGAGGAAAAATTTTCTTGAGAGATGATCGCTTCAGCCTTTTCTTGAGCATAAACAAATGGTGTAGCATTTAAGCTAATATAAAATATCACCAATATTGTAGATATCCAAAGCACAGGTCGCATAATCTGCCTTTTAGAATATCCCAAAGCTAAAAAAGCTGTATATTGATTAGATCGAATAAGATTAATATAAAAAACAATAGCTGCTAAAAGAATTGAAATAGGCAGGGTATAATTGATAGCATAAAGAAAGTCATACACAAAAAATAAAATGATTAAATTAGCTGAACCTGGCATCTGATCTAAATACTTAAGACTATCAATGCTAACAAAAAAAACTTGCAATGCGCTAAAAACAATTAAAATTAATCTAAAATATTGTCTTGATAAATATAAAAACATTAGATATCTCTATCTTTTTTTATTTTTTGGGTATAGCGATTTTGCACATAAACAAAGTCTTCTTTATCTATCCACTCTAATAATGCATCAGATGCCAAGGTAACAACCTTTTGCTTTATCTCCATTTCTTGTATATCAAATTTACCCAGCACATAATCCACCACGCTAAGCTTATCGCTTCTACCAATACCAAGCCGCAAACGATAATACTCATTTCCGCAATGAACATCAATAGACTTTAAACCATTATGTCCACCGCTTGATCCACCTTTTTTAAATCTCAAAGCCCCAAGTGGTAAATCCAAGTCATCATGTACAACAAACATCACATCGCTCTTATAAAATTGCATAAGCTTAATAGCACTCTGACCAGAAAGATTCATAAAAGTTGTTGGTTTAATAAGATAGAATGAAGATTTTGCAGTTTTATAGTGAGCTAGTAAACAAGAAAACTTATCCTGTTTACTAAAACTTACTCCAAGCCTAGTAGCCAACACATCCATAACATCAAAACCAATATTATGGCGTGTATTATTATAGGGGGTACCTGGATTTCCCAACCCAATGAGTAACCCCACCATATCAAGCCTTAATAAACTTATTTAGCCTTAATAACACCTACCACGGCTACAGATGATTTTTCTACTATCTTGACGTTCTGTATTTCTGGTAAATCACGCACAAGAATAGAATCACCCACATCTAATTTTGAAACATCTAAATCATAAGAATTAGGTAGATTCTCTGGGGAAGCCTGCACAGCAATACGTTTTTTAGAATACATTAAAACACCCTTATTTTTTAATCCTACAGGTGTGCCGAATGCTTTAACAGGTATTTTATATTTAGCTACCACCCCTTTTTGAGCAAGCATTAGATCAATATGCAAAATCTCTGAAGTAACTGGATCTTTTTGGTATTCCTGAATAACTACATCAAGAGTTTTACCATCCACTTTTACAGGAAATACAAGTGTAGTCTTATTTTTTACCATACGAATAAAATCATTGCTTTTAAATGCGCAATGAATATTTTGAACACCTTTCCCATAAATATTAGCAATTAGATAACCATCTTTTCTTAGAGCCTTTGTACTAGACTTTGAAATACTCTCTCTAATTTTTCCTTCTAACATACTTCTTTCCTTTTCAATTATAAAAGTTTTAATTAGACTTTGATTATATCACAAAATTCAAATCTTGTAGGCTATAATGAGTTTTTAAATAATGAAGGTTTTCTATGTGCACTCAAACAACTCAATCTACATTTAACATCTACCTTGGTAAACATAATAAATCTCATCAACTAACTATGCTTATTAATCAACTCCAAAATGCAAAAATTCTTTTTAATATCTACTCCCCTTATTTAACTTGCATTAGCACTAAAAAATGCACACAAGATTTTATAAGTCAATGCCATCTAGTTTTTATGCCAGATTCCAAAGAGAAAAAAATAGCACTATCCTATCATATCCCTATCTATGCACCAAAACATTTACAAATCAAAAATTTTTTTCGCTATATACGAGTTTTTGGTTATAGTATTTTAGATCGAATGGCTAATATACTTTATCCAAAGCCAAGGAAACAAAATCATTGTATTGTTATTAAAACAGATGCTATAGGTGATTATATTTTATTTCGAAATTTCTTAGTAGAGATTTATAGACATTATGGGGCTTTTAGCCTTGTAGGAAATATTGCTTGCTATGATATTATAAAAGAGTTTGACTGGGATTATCTTATTGAGTTTATTCCCATACATCGTCCCTCTTTTTTAAAAAATCCACTTTATTATTTAAAACTTTTAAAAAGACTACAAAGCACTCAATATGAAATCTTGATTAATCCTCTTTATAGTCGCGATATTATTAGCGAACAAATTAGTAAAAATATTTATGCAAAAGAAAAAATCACCAATACTGGCGATACTTTGGCTATTTTGCCCTATCTTAAAAAATACTATGATTCTTTTTATACTCGTATCTTAGATTCTACTCCTATGATCATATTTGAGTTTTATCGCAATCTTGAATTTTTTGAAAATCTTTTTAAAACTAAGCTTGATACTCCCTACATCTTAGAGCTTAAAAATCCAGAGCAAGTTTTCAGACAATATGGACTTCCAAAACATTATGCTACATTATTTATCGGTGCTAGTAATGCAAGGCGTAAATGGCCTAAAGAGCATTTTATTGCTACAGCTATCTATCTAGCAAGTTTGAATTTAGCCATTGTTATTTGTGGTGGAAAGGAGGATGAAAAAGAAGCAGAAGAAATAAAACAAGTTTTGGAAACTAAAAATATTAAAGTGTTTAATTTATGCGGCAAGACCACTTTAAGTGGTCTTGCCCGAGTCGTGTATAATGGCAATCACTTAATTAGCAATGAAACGTCTTGCGTGCACATTGCTAAAGCCATTAGACACGACAAAGTATTTGTCGTGTATAATGGCAATCACTTCCGTAGATTTACCCCCTATCCTAACAGAATCGGGGGTAAATACTACGGAATCTATCACCCCATCATCATGAAAAACCCAGACGTCTATATGGTTATTTCAAATTTTTTACAAATACCAAGTGAATTAGACATTAAAGCTATTTCACCACAAATTATGATAAACTCTATCAAAAAAGCACAATCTGATATTTAAAGGACCAAATATGGATTATTTTGAAGCAAGAAATCTTAATGGTGATATTTATACAAATCACAAACTACCTCTTCATCTAAAACAAATTATTCTCAATCTAGCGCCAAATGCAAG
>JXTW01000002.1:4351-14427 GCA_004368235.1 Helicobacter anseris | reverse complement strand
GGGGGGGGGGCATATACTGAAGGCATTGATATTAATGATCAAGCTATTAATTTCTGTCAACAAAATCAGCTTAATGCTCACAAAATTGAAGATATTTTCTCCTATATCCCCAAACAAAAATTTGATCTCATCATTACAACTCATGTAATAGAACACTTTCCAAAAGATCAGATTATTCCTCTTTTAAAACACTTTAGAATTAATTTTTTAGCCAAAAATGCCAAACTTTATATTACCGTCCCTAACGTCCAAAGCAATACTGGGGCTTATTGGGCATATGAAGACTTTACACATTACACACTTTTTAGCTCTGGATCACTTTTTTATGTATTAAAAATGGCAGGGTTTGATAAAATAGAATTTTTAGATATTGATTGTCTTGAAGATATTACAGGTATCAAAAAATATCTACGCAAAAGTCTTTTAAAACTTTATAAACTTAATCGAAACTTTTGGAATAAAATCACAGCAAGTGCCTACCATGCGCAAAGTCTACCTATCTATAGCTATGAAATTAAAGCCTTAGCACAATCCTAGCCCTTATTTATTAAACCAAAAAATATTTGAGCTATTTTGTTATAATATGAGGTTTGCTACTTAAGGAAAATAGATATGATTGGCTTCTCTCCCATAACCGTTGTTTTTAACGATATAAACCATATTGCAAAAACTATGGAAAGTGTCATTAAACAGAATTATCCCAATATAGAATATATAATTATTGATGGTAATAGCAATGATGGTACTAAGGAAGCTATCCTTTCTCTTATTAAAGAAATAGCTAATATCACTAAACATACAGAAGATAGTAAAACTTTATATATAGAAGCTATCCACAAACAAAATCCACTATTTAGCTTTAAGTTTCTTTCACAAAAAGATTATGGTATCTTTGATGCAATGAATAAAGGCGTGAAACTTGCAACTAAAGATTTTGTAATGTTTGTCAACTCAAGGGATTTTATCTATGATATAAATACCTTATTTAGCCTATCTCAAATAGAAGAAATATATCATTGCGATATTATCTATGGACATATGCATATACGCCATAACCAAGTTAGCTTTATCAAAAAAACACCAAAAGATTTAAAATTACTCTATCGACTTTTTGCTAACTTTGGGCATTCAAACTGTATTATAAAAACCACTCTTCATCAAAATATGCCCTACAATACTTTTTATCGCTTAGCAGGCGATTATGATTTAATTTACAAAGCCTATATTCGTGGTGCTCATTTCGGATTCTGCGATATTATTATTTCTAGTTTTGAAAGCGGTGGAGCTAGCGATATTCATGGTTTTCAAAGCCTGAAAGAAGCCTTTAAAATAGCCATGAATTATAATCACGCTAATCCTATCATGCGCATAAAAATATTAGCTTATTACATTTTTGCACTAGGGAAAAAAATATGTAAGCTCTATTTGCCTAATTTTATCAACCAAAACCTTTTAAAATTAATTAAAAAAGCTAATTAAGCTTATCATAACATTTATATATAGGATACTCTAATAATCTCTCATATTCTTGTGATTTGTTAAGATAAAATCAAATCTCACACAGGATTTTGTAGATGGTTTAAGAGCTTAAAAAGCTCTTTAAAATCCATTTTTACAAATCCACTGGAATCTAAAATCATACAAATTCTCTGCAAATAATCTAAACAATAAACTTTATTCTTAAAAGCCAAGATCATTTCTCCGCCCATCACACGATAATCAAATTGCGTTAAATATCCCATTTGCCATCTCTTGTACCTGATTATAGCTAAGACGTTCTTCTTTTAATAAAGCCTCACTTAAAAGCTTCACGAACTCTTTGTATTTGGAAATTCTATCAATACATTTTGCTAATAAATGCTCTCTCTTATATTCAAAATCCAACATCTCAAACTCTCTCATTTGATTTTCTATATCCAAAACCCGTCTTAAGTCCATCTGACCATATGTATAACGCTGATTATACAAAACTTCAAATCCAGCCATTCCAGAAAGATGAAAACATATTTTATCTCTTAGGTTTTCTACAGATAAAAGACCTTTCTCCTCGGTCAATAAAAACTCTCCTAAAAGTGCAACACTATCAAATTTAAGCTTAAGATCTAAAGCGCAAACAATTTTTGAAGCTTGATAAACAGAAAGAATCTTGCGCTCATTTTCATCAAACTGCATAAGCGCTCTTTTACCTAAAAAAACCTTTTGATGTACTGCATTAATATCTTCTAATAAAATAGTTTTATGTCTCTTTTTATGCGCATATAAAGCTGCTTCATTGACTAATGTAGCCAGAGCTGCTCCACTAAAACCTACGCAAGATCTAGCCACTGCTTCAAGATCTAAGTCATACTTTTTATCTCTAAAATGTAGCTCCAAAATCTTAGTGCGCTCGCTTAAATTTGGTAAATTAATTTCTATTTTTCTATCAAAACGTCCACTTCTTAATAATGCAGAATCTAGCATTTCAATATGATTGCTAGCTCCAATTACAATCACTCCACTATTATCATGCATACCATCTAACTGGGTCAATAATTCATTTAATGTCGATTCTCTCTCATCACTCCTGTTATTACCTCTTGCCTTACCTACTGCATCAATCTCATCAATAAAAATAATACTAGGTGCCATCTTTCTTGCTACCTCAAAGAGTTCTCGTACACGTTTGGCACCCATACCAGCATAAATTTGCACAAAAGAGGCGCCACTTTGATAAAAAAATGGCACACCACTCTCCTTAGCTAAAGCCTTGGCTATAAGAGTTTTACCTACACCAGGAGGACCCACTAATAAAACACCCTTTGGAAATGTGATACCTATATCTGTATATTTTTTGGGTAATTTTAAAAAAGAAATAATATCTTCTAACTCTTCTTTAACCTCACTTATACCAGCCACATTACTAAAGTCTACTTGAGATACAACAGGTTTAATATCACTGATTTCTCTTGCATCATTTTTTTGTAAATATTTAGGTATAGTTGTTTTTTTAAATATATATATCCATAATAGGATTGCTATCAGTGCGATCCAAAATAAGAATGAAGTAAAATCAAAAGAAGATTCTTTTATTTTTATCGTCCTAAGCCTATCAGAATCTAGGCTATCCTTCCAAATCTTGTAGGTATTTTTACCTAAATTAAAATATAAATATTGACCATCAATCCAAGCCTCTTTTATAGAATCTTTTTGTAATGCATAGTCAAATGTTTGAGTATTAATTAAAATTGATCGATCTCTAAAAAATAAAATAATAGATAAAATAAGAACCAAAATAAAAGATACAATACCGATATACAAACTCTTTTTATGTTTTCTCATCAAACTAGATTTTTGCATAATTTCCCTCTTTTTTGACTTCATACTCACTTACCTCTAACCATTGATTTTTTTGCAATTGATTAGAGTTTAAAACAACCTTATTAAAAAACTGATCAAAACCACTTATCTCATTTTCCTTATGCGAATCAAGCAAAACATTTAAAGTGCTATCTTGATGAGCAAGGCGAAAATTATAGTTTTTGTGCTTGATTATCGTATTTATTTGATGCAATCTTTCTTTAGCAATATCACCTCTTACATCAAGTTTCATTTTAGATGATGGTGTACCATCACGTCTTGAATAAATAAAAGGATGGATATGAGTTAAAGGCAGAGCCTCTAAATTTTTCAAAGCCTCATGCCAAATTATTTCATTTTCACCAGGATGTCCCACAATATAATCTGTACCAATGGCACACCCCCTATCTGCCACTCTTTCTAATAATATTCTATCACTTTTAGTACGATTTTTACGATTCATAATCTCTAGCATTTTATCATGGCTATGTTGCAATGCAATATGTAAGTGCCTCTCCAAAACTCCAGAATCTAAAAGATCTAAAAACTCATCATCAACTTGAGATGGCTCTAAGCTGCCTACCCTAATACGCCTAATCCCATCAATTTTGCTAATTTTTAAAATCAATTTTGCAATACTACTTCCTCTATCTTTTCCATAACTGCCAACATTTGTACCAGTCAAAACTACTTCACAGATTCCAGAACTAGCTAAAAGTCTTATCTGCTCTAAAATATGTTTTTCTTCATAACTCCTAGCTACTCCCCTAACTTGAGGAATGATGCAATAACTGCAAGCAAAATCGCAACCTTCTTGAATCTTAATAAAAGCCCTAACTTTGGAACTAAAATCCTTGACGATTGTACTATCAATGTGAGTTTCTTTTGGGCTATCTTCATAAAAAAATCGAGAATCTGAAAGCAAAAAATCATTAATTTGTTCTTTATGACTATGGGAAAAACTACCAAAAACTAGGGATTTATCAAAAAGATTTTTGCCTTGAGTTTTTACACCACAACCTGTAAAAAGTACTTTTTTTCCAATTTTATTTATTTTGTTAATATAGCTTCTTACACCAGCATCTGCTCCATTTGTAACAGTGCAAGAATTGACAACAATCACATCTGCTTCCATCTCATTTTCTGTCAAAGCAAAATCTTTAAGATTTGCCATCATAACCTGTGTATCAAAGAGATTAGTTCTACAACCAAAGGTTTTAAAAAATACTTTTGTTTTAGTGCATTTTGAATTCTCTCTATTCATTACTTTCCTTTTTACATTTCAATAGGAAAACTTTCTACCATCTTATTACCAAAACCATCACGACCATCTTTAACAAGCCTAGTCGTATTATAGGCGATATGAATATTTGGCTCTTTTAATAAAGCTTCCATAATTTCTAAACTAATTTTACTTTTTAATTGCATAGCTCCATGTACGCTGGTAGGATACCATAAACATAGTTTGATGCCACTATTTTCTATAAGATTAAAAATACGTATACTAAGATCTGGGATTTTCATACCATATCTTGTGCGCAAACGCACAAATTCTCTACGTGTAGAATCTATATTAATATGACTTAAAATAATATCTCTTCCTATCTGTTTGGCACGCTCTATATCACTATCAAAAGTAAGATTAAATTCAATCCCATCCCATATACTCTTTAATCCACCATGTGTGTAGTTTGCTACCATTGTGGTAAATATATAGTGATTAGGAATAAAAATAATACGACCAGCCCTATTACTCTGCATAGACTGCAAACTCACATCTTCATAAATGGTAATTCTAAGTGCAGATATATCTAAAACATCTCCCAAAAACTCACTCCCATCCTTGAGAATCTTAATCCTATCTCCTACTCGAATGCTTCCGCCAATAGTAATCACACACCAACCAAGCAAGCTCATAAATAAATCTTTCATAGCAATTGCCAATCCAGCTGATGCAAACCCTAAAAATGTTACCAAATAAGCCACATTATCTAAATAAGTAAACATAATAATTAAAACTACAAGGCTAATATGCAAAAAATTAATAACCTTAGCTGCCAGATAATATCTTTCACTATCACCTAAGTATCTTCTTAAAAGCATTTTTAAGAGTAAAGCCAAAGCAATACTCACAATAATGGCAACTAAAATAACTGCCATTTTAATAACCTGTGCTTTAATCTGATTCTTGACTTTTACTCTTGCTTCTTGAGCAGATCTATCAAAGATTTCATCAGTAGTCTGCAATACATTTTGTGCAGCCCTTAGCTCAAAGATCTGACTTTGGGTATGCTTTAATAAAAAGTCTATTTCTTGAGTTTTATCATATTTTTTAGCCATTATTAATAACTCATATTTTCTTTCTAGTAATTCTAAAGTTTTATTAAGTGCACCCTCTTTTTGCAATAACTGCTTTTTTAAATCATCTAAATGCTTTAAAAATCCCACAGCCCAAATAATAGCAAATGGGTTTTTCACATCAGTAACTTCTCCAATATCTGGTTTTAAAAGCAAATCCTTAAAAGGATTATTTCTATCCACGCCCAAAAGCTCAAGTCTTCTAGTTAAAGTATCAATCTCAATTTCGGTTTGCTGGATTTTTAAAGCATTGCTTTTAGGATTTTTTTTTAGGTTTTCCAATGTTTTTTCTAATGTTTTTAATTGTTCTAAAATATCATTATGACGCTCAAAATTTGCATATTTTTTAAGCCAAATATTTTGATCTGCATTTAACTTTAAATCAAGTGTTTTGATCTCCTGATTAATATCTTCTTTTGTATCTATTTTTATACTTTCTCCTAAAACCTGATAAAAAAACAAACAAATAAAAAAATAAACTCTCAATATCATTTATTCCCATTCCTCTAAAGCCTTTAAAAAGCTCGTCTTATTAATCCCTGAACAAATTTCAAACTCACCTATATCGCGCAATAAAATAACTCTCAATTTTCCAAACTCTACCTTTTTATCCATAAAAAAATTCTGATAAAATACCTCTTTATTAGCTACTTTATAAGAAAATTTTAAATCATTTTTATCAAGCAAAGAATCTATACTATCCTTAACTTTTCTACTCATTTTTCCAAGTTCTAAACTAAGAGAATTTGCCATTCTTATACCAATAGCCACTGCCTCTCCATGTAAAAATTCCTTATAATTACCCAATAGCTCAATAACATGCCCAAAAGTATGTCCATAATTAAGTGCTGCACGCACGCCCTTTTCTCGCTCATCCTCCATCACAACCTTAGCCTTAATTTTAATAGCCCTAAAAATACAAAATGTGAGATTATCCTTATCTTTCAAATCCATATTTTCCAAATCATTAAAAAACTTCTTATCAAAACAAGCTGCTATTTTAATAATCTCTGCTATGCCTGCTTTTTTTTCCCTCTCTGGTAAACTAGCTAAAAAGCCCATCCATACAAACACTCCAACAGGCTGATGAAAAAGCCCGATAAGATTTTTTCCAAATTCATTATTAATGCCACATTTCCCGCCAACAGAAGCATCAACTTGAGCCAAAAGAGTGGTAGGAAAACTAATAAAGTCAATCCCCCTTTGATAGATTCCGCTTGCAAATCCTACAAGATCACTCACGACCCCTCCACCAACTGCTATCATTAAAGATTTTCTATCTAACTTAAACTTAAAAGCAGAATCTAAAATCTGCTTTATACTATCCCATGTTTTAAACTCTTCTCCATCTCTTAAAATATGAGCATAAACCTCTTGTGTGATAAGCCTTGTTTGAAATAATTCCAAATATAGTGGAGCAATTTTTTCATTTGTTATCACTAAAACTTTACTATATGCACTCACATCACATTGCCAGCTATCTTTAAGTAAAGCTACATTATAGGTGCTATCTTTAGTATTTATTTCTATAATATCTTTTATATTATCTGGTGCTATCATTTTATCGCTCATCAATATTTTCCAAAATTGGCACAAAAATTTGAGGATGATTATCTAACATAAAAGAAATCTTTTCAACCTTTGTTGAGAAGGAATTAAAAATCTTTCTCCCGGTAATGCAATGTTCAAATGGCAAGAAATGTAGCCACACTTCTTTTTTATCTCGTAAAAATAAAATAGGATTTTTCGTATTTGTTTTACTGACTATAATCTTTTTATCTAGCAAGCGAGAAAGGTTTTGATATTCCTCTAAAATCTCATCTTGATAATGAGAATCTGGATCAAAATCATATACCCACATTTCTAGGTCCATCTGAATGGATATATCAAAAATTACAGGTGAAATATTCTCACCCTCATTCATATTTTCATTTAAAATTACGATGCTTTGTTTTAAATTCTCAATATCTGTTGCGCAAGTCTTAAATACTGGTATCCCGCTTATAAAAAGTTGTTTACGTACTTTTCTCATAGAGAATAACTCTTTACCCACAACAACCATTCCTATACGTTTTTTACAATCCTCTATAAAACGATCTTTAAACTCTTTTCTATGGTAATCAAATATGATATTTATATTTTTATTTTCTAGTAATTTTAATTCACGCATCATATCAATATCGCTAGGATGTAAAACAATGATAAAAAGTTCAGTATTCTTTAAATTTTTATGCAAAAAAAGTGATTGATCTATATCCCTCATTATAGAATCTCTACTCTGTTTTAACATATCTATATACACATAGATATCCCTACCAAAAGGAGCTGGAAATTGACCTATCTCATTTTTGATCTGACGATAAACATTTTCTAATACTTGAGGGTTACCTGCTACAAGTAATGTATCTGCAGGCTGAATCACCATCGAATAATTGCTCAACAAGAATTCATTTTGTCGATAAATTCCTACAATTCTATAATTTTTTTGCTGAATAGAACCAATATGACGATACGCAAAAACTGATCCTGCCGGAATATTTATCTCCATTACCTCACCCTTCCCAAGTCCAAAACCTTGAGGAATCATAGGCACATTAGGCAGTTTAGAAACAAATGCCCCTGAAATGAGATCAGCCTCATTAATTAAAACCGTCTTATCTCCACTAAAAAACTCTTCCTCTGCTCCATCTTTGACATCAATAATTATTCTCATATCTCTAGAAGCTTTACGTAATATTTCATAAACAACTCGCTTCTGCTCTATATCTTCCATTAAAATGAAAGCATCTGTAATATCTGAACTCAAAACATTACGTAATTTGTACTCTGAAGTGGGATCAAAATGATGATAGCTAAAATTACTCAAAATAGTTTGTGGAATCAAAGCACTATCGGTGCTCACCACAATATAAACATTATTACTAAAATATTTTTGCACCACTGAGTCTAAAAATTTTTCTGCTACAATTCCATCCAAAATCAAAATGACTTTTTTCACTGCATTCCTTAGGATTGGGATTAAAGCCACATTATACCAAAGGTTTGAAATGATTTTTAACCTAGAGCATACAGATAAATCCTCTCAAGCACGTGCTGGAACAATTACTACTGCTCATTCTGCAATACCAACTCCAATTTTTATGCCTGTTGGCACTCAAGCTTGTGTCAAAGGATTAGATTTTTTTGACTTAAAAGATCAAAACTATGGATTGCAAGCCCCCATTATTTTAGCTAACACTTATCATCTCTATCTACGTCCCGGAGAAAAAGTGATAGAAAGCCTTGGTGGTTTACACAATTTTAGCGGTTTTAATGGTAGTTTTTTGACAGATAGTGGTGGATTTCAAGCCTTTAGTCTTAGCTCTAATATGAAAAAATCAGAAAAGGGCATTAGCTTTAAATCGCATATTGATGGTAGTAAGCATTTTTTTAATCCAGAAAAAGTGCTTGAAATTCAATACTCACTAAATAGCGATATTATGATGGTCTTAGATGACCTTATAGGGTTACCAGCTCCAAAAGAACGCATTATCCAAAGCATAGAAATAACCAAGCTATGGGCGCAAAAAAGCCTAGAGTATCATATTACAAATATTATTGAAGGCAAACATCTAAATAATAATCTTTTTGCAATTACACAAGGTGGTAATGACAAAGAATCTCGCCTAAAAAGTGCCTATGAGCTTAGTCAACTAGACTACAAAGGATATAGTTTTGATGGCTTTGCTATTGGTGGACTTGCTGTAGGTGAAAGTGCTGATGAAATGTATGCTTGCATTGAATATGCAAATACGCATCTACCCAAAAATAAGCCGCGCTATCTAATGGGTGTAGGAACACCAGAAAATCTCATTGAAGCTATTCACAGAGGTGTTGATATGTTTGACTGCGTGATGCCTTCAAGAAATGCCAGAAATGGCACTCTTTTTACTTCATTTGGCAAACTTAATATAAAATCTAGTCAACATTCTAAAAATGATATTGCCATTGATCAAGCTTGTGGATGCTATACATGCAAAAACTTCTCACGTGCCTATCTTCACCACCTCTTACGAGCCAATGAACTTACCTACTTTCGTTTAGCTACACTGCATAATTTATACTACTATCTCAACTTAATGAGACAAGCAAGAAAGGCTATAATTAATTCTAACTGGCTTCATTTTAGAAATGATTTTTATAATAAAAGAAACATTAAGAACTCTTTTTAGCTAGCTCATCGCATAAATTTTTAATAGCAATTTTAAGCATATCCCTAACTTGATAAAATCCATCAATCCCACCATAATAAGGATCAGGAATATCTTTACCTTCTAATCCATAATCTCCGATTTTTAGTACTTTTTGTTTTGGTATACCTAGCTTTATCAAATCATTAAAAT
>JXTW01000002.1:0-4337 GCA_004368235.1 Helicobacter anseris | reverse complement strand
CCCCTATATATATATATATATATATATATATATATATATATATATATACTAACTTTTGAGCTTCTTAACTTAGAGATATCAATACCCATTTCTCTAGCTACACATTGAGATAATGCATGTGGTGCTTCACCTCTATGCCAACCAGAGATCCCAGCAGAATCTACTTCAAAATCATAATTCATTTCTCTAATATATGCCCTAGCTATACCTTCTGCCAAAGGAGAACGGCAAATATTACCCAAACAAACAAAAACTAATCTTACTTTCATGGTCATATCCTTTTAAGAAATTAAAATTTATCCCACACTAATTTTTAATACGAGCTTTAGATATAATATCAAGCTATTATTAAGGTTATCAGGAGAAAAGATGGAGGAGACACATACCCCATGGCTTATGTATATTATTGCTTTTAGCATTATTTGTGCTATGCATGCCTTAATATATCATACTTTTTTTTATAAAACAAATACTAGCGTACATGGCTTTGGAGTCTATTTTTGTCTCATCATTTTTATACTCAATCTCTTATTCTTAACTCATAATATTATCCATCTTTATTATCCGATAGAATTTTTAAGCTCACTAGCACTTGGTGTAAGTTTTTTATTCTTCTCTGGCGCGGTTTTTTATTATCTTTGCCTCTCTCCTTTTTATCTTTTTGGAACACAGGCTCAAATCCAATATTTTGCCCCGTATATTAGATATGTGATGCTTTTTTTTATAATATTTGGCATACTTATTGGCATTTATAATGGAAACTTTGCCAAACCCACACTTAATACTATCCCTCTTACATTTCAAAACTTAAAAACCCCGCTTAAAGTTTTACAAATTAGTGATTTGCATATTTCTACACTTACAAGCATAAAAAATCTAGAAAAATTAATCAAACAAATCAACTCTACTCACCCAGATATTATTGTTATGACTGGAGATATTATTGATTCTGATACCAAATATATTACGCACAAAGCCAAACTTCTTTCTTTTCTTAAATCTCGCTATGGAACTTTTTATGTTTTAGGAAACCATGAGTATTATCATGATATTCAAAATATTCTAGATCTACTTAAAGATAATAACATTACTATTCTTAACAATACTTCTAGTACAATTTTTGATTCTGAAAAAAAGGCTTTAATCAATATCATTGGTATCACAGATTATGCTGGCAATAATTTTAATTATCTAAAACCAGATGTTTCCACAGCTATTCTTAAACGCAATCCTGATGTTCCCTCTATTTTACTTGCCCATCAACCAAAAGTTATTAAAGACTTACAAGAATCTAATCTCAAACAAATTAATCTTATTTTATCAGGTCATACACATGGTGGACAAATATTCCCTTTCAATTTATTAGTACCCCTACAACAACCCTTTGTTAAAGGATTGCACAAACTAGAGAGCAACTCTTATATCTATATATCTCAAGGTAGTAGCACTTGGGGACCACCTATGAGACTAGGTACGCAATCAGAAATCACTCTTTTTAATATCACCCCTTTAGCAAAATAAAAGACTTAAAGGAATGCTTATGTATCTAATCTATAAATTCTTCAAGCTTAATGAAAATAAAACTACCATCAAACAAGAATTTTTTGCTGGCATTATCACATTTTTAGCCATGCTTTATATTATCCCGGTAGGATCTGATATCCTTCACCAAGCCGGTATGCCAAAAGATGCACTTATTACATCAATAGCCTTAATGACAGCCATTGCTACACTCCTAACAGGACTTTGGGCTAATGCTCCTGTAGCCATGAGTGTGGGCATGGGACTTAATGCTTTTTTTACCTTCTCTCTTGTCCAGGGATCGGGGTTAACTTGGCAGCAAGCACTTGGTGCTGTATTTTTATCTGGCGTATTTTTTCTTATAATCTCTTTTACCAAACTTAGAATTTGGATTCTAAAAAGTATCCCTAAAGAAATTAGAATAGCTCTTTGTGCAGGTTTAGGAGCATTTATTGCTACTATTGGTTTAAAAGGAATTGGTTTTATTCAAATAGATTCTAACTTCCTCAAACTTGGCAATCTTCATAATCCTTCATTACTCATTAGCATTTTTGGTATTATTTTTTTATTATTCCTGCAAGCTTTTCGCATTCGTGGTAGTCTCATTTTAGGAATCCTTATTTGTGCAATTTTAGGATGGTTCTTTCACATTGCACCTATGCCAAAAGAAATTATCTCCATGCCAGCTAATCCAAAAGAAATACTAATGCAAATAGATATCTTAAGCATTTTAAAAATCTCTCTTATTCCAGCAATCCTAGCCCTTCTTATTACAGATCTTTTTGATTCTTTAGGCACACTATCTGGCATTGGCATTAAGGCTGGAATGTTTCAAGATACTAGTGGCAAAGATAAGCAACTAGAAAAAACTCTACAAATAGATGCTCTAGCTACAACAATAGGTCCCTTACTTGGTCTATCAACCACAACTGCATTTCTTGAGAGTGCTGCGGGTGTAAATGCTGGTGGACGCACAGGGCTTACTGCTATTTTTGTAGCTTTTTTCTTTTTATTAAGCCTATTTTTTATGCCTATCTTTGAGGCAATTCCTAGCTTTGCCATATATCCAGCTTTAATTGTTGTTGGTGCTATGATGTTTTCTGAAATCAGACATATTGATTTTAGTGATTTTAGCATTGCCATACCGGTATTTTTTATCATTATTTTAATGCCTCTAACCACTTCTATCACTAATGGACTTGCTGCAGGTTTTAGCCTTTATGTTATATTAAGCATTTTTGAAAGAAAATTCCAGAGGCTTAACCTCGGGGTTTTCGTACTTTTTATTATCAGTCTTATACCCTTTATATTACCAGCTTAAAATTTTATTTATTGCATTTTAATCCATTTTTCAGCTATTCTCACAGCATTGGTCGCAGCCCCTACTCTTACCTGATCAGCCACACACCATAGATGCAAGATTTTCTTATCATATAAGTCATTTCTGATACGTCCCACATAAGTCTCATCTGTATCAGTAGCGATGCTTGGCATAGGGTAAGAAAGATTTTGTGGCTCATCTATGACAATCACATTTTCAGCACCCCTAAGCACTTCCCTAGCCTCACTAGCCTCCACTTCGCATTTAAACCTAATGGTAATGCTCTCACTATGGCTGCGCAAAACAGGCACCCTGACACAAGTAGCACTAAGTGCAAAGTTTGAATGCAATATTTTATTAGTTTCATTCATCATTTTCATCTCTTCTTTTGTATAGCCATTATCCATAAAGACATCAATATGGGGAATCAAGTTTAGTGCGATTCTGTGTGGAAATACACTTGGCTGACACTCATCCATCTCAAATGCAAAAAACTTCTGCATCTGCATCACCAACTCTTCCATGCCACTTTTCCCAGCACCACTCACCGCTTGATAGGTACTCACATCCACACGCTCAATCCCCCATTTTCTATGTAAGGCACCCAAAATCTGTACCATTTGTATAGTAGAGCAATTAGGATTAGCAATAATACCCCTCTTTTTATACCCAGCAATATCATCAGGATTGACCTCTGGCACGACAAGTGGCACATCAGCCTCCATCCTAAAATGGCTAGTATTATCAATCACAACTGCTCCAGATTTAACAGCACAAGGTGCATACTTAGCACTCACGCTTCCACCCGCTGAAAAAAAGGCTATATCCACCCCCTCAAAGCTATCTTCTTTAAGCTCCTCTATGATATAGGTATTTCCAAATGCTTCGACCTCCATACCACTAGATCTGCTGCTTGCTAGTAACTTTAACTTATCTATAGGAAAATCCCTCTCTGATAAAACCTTCAAGATCTCTTCCCCTACCGCTCCACTAGCGCCTACGATAGCCACATGATACTTTTTCATTTCTTTCCTTTAGTGTCTATTTGAGGGGGCATTATACCTATTTAAGGCACGATTTTTGCTACAATATTAGATTAAAGCTCAAAGGAAAAAGATATCTTGCGCATAAAGAATCTAGTATTTATTGCTGCCTGCTTTAGTAATTGTCTAGCTACTGTTAACATAACTGATGATGGGCGCAGCATAGTAACAGTAAGTGCAAATCTACCCACCGATAAAGATTTTCTAGAAACTAAAAAAAGTGATATTTTCAAATATGATATCCTTACTATTACCACCAGGATCAATGGTAGCTATAATGGGCAAGCAACCAGCTCATACGGAGCTTTAGCCAATGCAATAAATTCCAAAACTATTAATTATAATAATCGCAGAAGCCTATCCTTTATTATCGATTCTACTGGTATGACTGGCAGTAATGGCTCTATATTTTTCTCATCTAAAGGTACTTCAACCATTACTTTTGATACTAA
>JXTW01000019.1 GCA_004368235.1 Helicobacter anseris | reverse complement strand
GAGTAATAGTAGGATCTGCATATACCGCACTAGTTAATACCAAGCTAAGAGAGCTTGCAATAAGTGGTTTAAAAAATGACTTTAAAGTCCACCAAAACGTCGAAGTTTATTTTTGAAATTCAAAATTATATTTTCTAGTTCATGGGTGCTGAAGTCTGGCCAAAAAGTAGGAGTAAAGGCAAGTTCTGCATAGCTAGATTGCCATAATAAAAAATTTGAGATTCTCATTTCACCTCCTGTGCGTATAAGGAGATCCACATCAGGAATCCCAGCAGTGTCTAGAGAATTTGTTATAAGTCTTTGAACCTCGGTTTTATCAATATTCTCCAGATCCTTAGCACTATAGGATTTGAAGGCTTTGATACAAGCACGCGCAATTTCATCTCTCCCTCCATAATTAAGTGCTAAAATTTGTGTTAGATTTTTACCTTTAGAGCTGTCTTCTTCAAGCTTTAATATCATATCTCTTAATGGGCTATTAAACATTGTAATATCCCCAATAGCACGGAATTTAATGCCATTTTCCAAGTAAGTTTGTCTTTCATTCTCTAGATATTTTTTTAAGAGTTGCATTAAAAATTCTATCTCTGTTTTAGGGCGTTTCCAGTTTTCTGTAGAAAATGCATATAAGGTGAGGTAGCAAATAGAATTGTGTGCACACCATGTCGTGATTTGGCGTACAATTTTTGCACCTTCTTTGTGTCCTTCCCTGCGTGGAAGACCTTTATTCTCTGCCCAGCGTCCGTTGCCATCCATAATAATAGCAAGATGACTTAGGGTATTTGTCTTGCTCATCGTTTTACCTTATATGATTTAAAATTGTGCATTGTAGCAGATTCTGCATAATCAAAGTATTGAAATAAAGTGGAATCTTTTTTGCTTCATAGAGTGAAAATGCTTGTTAAGGATTATAAATGTTACGTTCATTATATACTGCTACTACAGGTATGTTAGGGCAGCAACTTCAGATTGATACGACCTCAAATAATATTGCTAATGTGAATACCACAGGCTATAAAAAGCAACGCGCAGAGTTTAATGATCTTTTTTATCAGGCGATGCAGTATGCGGGTACAGCAACTTCAGAGAATACAATTTCTCCTACAGGAGTAGAAGTTGGTTTAGGAGTGAGAGCTGGTGCTGTAACTAAAATGTTTTCTCAAGGTAGTCCAAAAGAGACAGAAAATAATCTTGATGTTGCTATTACCGGAAAAGGTTTCTTTCAAATACAATTACCAGATGGTACCACTGCTTATACCCGTAGTGGAAACTTTAAGCTTGATGATAATGGTAATATTGTAACCTCTGAAGGCTATTTATTATTACCCCAAATTACAATTCCTCAAGATGCTACACAAATTAGTATTGGTAGCGATGGAACAGTATCAGTTGTGCAAGGTAACCAAGGTCAAAGTCAAGTACTTGGACAAATTGAGTTGGCTAATTTTATCAATCCAGCAGGCTTGCATAGCATGGGTGATAATCTTTATATGAATACGAATGCATCTGGAGATCCTCAAGTAGGAGCAGCAGGCACTAATGGAACAGGTCAGCTAAGACAGGGCTTTTTAGAGCTTAGTAATGTAAAATTAGTAGAAGAGATGACAGATCTTATTACTGGTCAACGTGCTTATGAAGCAAACTCAAAAACAATCCAAACAGCAGATTCTATGTTACAAACAGTAAATGGGTTAAAGCGCTAATTTAACCCTAAGCTTTAGCTATTATTTTTTAAAGAGTGATTGCAATGCATCTACACCAAGTTTTTGTTCTTTTGGTGCATTGCTAATTTCTTCATTATCCTCTCTTTTAATTTCTTCAATTTCTATTTCATGTTCAGTTAGCATAGAAGCTAAACGAATATTAACCCCATTTTTACCAATAGCTTTGCTTTTTTGATCACTCATTAGCTTGATGATAGCAAGTTTATTGCTATGTCTTTTTGGCATTTCTTGATTTTTTTCTTGTGATGCTTGATTTTCTATAGTTTTGATCTGTACGCTAATAATAGAAGCTGGAGCAAGAGCCCTTGTGATGAATATTTCTGGTACTTCTGAATACTCAATGCAGTCAATATTTTCATTATTTAGCTGCTTACCTACAGCATTTATTCTTACACCCTTAACTCCCACAGTAGACCCAATGGGATCTATTTTTGGGTTTTGTGTATAGACAGCTACTTTAGATCGATCCCCGGGGATTCTGGCAGTTTTATAAATTTGTACTTCACCATCTTTAATTTCTGGAACTTCTAAAGCCAGTAATTCTTCTAAAAGGCGAGGAGTGGTGCGTGAAAGTTCGATGTGAATACCGCTTCTATCCATTTTGACATGTTTGAGAATAGCAATCATTGAATCTCCTACTTGAAAACTTTCGCCTTTAATTCTATTTTTTAGGGGTAAAATAGCGCGGATATCATCTATTTCTACGTAAGTATTCTCATTTTTATCTATTTCTAGAACTACACCATTTACGATTTTCCCAAGTTTTTCTTTAAATGATTTAAAGAGCAAGTCCTCCATTGTGCGTTGTAGGTGAAACTCCAGATCTTGAAAGATGCGATTTAGCGCACTTCTACTCATATTTTCTAAAGAAAGTTCAGATTTGATCATATCCCCAATATTTAGCGAAGGATCCATCTCTTTGGCTTTGCTTATAGCGATAGTATTATGAGGGTTTGATTCTAGATTTGGACTAGAATCTTCACAGATTGTAAGATTATGAATAAGTTTTAGCGTGCGCTCTTTTTCATCTTCTTCCACGCTATAATCAATATCTTCACCAATTTCTTGCTTAGCAGTTTTGATGATAAGATTTTTGACTATTTCTAGTGTCGTTTGACTAGGGATACCTTTTTCATAAGAAAGAATATCAATAATGTCAAGAATTTTTTCCATAAGATGTGCCTTATTTTGAAAGTTTTGGATTAACACCTGTATTTAGCTTCGGGAAAAATCTTAAAGGGGTCTAAACAAAGGAGTATTAAAATTATAGCCAAAAATAGGTAATTTTAGTACCTTGCTTGATTTTTGCCAGTTTTAGTTTATAATTTCAAGTAAAAACTAGGAGTGTTTTACCATGGAATTGAAACTAGCAAAAATTAATGAGGAGACTGAAGCTAAGGTAATAAGTCTTGATGCTTTATTAGAAGATTCTGTAAATGGTGGATTTTACTATCTTGATAGAGAAATAAAAGAAAAAGATTTACAAAAATTATTAAAAACATTAGAAGATAAAAAGCGAAAAGCTTTAGTAAATCGTGTTGCATTTGGTTTAGATGAGAAAGACTTTGTCTATGAACTTCATATAGTGTAATTCCAAAAATAGATTTATAGATTGATGAAACTTTATATAGAAACTCTTGGATGCGCTATGAATACGCGTGATTCTGATCATATGATTTCAGAATTAGAAAAAAAAGAGGGGTATATCCTTACTGATAAGCCTAGCGAAGCAGATCTAATTTTGATTAACACTTGTAGTGTGCGTGAAAAGCCAGAGCGTAAACTTTTTTCTGAAATTGGTCAGTTTGCAAAGCTAAAAAAACCCGGAGCAAAAATAGGTGTGTGCGGATGTACTGCTAGTCATATGGGGGAAGATATTATCAAAAAAGCCCCTAGTGTAGATTTTGTCCTTGGTGCACGTAATGTATCAAAAATTACTGAAGTTATCCATCGCCCTAAAGCAGTAGAAGTTAGTATTGACTATGATGATTCTACTTATGTGTATGATATTGCTAGAAATACAGGTATTAAAGCTCTTTTGAATATTTCTATAGGATGTGATAAAAAATGCGCTTATTGTATCGTACCTCATACTAGGGGAAAAGAGATCTCTATTCCACTTGATTTGCTTCTAAGAGAGGCAAAAAAACTTGTAGATAATGGTGTAAAAGAAATTATGCTTCTGGGTCAGAATGTCAATAATTATGGCGTTCGTTTTTCTGATAAACATCCAAAAATCAATTTTTCAGGATTGTTATCTGAATTAGGGAAAATTGAAGGATTAAAAAGAATCCGATTTACTTCTCCCCATCCTTTGCATATGGATGATGAGTTCTTAGAAGAGTTTGCTAGGAATCCAAAAGTATGTAAATCTATCCATATTCCATTACAGAGTGGATCTAGTAAGATTTTAAAGGCAATGAGACGTGGCTATACCAAAGAATGGTATTTAGATAGGATAAATCGTCTCAAGTCATTGGTGCCAGAAGTTGGGATTAGTACAGATATTATTGTGGGTTTTCCTACAGAGAGTAATGAGGATTTTGAAGATACGATGGATGTATTAGAAAAGGTACGATTTGATACCTTATATAGCTTTATATACTCTCCGCGCCCTCATACAGAATCTGCCTCTTGGAGTGATGATCTTATGGTAGATGCTAAGGTAGCACAGGATCGCTTAGCAAGACTTCAAGCACGACATAGGGAAATTTTAAGCGAAGATGCTAAAAAAGAAATAGGTAAAATCCACAATGTGTTGATTGAAAATACAAAAGAGGCTTTTGATGGTATGCGTGGATTTAGTGAGGGGCGTAGTGATAATGGACGTTTGATCAAAATTTTTGATTCTATGCATTCTATAGGAGAGATTTTAAGAGTTGAGGTTACTAAGTGTGATGGCGGAAGTCTTTTTGGTAGGGTTTGTTAGATGATGGGGGAGGATTTAAATCATCGTTTTGGTTGGTGGCGCCGCATAGTGATTGCTGTTGTACCTAGATTGATGTGGGTATTAATTTGGCTTTTGGCTCTTAGTTGCCGCAAAAGATACTTACTTGAAGGAAGAGATTTTGCTTATACTGAACTTGAGCATATTAAATCTTTTATTGATATAAGTGGTGGTGGAAAATATGATTCTAGACTGATTGCTATTTTTTGGCATGGAGAGTTTTTAATCCTTCCTTTTGCTTATAAATATTTGCGTAAAAACCATTCTTTGGCAGTAGTGGCAAGTAGGCATTTTCATGGAGAAATTGTTGCTAGATTATATGAGCTTTTTGGTTTTGAGGCTATTAGGGGTTCTAGTAATTATGGCGGGGTTAATCGTGGTGGCATCCGGGTGTTAAGAGAGGCGCTTGGTAAATTGGATTGTGGCTATGATATTGCATTAACTCCAGATGGACCAAAAGGTCCTTATCATAGTATTTCAGATGGTGTGCCAGCTTTAAGTCAGAAATCAAAAGTACCTTTAGTGGTTTTTCGTCCAAAAATGCAATTTTGTATTCGTATGCGAAGCTGGGATCGATTTCAAATTCCTATTCCTTTTAGTCGGATTGATTATTATATTTCTGCACCTTTCATGGTAGATGAGAAGCTTTCGCTTTCTGAATGTAAGCAAAAAATTTATGAAAAAATGCAGGCTTTATGCTAGTATTTTATAATATTTTAAGGCGAGTTGTATATGCTGGGATTTGATAGGATTATACGTCCACTTTTTTCCAATGTTTTTATCGCAATTAATATTGATAATAACAATTGTCAAATCCGAGTCTTGCGTACAAAAAAAGAGCGCATATTTGAAGAAGTCGAGCGAGAGTTTAATATTATTGATAATCTTTTGCCAATGGCAGCAATAAGGTTTATTGAAAGCTATAAAAAGCGTTATCCATTTTGCTATATAGGGGTTATTGCTAAGACTTATAATCAAAGTGTTTTTCATATTAAAAAAATTAAAGAACTTGGAAAACTTGGTGTAGATATTAGAGAGTATAAGGCTCTCAAGTTTAAAGATTGGGGAGTTTATATCAAGAAAAATGAAGTAGATGATATACAGAGATTTTTTAAAAAATTGCATGGAGTAGATTATATTTTTTCTCCATTTGTTTTAATTTATAAAAGTATTTCTTCAAGATTAGATTCTGTTTTGCGTTTATATGTTTTGCAAGAAAAAAGCAATATAGCTCTTTTTATCGCAAATGCTAAAAGTGTATATTTTGGCGGATATTTTATGATAGAGAGTGATATGGGAAAGGAGAGTGAAGAGGCTAGTCTTGCAGTGATTACACCCAAAGAAGAGAGTATAGATTTATTAGATGAATTTGAGGATTTAAATTTTGATTTTATTCAAGATGTAGATGTAGAGTCAGATGCGCATTTAGATACAAAAGATGAGATTATGCAAGAGGCTAGTGAGGCAGTTGATGAATTGACTAAAGCAGCAGTTATAGCTAGTATTATCCAAAATTCTATCACCGAGTTTTATAACAATGATTACTATGAGGAAAAGTTTGTTGAAGAAATTGTATTCTTAGATAATGTAGGTATGATGGAAGAATCTTTGAGCTATATTGAGCAAGTGACGCTTCTGCCTGTTTCAAGATGGCAGTTTACTTTAATTGAAGAGTTGCTAGAAATTATACAGCAGGAATTCAGGGGAAGATGATGCATTATAGTTTTACTGCTGCTAGACCTAAACAGATATTTTCAAAAATTGTAAAAATTTGGTGGTTTTATATTTTTGTTAGTCTTGTTGTGATGCTTGGGTTTAGCTTTAATCTAGATTTGCAAACACAAGAGCACAACCGTAAAACTCAAGAGATGTTAAAAAGACAGGCTTTTTATCAAGATCAGATTGCTAAGATTAATCAAGATCGTGAGCGTTTAGAATATGAATTGCAAATGACTAAAAATAGTGAGATTAATAATATTGTTATTAAAAGTGCAATAGACAACCTACTTTCACTAATACCAGATCAGATTACTATTAACTTAATTGAGATTCAAAAGGATGCCTTGATTATCCGTGGTAATACACCATCAAAAGAGGTATTTCGCTATCTGCTTCAAGATCCACTCAAGGCTATTTTTGGAGAATCGCGTGTAAATTTTTACATGCTTTCTAATGGAGGGTATGAGTTTGTTTCTGAAAGCAAGGTAGAGCAGTTCTTAACTGGTTCAATGAATTAAACGAGGATAGTTTATGCAAGAGAATGTAGAAACCAAGAAAAAACCAAAGATAGTAAGAAAGTGGTATTTGGAAATGGATTCAGAATTAGTTATTAAGAATCTAATATTCTCTTTCTTATTTGTTTTTATGATTGTGCTTATTTTTAATTATATTATGATTCCGCGTATTAGGGATTATAAAATTGCCTTTAATGATGCTGATAAGCAGCAGATTATTCATCAAACAATACAAAGAAACTTTAATTTGGCACAAGGTGCTTTTAGCGTTTTGGCAAGAGATAATAAAACGCAGCTTAATACTTTGAAGGTGGATATTACTACTGCTTCTTTGCAGGATTTTTTGAGTAAATTTTTTGAAAAGATTAATATTAAATCTCAGCAAAGCAAAAAAGATGAAAAAACACAGTTTATTAAGACAACTTTTGAAGTTGAGGTAATTTCAAAGGATTTGAAGTCATTACAAGCTTTTTTTGCCTCACTTAAAGATTCTCCTATTGATCTTGAGATCAGCATTCCTTTTATGATAAAAAAACAAGAAAATGGACTTTTTGTATCATTTCAGTTGATAAATAAAAAAACACTTTACAAAATGTTACATTAGTTTTACTTTTTTTTAACAAAAGTAATTGACCTTTCTAATAAAGAGTGCTAAAATCCAAACTATAGTTTAGTAAACTAATAATAAACAAAAAAAGGAGAAGGGTTATGAAAAAAATACTTTTATCTTTAGCAGTTTGTAGTTTAATCTATGCAGAAACTACTCAAGCATCACAAGATGGACAAAATACTTTAGAGACTAATAAAGTGGAATCAGAGAATGCTAACAAGCCAAAAGTTAAACCAGCCAGCGGTGCTACTTTATTAAAAGATTTTATCGAATATGCTACATTAGATGGTTATGCCAGAGGTGAATATATATATACTGATGGTAGGGATGGCTATGGTCAAGGTTTTAGAATGTTCTTCCGTCCTAATATTACTACAGGAGAGGTAAAAGGCTTTAGTTTTACTGGAGGATTGTTTTTCTCTAAAGGATCAGCAGCACCAGATGGTAATGCGATTGCCGATTTTATTGGGGGGACTCGTATTTTTGATGTGAAAAATGATGCAGCTATTGATGTTTTTGGCATAAGCAATCTTTATATAAATAAAAAATTTGAAAAAGCAAATACGATGGTAAGAATAGGTGCTATGCAGATTGAAACTCCTCTTAATGCACCATCAGGAAGTTATGGCGATCGCGGGATGGGAGCTTTGATTAAGAATTCAAGCTTAAGTGGTATGGAGTTTTTATTAGCCACTTATGGTTCTTGGATGACAGATAATATTGGACTTCAAACCTATGCATCTAATACAGGTAAGAGTGCAAATTTTGGTCTTGGTAATGTGCTTAGCATTGTTGGTGCTAAGGGTAATTTTGCATTTGCTGGATTAGAGAATCTAACAGCCACTCTGTATTATGCCTATGCAGATAGATTGATTGATATGATGCTTTTTGGAGATGTTGGATATAAGTTTAAATTTGATAATAATGCTTATTTGAATGTGCTTGTGCAGGTGGGAGCTACAATAATGAGTGAAAACCCACATTTCCAGTCTAAAGCAAGTGTATTATCAAACTATTATCAAGAGGCAAGTAAGATTGATAAGGGCTGGGCACACAATCGTGGTGTGTATAATATTCGTTTAGATTGGGGAATGGGTGGATATAGTGGAGCTTTGGGCTATGCTGGTAGTTTTGCAGAAGCTTATGGAGCAATGTTAGATTCTGCTGGTCAGTTAAAAATCGGAGGATCTTTATGGAGTAGTTTGGTAGCTGGTGGCGTTATAGGATTTGGTTTTACTGGTTCGGGTAGCTATCATGGCACAGATATTATAGTGGCTTATACAGAGCAAAATTATAAGCTTGGTGGATGGAAATTTGGTCTAGGACTAACTTATGTTGGTGGAAATAATCGTATTGCACAAATGAGCAAGGGTTCTGCCAGAATCAAAGGCACTGCGGCAGATCGCGGTGGAGCTACTATTGGAAAGACTGCAAATTTAACTATGGATGCTGATATATTTGAGATTGCTCCAAGCATTGCTTATAATTTCACTAAAAATTTGAGTGCTAGCCTTGTTTTTGCACAGATTGTTGGAGATATGGTTGTTAATCGTACAAAAGTTACAGTAATGTATAAATTCTAGTATAATTCAAGGATGCAAAGCTTTAATTTTTATTTTGATTGTAGTGCGTGTGAGACTTGTGGAGGAAAGTGCTGCACAGGTGAGCGTGGATATATTTTTTGCAATGTAGATGAGCTTAAGCTCATCGCCTCATTTTTAAAACTACCATTTGATGATTTCACACAAAAATATGTTAAAAAGGTTGGCTATAAATATTCTTTGATAGAAAAGCCTGATGTGCAGGTTGAGGATTCTTATGCATGTATATTCTTTGATACTATTAAAAGAAAGTGTCAAATTTATCCTGTAAGACCCAAGCAGTGCCGAACTTTTCCATTTTGGAATAATTTTTTAGATGAAAATAGTCAAGATTTTAGATATTTAATTCAAATGTGTAAAGGTGTAAAAATTGACAAAAAAGATAATTAGTTTTTTTGTATTTTTATTCCTTCTATATGCTAAGGATAATAGAGATTTACAGATTGCTTTGGCTGGAGATGCACTTGTTAGGGGTGATTTTTCTTTAGCAAAAGATATATATTTAAAGTTGTATGATCAGAGTAAGGAGGTAGTCTATGCTAGACAGATGGCTATAGCATATGCTGCTATGGGGGACTTAAGTTCGGCTTTGCAGTATGCCCTGCTTTATCAAAATGCCACTAAGGATACTAAGGATTTGCCTACTAGTAAAATTATTGCTGATGGTTATATTCGTCGTGGTGAAATACAAAAAGCTATTGTTTTGCTAGAAGGGATTAGGAAAGAAGAGAGTAGCCCTGCTATTGATCATATTTTAGGTACACTTTATTTGAATCAAAAGCAATTTGATAAAGCTTTAGCGCTTCTTAATGCTTACTATGAGTATAGTCAAGATGAAGAGGCATTAAAAAAAATTTTAGCTATCTATTTTTCACAAAATAAAAATGATAAGGCTATTATTCAATTAAAAGAGTATTTAAACAAAAAAAAGTGTAGTCAAGATTTATGTGAAAAAGCTGTAGATATATTTAATCAATTCGGTCGAAATGATATTGCTCATAGTATTTTTGCCAGATATTATAAAGAAAGCCCTACCCTACAAAATGCAAAATATTATTTGCAAGTTTTGTTAAATCAAAAGCAGTTTAATGAAGCTGAAAAAATTGCTAAAGCCTTTCCTTTTGATCGGAGATTATTGTTAGATCTTTATGTAGTGCAAAATAAGTTTAAAGAAGCTTCTTTTCAAGCAAAAAAGATATATGAAGAGAAAAAAGAAGCGAAATTTTTAGCTTGGAGTGCTATTTATGCCTATCAAGGAGAGCAGAGCATATCTGCTGATGAGCTTAGAGAGATTATAGCTAATCTTACACAAGCTATTGATAATAGAGCTAAGCAACGCAAAGTAGATAGTGAAAACCCAAATAGCGAAGATGCATTTTTTTATAATTTTTTGGGTTATGTGCTTATTGAACATGATATTGATATAAAAAGAGGCATTGATTTGATTAAACAGGCACTTAAAATTTCTCCTAATTCTTTAGCCTATATTGATTCTTTGGCATGGGGGTATTATAAGCTTGGAGATTGTTCTCAAGCACAAAATATTTTTTCTAATATTCCTAAAGATCAGATCAAAGAAGATGCAGAATTGCGTTCGCATTTTGAAGCTATACGACAATGCCATTAATTTTGATAAAATTTCCAATTTTATTCAAGTTTTACACAAGGTTAATCATTTTTTTGATAAAACCATATTCATTTTAATTTAGATACGGAGGATTGTATGTCATTGCTAATCAATGAAGAGTGTATAGCCTGTGATGCTTGTAGGGAAGAGTGTCCAAATAGCGCAATTGAAGAGAGTGATCCAGTTTATATGATTGATCCTGATCTTTGTACAGAATGTGTTGGGTATTATGATGAGCCAAGTTGTGTGGCCGTTTGTCCAGTAGATGCAATTATTCCAGATCCTGATAATGTAGAGAGCATAGAAGAGTTAAAATATAAATATGAGCAGTTAAATCAGGGAGAGTGATGGCAAAAATCACTAGTATCATTGATATCGGTTCAAATTCAGTACGTTTAGCTATATTTCAGAGAAGTAGCCGGTTTGGTTTTTCTCTTATTTATGAGTTGAAGTCAAAAGTAAGGATCTCTGAAGGTAGTTATGAAAATAATGGCTTATTGCAAGAGATTCCAATGCGGAGAACTATCTCTGTGCTTTCAGAATTTATTGAAATTATTAGGCAATATAAAAGCAGAAAAATTTTGTGTGTGGCTACCTCTGCTGTGAGGGATGCACCAAATAAGGCAGAGTTTCTTAAGCTTGTATATCAACAATGTGGTATTAAAATCAAAGTACTTGATGGAGATAAGGAAGCATTCTATGGTGCGATAGCTTGTGCCAATCTTTTGTATAAAAAAAATGGAGTTATGATTGATATAGGAGGGGGTAGTACAGAATGTGCGTTGATTGAAAATGGAAGATTAAAGCAAACCATTTCTTTGAATCTAGGCACGATTCGCTTAAAAGAATTATTTTGGGATAAGAAAATTGATCGAAAACAGATTAGAAACTTTATTTCTAAGGAGTTAGAAAAGATTAGCGATAGCTTTAAGCATCAGTGTATTTTTGGTGTAGGTGGGAGTATTAGAGCACTGGCTAAATTGTATATCAAGAAAGAGGGTCAGGCTACAGATATGATACATGGATCTTTGATGCCAGTTAAAAAAATAGAATCTTTAATGGATAAAATTATCAAAAGTTCAGAGGATAAACTACTTGATCTTGGGATTTCTGATGAAAGGATGGATAATATCCAGGGAGGGTTATTAATTTTGAGCAGCTTGTTACAGTATCTTGAGGCACGAGAGGTTATAGCTTGTGGTGTAGGGATACGAGAAGGGGTATTTTTAGCTGATTTATTACGTCATCATAACTATAGATTTCCACCAGGTATCAATCCTTCTTTTGAATTTATAAAGGACTCATTGAGAAAAAATAAAAATCTTAAAATGATGAAAACTTGTGCAAATAAAATTTGCAGTTTAATGCAAAAAGATTTTTGCATAGATCAATCTGCTATTGAATTATTAAAGATCGCGATTGATTTATATGAAATAGGAGTAAGTACAGATTTTTATCATGCTAATAAACATGCTGCTTATCGTGTAAAATATATGTTAAGTTATGGCTATTCTCATCAGCAAAGATTGCTTGTGGCTATGCTTTTGGAATTTAGTGAAAAAAAACTTCCCAAAGAATGCGATATGCTTCGCTACAATCAAGTAGAATATAGCCTTCCTTGTATACAGATCTTAAGCTATATTTTTGCCCTTGTACGTATACTTTGTCTTGGAAACTCTAAGAAAAATGTAGATATTAGCTATAAGGCTGGTGTGCTTTATATTAATGGTATTAAGAAAAGTTTTTTATTACAAGAGAAGATCTTAAAATTATCTATTCCAAAAAGCTTGGATGTAGTTTTTCTCTAAGGTGGGTAAATGAAGCATATAGCCATTATTCGACTTTCTTCACTTGGTGATGTTATTGTAAGTGCTTCAATGGTTGCTTGTATTAAATATTTTTACCCTAATTGTCAGCTACATTGGTATGTAGATTCTCGTTTTGCAGAGATTTTGAGTGAAGGTGAGATTATAGATAGAATCTATGCAGTTCCATTAAAAAAAATATTGTCAAAATTTAATCTAATAGCGCTTTGGAAACTTTTTAAACAAATGAGAACTAGAGAGTATGATTGCGTTATTGATATGCAAGGACTTTTAAAATCATCTATTTTTGGAAAAATGCTAAAAACTACTCATTATGTTGGTTTTGATAAGCATTCTATAAAAGAGGCTTTAGCTGCTAGTTTTTATACTCATAAAATACATATAGCCTATCAAGAATCTATCCTTAAGCGTAATGCATATCTTATTTATAAAGCTTTGGATTTAAAGATAGATTTTAATAGATTTTTGGATATGGCTATAGAGCTTAGAGATAGGATTTTTGTATCTAGTGATAGATCTGCACAGAAAGTTTCTTTGCTTTTATCTGAAAATCTAGTTAAAAAGACAAAACTCATTTTGTTTGTCACTGAAGCATCTTTATCTGCCAAAACTTATGATGTGCATCATTTTATAAAGCTAGGACAAATGCTTTTAAAATCTGGTTTTTTTCCTATTATTTTATGGCATAACAATAAGCAAAGAGCTCAACAGATTTTAGCCGGTATGGGAGATGGACTGATTTTGCCAAGACTTGATTTAGATGAGTTAAAGGCTTTAATAAAAAAAGTGGATATGGTGGTTGGAGGAGATACAGGCGTTACTCATCTAGCATGGGCGATGAAGAGAGCTTCAGTGACACTTTATGGAAATACGCCAAGAGAGCGCTTTGCTTTACCTGATAAATGTTGCATTTCACTTTCTGGCAATGAGAATGCCGAATATAAAAAGAATGATTTTTCTATCAATAATATCAAGCCAGAAAATATTTTTGAGGCAATTAAAGAGATTTTATGAAGGTTGTATATAAATTTTTGGAGCTTTTAATAGCTGGTTTTGGGATTTATTTAGCAATTATTCCGCATCGATTATTTTATTGGCATATTGTAGGGTTGTCTAGTTTGATATATTATTTTGATAAACGTCGCTATGCTAATGCTTATTGCAATTTAAACTTTATTTATGGTAATAATATGAATGAGGAGTTAAAAAAAAGTATTATTAGGCGTTGCTACCAAAATTTTGTTTTTGTGATTCTTGAATCTGTGCGCCTTCCTTATCTTAACAAAAAGCGTTATTTAAATAGATTTGTATTCAATAATAAGGAAAATTTATTTTCATTGCTTCATGAAGGTAAAAGTGTGGTTCTTGTCAGTGCTCATTATGGCTACTGGGAAGCATTGGGTACAGCTATACCCCTGCAAATGCAAAAGGAGAATATTTTTTATCAAATGTCCTCACTTGGTCGGTTAACTGAAGTGGCATTTATTGATAAAATGTTGCGCAGGCGTCGTGAGATTTTTAATGTAAAGCTCATTAATAAAAAAGGTGCTTTTAGGGAGCTTTTAAAGATGTATACGCATGCTAAAGTGGGTACAGGAATCTTGATTGATCAGAATATAGATAAGGATGAAGGTATAGAGATAGAGTTTTTGAATAAAAAAGCTACACAAACGACGATAACTTCAATTATTTCTAGGCGTTTTGGCTGTGCTCTTGTTCCTATTCTTATTGACTTTAATGAGGATTATTCTAAATTTGTACTAGATATATCAGAAGCTATTTATTGTGAAAAGACAAGTGATATGCAAAAAGATATATATGATTGCACTCAAAAACAGGTTCAAATTATTGAGCAAAAGATTAAAGAAAAGCCATCTAGTTGGCTATGGTTTCATAAACGATGGAAAACTTTTTACAAAGAAATCTATAATTCCCCTTTATCTTAAGCTTATTTTAAGCTTCATTTGTGTAGTATTTCGTTTC
>JXTW01000018.1 GCA_004368235.1 Helicobacter anseris | reverse complement strand
TTATTAAGTGAGTTTAAATTAGCAAGGAATAACTGATAGTTAGATCCCATAGCAGACATAGAAGCATTTTGATTGGCATTTGAGTTAATGATATTATTCGTATTTCCTGTTCCAGGTGTTTGTGATGATGAGAGTTGATCTTTTAGAGCATTAATTTGGGCTTGTATCTCCTCAATTTTTTTGACTACTTCTTCTTTGAGTCCATCTTTTCCATTATAGGCTATTTCCAGATTTTCTAATTCTTTTTCAATCTTTTTTAATTTTTCTGGGTTATTTTTATTTTGTTCTTTTTGGTTTTCTAGATCTTTTTTCTTTTCTTCATAGGCTTGTTGTTTGTCTGCTAGATTTTTTTCAAAGACCGCTTTTTGTGCTTCAAGTTCTTTGATTTGATCTTGTATACTTTGAGTATCTGCATAAATATAAACATTGGATAAAATTATACTCATAAGTAGGATTAGATATTTTTTCATGATTCAACTCTTTTCTTAATATATGCAATTAATATTGTAATTATCTTGCATATATGTGGTTTAATGATTAATTTTTTGTGATGTATTAATTTATGGGCTTTATTTGTTTTTAATTTGACTTCCTTGACTTTCGGGGTATAATGTTAGAAATGACTAGATGGGGAATGTAGTTAAAGTATAAGACTATAAAGAGGATAGTAATGCCTAAAAATATTGATAAAGCTTGTATCATCGCTGGTAATGCCCCATCTCTAGCTAATATTGATTATGCTCGGTTGCCAGAGGGCTTAAAGATTTTTCGTTGTAATCAATTTTATTTAGAAGATAAGTATTATCTTGGAAAACAGATAGATGGTTATTTTTTGCGCGAAGGATTATTTTTAGAGAACTATTATACGATGATGTGCTTAGAATCTAGCGGGCAATATCGGATAAATAGTGTTTTTACAGACAGAAAATCTTGTGAGCTTTTTGAGACGCAAAAGAAATTTGAGGAATTTTTTCCTAGAGTTAGAATTATAGAAGATTGTACTAGAGATATTGATAAATTTTATGAATTTATGCAGATGCGAGCCCTTTTTTATGCTAATTATCCCACCATGGGTGTGATGATGTGTGCTTGTGCTGTGGCTATGGGGTATGAGGAGATTTATATAGCAGGAATGGATTTTTATCAAGAGGGAGTTAATACCTATGTTTTTGGGAATCATCAAAAAAATCTCAATACTTTAATGCCTGGATTTCAGATAAGAGGCTTTAATACGGATAGTTCATGGCATAGCAAGAGTATGGATTTGAGGTGTTTAGAGCTTTTGCAAAAAGAATACCATATAAAATTTTATGCTTTGTGTCCAGATAGTGTATTGAGTGATTATATCCCTTTGGCACCTGTGCTAAATAAGAGTATCTATTATCCAGAAGATAAGCCTCAAGATGCAATTAAAGATATTTTAATTCCACCATCAAAACATTACAAAAGAGTGCGTCATTTTAGATCTAATCTTTGGATGAGGCTGTTTAGAGATTTAAAAAGATTAAGTATAGATATTAAAGAGTTCTTAACATTTCAAAAAAGCCAGTAAGATTTATATATTTTTAATAATCATTATTATTTTTATTTTAATTTAAGGAATTTTGATTATAATGATCTCGTGCGTTTAATCGCACTCTAAGTAAAGTAATTTAAAAGTTAGTTTTTACATTGTCTTCCTTATGTTCCCCGCTTTTAGGCGGGGTATTTTCCTTTTTTATCTACAATTATTTAATTTTTTTAGGGTAATAGATGTTAGAGATTTTAGAGTTTAAAAACTGGTATTGGACATCGGCATTGTCGGCGTTATATGAGAATAGTATTAGGGCAAATCCAAAAGGATTTAGACAAGATTTAGAGAATCAAATGCCTATTTTAGAGTTTGCTAAGCATATTTCATCAAATGGTGGAGTATTTTTAGGTGGGTTTATAGACCGTCAATTGATAGGAATTTTGGGACTAGAACCAAAGCAAGGGGGTTATGAGCTTTGTAAGTTTCATATAGATTCTGCATTTATTGGAAGGGGTTATGGAAAGGCTATGCTTGAGCATGGTTTGAGATATGATAAAAAAAAGATATTTAGCTTACATGTAAGCAAATCACAACAAAGAGCCATTAATTTATATATGAAATACGGTTTTAAGGTAATTAGACAGGAGGATTGTAAAGTTTTAGTAAGGGATGAAGTGGTGATATTCCCTACATTATTTATGCAAAAAGAGGTTGTATATGACTAGAGAGATTCATATTATTTTATGTGAGCCTAGAATCCCGCAAAATACTGGCAATATTGGTAGGTTATGTGTGGCAGCTAGAGCGAATTTGCATCTTATCCATCCACTTGGTTTTAATATTAGTCAAAAGGAGCTAAGGCGCGCAGGTATGGATTATTGGCAGCAATTGAATGTGAGTGAATGGGAGAGCTTAGAAGCATTTTGGGCTATATATCCCTTTTCTACAAGACATTTTTTATTGAGCACTAAAGCTAAGCAAGTTTATTATCGAGCTTCTTTTGGCAATATTAAAGAACAGCTTCCTAGTTTTTTGTATTTTGGTAGGGAAGATGCAGGGTTACCAAATTGGCTTTTAGAAAAATATCCAAATCAAGTATATAAAATTCCCATGCAAGAAGGTGTAAGGAGTATTAATTTGGCTACTTCTGTTGGTGCAGTGTTATATGAAGCTATTAGACAAATGGGATATCAGGATTTAATGGTTTAGTATTTATGGCTAAAGCTAGCTAGCTCTTTGACAAAGTCTAATACCTGTTTACTCAAAAGATGCTCTTTTACTTTTTTAAACCCATCATAGATACTTTGACTCTCGCCATATACATACAAGGCAGCACCAGCATTTAAACTAAGAAGATCGAGTTTTGGAGATATTTTTCCTTCCAAAAGCTCTTTAGCTATTTGTAGATTATATAGTTTATCCCCACCTTGTAGTAAATGATGATCTACTAGTTCAATGCCATAATCTCTTGGATCAAAGATATTTGTAGTAATTTTTCCATCTTTAAGTTCACTAATTTGTGTAGGTGTTGTTAAAGAGATTTCATCATATCCATTTTGTCCACTAACTACAAGAGCTCGTTTTATCTTTGAAACTTGAAGAGCTTTTGCCATAAGAGGAGTAAGATTTGGATCATAGACTCCTAAAAGTTGGTGGGTGCTAGAGGCTGGGTTGGCTAAAGGTCCGATGAGATTGAATACGCTTTTAAATCCGAGTGCCTTACGTGCAGGAGCAACATTTTTTAGTGCGTTGTGGAATCTTGGGGCAAAGCAGAAAGCAAAATGAAATTTTTCATAGGCTTTAAAAAGCAGGGATAAGGGCATTTCTATATTGATGCCTAAAAGCTCAAGAATATCTGCTGATCCACATTGCGAACTTGCAGCACGGTTACCATGTTTTGTAATATTAATACCCATAGAGGCTAGAGTAAGTGAGGCAAGAGAAGAGACATTAAAGGTTTTGTATTGACTGCCTCCAGTGCCAACGATATCAAGACGTTTTTCATTTTGTTTAGGTTTTGGAAAGGCAAGACTTTTTGCTTTAAGCAAGTCGCTAAAACCAGCCAATTCATTAGAATCTAACCCTCTCATTTCAAGCGCAGTGATAAAGGCTCCAATTTGAGCATCATGTAAATTGCCTTCTGTAATTTCATCCATGAGATCATAGGCTTCTTGATAGTTTAGAGTATGTTTATTTAAAATACGATTAATAAAGTTGGCAGTGGGTGTAGCATCGCGTTTATAAAAAAGGAAGTTAGAGAGTATTTTTAATCCTTCTTTACTCCCGATACTCTCTGGGTGAAATTGTAAACCAAATAGGTTCAGCTCTTTATGTTCAATAGCCATAATTTCATCATCAGGGCTAGTAGCAGTAACTTCAAGACATTCTGGCAAATCCTCTTTGCGTCCTACTAGAGAATGATAGCGCACTATAGGAGTAAGTGGACTTACTCCTCTAAAAAGTCCTTTAGCATTATGTCTAAGGGGTTGGATTTTACCATGTACTATATTTTTAGCTCTTATAATAGGCATACCAAAATGAGCCATAATAGCTTGATGTCCTAAACAGATTCCAAGAATAGGAATCTTGCCTTTGAAATGAGCAATTATCTCAAGGCTAATGCCTGCTTCTTTAGGTGTTTTAGGACCGGGACCTATGATGATATGGCTAGGATCTAGCTTTTCAATTTCTTCAATGCTAGTGATATTGTTTCTAAGTATTTTTACTTCTTTGTTTAGTAAGCCTAGTGCCTGATAGATATTATGTGTAAAAGAATCATAGTTATCAATTAGAATTAACATCAAAATCCTTTATTAGTAATGGCTTCAAAGAGAGCTAGCATTTTATTTTGTGTTTCAAAGAACTCTAACTCTTCATTGCTATCAGCCACGATACCAGCACCTGCCTGTAGATGATAGATATTATTCTGATAGATCGCAGTGCGAATAGCAATAGCAGAATCAAAATCATCCTCATCAAAATAGCCAATTAGACCGGAATATATTCCTCTACTATGAGGCTCTAATTCTAAAATTGTTTTTATAGCTTCGATTTTTGGTGCACCACTAACTGTGCCAGCCGGAAAAGTAGCATATATGGCATCTTTTTTGATATTGCTAGATTTTTTTAGCTTGCCCTTGATTTCAGATACGATATGCATGACACGAGAATAGCGCTCAATTTCATATAATTTCACAGCCTCAATGCTATTGATTTGAGCAACTTTGCCAATATCATTTCTTGCAAGATCAATAAGCATCAAATGTTCAGCATTTTCTTTTTCATCATTTCTAAGTTCTTGTTCTAATTCTAAATCTTTAGCTATGGTATCCCCTCTTTTTCTTGTACCTGCAATAGGTCGTAAAAATAGCTCATTGTTTTTAATTTTTAGCATCACTTCAGGGCTTGTCCCTAAGATTTTAAAATGATGAAAATCTAAATAAAACATATAGGGGCTCGGATTGTTTTGACGTAGTGTTTTATAAGCTTGTAATGGAGGTAGATTAGATTGTATAGAGAGGCTTTGAGAGGGTACGCATTGTAGAAAATCACCACGATTAAGTCTTTTTTTAATTTCATAAACCATTTGAATAAAGCTGTTTTTTTTATCTTCAGAAATAATTTGATAAGAATAGTTTTGCTCATGAGTATTTTGAGGTTTTATAGAACAAAGAGCGTCTTCGATTTTTGCTATCCTGTTTTTAAGATTCCTTGGATGAGCTTCTTTGGCGTAATTGATAGCAACAATATAGGCATAGTCATAGAGATGGTCAAAAATAAAGAACTCTTTACCAAAAAGAAAGGCTGCATCATAGGTATCAACTATTTTTGGTTTTTTAGGAGAATTTTTTAGTGCTTCTTTTTCTATTTCTCTGAAAAATTCAAAACCTAAATAACCCATTCCACCAAGTGGCATAGGGATTGAATGCAAGGAAGAGTCTTTTAGGGATGATTTTTTAGGGCATAGGGATTGAAAGAAAGTCAGGGAATCTAAATAATCCATATTAGTGTTTAAAATATTTGATAAAGGTGTGAGATGCCAATTCTTATCAGATAAAAAAATTTGATCTTTGTTAAATATTAAACTAAAGGCTACTTCTAACATTAATAATGAATAGCGTCCTTTACCTGTTTCTTGATAAGCAGATTCTAAAAGTGTAGTGGCATTCAGAGTTTCTTGAACCAATAGGGGTGTAAGATGGGATGAAGAGATTTTTTTGACTAGAATTTGTGCATTAGTATTTTGGCTAAAGTCAAAAACCATTGTATTATCCTTTGAGTTAGGCATTGGCGCATTATATCGGTTTTTGCTGGTGGTAGAGCTAATAGGGTATGAGAAATCAGAATAAATTAATAGTTGCATTAACAACTATTAAAAAAACTTTGTATAATAACAGATTTAAAATGAAAGTTCTAAGGATTGCATAATGTCAATTAAGAGATTTATTTTGGGGGCAATGGCGGGGATTTTACCTCTTGTGGCAGCACCTATGAATATAGATAAAAATGAGAGCCTTAGCATTATTGCAGATATTGAAAAGATGCAGACCAAAGAAGCATATCGTTATACTCTTGCAGAACTTTTAAAGGCTGCTGATAGCAACTATTCACTGCAAGCAAAGGCATTAGCATCCCTGCAAGCTAAAAAGGGATTAACTGCCTCAAAACTCGCTTTTTTACCATCTTTGAATGTGGATTATAATTTTCAAAATAATAATGTTGGCGATACTACATATTCATTAAATTATAATACACAGGCTGCAGATGCAAAATTTACATGGAATCTTTTCAATGGTTTTGCTACATTAAATACGATCGCTGAAAAAAATGCTAGCTATTTTGCAAGTCTGGCTGATGAAGAGTATACGCGTCAAAATATCTATTTGCAGGTAGTGCAACAATATTATGGGTATTTTGATAATGCATCTAAGCTTATCTCTCTGCAAAAAAAGCTTGCTCAAATCCAGTCTGATCTGGCTCGTGTACAAAAGCTTTATAACCAAGGGCTAACTACTATTGATAATTTAGAATCTCTCAAAGCTCAAGCAGCCCAGAGTGAGTATCAAATCGATGATGCTAAGCTAAATTTAGAGCAGAATAAATTAATGCTTGAATATTTAACAAATGCTAGGGTAAAAGCCCTTAGGTATGAACAATTACTCTCACCAGAGTTTGAGTTTAAGGAGCGCGATGATATTAGCTCTTTGCAGTATCAAATCGAGGTTCAAAAATATCAAATTAAGCAGCTAAATTATTACCCTACAATAGATTTAAGTAATACCTTTACTTATAATATACAAAAGCGCCCATTAACAGGCGGTGCAGCTATGGGTAGTTTTGCAGCTATTTTTAACCCAACTATGCAGAATGTAATCACACTTAATGTGACTTGGAAGCTTTTAGATATGGTGGGGACTTCGCTTCAGAGGCAATATCAAAGAGTTGGTCAGCTTTCAAGCCAAAAGCAGCTATACTATAAGAAAATGGAGCAAATAAAGGATGAAGAGCTTTATAGAAAGACTTTAGAGATTGCCCAACGTAAAATAAAATCTGCTGAAGCTAATCTTAAATCCGCAAATATTGCCTATGCTAATATAAAGAAAAAATATGATGCTAATCTTATTAACTTTACTGATTATCTTCAAGCGCTTAGTACAAAATTTGATGCAGAATCCACTTTTAATCAGAGTCTTAATAATTATGAAATGCAAAAAGCAAATTATATTTTTTTTAGTGGTCAAAAAATTAAAGATTATATCAAGGAGCAAAAATGAAAACCCTATTAACTTTTTTAATAACTATCGCTCTGTCTTTTAGCGCAGATGTCTATGCTATTTTTAATATTAAGGCAGTCCAAGATGCTAATCTTACTCTTGATAGCTCTGGTATTATCGATGAGATTAGGGTTAAAGAAGGCAGTGTGGTCAAGAAGGGGGAAGTGCTATTAAAGTTAGCTAATGCAGATAAGATAGCACAGGCAAATTCTATTAAGCAGCAGTATATTTTTGCTAAAAATCAATATTTGCGCTATAGCAAAACTGGTGGTGCTATAGATAAAAATACGCTAGAGCAGTACTTTTCTAATTATAAAAAATTAGAAGCAGACTATCAATATTATAAAGCTTTAATGGATAAGACAACCTTGATAGCACCATTTGATGGGGTGATCGCTCAAAAGAATGTAGAGCTTGGTGATGGTGTCGCGCAGAACTCTACAAAGCTTTTGCGCCTAGTTAGTCATATGAAAAAATTTGTTATTGAGTTTGATTCTCGTTATTTTGGTCAAGTAAAGGTGGGAGATATTTTTTATTATAGTATTGATGGAGGTAGTAATAAATATAGGGTAGTAATTAATAAAATTTACCCTACGATTGATGAGGGCACCAGAAAAGCAAAGGCTGAAGCTATAGCCCCAGACTTTCTAGCTGATGGAATTTTTGGCGATGGCATTATTAAGCTTAAATGAGTTTAAAAGGAATGATTGATGTATAAGTTAGCCATTTCGCGTCCTATAACGACGCTTATGTTTGCTTTGGCAGTAATGTTTTTTGGAATCTTAGGTTTTAAAAAACTCTCTGTTGCGCTTTTTCCTAATGTAGACTTTCCTATTATTATCATTTCTACAAGTTACCCGGGTGCTAGTCCAGAGATTATTGAATCAAAAGTTACAGATAAAATTGAAGAAGCTGTAATGGGGATTGATGGTATTAAGAGTGTTACTTCAAACTCTGCGCGTAATATTTCTTTGGTTATTGTGGAGTTTCACTTAGAAAAAGATCTTCAAGTGGCTATGACAGATGTGGTAGGGAAAATCTCATCTGTAAAATTTGATGATAGTAATATTCAGCAACCTTCCATTATGAAGTTTGATACAAACTCTCAAGCTGTAGTTTCTCTATTTTTAAGTAGCACAACTAAGAGTCGTCCAGAGGTAATGAAACATGCAGATTTGGTGATTAAACCATTGCTACAAAAAATACCCGGTGTAGGTGGAGTGGAGCTTAGTGGTTATCGTGAACGTCAAATTCGAGTTTATGCTGATCCAGCTTTGATGAATAAATATAATATTACTTATGATTCCCTTTTTAATACATTAGGAGCAAATAACCTTGAAGTAGATGGCGGTAAGATTCAAAATGATATTAAGGATTTTTCAGTTATCGTAGATGCTAATGGCTATACAATTCAAGACATAGCTAATATTCGTGTAGGTAATAATATAAAACTTGGACAAATAGCTGTGATTGAGGATGGTTTACAAGAAGAATCAACCTATGCTTCTTATAATGATGAGCCGGGAGTTATTTTTGATATAAAGAAGGTTTCTGGAGCTAATGAGATTAATATTGCTGATGGGGTGTATGCTGCATTACCACAGATTAAAACAGTAAGCCCCGGCTATGATATAAGAGTGTATCTAGATACAACCCAGTATATTCGTCATTCTATTAAAGATGTAGAGTTTGATCTTATTTTGGGTGGTATTTTAGCTGTTCTTATCGTATTTTTCTTTCTTAGAAGCGTTAGTATTACACTTGTGGCAGCTATCTCTTTGCCTGTTTCTATTTTGGGGACATTTGCTATGGTACAAGCTATGGGCTATACGCTAAATATGATGACTATGATGGCTTTAACTTTAGCCATTGGTATTATTATTGATGATGCGATTGTTGTTATTGAGAATATCCATAAAAAATTAGAAGCTGGAATGGGTAAAAAAGAGGCAGCCTATGAGGGTGTACGCGAAATTTCTTTTGCCATTATTGCAATTTCTGCAATGCTATTATCAGTATTTATACCTATTGGAAATATGAGTGGGATTATTGGTAAGTTTTTTGCTAGTTTTGGTGTTACCATTGCTTTGGCTGTTTTGATTTCTTATGTGGTGGTGATTACGGTTATACCAATGATCAGTTCTATTGTGGTAAAGCCTGGAGAATCTAGATTTTATCATTTCACAGAGCCATTTTTTAATGGTATGCAGCGTGTATATAATGCAATTTTAGCTTTTGTTTTAAAGCAAAAAATTGTTTTTATTGTTTTAGTTGTTGTGGTTTTTGGTTTTTCTCTTTATTTGGCTGGTAAACTTGGTGGGGCATTTATGCTATCAGAGGATAAGTCAGAGTTTAATGTTTTTATTGAAGCAAAGCCGGGAATTAGTATCATAGATATGAAAAAGAAGGCTGAAAATATTCGTGCTGAAATTGCTAAGCGTAAGGATGTTGAGTTTACAGCTGTACAGGTGGGGTATGGACAGCTTCAAAGTAGCTTTAAAGCCAAAATCTATGTAGGTTTAAAGCCAATTAAAGAGCGCAAAGATGATCAATTTGTTATTATGCGTGATGTCCAAAAGCATCTAACAAGTCTGCCCATATCTAAGGGGCTTAGTATCTATAGTTCAGAGATTTCAAATATCGGTGGTGGAGATAATACTCCATTTCAGATAGTTGTCTATGCTCCAAATCAAGCCATCGTAGATGCTTCTGTGGCTAAGCTTAAAAATGTTTTGGATAATCATCCTAAGCTAAAAGGTAAGCTTACAAATTATCATACTTCTGTTTCTGATATTCAGCCAGAATATAGAATTAAAATTTTACGCCAAAATGCAGATAAATATGGTGTGACACCAAAAGCCATTGGGAATGCTATTAGCGCAGCATTTTCTGGATCTAATCAAGCTGCATATTTTAAAGAAAATGGTAAGGAATATAAAATTACGATGCGCGTGCCAGATAGCAAGAGGATTTCATTAGAAGATATTAAGCGCATTCAAGTGACAAATAGTGAGGGTAAAATGATGTTTATTGATGGTTTGATTGAGATTGAGGAGAGCTCATCACCATCTCTAATTAATCGTTACTCTAGACAAAGAAGTGTTACTGTGTATGCAGCTCCAGCACTAGATTCTGGAATATCGCTTGGAGATATTGTTAGCATTACGACAAGTCCAGATGTGTTAAAGACATGGCTAGAGCCTGGTGCTAGCTATGCTTTAAGGGGTGAGAGTGAAAATATGGCAGAATCTGCAGCGGCATTTGGCGTGGCTGTTATCACTGCATTTGTATTAATTTATATGATTTTGGCTGCACTTTATGAAAGTATCTTAGAGCCAATTATTATTATGATTACAATGCCACTTAGTTTTGCTGGAGCATTTTTTGCTATGTATATAGTGGGGCAGCCATTTTCAATGTTTGCATTTATGGGACTTATTTTATTAATAGGTATTGTTGGAAAAAATGCTACATTGCTTATTGATGTGGCTAATGAGCGTCGCAAAGAGACTGGATGTAGTGTATATGAGGCAATTATATTTGCTGGAGATTCTCGTTTGAGACCTATTTTAATGACGACAATAGCGATGGTTTTTGGTATGTTGCCATTGGCTATAGCCACTGGTACTGGTTATGCTATGAAGAGTCCTATTGGTATTTCTATGATTGGTGGACTTTTATTATCTATGTTTTTAAGTCTTTTGATTGTGCCTATACTTTATGTTTTTATTGCTCCTATTGATGATAAGATTAAACGTTTATATCAAGAGAAAAAGCAAGAATTTAAGGAAATGAAGGAAAAAAGAAAAAAGAGTCATATGCAAGTGGCTCAAAAGAAGATAGAATCTAAAAGAATTATTTCTGCTAAGTCGGAAAACAAAAGGTAAAAAGTGAAAAAAATCCTGCTTATCATGCTTACTAGCATAGTCGTTTATAGTGCTGCTAGTAGGTATGAGCGTCATAATATTTTTTTAGGTGCAGGAGTAGGCATGGATTATCAAACACATTTTGATGATTATGCTTTTGCTTGGAATATTTTTGGTGGGTATGAATTTAAACCTATACGTCAAATTGGCACAATGGTTTATGTGGAATCTTTAATGAGTATTAAGCCCTATGAGCTTACTACACGTATTATTACACAGCTTTCTGTGAATATTGATGCATCTTTAGAGGTTTTACAAATAAATCAATATACAAGAGTGGGTCCTTATTTAGGCATAGGATTTGGTTATGCAAATTTGAGTACTACAATTGAAGATAAAGACAATCAAAATAAAGCATTATTTTTTACTAATGCCGGTTTACAAATGAATGTTGATGAAAGCAATATTGTGAGATTAGGAGTTAAGATACCTTTTGATTTAGGGAAAGTACGAACTGATGCCTTGCAGGTTATAGCCTCCTATGCCTATAAATTTTAGTCCCCCCCCCCCTTCAAAGTAATTCCTTCTTGTTCTAGAAATCTTGCAGGGATTGTGCATTTTGCGATATTGCTCACTTTTCCTTCAAACGAAACTTCTTGATCCTGGATAAAGAATTGTAGTAAATCTTGACTTGGTGGTATGCATAAAGGAGTCTTTGAAGTTTTAAAATAAAGATTTCCAATAATGCTAGAGGCTGCCATCCCTGTCCCACAAGCTAAGGTGATGTTTTCTACTCCACGTTCATAGGTGTGTACTTTAAGTGTAGATTTATTTTTAATAAATACTATGTTGATATTAGCATCATATTGCATACGTAAATCTTGAAGTTCATTGTTGCTTTTTATCGGGAGTTTTTCTTCATCATCTGTAAATATTACAAGATGAGGTACACCTGTATCGATTAGATAGGCATTTTTACCATAACTACTTTTTTGATCAAAAATACGGATGCTACCATAACTACCTAAATTACTAAAGACACGATCATTGCTTTTTACTTTGACTTCAATGGCACGTTCCCCAGTAAAAAATGTATGGGATTTTTTGGCTAATTTATGATGGTAGGCATAATGGGCCACACAACGGCTGGCATTCCCACACATACTAGCTTCTGATCCATCGGAATTAAAAAAGATCCATTCATAGGCATATTTTGGATGAGGGCGGATGACAATCATGCCATCTGCACCAATTCCCATTTGTCTATGACAAAGTTTTTTAGCTAATTGTTTAAGTTGGTCATGCGGAGCTATGAGTTTGTGTGTAATAAGAAAATCATTTCCGCTACCAGAATATTTTTCAATCACCATAATGACTTTTCCTTGTAATACTAAAGATCTAAACTTGTGTAATTGTAACAAAAAAGCAGAATTATGAATGCGTTAATTGTGCTATAATGTATGTTTTATGGAGGTTTTGATGCAAAGAATGCCAAGTGAGAGAATCTTTTTTGGCACATTATTGGTGCTTGTAATTTTGGCAATGATGTATTTGTATCAGAGTTTCTGGATGGATTTTGGTATTGCAATATTGATTTGTATTGCTACTATAGGGCTAAAAAAGCGGATTTTACGGCTTATTCCTTCAAACTTTTTTGCTTCATTTTTTAGTGTTTTAATACTAACTTTATTATTTGTGGTGCCTATATTATTTTTAGCTCAACAGGCTGTAGTATTTTTCTCACAATTAAAAGCTGAACAACTCGTGTTTTACTTTAATGCAAGTAAGGAAGGTATTATTAGCTTACTTGCGCATTTTCCAGTATTAGAAAGCAATTTTATTGATATTAGTAAAAATTTTTCCCCGCAGGATTTAATAAATCTTAGTATAAAGGCTAGCTCTTTTATTGGCAAGCAGACTTTGCAATTTGTAATTGATATAGGATTTATTATTTTGTTTTTATTTGTGCTTTTTTATTATGCACGTTATTTTTATGTTATTTTTTTAAAGTTTATGCCTTTTGGGATTAGGCAGAGTCAAGAGATTTATGATGAGGTTTCCTCTGTTCTTAAAATTGTTCTTTTTGCTTCTATAATTAATTTAATTTTGCAGGGTATTGCATTTGGAGGGTTAATGAGTGTATTGCATTATGAAAATGCAATACTTTTGGGGGTTTTGTATGGGATGGCTTCTCTTATTCCTGTAGTAGGTGGGGCTGTAGTATGGATACCTGTAGCTGGATATGAGCTATATTTGGGACATTATTACAGCGCGCTTGGTATTAGTTTGTATTCAATTTTATTTATTTCTATCGTGATTGATAGTATAGTTAAGCCATTTATTATCGGATTGCTTAATCGCAATATGCTAGATAATCCTTTGCGTTTAAATGAGCTTGTGATATTTTTTGCTATTTTTGCTGGCTTTAGTTCATTTGGATTTTGGGGGATTGTTATTGGACCAGCCATTACAGCTTTTTTTATTGCTATTTTGAGACTTGGGCGCAAGAGTTATCGCCAGTCAAAGAAAAGTAAAAAAGTTAACTAGAAGCTTATTTAATAAACTTTTTTATAATCTAACCTACCCTAATTGGGAAAAATAAGTATTAAGGATTAATTATGAAAGTTAAATTTAAGGGAAATGAAATTACACTTGCAGGAGTGCAAAAAAATATTGGAGATATGGCTCCAGAGGTGATTTTGATTAATAAGGATTTGAGTGCTACAAAAGTAGGTGGCACACAAGGTAAATATCAGATTATTAATGTAGCTCCTAGTTTAGATACTGGTGTTTGTGCAGCTCAAACTCGTAGATTTAATATGGAAGCTTCTAAACTTTCTAATGCTGTTGTGTATGTTGTAACTATGGATTTACCATTTGCACAGGGCAGGTTCTGTACAACAGAGGGGATTGAAAATGTTGTTGCATTAAGTGACTTTAATGGTAATGAGTTTGCAAAAGCATATGGTTTAAAGATTGCTGAAGGTCCTTTAGCTGGTCTTTTAACTCGTGCAGTTATTGTCGTAGATGCAAATGGTAAGATTGTATATCAAGAGATTTGTTCTGAAATTACAGAAGAACCTAATTATGAAGCTGCTTTAGCTGCATTAAAATAAGTATTCTAGGCTTTTAGCCTAGAATACTTATTGGAATATATTGTGAATA
>JXTW01000017.1 GCA_004368235.1 Helicobacter anseris | reverse complement strand
GGGATAGAAATTGAAATGATTTGAGAAATTAGATTATTTAAAATAAATAGTATGAAGATTATTAGGTAGGATATGTGTGGATTGAATGATTGAATAGTTTAAAGGGGGTTAAATCCCTTTAAGCTGCTCTAATCTTTGACGTTTAGTGCCGATTTCTGTAACTTGTATTCCAAAGTTTCCATCTACAATAACGACCTCTCCTTTGGCAATTACTTTATCATCAATAAGAATTTCTAAAGGATCATTAGCCAATTGATTGAGCTCGATAACACTACCAATATCCATAGAAACTACATCTTTTAGAAGCATCTTTTTTTGCCCAATTTTGACTTTGACATTAAGACGAATATCAAGCAACATACCAATATTTTTCATCTCTTCATTGCTAAGGTTTTGTGATGTTTGAGCTTGTGTTTGTGGTATCGCTTCATTTGCTTGTTTTGTAGTTGGGTTTTTAAAGCCATCTTCAAAATCTTGCGTGATTAGTAAATAAAAGTTGGCAGCAATTGTATGTAAAGAGAAGTTAAATTCATAGGCAAAACTAAAGGTATCAATTTCATCATTTGCAAGCTTTGATTCTATATTTTTACAAGAAAAATTAAGCTTTGGCATCTTTTTTTGTGAGCCAAGATTAGTAGCTATGGCGCCAAATATATTAGAAGCAATTTCTTTGATTGCATCAAGATCATCATCATTCATTTCTTCTTTGCTTGACCCTTCATTACCTATCATCATATCTGCTAATGCAGTAGCCATATTAACAGGGATGGCAAGAGAGATGGAGGCATCAAAGTCACCATTTGATTCTATGTTTATGAGGGCATAAGGAGGGGTTATGTTTAGGGCTTGAGGTACAGCTTCAGCCTTTTTTTCAATATGTGGACTTGATCCCATAAGCCCTTCGATTGTAGCTGTCATTTCTTGGATAAAAAGTTTTAAAAAATCATTCATAGTTTTCTTCCTCCTCAATTTCTATCTCATTAATTCTATTTTTGCGTTGTATCTCTAGCATTTCTAATATCTCTTTTACCTTGTCTTTTTCTGTTTTTATGTGTTCTTTAATCTCAATGGTTTTGCGATAACGTTGCAGACCTATTTTAGCTAAAAATTTATTTTGCCCATCAATAGCCACTAGCACCGTATCATCAGCCTTCCTATCAAGACGAATGATATCACCTATTTGAAGATCTAGCACTTCTTTTAATGATAGATTTGCTGATCCAATAGAAGCAGATACATTAATACCAGCACCACCAATGAGAGCTTGCAATTCTTTATTGCGCGATTTTTTAGAGCTGGTTTCAGATAGGACAAGATCGCGACTACCAAGACGAGATAAAATCGTTTCAAGAGAAATAACTGGATAGCATAGATTAATCATACCTGAACTATGTCCAATAATAATTTCCATAACAACCATAATAACCACTTCATTTTGAGCAACGATTTGTACGACATTAGGACTAGATTCTTTAGCATCAATACTAGGCCAGATTTCTGCCACAGGTCCCCAAGCATCTTTTAATGTTTGCATAATTTGGCGAAGAATAGAATCAAGTAAATTAAGTTCAATATCGCTAAATTCTCTTTGAGAATCATAACTCTCACCTTTGCCACCAAGTAAGCGATCAATCATTGAAAAAACGATACTAGGATTAATCTCTAAGACTCCTGTGCCATCCATAGGTTTCATAGAAAAAACATTAAAGCTAGTAGGGCTTGGTAGACTCATTAAAAACTCACCATAAGTCATCTGATCAACACTATGTAGCTGGATTTCTACAATAGATCGCATAATGGCTGATATTTGGCTAGATAGGTTGCGTGCCATTTTATCATGGATACCACGAAAAGCTCGTAATTGTTCTTTGCTAACACGATTAGGACGTTTGAAGTCATAGAGAGCTACTTGCTTTTGTGGCAAAATTTCATTATTTTCTAGTTCAGCGATACTTTCATCATCAGCAACTTCTAATAAGGCATCGATTTCTTCTTGACTTAATATATCAGCCATGATTCTCTCCTATAGTTTTTCTGATTTTTTTAATAATTTCTTTAATAATTTGCGAAATTCTTGATTCTGTAATTTGTAAAATCTCTTTAATTTCAAGCAAACTTAGTTCCTCAAAAAAATAAAGTTGCATAATAAGCTGTTCACGTTCTGGTAGGTTTCCTAAAACAGCCTTAATTTTGTCTACTAGCTCTTCTTGTTCGATTTTGTGCATAATATTTTCATCTGAAAATAGTTGATATTGTTCATCAATAGGTACGAGTAAATAAATATCAGAAGCCAGACGAGCCTCTTTTATCTTGTCAATATTTTCGCATAATTTTTCTGATAAATACTCATCGCTAGGCTCTTCTTGGTATTGGTTATAATAGCGTGTGATTTCAGTATCGATGCTTTTAATAAGTTTGCGATTAGCTCTAGAGATGATATCTAGCGAGCGTAGATAATCTAGCAATGCACCATTAACACGTGTTTTGGCATATCCCCAGAATGAATCATTAATCGCACTATCATATTTTCGTGCCAACTTGATTAATTCTTCTGTACCGATGCTAATAAGATCATTGACATCTACAGAGCTTGGTACCCGTTCTTTTATTCTATAGGCAATGGCACGTACTGCAGGTAGATACTGGATGGCTAACTCATCTTGAGAATATTTGATATTTTGATTATAAGTATTCATGGGATATCACTTAGCTCTATATTCTTTAGTCTTATAGTCGAAGTTGAGGCTATTAAGATAGAGTTTAATATCTCGTAGCTCTTTTTCACGACTATCAAATTCTTTGTCAAATGTATCTAGCCGTTTTTCTAAACCTTTTTTATCAAAGATGTCATAATTAAACTCTAATGACCAAATATAAAGTGAAATAATAAGCATTGTGATAAGATAAAAACCAAGTGTAGAAACTACTGTCCAAAATAACATCACTTCTGGTTCGTTAAACTTGGCTACCGCAAGCGCAAGTCCTAGGAAAAATCCAAAAGAAACAGAAAGATTGAGATAATTTAAAGGCTTCATCCTTTAACCCCTTAAAGATAGCTAAGAATCCTTTTTAGGAAACTGCCAAAGTTTGCTTTAGGGGTATCAAGCATATTGTGTTCCACTTTTGAGATAAGCTGTTTTGAAATTTCTTCCATACTAAGGCTAAAGGCATTATATGGCTCTGCACGCGTGATAAGTTCACGATATTTAGTAGAGTTGCGTACAGAAGAATTGACAAGAAAATTACCAAGATAGTGCAACTTGAGATTAGGGATATTTTTAGCAGCAACTTTTTGAATTTTAGTAAAGATGTTTAAAGCCTCTTGATTTCGCGTAGCCATATTAATAATAAGTAACATTTCATTTTTAGTGCGCGCATTAATTTTGATTGTTGTATAAGCATCAGTAATAGCACTTGGATCAGGTGTAGTAACTACAATAATATGATCGGATGCGTTTAAGAAAGCTTGCATTGTTCCACCAATACCAGCTCCTGTATCTACAATTACATAATCAAAAGCTTCAAACACAACACTTTCATTAGCAAAACTATCAAGAATATTGAATTTATCTGCATATTTTAAGATATCTTCCCCATTTTCACCCGGGATTAAGAATAGATTTTTATCAATAGGGCAGATAATATCATCAAAGCTAGCTTCTCCACGCAATACATGTAGAATGTTTTGATTAGGGCGTACACCAAAAATTAAATCCAAATTAGAAAGACCGATATCTGCATCAAAAATACCAATTTTATATCCCATTTTAGCAAGCGTAAAAGCAAGATTGGCACTAATTGTGGATTTTCCTACACCCCCTTTGCCACTTGTAACAGCGATAAACTTTGTTGAATGTAGCTTTTTTTCTCCCTTTAAGAGCTCTTCTAGCTTACTAGCTTGATTAATATTATCTTGGTTATTTTCACTCATTTGCGTCCCTTATTTGGATTATAAAATCCATCTAGCAGACAATCTGCTAAATAGTCATTTGTAGCTACACATAGATCTGTTGGAACTTCTTGTCCTACAGAAAGATAGCTAATGGGTTTTTTTGTTTCATAAGCTAGGGAGAATAGATTTCCAAGTCCTTTGCTTTCATCTAGTTTGCTGAATATAAAGCTGTCAATTTCAAGTTCTCCAAAAGAATGGCAAATATCTCTTAAATCTTCAAATTTAGTCGTCGCAGATAAGACAAGAGCAACATCAATCTTATAATCATTTTGCACAAATCGTTTGAGTTGATTAATTTTTTGTTTGTCATGTTGAGAGTGCCCAGCTGTATCTACTAAGATGATATCACAGTAGCGCAAGGTATCAATTTCTCGTAAAAAGTCTTCTGGTTCAATAACTGTTTCAATGCTAATTTTCATTTTTCTAGCATACCATGTAAGCTGTTCTAGTGCACCGATTCTATAGGTATCAAGCGTGATAATCCCAACGCGATATTTTTTATCCAAAAGTTTTGAATAGCGTGCAGCAAGCTTGGCTAGAGTAGTGGTTTTGCCTACACCTGTAGGACCAGTAAGCATAATAATTTTTTTACCATTTAGCTCTAGATTCTCATTTCGACAATAAAGCATTTTGCGTAAAACTTCTCTAAAGTAGCGTTTGATAGTTACAGAGTTTTCTCGCATCTTAAGAGGCATTAATTCAAGGCTAAGTTGCATAATTTCATCTAAATGCGTGCTATACATCCCGCTATTTTTAGCGATGCGATAAATTTCTGCAAATTCTTGAGGTATTTGAGTGCTAGGGGTTTTTTCTTCCCAGAACATATTTTGTATGAGTTTTATCTTGTCATTAATTTTATCTAGTTCACTTTTTATAAGTTTAAATTCTTTGTTTTCTGTTTGTTCTTTCTTGATTCTTTCTTCTTCTTTTTGAGCAAGCTTATTTTCAAAGCGTATGTCTAGATCTCTGGAGTTTTTAGTTGTAGGAGTAGGGATAATTTTTTTCATCTCTTCTATTGCACTGGATAGCTCTAAGCTTACATCCTCATCCTCTTCTTTTAATTCAAATACTTCGCGAGGGATGCTTGGTCTTGACATAGATTTTGGCGTGGTATAGGCATTTTGTGTGCGTGGGATATGGGATTGCTCTTTGATTTCATCAATACGTTTTTGTATGCTATTTTTTGGTGTTTCTTCTACAGCTACAATGATTTCATAAAGCCCTGGTTGATTGAGTGTTTTTTTTCTTACTTCTCGTGTTTTGACTACAAGCGCATCTTCTCCGTGTTTGTCTTGAGCGATTTTTAGCGCTTCAGCAGCACTCTCCCCCCCATAGGTGTAAAGCTTCATCCTTGCTCCTTAATCTAGGTGTTGTACCATAAGTGGTATTATAACAGATTCTCGGGTTTTAAAATAGGGATGAGGTAGTTTTAAATGAGGGAAATTAATATATAAGTCATCAAAAAATAAAATATCAATATCTAATATTCTTGGCGCATTTTTAAACTCTCTCTTACGTGCTCTACCAAAGCGTCTTTCAAGATAAAATATAATGCTAAAAACTTCACGGATACAAAGATTTGTATAAAGCTTGATTGTGGCATTATAAAAGTGAGGTTGGTTTTTGTATCCAAAAGGAGGATTTTTATAAATTGGAGAAGTGCTAATATAAAAGAAGTTTGGGTGTTTTTTTAGCCATGAAAGTAGTTTATAAAAGGTATGGATAGGGGATTTTAAATTTCCACCAATACCGAGTGTAAGGCTATGGAGATTGCTTTTGTTAGTGTTTTTTGATTTTAAAATACTGGGAAAAAGGGGAGTGAAAAAAAGTGTATGGTTTTCTTTTTTTTCTATTCCTAGATAGTGTGAGCTTTTTTTAGATGGCATTATAGGATTTTAGCACGTCCATTCTCTATATATACTAAATCTTCAATCCTTATACCAAACTCACCTGGCAAATAGATTCCGGGCTCTATAGAAAAAATCATCCCATCTTCTATGATAGTATCACTACGTGGAGATATGAAAGGCATCTCATGGATATCAAGCCCGATGCCATGCCCTGTAGAATGGGTAAAAAACTCTCCATAGCCAGCCTTGTGTATGACCTCCCTTGCTAGTGCATCCACTTCACTAGCCCTCATTCCTGCATGAGTATTTTTGATCGCGTATTCTTGAGCTTTTAATACAATATCATAGATTTGCTGGTGTTTTTTGTTTGTAAATTTTTGCTGCTTATCAAAGTTTATTTGTGGATTAAATAGTGCTGTGCGAGTGCGATCTGAACAATAGCGATCAAATTTAATCCCCGCATCAAATAAAATTAAATCTCCTTCTTTTAGAGGGGTATTAGTTGGGAGGGCATGAGGTTTTGCAGCATTATGATTAAGAGCTAGGATTGGCTCAAAAGATAGATCATAGTTGCCAAAATCTTGTAAAAAAATCTTTGCTTGAAATTGCAGAGTTTTCTCTGTAATAGCAGCATTATTGATAGTATGTTGTGTGCGCAAAAATTCAGCCAAAATATCATAGGCTTTAGCATTTAGCATTTGAGATTTTTGAATTTTTCTAATTTCATCTTGTGTTTTTTTAATCCTTAAGCTTTGATGGAATCTCGGCTTAGGGATGAGATCTACTTCTTTGCATCGTATTTTTATATTTTCTAGGGTTAGCACGCTAGTAGTGGAATTATCATAAGTGAGTGATTTTATACCCGCTTTATTAATTTGCTCACAAAGCGTGTCAATGAGATTAGCCGATTGTATGATTTGAGTATTTTTAGTGCTTAACTCTTTTGCTTCAAGACTATAGCGAGAATCAGTGATAAAAATGATGTCATTATAGACTTTTAAAAGCCAAGCACTATCGCAGCTATATCCACATTCATAAAATTGAGCACTTTCATCATTGCTGATAAAGGCTTGAATTTCTTGATTTAACATATTTAAGCGTTATTAGCCTGCATTTGCTTTTTTTGAGCCTCTTTAATAGCCTCTACCTCACTAATAATTTGTAAGATAGAAATCAGTGCTAAATGATAGCCAAAAGCACCAAAGCCAGAGATTACACCAGCACTAACTGCACCAGTATAGCTTACTCTTCTAAACTCTTCACGTGCTAAAATATTGCTTAGGTGCACTTCTACTACAGGTACACCACAAGAAGCAATTGCATCGGCAATAGCAATAGAGGTATGAGAGTATGCACCAGGATTAATAATAATGCCTTGATATTCTCCACCTATTGCTTCTTGGATTTTATCAATAATTTCACCTTCAAAATTGCTTTGAAAAAAATCGATATCTGTTTTATTTTGCTTGCCAAATTCCTGCATATTCTTATGGATTTGCTCTAGTGTCATAGGACCATAGATTCTTGGATCACGATGTCCTAAGATATTGAGATTTGGACCTTGAATGACTAAGATTTTCATATTTTTCTCCTTGAGATTTGATTTGTATTACTATAGCAGATTTTTATTCTAAATTAATGGGGTGCTTGCTTCATTGACATCACCAGGTATGCTAGAGGGAGTTTCTAGCTCTTTTTCTTGTTTTGATGGAGTTTTGATCGGTTCTTTGTGTTCAAATGGGGGACCTTTTTTGAGTACTTCTGTAAGCTCTGCTGCTTTTTGTGGCTGCATTTTAGCTAAGATTTTACCAACCTCTTGAGCTTTGAGCAAAAAGAGTATCCCAGCAGCTTGATTGCTAGGAAGATCACTTAAAATTGCAGCCGCTTTAGAATCTTTCATCTTGGCATAAGTTTGAGCAATTTTATTGTCACTTTCATCCTGGATTTGGCGTAAAAGCTCTTCATTTTTAGCAATAAGCTTTTTTATTTTAGCTTCACGTTCATTGAAATCTTTATTCATGCTTTCTTCTTTGGCATTGAGTGTATTGAGTTGTTTATTCAGGTCTTGCTCTTTTTCTTTGAGTTTATTTTCTCGTTGATTAAATAGATCATCACTAGCTTTTTGTAAAAGCTCTAAAGATTGCTTCTTATCTTCTAGTTCTTTAATTTGGGATATGATTTCATCTTTTCTTTGTTCAAAAACTACATTACATTGTATCAGTTCAGTATTGGCATTTAAATTTGATGAATTTTGTATTTTTGCTTCATGGGTGCTTTGATTTTGAGTATTATTTGACTCTTGAGCTAAAAGTATGCTTATAAAAAGATAGGGCAAGATTTTTTTCATCAGGATTCCTTTTTTAGGTTAAATCTTATTGATGCAATCTCATCGATATTTTTTTCTTCTTGTCTTTTTAATGCAAGTAGAAGTTTTTTTTGTTCATTTTGTTGAAGATATTTTATTTTTTCATATTCAATACTAGCCAATCTGTAAGCTTCTTCATATTTTGTACGTTCATTTTTTAGCTTTGAGATTTCTAAATGAATGCAATCAATTTGAAATAAAAATGCTTGTTTATATTCAGCAAGCATTTTAAAATCCTGCATACTTCCAGAACTAGGGGTTAAAAAAGCACGCATTTCTTCTTGACATTCTTTAGATTCATCAAGTTTTTTATGAATAAGGCTATTAATCTTGGCAATTTCTAGCTCATTTTCTTGCATAGATTGTTTTTTTATTTTAAGCAAAGAGTCAAACCGAGTTTTCATTTTTTCTCCTAGATAATGATCGTATCATCTCGTTCAGGCGATGTAGAAATGATAGAGACTTTTGTATCTGTGAAATCTTGAATAGCTTGTATATAAGCTTTAGCTGCATTAGGTAGAGATCGGAAGTCTTTAATCCCGGCAGTATGATCCCATCCTTCAAAATTTTTATACACTGGTATTACATTTTCTAGATCTGATGGGACATGGTTGATTTTTTCTCCTTTATAAAGATAGTGAGTACAGATTTTGATCTCCTTAAAGCCATCTAACACATCTAGTTTCATTAATGCTAAGTCTGTGCAGCCATTAAGCTTACAGGCATATTTGAGTGCTACGGCATCTAACCAACCACATCGTCTTTTGCGTCCTGTAGTGGTGCCAAATTCATTGCCTTTTTTACCTAATGTTTCTCCTATAATATCATCTTGTTCTGTTGGGAATGGACCATTACCTACTCTTGTGCAATAAGCTTTGGTAATGCCAATGATTTTTTCTAGTTTATTAGGTGGGATTCCAGAGCCGCTGCTAGATCCAGCAGATATAGTGCTAGAGCTAGTAACAAAAGGATAGGTACCATGATCAATATCTAGCATACTGCCTTGCGCACCTTCTAATAGGATATTTTCTCCTCTATCCATTGCATCCCAAAGTAGCTTTGTCGTATCAGTGATAAGCGGAAGGATTTTTGGCGCTATCTTTTTGATATTTTGCATAATAGATTCTACGCTAGGGAGTGTTAGAGTATAGAGATCTTGTATATAAGAGATTTGCTCTTTATAGTTGAGCAGTTTTTGCTCCAGTATTTTTAGATCGCGTAAGTCTGCCATTCTGAGTCCTACTCTCGCGACTTTATCGCTATAGGCTGGACCGATACCATTTTTGGTTGTGCCAATGGCATTTTTTATATTATTTTCTCTTGCAAGATCAAGGAGTTGATGATAAGGAGTGATAAGATGAGCACGATCAGAGATAAAAAGTCTACCTTCAAGTTTGCCTAGTGTTTCAAATTGCTCTATTTCTTTTATTAATGCTTCTAGAGAGATCACTACGCCATTGCCAATAATATTTTTGCATTTCGGATAAAGAATACCAGATGGCATAAGATGAAGAGCGTATTTTTGACCATTAACAACAATTGTATGACCGGCATTATGACCACCTTGATAGCGTATAATATAGTCATACTCTTTAGCGAGTTTGTCTACTATCTTTCCTTTACCTTCATCGCCCCATTGTATGCCTACGATTAAGTCTAACATTTGATTCCTTAGTTTTTAAATAAAAAGCGAATTTACAGATTCATTATAGTGGATTCTGCGGATAACTTCTGCAAAGAGTGGTGCTACAGATAAGATTGTGATTTTAGCATAGCTTTGTTTTAGTGGAATTGAGTTACTTAAGACAACTTCATCTAGCACACTATTTTGTATCCTATCTAAAGCGGGACCTGAAAGTACAGGATGGGTACCAAGAGCGATGACAGAGTTTGCTCCACGAAGTTTTAAAACATCAGCAGCCTTGCACATCGTGCCTGCAGTATCAATCATATCATCTACTAAGATCACATCCTTGCCTTCTACATCCCCGATGATATTCATCACTTCGCTAACATTTGCTTTTTCGCGTTTTTTATCCACGATTACAAGATCATAACCAAGTTGATCTGCAAAATATCTGGCTCTAGCTACACCTCCTATATCTGGACTTGCTATAATAGGATTTTTGAGATTTTTAGATCTGACATAATCGGTAAATATAATAGAACCATAGAGATTATCTACAGGAATATCAAAAAATCCCTGAATCTGCCCTGCGTGTAAATCCATCGTAATAATTCTGTTGATACCTGCACTTTGGATAAGGTTGGCTACAAGTTTAGCGGTAATAGGGACTCTTGGGGCTGCTTTCCTATCTTGACGAGCATAACCAAAGTAGGGGATAACAGCAGTAATTGTACTAGCTGAACTACGCTTAAAAGCATCTGCCATAATAAGCAGCTCCATAAGATTGTCATTTGTCGGGGCACAGGTGGGTTGAATGATAAAGATATCTTTTCCTCTTACTGATTCTGATATTTGTACAGAGATTTCTCCATCGCTAAAACGTGATACACTTGCTTTGCTTACCATACTATCTAAATATCTAGCAATCTCTTGACTAAATTCAGGATGTGCCGAACCGCTAAAAATCTTAAAACCTTTCATATTTACTAAAAACCTTCAATTTAGAATTTAAATAGTAATTATAGAATGATTTGCTTAAATTTTGCTTGAAACTTGCTTGTTTTAGCTAGTAAATCCCCTTCCTTTTAAAGTTGCTATTTAAAAATGTAAAAGAATAACTGAACCTATAATTAAAATAAGCCCATATATCCCTTTTTTTCCGATCTTTTCTTTAAAAAATAAAATTCCACCAAGAGTGGTTCCAAAAATACCTAGTGCCCCCCAAGTGGCATAAGCGACACTAAGAGGAATGCTCTGAAGTGCAAAAGATAGAATAATAAAGGCTAAAAGAACCATTAAAATTGCACCAATTCCATAGCCTAGAGACTGAAAACCATTAGATTTTTTAAGTAATAAATTAGCAACAATATCTAAAAATGCTGCTATAACGATAAAAGCAAAACTCATCATTACTCCTCGAGATTAATAAGAATAATACCTATCGCACCAAGCAGGATGCCAAATTTCTGACTAAGGCTTAAGATCTCTTGAAAAAATATAAATCCAATAAGTGCGATTAAAATAATGCCTAAAACTTCCCACATTGCATAAGCCATAGAGACAGCAATATGTTTAAGCGAAAAGCTCATAAAAATGTATGATAAGGTGATAAAAATCCCCATAAGGCTGTATTTTAGCCATAAATTCTCACTGAATAAATTTAATGAGCTTGTACCCAAAACTTCAGCAAAAATAGCTGATATTAAAAAGCCCCATGCTTTTGTTTTTTCTTTCATAGATAGCTCCTAATTATAGTTACAAAATGTTTTGCGAATCTGATATTGTTTATTTAATTAATGATGGAGGAGGGATGGATGAAAGATAAGGTGCATTGATGGAATACAGCAGAGTACCTTTATAGCTTAGCGTGTCGTTATGATATATCGGATGTAAAGCAAGCATAGTTATTTGAATTTTTTACTTTTATTATAGCATAAAATAGATTTGCTTTTTGTGGTTTGGAATTTAGCGTAATTTTTAAGTAATGATGATATTGAAATGCTAATACTTGATTTGGATCAAAAATATTAAGTAATTTTTTTGTCAGAATTATTATCAATAATAATATTTATAAGGATAATAATGCATATGTTAAACTCAGAAATTAATCATCAAAATATTCAAACTTTAATGGACTCGTTTTATGCTAAAGTACGTAAAAATAAGGATTTAGGACCAATCTTTGAAGGAGTAATAGGTACAGATTTTAAAGCTTGGGAGGCACATAAAGAAAAGATAGGTAGATTTTGGCGCCAGATGCTTTTAGGCGAGAATGTGTTTGATGGACAGCCATTAAAAAAGCATTTAGAGCTTCCCTCATTTCCTCGTGAGCATTTTGAGGTTTGGCTAAATCTATTTTCTGAAACTCTTTATGAAATTTATACTCCAGAGGTAGCAAAGTCAATTTTGCTCAAAGCACAAATGATAGCACAGCGTTTTCAAACAGCCATCTATGATATGGGTATGGGTGTTATGCATTAGAGATTATCTAGCAAAGTCTACGCCTCTGCTTTCTCTAATAACATTGACTTTGATCTCTCCGGGATATTGGATCATTTTTTCAATATCCCGTGCAATTTCATAGGCTAAAACACTTACACCATGATCATCAACTAAATCTGCTCTTACAATTACACGCACTTCTCTTCCTGCCGAGATGGCATAGGCTTGTTGCACACCAAATTTTTCTGAAGCAATTTTTTCAATATCTTGCATACGATTTAAAAAGTTTTCTAAAACTTCTTTGCGTGCGCCAGGACGTCCTGCTGAAATGGCATCAGCAGCACATACTACAGATGCTTCTATGCTATTTGCTTCTATTTCACCATGGTGAGATAGTATGGCATTAATTACGGTAGGAGGCTCATTATAGCGTTTGCATATTTCAGCTCCAAGGCTAACATGAGATCCGGTATTTTCTTGTGTCAAAACCTTTCCAATATCATGAAGAAGTCCTGCGCGGCAAGCCATTTGAGAATCTCCCCCAAGTTCTGCTGCCATTAGTCTTGCTAATTTAGCCACCTCGATACTATGCCCTAATGCATTTTGACCAAAACTAGCACGATATTTTAGTTTACCAATAAGCTTGACTAACTCGGGGTGAATATCATGAAGACCTAGATCTAAGATTACTTTTTCCCCATCTTCTAAGACTTGCTTTTCCATATCTTTAGAAACTTTTGCATAAACTTCTTCAATAGTTGCTGGTTGTATGCGTCCATCTTCTATTAATAGTTCCATGGTTTTGACTGCAATAGAGCGTCTATAAAGATTGAAATTACTTAAAATAATGCTTCCTGGCGTATCATCAATAATGACATCTACTCCGCTAACCATTTCAAAGGTTTTGATATTACGACCTTCTTTGCCAATGATTTTACCTTTTATTTCATCATTTGGTAGGTGAATAACATTAATTAGTCTTTCAGTTGCAAATTCTCCAGCATAGCGTGTAGTAGCTTGAGCGATAATATAGTTGGCACGTTTTTTGGCATTTTCCAGAGCTTCATGCTCATAACGTTTGATCAAACGAGCTTTTTGTGTTATTAAAGATTCTTCTAGGCGAGTTAGAAGCAAATGCTTAGCCTCTTCTTGAGTAAGTTCTGTATAGGCAGATAGCTCTTCTAAAAGTTTTTCATGTTGTTCTTTATAAGATGCTATAAGCTTATTTTTTTCATTCTCTTGGTTAAGAAGCTTACTTTGTAATTCGTTAATTTGCTGCTTTTTTATATCCAGATTTCTTTCTTTTTCTCTAATAGCGCAGAGTATATTTTCATTTTCTTTATGTAATCTAGTTTGTTCAGAATCTTGCTTTCTTTTTAATTCAAGTTCTTGTTCTTTTATTTTGATTTGTGATTTTTGGAGTTTGCTAGCTGCTTCAAATTCAATTGCTTTTGCTTTTGCTTCTGCTTGCTGGATAATGATATGAGCATTAGCAGCTAGGATCTTTTTACTTAAAAAATATACTACTACGCCGCAAAACACACCGCTTATTAGTGAGCTTATGATAATGGTTTCTATCATTTAAATCCCTCTGTATTATTTTATCATCACAGATGAGATAATCACCCCTAATATCATAATCTTGAGTGATAATTTCACTGGAAAAATATAATTTTTTAGCTATAAAAATTACTTTTGGTTTATGCTTTAAATGAGCATAAAATCTATCATACATCCCTTTACCAAAACCTATGCGCCTAAAAGTCTTATCTATGCCTAAAATAGGGACAAGCATAATATCAATTTTAGGGGTTTGTGCTCTAGAATTTGGCTCATAGATGCCATAGTCATTTTTATGCGTATGTAAGCGAAATTCTACACTATCAAAGCTAACTTTTTTAACCTTGGGAACAAAAATCTTGATTTTACCTTGTGGGAATTTTGTGCATTTAAGCCATAAGATAAACTCACGAATATCGACTTCAAAACTCATAGGCATATAAAGTAAAACATTTTTTGGCTTAAGTGAGATAAAAAGGTGCTTGAGTATTTTGATGAATAGATTTTTTTTAGCAAAATAGATATGATTTTTTTTAAGTTTTTGCTTGCAGTATTGTCTAAATATATATTTTTTGTCATTTTGATTCAATAAATTTTTGGTTTGTTTGATCATCTTTTTACTTTGATTTAGGTAGCGATATGCTATTTGTATTATAGCTTTTTGGTCTGAAGAGCTGATTTGCTATAATGATTTTTTATTTTAAAATTAGATTCTTGTGGCTATAAGGAGAATATTTGAAAAAATTTTTTGCTAAAACTGCGCTTATTTTGCCACCTATTTTTAAGGGGAAAAAGTCATATAGAGCGTGGGTTATTCAAAGGCGTTTAATAGCCATTTTGATCATCTTTTTTATAGTTGGTCTTTATGTTTTTTTTCATTTAGGTTATAGATTTAAGACATTAGATGAAAACTACACTATTCATACTGATTATTTTAATATAAAGTTAAAGCCAGCCTCTTTGAAAAAAGATATGATTCTTCTTTTTTGTTTCAATGCTGATGATGCTTTTTCACTTGAGTATATTCAAAGTTTAAAAAATTTACATAATGATTATGAGGATCTGCAGATTATTGCTCTTTTGGATAAGCCTATAAATAAGGCAAAATTACAAAATTTTATTGATAAATATGAATTGCCTTTTTTGGTATTTAATCCTGATGATAAAAAGCGTTTAGTCCAAGATCTATACAAAAAAATGCAAGAGCAAATTGCAAAGATTAAGATTCAAGATTCCAATCTAGAATCTATTCAATCTAGTGAGGCAAAATTACCTTTTTTGCTCTTATATGATAGAAAACATAGGCTTTATCAACATTATCAAGGCGCAGTAGTTCAAGAAATGTTAATGTTTGATATTGCTCAAGCAGGGATTAAGGAGTAGTAATGTTAGGATTTTTTAAAAAAACAGCGCAAAATATAGCACAAATTTTGGGGACTAAACGTCTTGAGATTAGCAAAGATGAGTTTGAAGAGATTTTAATAGAATCAGATGTTGATTATGAGATTATAGAGAATATTTTAGATAATCTACCAAATGCAATTACCAGAAATCATGCTGATGTGGCTTTATCGCGATTTTTTAGGGGAGAAAGCTATTATGATAAATTAAGTTTAAAGCCTATTGATCATAAACCTTTGGTGGAGCTTATTATTGGCGTGAATGGAGCTGGTAAAACTACTACGATTGCTAAGTTAGCCAACCTTTATAAATCTGAAGGTAAAAAAGTGATTTTAGGTGCAGGAGATACTTTTAGAGCTGGGGCTATTGACCAGCTAAGACTTTGGGGAGAGCGTCTTGATATTGAAGTTATCAGTACGCAATATGGGAGCGATCCAAGCGCTTTGACTTTTGATGTGATTAAGGCTGGAATAGCTCGTAAAGTGGATAATGTGATTATTGATACAGCTGGACGCCTCCATAATCAGACAAATTTAAAAAATGAACTTTTAAAGATCGCACGAATTTGTTCTAAAGCTCTTGATGATGCACCTTATAGAAAGATTCTAATCTTAGATGGTACACAGGGCAGCTCTGCGCTTAGTCAAGCTAGGATTTTCCATGATATGCTAGAGATAGATGGCGTGATTGTTACCAAGCTTGATGGTACTTCAAAGGGTGGAGCAATACTTTCTATTGTGCATACCTTACGTTTGCCTATTATTGCACTTGGTGTTGGTGAGGGTATGGAGGATTTGCGCCATTTTGATGAAAATATTTTTATACAAGAATTTCTTGATTCTATTTTTGAAATAGAAGGGAATAAGCAATAAATGGCTAAGAAAATTAGTCTTTTTGAGTGTCAGCATTGTGGGTTTCAAAGCTCAAAGTGGCAAGGTAGATGTACAAATTGTAATGCATGGGATAGTTTAGTAGAGCTTAAACAATCCCAAATAAAAGATTTAAAAAATATGAAAGAGACGCTATCTAAGCCTTTAGCGATTACAGAGGTAAGCTTTGAGAATATAGAGCGTTTTAGCTCTACTCAAGAAGAGTTTGACATTGTGCTTGGTGGAGGGATAGTAAGAGGAGGTTTATATCTAATTGGTGGTAGTCCGGGTGTAGGGAAGTCTACTTTGCTGCTTAAGGTTTCTGGCGGGTTAGCCAAGAGGGGTCAAAAAATCCTTTATGTGAGTGGAGAGGAGTCTGCTTCTCAAATTAAAATGCGCGCTAATAGGCTTGATTGTATTGATAAACATTTATTCTTGTTAAATGAAATTGAGTTAAACGCTATTAAAACTCATTTGATTTCAGGAGAATTTGAAGTTTGCATTATTGATTCTATCCAAACTATTTTTTCAGAATCTATTATGAGTGCACCGGGGTCTGTTTCGCAAGTAAGAGAAGTAACTTTTGAGCTAATGCGCTTGGCTAAAGAATATGGCATTGCTATTTTTATTATCGGGCATATAACAAAAGAGGGGAGTATCGCAGGTCCGAGAGTTTTGGAACATATGGTAGATTGTGTATTGTACTTTGAGGGTGATCCAAGCAGTGAACTTAGGATTTTGCGTGGATTTAAGAATCGATTTGGCACAACTTCAGATGTGGGTATTTTTGAGATGAAGGAAAATGGATTAGTGAGTGCCAAAAATGCTTCAAAATTATTTTTTAGCCAGAAAAGAAAGGCTGCTGGAAGTGCGATTACCGTGCTTTTAGAAGGATCGCGTGCATTGATTTTGGAGATTCAGGCTTTGGTTAGTGAGAGTAGTTTTGCTAGCCCTAAGCGTGCTGCTACAGGCTTTGAGATTAACCGCTTAAATATGCTTTTAGCACTTTTAGAAAAAAAGCTAGATATACCTTTAAAGGGGTATGATGTATTTGTAAATGTAACTGGTGGAATTAAGATTAGTGAGACAAGTGCAGATTTAGCTGTAGTGGCAGCTATTCTTTCTAGTTTGCATAATCGGGTGCTTAATAATGATGTTGCTTTTATTGGTGAGGTGAGCTTGATTGGGGATATTCGTGAGGTGAGCAATATTGATGCTAGATTAAAAGAGATGGAAAATTATGGTTTTAAAAATGCTATTTTGGCTAAAAAGCCAGCACAAAAAAGTTTAATAAAATGCTATGAAGCAAGTGAGGTGACAAAAATTTTAGATTGGATGTAATATAAAGAAAGTGTGATTGTAATGATTAAAAAAATCAAATATTTTGTTTAGAATTATAAAAAATAAAATCATAGGTGGTTTTGATGAGGGGTTATCAGAGTTGTTTTTCTTGTATTTCCAAAATTTTTGCTACATTGATTAGTTTTACCATACCAAACCTTTATGCAGAGACTTGGAATGGGACTTTCGGGACAACAAACAAAGTTTTAAACTCTGGAGTAAATGAAGAAATTATCCTTAGTAAGCAAGATGGTCCTCGTGGAAATAATTTTGGTTATCAAGATAAGAGGACTTTTACTTATAAAACAGAAGGAGATAAAGCATCATCATTGATACTTAAGGCAGATTCTACCCTTTCTGATTTGCAGTTTTATCTTGAAGGTGGTATGAATATTAAATCATTGAGTAATCTAACTATAGACTATGGTAGCATTGGTGGTAAAAATGGTGTAAACAATGGTTTTAATCACTCTGGAAGTTTAAGTATTGATTCTAATGCTTCTTTTAGTATCAAAAATGTTGGTACCTATGTAATGAGAGGAAGTATTAATAATAGTGGTACTCTAAATTTGCAAGCAAGCAAAAGTATTAAAAATGTTGGCAAAATTATTAATAATGGAGGGGATATCACTTTTAATGGGGAATATTGGGCAAATGAAGCCTATGTCTCTTCTTCTTATACATCTCTTAGTGAAGTTTATGGAGAGCTTGTAATTGATGGAGGTAGAGTAGTTTTTGAAAAAAATCTTTATAACACAGGGGTGCAAAAATTAAATACATCTGGTATTGCTAGATCAAAAATTATTAATAATGGTGGACAGATAGAAGTTAAGGGTGCATGGCAGAATGGAGGTTATGCAGCTTCAGGAAAATCTGGAGCAGGTGAACTTATAGGCAGAGGAGGGAAAATTGTCATAGCCGGCAATCTTACTAATAAAGTTGATGATGGATATGATACTTCATATGTTGTGCGTTCGATAATAGATTTAGAGGATACAACCCTAAGCGCTGCTAATATCTATAATGAACAAAGAAGTGATATATTTCTTTCTGGTAGTGCTCAAATGATTGCTTC
>JXTW01000016.1 GCA_004368235.1 Helicobacter anseris | reverse complement strand
TGACTTAATATCACCTCTATGCTTATTAAATAAACCAATCTCATCTCTCAAAATGAGCTTTCCTAACCCCCTCTCCTACCATCTTGCTTGTGATGGCAAGAGAGTTTTTATGTTTAATTTATAAAATCTTTATAGCTAAGTTTTTTGATCATAAGCTTATAAAGCATATTGAAAGAAATTATTAATAGTGGATTAATGTGGTTTTATAGCTGGGGTAAGAGGAATTTGAGGCTGTTTTAGGTTGTCTACTTGCTGCATCCTGCATTCAGCAGAGTAATGACATGGTGGCTGCATCTGTACATAAATTGTGATTTTTTTATTGTCTTCAGAGATTTGAAAGTCATTGATTAATAAAATCTTGCCCCTTGGAAAAAGCAATTCATATTGAGTCTGAAAAACAGCAAGATCTTTGAGTGAAACAAAGACGGCTTTAGAAAGTCTAGGTGCTTTGATTACTAATTCTATAGGGCGCGTTTGAAACACGCTATTTCTAATCATTGTTGTAGACATAAAACCATAGTCTTGGTATTTTTTATTGATAATAAGTTCTTTTAGCTTTTCAGAGGCATTTGGTAAAAACACACCATTTTTATATATATTCTCAAAGAAGAAATCGCGTTTAATTAGTCGTGTTAGAAAACCTAGATTCTCATAACGATAGACGATAAAGTTTTCAAAAAGATGAGTTTGATCTAGGGCTTTATCTAATAGCATTACTTTATTTTGTTCTTCTGGTTTTAGTTTCTCTAAAGGCATTCCATCTCTAAGTTTAGAGTTGATAGAAGAGAAATTCCCAAAAGTATAATCAAAAATAATCTGTTTTTCTTGTGGCGTAAAAATCCGGTCACTATATATACTATTCCACCAATCAATAGCATCTTGTCCTTTGTGAAACTCTCGATAGTGTTTGTCATCAAAAAATATTGGGTTGAGTTTAGATGGTACTATTTGAGGGGTAGGTGATAAGCCAGAGGTATAAGCTAGGCTAAAAAATAAAAATAAAAGATAACCAAGTTTTTTCATAAATTACCTTGATGTAAATTTATTGCAAGAGTTGCATATTAGGTTGGTTGAGATTATCTACGCGAGGTTCTAGACAAGGGTCTGGAAAGTAACAAACACCGCGCATTTTGGTGTATATAGTTATTTTCTTGCGATCATCAGAGATTTTATAGGTTTCTATAGTTAAGATTCTATTTCTTGGAAACAATAATTCATATTGAGTCTGAAAAACAGCAAGTCCAGGCATAGAGACAAAGGTGGCATCCACTAGTTTTGGTACTTTTATTACTAATTCTATAGGGCGCGTTTGAAACACGCTATTTCTCATCATTGTTGTAGACATAAAACCATAGTCTTTATACTTTTTATCTATAAGTGTATTAAGATAGCGTTCTGCTGCTCCTTTTTGAAACTTACCATTAATATAAATATGTCGAAAGAAAAAGTCTTTGTTAATTAGCCGTGTTAGAAAGCTTAGATTCTCATAACGATAGACGATGAAATTTTCAAAAATAATGGTTTTAGATAGAGCCCTATCTAATGTAGTGAGCATTTGTTTTTCTTTTTCATTTAATGATTCTATACCTTTAGCATTTCTAAGTTTATCATTAATAGCAAAGTAATACCCGAAAGTATAGTTAAAAATAGCTTCACGCTCATCTTCTGGAAATTTTAATCCAGCATATAGCCGTGACCACCAATTAATAGCATCTTGACCGGTATAAAATTCTCTATAATGATCTAAATCGATATTAGGAGAGATAACAGGCTTGTAGGTAGTATCTAAAGACTGGGTATTTGCGGTTTTACTAGCATAAAGAGGATGGATAAATAAAAATAGAACCAAGATAGAAAAACTTAATATGTGTAAGAGAGGTCTAAATAGAGCTAATGGATGCAAAAAAATAGATAAATAATGATTTTTCAAAGCTGCCCCTCTTAAATTTTGGTATCTCAACGATTATATCTTAAAAACTTATTTTAAGATATTTAGCTATGTATAATTAAATCTAATGGCTTTACTTTTTGTAATATTCTAGCTTTTTAATACAGGATGCTTAAGTGTAGGATTTTGAATAAGATAATAAAGAGTGGTGCGGAAAAGAGGACTTGAACCTCCATGCCTCGCGGCGCCAGATCCTAAGTCTGGTGTGTCTACCAATTTCACCATTTCCGCTTAAAATCCAAATAAAGCTAGTATTATAGCAGGTTTTTTGTTTTTTGCAAACTTTATTTTGCATTAACTAGTAAGGTTTCTTTAAAATATTTTTAGATACAATAACAAGCCTTAAGCTTAGCAAACAAAAAACAAAGGAAACAGAGGAAAAGTAAAAAGGAGCAGTATTTATGGAAAATATTGTCAAGCGTAAAAAAATTTATAATCCAGAATCTACAGAAAGCGTCAATGATCGTAAAATTTTTGGGGGTAATCCTACTAGTATGTTTGATCTGAATAAGATTAAATATCAGTGGGCTTATGATCTATGGAAGACAATGCTAGCTAATACTTGGTTTCCTGAAGAAGTGAATATGAATGTCGATAAGCGTGATTATAATGGAGGCTTGACACCACAAGAGAAGATCGGTTATGACCGTGCATTAGCTCAACTTATTTTTATGGATTCTTTACAGACTAACAATCTTATTGATAATGTCAATCCTTTTATCACAAGTCCAGAAATTAATCTTATTTTAGTGCGTCAAGCCTATGAAGAGGCTTTGCATTCTCAAAGTTATGCGGTTATGGTGGAGACTATTTCTGCTAATACTGATGAGATTTATGATATGTGGCGAGTGGATATGCAGCTAAAAAGTAAAAATGATTATATTGCAAATGTTTATTTGGATTTAGCTCAAAATCCTACAGAACGCAATATTGTAAAAGCTATGTTTGCTAATCAGATTCTAGAAGGAATTTATTTTTATAGCGGATTTGCTTTTTTCTATGCTTTGGCAAGTTCGGGTAAAATGTTAGGCAGTTCCCAGATGATTCGTTTTATCCAGCGCGATGAAGTCACTCATCTTGTTATATTTCAAAATATGATACGTGCACTTAAAAAAGAGAGACCAGATCTTTTCACCTCATCTTTAGAAGAGGAAGTTATAGAGATGTTTAGACGTGCAGTAGAGATCGAGTCAGCTTGGGGTGAGTATATTACTCAAGGACAGATTTTGGGTCTTACTACAGAAGTAATCGCGCAATATATACAATATCTTGCAGATACGCGATTGTCTAAAGTGGGTATGAGTAAGCTTTATAATGTGGAACATCCTATTAAGTGGGTAGATCAGTATGCTAGCTTTAATGATCAAAAAACTAATTTCTTTGAAGCTAAGGTAACTAACTATGCTAAAGGAAGTTTGATTGATGATTTTTAAGCAAGTTTATACTCTTCAGCCAAGAATCAAGCAAGATTTCCAGAGTAATTTAGATTTTATCCTTACACATCTTAAAAATGCCAAGAAAGATTCTATCACTTTAGCCCCAGAGCTTGCTTTAAGTGGATTTGCTTATCAGAAAATGCAAGAAGCAAGTGAATTTTCCAGATTGGCTACACAAAAGATTTTAGAAGTGATGGGTGAGAAAAGTTTAATTATTACAATGATTGAGAAAAATGGCAATCACTTTTATAATAATCTTAAAGTATTTCATCGCGGTGAGATTATCCATAAGCAAGCAAAAAGCAAGCTATTTACACTTGGAGATGAGCATCTACACTTTAAATCTGGAGATGCTGGTGAATGCATACCTTTTGTGATAGATGGGATTAAATGTGCAGCATTAATATGCTTTGAATTGCGTTTTATAGATATGTGGAGCAATCTTAGTGATGCACAGATGATATTTATTCCAGCGCAGTGGGCAAAACCTAGAAAAATGCATTTTGAAACTTTAATCCGTGCCCTTGCTATTGCTAAACAGAGTTATGTAGTTGCTTCAAATCCAATGAATTTGCAAATGGCTAAGGGGAGTGCCATTATTACCCCTTATGGTCTTGTGCATAAAAATGATAATAAGGAGATCATTTCATTTGAAGTAAATCTCTCTGAGGTTGCTCATGTGCGCAAATATCTCCAAACTCATAATTTATAGTTTAAAGGGGACTTATGTCTATACAAGCAGTCTTAATGAGTGAAGAGATTGATAAAATATTTCCTTTACAAAAAGAAGTCAAAGAAGCTATAGCTAGTGTTGAGAGAGAACGTTTTGTCCCTATGGCTATGCGTCTTCATGCCTATTCTTTAAATCCATTGCCTATTCAAGAGGATCAATGGATTAGCTCTCCTTTAACTGTAGCAAAGATGACACAATATCTTATGCCAGTTGGGGCTGATTGTGTGCTTGAGATTGGCTGTGGAAGTGGTTATCAAGCGATGGTTTTATCTAAGATTATTCGTCGGGTTTTTAGCATCGAGAGGATAGAGAAAATTTTGCTAGAAGCACAAAATCGCATTAAACAAAGTGGTGTATATAATATCAATACAAAGTTAGATGATGGGCAGAAGGGCTGGAGTGCATATGCCCCTTATGATAGGATATTATTTTCTGCTTGTGCAAAAGAGATTCCCCAGAGTATCATTAGTCAATTAGCAGATGGTGGAGTTCTGGTAGCACCTATGCTTGATAGTGGCGGCAGACAGGTGATTAAACGTTTTAAAAAAATAGGTTTAAGTTTAGATTCTGGAGAGGTTTTAGAGGAATGTTCTTTTGTCTCTGTGCTTGATGGAGTCAGTCGCTGATGTTAGAGTTTGGTCTACCAGCTTTATTTTATCAGTTTGATATAGGTTTTAAAAGTAATTTTTTTTATTTATTACTGCTATCTTTACTTACATTTTTTCTAATTGGTAAAATCGGGTTTAAAAAGATTCCTCTATTTTTGCTATGGGGTGGGATGATCTGTTTTAATGCTTTGATTTTATATATGTATGATATTTATTTTGGTATTTTTTTGACAAGTTTTTTAAGTATTTTTTTCTTATTGGCACTTTGGGATATACGCTATTTATATGTACCTTTGTCGCTAAATTTTCTTGCTGTTTTAATTGGTGTTTGCGCAATTATTTTTGTTTCACCTATTAATCTACTTTATGGTTTTGCATTTTGTGGTTTTTTAAGCTTTTTGCAAGTTTGTTTTCGTGCATTTAAAAGAGAGAGTTTAGGTGATGGTGATATTGTTTTTGCCTTACCTTTTGGTATGGTTTTTGGTCTAGAAGGCAGCTTTGTTGCTCTTTTTTTAGCCTCGCTTTTAGGGGCTATTTGCTTTGTATTTTTCAGAGCTAAAAGCTTACCTTTCATTGCGCTTTTATTTTTTGGAGTTTTGCTTAGCTTTCTCTTAGGGGTGGTTAATGTTTAAAGATTATCTTTTTAGGTCAATCTCCCAGATTTTCTTTCCATTTTTTTTAGTTTTATTTTTTATTTCTTCGGTAGTCTTATTGATTAATCTTGCTAACATTACTCTTATTGTTAAAATGGATTTTGTCGATTTATTGTTGGTATTTTTGTACTTGATGCCCGGTACTATATTTTTTATCATACCTATTACCTTTTTTGCAGCTTGTGTATTGGGTTTATCACGTTTATCTTATGATTATGAGTTATTAGTATTTTTTTCTCTAGGAATTTCCCCTAAAAAGATTTTATATTTTTTCTTACCTATTAGTTTGATAGTGAGTATCGTGCTTTTGGTATTTTCGCTTGCTTTAATACCACTTTCTAAAAGTGCTTACTCTGACTTTTTAGCAGAGAAACGAACTAAGATTGATGTTAATATCCGTGCGGGAGACTTTGGACAGAAGCTAGGGGACTGGCTTGTTTATATTGATAGAGTTGATGGTAATATTTATGAAGAGTTGGTGTTATTTTCTGGTACTGATTTAGGTCAAGAGAGTTTCATAGTTGCTCAAAAAGGCAAAATGGAGAATGAAAAGGGCATTTTTCGTTTAAGTTTAGAAAATGGTGATGCATATTTTGCCAAAGATAATTCAATTAAAAAAGTGCATTTTAAGCAGATGGCTATTCAGAGTGAGGCTAAAAAAACTAATCTTAGTTCTTATAATCTTTTGGCTTATTGGAAGAGGGCTTTTGGAGATAGTCATTCTCAAGCTAGGCGATTATCTCAAGCTGTTTTAACTTCACTTTTTCCCATTGCAAGTATTTTTTTAATCCTACTTTTTGGTGTAGCAAATCCTAGGTTTCAACGCAATTTTTCTTATTTATATATTCTGGGTGCTGTGGTGGTATATTTTTTAGGTGTACATATTCTAGGAGAAAATATGCCATTATTAGGCATTCTTATATTGCCTCCAGTTTGGATAATCGGATCTTATTATTTTTATAGAAAAAAGATCTTAGCAATTTATTAAGTGATAATAATATCAAATGAGTTTAAAAAAGAGATTGGCTCTAAAAATTGCTTACAATGGTGCTGCTTTTTATGGATTTGCGCCGCAAATAGATGTGCAAACTATAACAGGTAGGCTGACAGAAGTGCTCCTCTCTTTGGGGATTAAGGCATCGATTTTGGCTGCTGGTCGTACCGATAAGGGCGTGCATGCTACAGGTCAGATTATTGGCTTTGAAGTACCAGATTTTTGGGATTTAGCGCATTTGAAGATACTTTTAAATCAGAAGCTTTACCCTCACATTTATATAAAGCAGATTTGGAATGTAAATAAAGGATTTCATCCTAGATTTGATGCATTGATGCGGGAGTATCGCTATATCTTTACTCCTAAATTAAGAAATATTTTTTTAAGCGATTTTATCTCAAAGGAGAGGGTAGGGGATGTAGCAAAGCTCTCACAAGCCCTAGACTTATTTATAGGAGAGCATAATTTTAAATTTTTTTGTAAAACAGGTAGCGATGCTAAGAATAATATACGTAAAATTTTTAATGTTAGATTTTATTCTTATAAAATTTTTGATGAACCTGTTTTTGTGGTCAATTTTTTAGGAAATGGTTTTTTGTATAGTCAGATTCGGCTTATTATGGGTGCAGTACTTGCATATTCAAGAGGAGAGATTAGTCTTTTAAACATACAAGAACAGCTTGAAATCAAAGCAAGGAATTATGCTATCCCAGTTTCACCAAATGGTCTTTATTTGTCTAAGGTTTTTTATGCGCAAGGAAGTCTCTTGGGAGGAGTATGATTTAAAAGAATGACGATTTTTAGGAATTTGATTCTTAAATCTTGTTTAAATTAAGTTAGATTTAAGTTAAAAATATTTATAATGCGAACTTTATTTTATAGAAAAAGGCTTGATTATGGAGATCACAAAAACCGCAAAGGTTAATGAAATCACCCGAAATTGGGTGGTACTAGATGCCAAAGATAAAACTTTTGGTCGTTTGATTACAGAAATAGCCACTTTGCTTCGTGGTAAGCATAAGCCATATTTTACTCCTAGTGTAGATTGTGGTGATTTTGTGGTGGTTATTAATGCTACAGAAGTAAAGTTTTCTGGAATGAAGCTTCAGGATAAGGAATACTTTACACACTCTGGTTATTTTGGTAGTACAAAAAGTAAGACATTGTCTGAAATGTTAGAAAAAAGCCCAGAGAAGTTATATCATTTGGCTGTTAGAGGAATGCTTCCTAAGACAAAGCTTGGACGTGCTATGATTAAGAAGCTTAAAGTTTATAGGGGTGCAGAGCATCCACATACCGCACAGGTATCAAAAAGTAAGTAAGGGAGCATTGGTATATGGCAAAAGTTTATGCAACGGGAAAAAGAAAGACAGCAATTGCAAAAGTATGGCTAAGTAGTGGTAGTGGTAAGCTTGTTATCAATGGTATGGATCTTGATACTTGGCTTGGTGGACATGAAGCAATCAAGATGAAAGTAATGCAACCTTTGGTTTTAACTAAACAAGATAAGTCAGTGGATATCCATGCAGTAACATTGGGTGGTGGTTATTCAGCACAGGCTGAAGCTCTAAGACATGGTATCTCAAAAGCACTTAATGCTTATGATATTGCTTTTAGGGCTATTTTAAAGCCAAAAGGACTTCTTACTCGTGATTCTCGTGTAGTAGAACGAAAGAAATATGGTAAGAAAAAGGCTAGAAGAAGTCCTCAATTCTCAAAAAGATAATTTTTTATGGTATGCTTTTTGGCATACCACTTTTATATTATTCTTATTTTTATTATTTTCTCTTATTTTAATTATAACGGCTTTATTTTTGGAGTAGGCAATGAAAGAAATAGATTTGAAACATGCCCCTATCCCTAAATTATTTTTCACCTATTTTATTCCTTCATTTTTTACAATGATGGCACTTTCTACTTATTCTACCGTTGATGGTATTTTTGTGGGTAGAAAACTTGGAAATGATGCTCTTGCGGCTATTGGTATCTCATGGCCAGTTTTTCCTTTAATGATAGCTATGGAGCTTTTACTTTCATTCGGAGGGGCTACACTTAGCGCATATTATTTGGGTAAGGGTAAACCAAAAGAGGCACGTTTTATTTTTAGTTCAGTGTTTTATTTTCTTGTTTGTGTTTCAGTAATTGCTAGTTTATTGTGTTATATATATGTAGATCAGATAGCTTTATGGCTTGGTGCTAGTCCCCATTTAAAGGGTTATGTAATAGATTATTTAAGTGTAATTTTTTTAGGGATGAGTTTTATCTTGTTACATCCTTTGATCGATGTTTTTGTTGTTAATGATAGGCGTCCAGTTTTAGCAACCGTATCTATGATTGTTGGTGCTTTGAGTAATATTGTTTTAAATTACTATTTTATGTTTGTCTTAGAGTGGGGAATTAAGGGTAGTGCTTGGGCTACAATACTGGCTCATTGCATTGGTTTTGTGTTGATTTTTCAACATTTCATACGCAAAAAAGGGGATTTATATTTTGTCCCTAGTTTTTCTATAAAAAGAGTGTTGATGGCTGCAAAGACGGGAATACCACAAGCTAGTGCCGAAGTTTCTGCATCTATTGTGATGTTTTTATTTAATATTCATCTTTTAAGTATAGCTTTTGAGCGGGGAGTGGCAATTTATACTATTATGATGTATAGTGGAATTGTGGTGTTTACTATTCTTTTTGCTGTTTCTCAAGGATTGCAGCCTATAGCTAGTTTTAGCTATGGTGCAGGACAATTTATGCGCACAAAGGCTATTTTTAAGTTTTCTTTGATTGTAGTTGTGTGTGTAGGAGTAGTTTTATATGGACTTTCTAGCGTTTTTGGCGAGTTTTTAGCACATTTATTTTTGGATTCTACCAAAGGGGATGATGCTCTTATAAGTGATGTGGCTAGGGCTATTAGAATCTATTATATAGGTTATATTTTTCTTGGGATTAATATTTTAAGTGCAGTATTTTTGCAATCTATTCAAAGCACTCTAAGCTCTTTTATTCTCACATTATTTTATACCATTATTTTTATTATGATTTTATTGCCTATTTTTAAACATTATTTTGGCATTGATGGGATTTGGGCTAGTTACCCAGTAGCTCAATTTTTATCACTTTTTGTTGTTTTTGTGGTTTTAAGGATTGCAAATAAGAAGCTAAGGAAGAAAGATGCAAAAAGATAGAGTAATTTTATTTGATTTGGATGGGACGCTCATTGATTCTACAGAGGCGATTTTAGATGGGTTTAAAGCTGCATTTTTGGCACTTGATATGCAAACTAGTCCAGATAGCGTAAAAGAGCTTATTGGGTATCCATTAGATGTGATGTTTGCTAGACTTGGTGTAGAGGAGCAAAAAATTGATTTTGCTATTCAGGTTTATAAGGAGAGTTATAGAAAGATTTTTAGATCTAAGACAAGTCTTTTGACACACGCAAAAGAAGCAATACAAAAAGCTTATTTAAGTGCTCATTTAGGCGTAGTAACTACAAAGACAGGAATCTATTCTAAAGAATTATTAGATGAGCTTTCAGTTGGAAAATATTTTTGTGTGGTAATTGGTAGGGAAGATGTGAAAAATCCTAAACCTCATCCAGAGCCGATATTTAAGGCAATGGAGTATTTTAAAGAATTTAAACCAGGAGCATTTTTTATGATTGGAGATACAACTATGGATATTCAGGCTTCAATTAGTGCTGGTATCACACCAGTTGGCGTTAGTTCTGGTTATCAAAGTGAGGATAGGCTTTTATCTACAGGAGCAATGGTATGTAAGAATAGTCTTGAGGCTGTGGAGTGGATACTTGGTAGATCAATTTAATCTTTTTAGATTCTGGTATTGATAAGATTTATTTTTGTTGATTAAAGGAAAATAATTTGATTATTTTCCTTTAAGAGAATGAATGGGAATTAGGATTGAAAAACCTTTAATAAATGGTTTTTATAATCTAATTTGTATTTTTCAAATTGTGGATTTTTCACTACATCATTACAAATAAAACTAGGCAATCCATTTAGACCTAAAAAATGATGAGCTTTATGCAGATGGAATAAAACCCCATCTATGCCTTGAGCATTAAAGAATTCTCCTTGTTGTGTAAAGGCATTAATAGGGGCATTCCAAGTCGTGCTAAACATATATTGTTTGTCTTGGGATAACCCACCGCTACCATATTTTTTGTTGATATCTTCTTTGCTTCTACCATCATTAGCATAGAGCTTGCCTTGTCCTTGTATAAAAACCTCATCGATATATTTTTTTACAATCCATGGTTCACCCATCCACCAACCAGGGAACTGCCAAATCCATACATCAGAATCTAGCATTTTTTGTAATTCTTCATCGATATTGTAGCCTTGATTTATGTGAGTTTCTAAAATATCTATATTTAGAGATTGTAGAGTTTCTTTGGCTATGTTATGTAGACTTTCATTAAGCCTACCTTGACTATGACCAAATATTTTAGCGCCATTTATTAGTAATACTTTTTTCATAGCATTCCTTTGTAATGTGATTGATATAATTTTATGGAAAATTTTTAACCATAAGATAATATCTTTTTATCCATTAATCTATGCTGTAAATAGTTCTGTGATTGAGAGGTTGTATGCTCCTAGCATTATTTTGCATAATCTTATTGAGAGCATGAATTTGCTCTTTAGAGGCTTGTAGTTGATCTTTTAATACTAACCATTGTACATTTTCTGTGCAAGGTGGTGTGGTAAGACTACCTGTAAAAGAAAAATATCCATTTTTTTCTGGCAAAAGTTGTTTGATATTAATATTTTTAAGAGGTTTGGTTTCATATTTGCCACTAGGTATATTTGTGATGATCTTATGTAGCTCATTATGAAAATTTCCTTCATTAAAAAATACTCCTATCACGAGTAAATTCCCTTTATTATCTTGATGTACAAGATGCAATTCTAGTGGAAATGATTTGTTATTGATTTTATTTTCTGATGGAGTATGGAAGTGCGCTTGTATGAGTTTATAGTTATTTTTATTAAAAGAAATTGAGCTTTGTTTGGCAAAATTTAACTTTACTGAATGTTTGGTATTGATAATATGTGTAGAATCTGCATAATACTTTATAGCAAGTTTATCTTTAGAAGGTTTGGTAATTTGTGTGTTAATATTGATGGGAGATTGAGACTTTCCAGTAGAGCATTTTTTGTAGCTATCATCAAGCTCTGCCCATTTTTCAGGACCATTTGTTTGATTATAACCCCAATCAGTTGATAGGGCAGTGTTTAGACTAAAAATGATACCAAGTTTTATGACTAAAGCTAATGTTTTCATATAAACAAACTCCTTTATTTTTAGATTGTCCTCCAGACTATTTATTTTTTCTAAACAAAAAATAAATTAATAAATAATTTTTATTAATTATATAAAATAATGTAACTTATTGACCAAAGAGGATTTATGCAATCACTATTTTTAAAGATTTTGAGTATTAAGAAAGAAGAGTTGTGGCTTTTGATATGGAGTGTAATTTTTATTTTTTTACTTTTTGCTAGTTATGCGATCTTGCGCCCTTTGCGTGATGCACTTGCATTAGAAGGAAGAATTAGTGATATCAAATGGCTTTTTTTGGCAAGCTTTGTGGTTATTTTCTTTGCTTCTTTTATTTCAATTTGGCTAGCTAGTTATCTAAAGCGGAAAAATTATTTAAATATCATTTATTTATTTTTTAGTTTAAATTTGATCATAATTTATATTGCTATGCGATTGATTGATAGTCATAGTGAAGCCTTTGTCTCCCTGGCTCGCATTTTTTATGTATGGGTATCAGTTTTTAATCTTTTTATTATTTCTAGTGCGTGGAGTTTATTAACCGATATTTTTGAGATAGATTCTAGTAAAAGACTTTTTGGGATTATTACTGCAGGAGCAAGTTTGGGTGCTATAGCTGGAGCTAGTATGGTTAAGATTTTTTCAAATATGGGAGAGAATCTTATTTTATTATCCATTACTTTTTTACTTTTAGCCTTAGGTGTTAAGTGGATTTTAATGCATTTGGCTTATCAGCTTAGTACTAATAAAGTTGAGTTTAAGGCAAGATTTTCTAAAAGTATCGGTACGAAAAATCCATTATCTGGTTTTGCTTTAATTATTCGATCAAGATTTTTGCTTGCATTTCTAGTTTTTATATTACTTTTGACAAGTGTAAGTACTTTTTTATATATGGAGCAAGCCAGGATTGTTAAAGAGACATTTTTGAGTAGAGAAGCGCGAATTGCAGCTTTTGGATACATTGATTTGGTTGTGCAGACTGCTAGTTTTTTGATACAGATTTTCTTAACAGCTAGGATTGCTAAAATTTTTGGCTTAAAATGGCTTTTAGGTATGCTTGGCTTTGTTATTGGTTTAGGCTTTATTGGGCTTGTTTTTACTCATCCATTATTTTTACCATTTGTTGTGGTTATGTGCTTAAGAAGAATCGGAGAGTATGCATTTATTAAGCCAGGGCGAGAAATGCTTTTTGTCCCATTGGATTCTGATTCTAAATATAAGGTTAAAAATTTCTTTGATACTGTGGTGTATAGAGGAGGAGATGCATTATCTGTACAGCTAGAAGCACTGCTAGCTAGAGTGAGTATTTTAGCCCCACTTCTTGTAGGGGCTTTATTGTCATTTATATGGGGTATTTTTGGTATTTATTTAGCTAAAAAATATGAAAAGATTACAAATAATTCAGCTTAATTTTTCTTTTAAAAGTTCGTTAACTCGCGCAGGGTTAGCGCCTTTGCTTTCTTTCATTACCTGTCCGACAAAAAAGCCAAAAAGCTTATCTTTGCCATTTTTATACTCATTAACCTTGTCAGAATTTGCTTGTAATACATTTTCAATTGCACGCAAAATTGTACTCTCATCATTAACTTGTGCAAGTCCCATAGACTGGATAAGAGAATCAATATCCCCACCTTTTTGTTCAACAAGGACATCTAAGATTTCTTTAGCACTTTTTCCGCTAATTTTACCTTCTTCAATGCGTTTGATGAGGGTAGCAAGAATATGAGGTGTAATACCGCATGTTAAGAGTGTATTACCTTCTTTAAGTCGACCCTGTAGCTCTGTGGTTAGCCAGGTTACACAGGATTTTGGATTGATATTTAGCTCTAGCATAGATTCAAAAAATTGACTAAGCTCAAGACTTAGGGTTAAAACCATAGCATCTGATTCTTTAATACCGAGTGTTTGGATATATCGTGTACGTTTTTCATCAGGCATTTCAGGGATATCTCTACCTTCTTGCATAAGTTCCTCATCAATAAAGACAGGTAGTAGATCAGGATCTGGAAAATAGCGATAATCTGCAGCTTCTTCCTTGCCTCTCATAGAGCGAGTTATGCCATTATTAGTATCAAAAAGACGAGTTTCTTGTATGATTTGAGAATCATATTTTCCGCTTTCCCAAGCATCTATTTGACGTTCTACCTCATATTCAATTGCCTTTTGAATAAATTTAAAAGAGTTGAGATTTTTAATTTCTACGCGAGTATAAAGCTTGTTATCACCTTTTGGTCTGATAGAGACATTTGCATCACAGCGAAAGCTTCCTTCTTGCATATTAGCATCACTAATACCAAGAAAGCGCACAATACTATGAAGCTTTTTAAGATAGGCTACTGCCTCATCACTGCTACGCATATCAGGTTCGCTTACAATTTCTAAAAGGGGTGTGCAGGCGCGGTTTAGATCTATTTTAGAATAGTTCATTTCATGGATATTTTTGCCAGCATCCTCTTCCATATGTGCACGTGTAATACCGATAATTTTTTTCTCTCCATTAACTTCAATTTCAATATTACCTCTGCCTACAATTGGAATTTCAAACTGACTTATTTGGTAGGCTTTAGGGAGATCTGGATAAAAATAATTTTTACGTGCAAAAATAGAGTTTTGATTAATTTGTGCATTGATAGCTGTACCAAAGGCTATTGCCTTTTTTACCACTTCTTTATTGAGTACGGGTAGTGCACCGGGTAAACCAAGGCATACAGGACATACATTAGAGTTTGCTTCAGCACCAAAACTAGTTGCACAGGAGCAGAAAATTTTAGTTTTAGTATTTAGTTGGACATGCACTTCTAGTCCTATAATAGTTTCAAATGCACTCATATTTACTCCTTTGTTTGAATAGAATCAAAAGTTTTTTTAGGTGAATGATTATCTTGATTATCTGGAGCTGTTAGAATAGAAAAGCTTAGGTCATTAAGCTCTGTGTGCGATTTAATGTAGTTATTAATTTCTTCAAGTTTTATCGCTTTAATTTGCTCTAATTGTTGAGAAGAAAAATCTAATGGTAAGCCTAAATAATAATCAGAAAATTTTCTATCTAATCGTTGAGAGATTGTTTCAGATAAAAGTGGTTGACTACCTAATAAAAACTGCTTAGCAGAATCTAGTTCTTCTTGCGTAATTCCATTTTGCACAAAATTGGCAATGACTTGACGAACAATATCAATAGCCTCATTCTTACTTTCAAGCTTAGTTTGTAGATAACCAGAGGCATAGTTAATAATTTTGGAAGTATGTATTTTCATATAAGCAGAGTAGGCTAGTCCACGTTTAACACGCACTTCTTCCATTAATCTAGAGCCAAAACCGCTGCTCCCTAGCACAAAACCTAAAATTTTAGCTTTATAAGATTCTGTTTTTAGGTCTGTTAAATCAAAGGGTGATCCAAAGTAGATATAGGCTTGCTGAGTTTGTTTATAAAGTGTGGCTGTTGTATTAGCGTTGTTGGCTTCATAGTGTGGGGTATCAGATTTTTCTCCTAATTTTAATTGAGCTAGTATAGGGCGGAGGGCTTGCATGGTAAGGTGCTCATCCATATCCCCTCCTAGAACTACTACAAGTCTAGAAAGTGTAAGATTTTTGGATAAATACTCTTTAATATCTTCTAGCGTGATGGCTTGAATACTTTCTTTTGTGGGGATTTGTGCCAGAGGTGTGCCATCAAAAAGTAGTTTAGAAAGTCCATTATTAGCTAAATAATCAAAGTCATTTTCTTTAGCAAGAAGTTTATTGATGCTCTCTTGTTTGATTTTATCTAATGTATTTTGTGTGAGATTTGGGTCAGTAAGGAGATTTGATAAGAGTTTGAGCGCATCTGCTTGTTTTTCTTTGAGAAAATTGAGTTGAATGTTTAATGTATCTATCCCTTGATATGCGCTAAGATTTATAGCACGCTTGTCTAATTCTTCTGAAAAGTGAATAACACCTAGTGTTTTAGTCCCTTCATTTAAAAGTTTAGCACCAAGTGAAGCTAAGCCAATATTTTGTTCATCATGAATGCTACCACCACCAATAAAACTAAGTCTGATAAACCCAGTTGGTACAAGATTTGAATATTCAAATATTATGGGGATTTGAGCATCTTTAATTTCAAGAGTTTGGATAGAGTTCTGCGCTTTCATCATAGCTCCTAAAAAGATAAAAATTGAAAAAATGATACGGATTTTAAATCTCATTTATTTCTCCATTAATAAGATTCTAGAATTTCATAAGCAGTGTTGCGTTTAGCTGGAATCTCACCTATATCTTTGATGAGATTGATCATTTGAGTTTGATTCATTGCATTTTTTGCACCTGCTGCAGCTACGACATTTTCTTCCATCATAGTGCTACCTAGATCGTTGGCGCCAAATAAAAGAGCTAGTTGTCCAATATAAGAACCTTGCGTAACCCAAGAGCTTTGGAGATTTTTGAAATTATCTAAATATAAGCGACTACAAGCTAATAAGCGTAAATAGCGATGGGATGAAGCTTTTTTCAAATGAGGGAATCGTGCTTGCAGGGGAGTATTATCAGGTTGAAAACTCCAAAGAATAAAAGCCCTAAAACCACCTGTCTCATCTTGAAGACTACGGATTCTATCCCAATGCTCAATAATATCTAAATCATTATCTAAACTACCAAACATCATAGTGGCAGTTGTTTTCATATCTAACTTATGAGCCTCTCTATGTACATCGATCCATTCATCAGAATCTAGCTTTTTTGGAGCAATGATATCTCTTACTCTATCGCTTAGTATTTCAGCACCAGCACCCGGAATAGATGAAAGACCGCAAGATTTAAGTCTTGTTAATACTTCAGAAATGCTTAGATTAGAAATCTTAGCAATATAATTAATCTCAATAGCAGAGAAGCCATGAATAGTGATTTGAGGATATTTTTGATGAATATGTTTTACAAGATTCTCATAATAATCAATCTTTAGTTTTGGATGCACTCCACCTTGAAATAGAATTTGTGTGCCACCTATTTCTAAAAGCTCATCAATTTTTTGATCAATTTCTTCAAAGCTTAAAATATAGGCATCATCTTCATTGATTTTTCTTTTAAAGGCGCAGAAATCGCAATCTACCCAGCAAATATTAGTGTAATTAATGTTTCTATCTACAATAAAGGTTGTGATTTTTTCAGGATGAAGTTTTTTTTTGACTTCACTTGCCATTTTACCTAAATCTTTTAGTTCAGCATGGCGTAAAAGCTCTAGTATCTCATCATTACTATATCGTTTCATATATATCCTTATGGCATCAGTGCCGCTATTATACTCTTTGAAAACTAATTTTTAAAAGCGTGTTCCAAGTGTAAATTCAAAGGTTGAGGTATAATCCCCTTCTTGTTTGTTAAAGGTTTTTATAGGGAAAACAAGAACGATTGGTCCCATAGGAGATACCCACTCTAGAGCCACTCCCACAGCCGCACGCCATGTTAATGTGGAATTACCAGCTCCTACAATACCAAAATCTTTGAAATTAGCAATATTTTGGTCAGTTTTAGGTCCATAGGTACGATAGGTTAAAAATCCATAGTCAAAATAAGCAGAAATACGCATTTTAGCAGCTTCTAAAAGCCCATAACTTAGCTCGACAGAATTAGTAAATAAGCCATCTCCACCAGTCCATAAGCCTAGCTCATCTCTTGGGGAAACAGATCCAGAGCGGAAACCTCTAATAGTGGTCACACCACCTAAATAAAAGGTATTATTAATTGGCAAGAAAGATTCTTTATTATATCTAAAGAAGTAGCCACCCTGGGCTTTGTATCTAGCAATTAGATCTACGCCTATCCAGTCTTTGAGATAATAATAAGCAGCAAATTTAGCATAGAGTTTTGTATTATAGACATCTCCGCCAACTCCATTAAATTGGGCATAAGCTGAAGCGATAAAACCATTTTTTGGGAAATAATAATCATCAGTATTATCAAAACTTAGGCTTGGGGTGATGGATGAGGTGATAGGCAAAGTGTGCTCCTTATCCCAAAGTCCTGTGATGGCATAGTTTCCAAAATTACCAACGACACGTTTATTAGAGGCATAATATCTTTCATAAAGAGGAGAGGTAAAGCCACTTGTTTTTAAGATATTGAGATCATAGCCTAGGCTTGCACGTAGTGTATTGGTAAGTAGACGCCCTATTGTTAGACCAAATCCTCCACTTTGTTGTAAGTAGTTATAGCTTACTGAATAATTCATATAGAGATTAATAGAGGAGCTATAATAAGAATCAAATAATCTTGGATTGCTTAAGGCTATGCTAGCAGAATAGGCACGACCAGCATTTTTAATCCCCAGATAACTTAAACCAGAACCTGTAGAAATGTTAGCATAGATGCTACCACTTTGACCTGTACCAAAGAGATTGCGCTCACTTACAGTTCCATTAATCATTAGTCCACCATAGCTACCATAGCCCATACCAAATTGCAATTCACCTGTACGTCCTTCAGAAACATTAACAATTAGATCCATTGATTTTTCACTAATTCTTTTTTGTTCTATTTTGACTTGTTCAAAAAAACCAAGACGCCTTAGAGCATTTTCTGAAGCCATAATTTTAGTTAAAGAGTAGGTATCTTTAGGTCCAAGTAAAATTTCTCGACGTATGATTCTATCAGCAGTACGTGTATTACCCGTGATAATGACATCATTAATCTGCACTTTTTGCCCTACTTGGATATGATAGATTACTTTAACTTTGGCATTTTTTTCATCTTTATCCATATCAGGATTGATTTGGGCAAAGGCATAACCTTTATCAGCAATGGCTTGTTTTAGAAGCTGCATATCATTGCGTAATTCTTCAATATTGATAATCTTGCCTACTTTAGATCGTAATATTTTTTGGAGTTTACTTTTAGAGACTACTTCATTGTCTATCTGTATATCGATATCAGAAATGCTATATTGAGTACCTTCATCAACTTTATAATACAAGCTTGCTGTGTAGTTACTAAAGTTGGTATTTAAAAATGGGGTGGATACATTAGCATCTAAGAAACCATGGCGCATATAGACATCTTGGATTCTGCGATTATCAAATTCTAGTTCTTGGACATGTAGTTTGCCATCATTACGCCCCCACATCCATCCCATAAATTGTTTTTTCTTGTTTGCAGAGAGAGATTCAAAATCCTTTAATTTTAATTTCTCTCTCCCATCATAGTTGACATCAGTAATGTAGATATTATCCCCACGATTAACATCAAGCGTGATGGCATAGACATTATCAGCGATCTCATTTTTATCTACAACAATTGTTGAGCCATAATAACCTTGCACTTCAAGGATGGTTTGGAGTAGCTCTTTAGCTTTTTGAAGTTTTTGCTCATCAAAAACTTCACCCTTTTTAACACCAATTTGTTTATAAAGATTTTCTCTTTCTTGTTCAGTGCCAAAGCCTTTAATCTCGATACTTGCAATACGGGGCTTTTCTATAAAGTGAAAAGTAAGTATGCCATTATTAAAATCAGCATAAATATCTTTGAAATAACCTTGTTTATAAAGGTCTAAAATAGCTTTATCAAGTTTTTTTGTATCAAGCTTATCGCCGGGTTTTATACCCGTAACCTCCTGGGCTAATAAATTTGACATATATACTAAACCATCATATTTGATGTCTGTAATATTATCTGCCTTAAGCAATATGGTACTTAGTGCAGTAGCTATGGCAATAGAGCGAAAAAGTCTCAAAATAAAAATATCCCAATTTAGAGTTGAAAATAGATTAAATTTTATCTTAAAGTTGCGATGCTTTGGTAAATCGGATTATAAGGATTAAGGGTTATAATCCGATTTAAGCTATATTTTAAGGATACTTTAATGCAGGCTGGAATTGTTGGACTTGGGCTAATGGGTGGTTCTATGGGATTAGCATTAAAAGAGCTTAGTATGTTTAAAAGCATTGTAGGATATGATATTAATGCCTTGCACTTACAGCAAGCACTTAATCTTGGACTTGTAGATGAGGGAGTGGATTTTGAAGAAATCTTGCAATGTGATGTAATTTTTTTGGCTATTCCATTAGAAGCGATGATAGAAGTGATTGCTAAGCTTAAGGGTGTAAGCAAGCATTGTATGATTGTTGATTTGGGAGGAGCAAAGCAAAAAGTACTAGCATCTATACCTAAGGAGATGAGAAAAAATTTTATAGCTGCTCATCCAATGTGCGGGACAGAGTTTTATGGACCTAAAGCAGCTCTTAAGGGTTTGTATCGCAATAAGATTGTTATTTTTAGTGATTTAGAGAATAGTGGCGAATTCCAAAGAGCATTAGCAAAGGAAATATTTATAGGTATTGGTATGCAGATTATTAAATTAGATTCCAAAAGCCATGATCGCCATATTGCTCTTATTTCTCATCTTCCTCATATTATTAGCTTTGCTTTAGCTAATACCGTGCTTTCTCAAGAGAAAAAGGAAATGATACTAGCATTAGTTGGGGGAGGTTTTAGGGATATGAGTAGAATCTCTAAAAGCTCTCCTATAATGTGGAGAGATGTTTTTAAACATAATAGAGACTATGTGCTTGAAGCATTAGAGATTTTTGAAAATGAACTAGCAAAAGCTAGAGAAATGTTATATAAAGAAGAATATGAAGCATTAGAGGTATGGATGGGGTATGCTAACCAATTGCAAAATTTTGTTTAGTTTATATTGAGTTTACTAGCATATAAATGACTAAAACACATACCTAACCCCAATATTACCACTAATACCAATATCTTTATAAAATACACCAAGCTTAGAACCTAATCCTAAAT
>JXTW01000015.1 GCA_004368235.1 Helicobacter anseris | reverse complement strand
GAAAACACAAGAATTAGCTTTTAAAAAGCAAGCTTTAAAAACATTAAAATCTGTTATTAAGAAATATGAAAATGAGGTTTTAGTGAGTTTTTAGACTATATAGAATTAGCAAAAAGATATGCCCAAATTCCTAAAATTTAAAATAACCCTGATTAACAGCCATGTTTGATGCCATAAAAAACAGAATATATAAAATGCCATATAATCTTAAGCATTACCCAGATTATTTTAAAAAGGACTTTAAAACTCCAAATAATAGATATTTTAAAAGCCTTAGTAACTTTTTCAGCCACAATAGTTAAAAAACTAAAATCATTCTTAAAATCATCATAAAAAGTAGGCTTTTTTAATTCTTGTTTTTTTAAAAGTTTATCTCTGTTATGTCTGTGTAGCCAAAACACACCAACAGGAATACCAAAGAAAAAAACTAAAAATGCAATAGTATAGTGATGGTTATTTAAAAGATACGAGGCATAAAAACAAATACTGAAATAAACCACAAAATAAACTTTTGTCATTAACCCTACCCCTAAAATAAATAAAATTACTATCAAATAAGATACAAAAAAAGGATAAATATGCAAAGCACTCTAAAACTATCCATAACCCCAGAGCTAAGCGCTCTAAATAGTGCATTAGATAAAGTTAATAAGAGGGCATTGGGAATAGGTGAGGCGTTAGATAAATCATTAAAAAATGCAACAATTGCTCTTAAACAAGAATTATCTAAATCTTTAGTGGGTCCTAGATTACACCCACAAGCTTTAAGAAAAATGGAAAAACAGATAGCAAAGGCAAGTATTACTAAATTGAAACTAGATACTACAGAGGCTTGTAATAAAGTCTTAGAGCTAAGAGGGCAGATTCTAGGGACAGTTGCTGGAGCCTATGCTGCCATCTATAAACCTATAAGTAAGGCTATGGACTTTGAAGCAAGCTTTGCTATGGTAAAAAAGGTAGTAGACTTTACAGAGAGTGAGGCTAAAAATATCCAAAAAGAAATATGGAAGCTAACTAAAGAAGTGCCGCTAGCTGCTGGTGAGCTAACAGAGATTATGGCAAGTGGCGGGCAATTAGGACTAGATAAAAAACTGTTAGTCCCTTTTACAGATGTAGTCTCTAAAATGGCTTTTGCTTTTGATATAGGGGCTAAAGAAGCAGGAGATACTATAGCAGGGATTATGGCTAAGCTTGATGTAGGTATAAATGAAGTAAGAGAGCTGGGCGATGCGATGAACTATTTGGGTAATAACTCATCTGCTGTACCAAAAGAGATAGCAGAGATACTAAATAGAACATCAGGGTTAGTTAAAACATTAAAACTATCAGCAAGAGAGGGAGTAGCACTAAGTGCTGCTTTTGCTAATATGAAAATACCAGCAGAGCAAGCAGGTACTGCGATAAATAAGATGCTAAATGTACTGGGCTCTCCAGATGTGCTAACAGATAGAGCAAAGAATGCATTAAATCAACTGGGCATAGATATAGAGGATTTAAAAGAGGCTATGGCAAAGTCTCCATTTGAAGCTATAAGAAATGTACTAGGTGCAGTAGCAAGTGCAGATGATGGAGAAAAGATAGGGATTTTAAAAAATCTATTTGGTGAGGAAGCAGCACCAAAAATAGCACAAATTACTTCAAATCTAAAAGCCTTTGATAAGATTTATAATATGACAATGGATAAAAAGGCACAAAAAAATTCTATGGAAAATGAGGTAGCTACGCTTAAATCCACAACACAAGGAGCGCTAAAATCTCTAAGCTCAAGTTTTGAAAATATTTATGTTTCTATCGGCTCTGTATTCTTACCACAAGTAGCCAAAGTCTTTGAAGTATTATCTAAGCTAAGTACTGCTATAGCTAACTTTGCACAAGAGCATCAAGGGTTAGAGAGGACTGGGTTTAGTGATGTAAAAGTAATATATTTAGAGAGAAAATTTAGATCAATAATAGAGTGCTAAGATTCTTGTATCGGGAGTAAAATAATGGAGTTAAAGAGGGGAAGGCTAGTTTTTGCGTTATAATTTATTTTCTAAAATGTGGAGCAGTTTATGAAGTCTTTTATTACTACACCTATTTATTATGTTAATGATATTCCTCATATCGGTCATGCCTATACTACTTTGTTAGCAGATATGTTAAAACGTTATCAAAAACTAAAGGGTATGGAAGTTTTTATGCTTACTGGTACTGATGAGCATGGACAAAAAATCGAACAATCCGCTAAAAATAAAAATCAATCTCCTCAAGATTATGTAGATTCTATTAGCCTAAAATTTAAGGATCTATGGACATATTTTAATATCGATTATGATAGATTTATCCGCACAACAGAAATTAAGCATAAGATGAGTGTCCAGAAAGCATTTGAGAAAATGCAAGCTGTTGGAGATATTTATAAGGGTGAGTATGAAGGGCATTATTGCATAAGTTGCGAGAGCTATTTCACTCCTTCACAAATCCAAATTCAAGGAAAATGTCCTGATTGTGGAAGAGAAATGCAAATTATTAAAGAAGAGAGCTATTTTTTTGCTCTTAGTAAGTATCAAGATAGGCTTTTGGAATGGCTTAATAATAATGATTGTATTTATCCTGCTTTTAGAAAAAAAGAAGTAATTAATTTTATTGAAAATGGTTTAAGTGATCTTTCTATTACCCGCACAAGTTTTGAATGGGGAATCCCAATACCTACACAAGAAAAAGATTCCTTTCATGTTATTTATGTATGGCTTGATGCGCTTTTAAACTATATTAGTGCATTAGGATGGGGGGATAATGAGAATAATATGGAATTTTGGGGAGAAGCTCATCAGTTTATTGGCAAAGATATTTTAAGGTTTCATGCCATTTATTGGCCTGCTTTTTTGATGAGTTTAGGATTAGAACTACCAAAAAGACTTTATGTGCATGGATGGTGGTTGATTGAAGGTATCAAAATGAGCAAGTCTTTAGGCAATGTTATTAATCCTAAAGAGATTGCAGAGAGTTTTGGAAAAGATTGTTTAAGATATTTTTTAATGCGTGAGGTAAGCTTTGGACAAGATGGAGATTTTTCTAAATTAGCATTAATCAATCGTATTAATAGTGATTTGGCTAATGAACTAGGTAATTTGCTTTCTAGAACTTTAGGTATGGCAGAAAAATATTTTACTTTGAAGCTAAATATAAATGAGCAGAGTTTAAATGAGTTTTCACAAGAAAATACGGAGTTTAATAAAATTTTGTCTTCTCTTGATGAATGGATAGATAAAATGCAACCATCTCGTTATTTAGAAGAGCTTTGGAAAGTTTTTGGTCTTGCTAATATGATGGTGGCTAGATATGAACCATGGGTTTTGATGAAGAATGGTCAGAGTGAACGTGTCCAAAGCCTTTTGGTCTTATTATGTAATATTTTAATTAAGGGGGCTTTAGCGCTATATCCTATAATGCCAGAAAAGAGTGCAGAAATTTTAGATGTTTTTTCTATTAAACCAGAATCAAATATGTATGATTTTTTTATTACTCAAAATAAATTTATTCTTAATCTTGAATTGAAAAAAATAGGAGCAATTTTTCCAAAAGTTGAGATTGAAATATTGCAAGAGGAGCAAAAACAAGAATCTAATCTTAAACAACAAGATCAATTAATTGATATAGCAGATTTCAAAAAACTAGATATTAGAATTGCTACAATCTTGGAGGCAGAGTATGTGTCAAAAAGTAATAAGCTATTAAAACTAAAACTTGATTTTGGTATGTATCAAAGACAAGTGATCTCTGGTATAGCCCAGCACTATTTGCCAGATTCTTTAATTGGCAAACAAGTTTGTGTATTGTTCAACTTAAAACCAGTAAAGTTGATGGGTGAAATGAGTGAGGGGATGATTTTGACTGCAAAGGATAAGGATTCATTGCGTCTTATTATGCCAGAGATGCCTGTGCAAAATGGTAGTGTGATTAGCTAAGGAGTGGTTTTGAAGGTTACGCAAATTGTAGAGTTAACACAAGGTGAGCTTAATAATCAACCTATTATTGATAGTTTTAGTCATATTGCCTTAGATCTTTTTAATTTACGACGTGGAGGGTTATTTTTTGCTATTAATCCAGATGAGATTGAGCAAGCAGTGGACCTAGGAGCTTATGGGATTATTTATGAAAATTTTGCACAGATGATAGATCCAGAAATCGCATGGATTAAGGTAGATAATATACAGGAATCTATTGCACGCCTTACGCGTTATATATTATTACATCGCCATATTGAAGTTTTTTATTTAAAACCTATTGAGCTTGAAATTTTTAAGCAGATTTGTAATGACGATAGGGTGCTTGTATATAATAATGATATGATAGAGTTTTTGGATTCTTTATCAAGAAAGGAAAATATCCAAATCATTATAAGTGGTGATGAGAATTTTTTAAATCGAGCTATTGAGCTACAGCGTGCTATTATTCCTCAAGAGAAACCACTCTCTATACATATTGCTACACTTTTTGATATGCGTATTTATTATAAATTATTGCAGTTTCATTTAAGATTGCCGGTATTATTTTTTGATTCTTTATGCTCTGTGGTGCATTTATGCCAGACTTATGAGATAGGTTTTGATTTAATGCGCTTTGAAGAAATTGCTTCAGTAATGCCAGTTTTTGTTGATTCTGTACCTAATCTTTTAGAATATGGTCAGAGTGAACGTGTCTTAATTGCTCAAAAAGAGCTTAGTCTTTTTCGTGAATATAGTGACTATATTGCTCAAAATGGTAAGTGGGGCAAACTCTTGCTCTTTGTGCCTAAGAATTTTGATTTTGAATTCAAGCATCCTGTAGAATTTTATGATAGTACACAGAATTTATTAAGGCTTCTTGGTAGTAGAAATTTTAATTTTGGTCTAATACTAGGCATAGATAAAAATGGACTTTTGTCTTTATTAGATCGTCCATATGTCCAGCCAAGCCTTTTTGGTTTAGATGATGCAAGATAAACATTTTACTAATCCACTCATTCAGAAAGTTTACAGAGAGTTTTTTTCTTTACCAAAGGTAGAAGCAGAGCTTTTATATCAAGATGGGTTGCATATTAATTTTCAAGCTTCAAAAGAAGAAATGGAGCAAATTAAAGGTATTGCAAAAGGCTTAAAACCTTGGCGCAAGGGTCCTTTTTATTTAAATGAGTTGCATATTGATTCTGAATGGAGAAGTTTTATTAAATGGGGTATTTTGGCTTCTCGCATTAAGCTTGAGGATAAGGATGTAGCCGATGTAGGGTGTAATAATGGTTATTATTTATATGAGATGCTAAAGCATAAGCCAAGAAGCCTTACTGGTTTTGATCCGGGCGAGATTTTTTATGCACAATTTTGTTTTTTACAGCATTTTTTGCATGCTCCTATTGTTTATGAAAGACTTGGGATTGAACATTTAGCAGGATATGAGAAAAAATTTGATGTTATTTTTTGTTTAGGAGTACTTTATCATAGAAGTGATCCCATAGCTGCCCTCAAGTCTTTGGCTAGGGCATTAAAGCTTGGTGGAGAGATTATATTAGATACACTTATCATTGATGATGACAGGGAAATTGCACTTTTTCCAAAAGAAAGTTATGCTAAAATGAGAAACATTTATTTTATTCCTTCTATATCTGCATTGAGGGCATGGTGTTATCGAGCTAAATTAGAGTTGGTGGAGGTGCTTGATGTAAAACAGACTACTATGGATGAGCAGAGAAAAACAGAATGGATAGATTCTTTAAGTTTAGATTCTTTCCTGGCGGAGGATTTTCAAACAACAATTGAGGGGTATCCTACGCCTAAACGAGGATATTTTAGGCTAAAAAGGAGTGAATGATGAATGATACTTCTAATACATCATTGATTAAACCTATTGATAAGCTTAATACATGTATAGGTATTAATACTGAACTATGTGGAGAGTTGGTAAAACTTGAAGAGAATAGTGCAGATGTTATCTTTAGTACAGCAGCAATTATGCTAAGTGATGGAGAAAAAGCCATACATACTGGATTTATTTATAATAGTGCTTGTTATGCTGCCTTATGTGCCATTAATAAGAAAAATAGTATCATTATTGCATCAGACACGAAATTTTTAGCACCTATTGAGCTTGGGCATGAGATTGTCTTTCGTGCGCAGGCTTTGCAAAATGGGTTTAAAAAGTGTGAAGTAAAAGTAGAGGGTTATTTGTTAGATATTAAGGTTTTTGAAGGGATCTTTAATATTGCCATTTTTGATAAAAAGCTTTTTAAGCTTAAGCTTAAAGATGGGGAAGATGAGAACTAAAATATAAATTATTTGACTAGGAGGGATAATATGGGTGCTACTGAAAATAAAGATTCTATAAATCCTGTTTATGGAATCTTATTTATATCTATAATTGTTTTTGCTTCGTTGTATTTTGCTAATTTATCTTGGGTTAAAGAGTATCATATTTCAGCACTTTTAATTGGAGTGATTATTGGAGCTATTTTGTCTCCTGTTTTTGCTAGGAGTAGGAAGGATTTACAATCAGGAGTTAATTTTTGTGCCAAGAAATTGCTTAGATTTGGTATTGTGCTTTATGGCTTTAATGTTACATTAACTGAAATAGTAAAAATTGGAATGCCAGGATTTATAGCAGGTTTAGTTGTAGTTGTTGTGATATTTGGTTTAGGGACTTATTTGGGTATGAAACTTTTTGGACTTGATAGAGATGTGGCGATGCTTGTTTCTAGTGGCAGTGCAATATGTGGTGCTGCAGCAGTCCTAGCTTTGGAATCTAGCATTAAATCAGAACCTTATAAGGGGATTATCGCTGTAGGAAGCGTGATTGTTTTTGGACTTCTGGCTATGTTTTTATACCCATTAGCTTATGCACTCTTTTTGCATAATTACTTAGATTCTACTCAAATGGGACTTTATATTGGGGCTACTTTACATGAGGTGGCAAATGTTGTTGGAGCTGGTGGAGCGATCAGCCCTGAGGTAGCAAGTATAGCAGTGACAACAAAAATGATACGAGTGATTTTACTTGTTCCATTATTATTGCTTATTCCTTATTTGCTCACTCATAATCATCAAAGAGGTAGAAAACGTACTTTACATATTCCATGGTTTGCATTTATGTTTTTAGCAATGGTGGTGCTTAATTCCTATATTCACCCACTTTTTGATAGAATGGTTGGTGTACAGATGGTTGATTTGGCTGTGCAAAATATTCAGTTTATTTGTTCTTTAGCGCTATTATTTGCTATGAGTGCTCTTGGCGTACAGATTGATATAAAAAAGTTTTTAAGTTCTGGTGGCAAGGCTTTCGCACTAGCATTTTTACTTTTTATTATTTTGGTGGTAGGGGGATTTTTCTTAGTGAAAATACTGGTATAATCAATATTACTTAAAAGGATTTATTATGGAAATAATGAATAAAGAAAGATTTGAAAATGATGCTAAGAATGGACTTGTTGTATTAGATTTTAGTGCACCTTGGTGCCCTGATTGTGTTAAAATTGAGCCTATTATGAAGGCTTTAAGTGAAGAATATATGGGTAAAATAAAATTTTTTAAAATTAATATAGATTCTGAAGAAGAGTTAAAAGAGATTTATCATATTCGTAGAATCCCAACTCTTGTTTTTTTAAAAGATGGTATTGAGGTAGGTGAAAGATTAGTAGAACCAGACAATAAAGTAACTATAGAAAATGGGGTGAAAAACTTATTAGCCTAATTATTTTTTAAAATAGCGCCTATTTTGATTATCTTTGATAATATCTGCAAAGCTATCTAGATAATCTAGATAAGCGATGCAGTATTTTCTGCTAAATAATAACTTCTCTTTTATAAGGGTTACATCAACATAACCATATGTTTTAATTAGTTCGCGCAATAGTTTTGTAAGGCTAGATAGATGGGAGCTAGATATAAATAAATTATGCTCAAGCCTCTTAACTTTGTGTGCCTTACAAAGCTTTTTGAGCACTCGATCTCCTAATGATCTATCAATATCTAATGTATCATAAATATTATAAGGTGCAAGTGGCATATATCCTCCAGAATCAAGAGTTTGCATTATTTTTTCACCAACAAAATCCTCCATATTTTTTATATGACTTTGTGGATTGAGATAAATACCATTTTGCTGTAAAATTTTCCCCTCTTTTAAAAGTATTTGTAAAATATTTTCAATAATAACTAGACTTGCCCAAGGAAGTCTTAGATTCAGCGTTTTGGCAGAAATTAGAGCATACTTGTTTTGATGAAAGATTTTTAAGACTTCTTCTTTTAAGAATTCAAAGCTTTTTATATGATATATAACAAGATTGTGAGAATCAATAAAACAATCCTTTAGATTTTTTGCTATTTCTAGAGCTTGAGTATGATTGAGATTAAAACGTTGCATAGAAGATACAAGACCAAAACCTCTGTGATGAGCTTTGCTTAATAGACTAAAGGCTTGTATAAAATCTTCAGATAATAAAGCTTGCAATAATTTTATTTTGTCAGTTTTTTTGATAGGATCTGTAATGGGATTTAAAATTATTCCAGAGCATAGATTCCCTTTTTCATGACGCAAAATAAAGCGTTCCTTAAAGATCGAAAAGATTTTTTTTTCTAATTTAAGAGTTGCATAAATTGTATCTTTGTCTTGACTTAGGACAAAAATTTTAGCCCTGATATTTTGCGAGCCAATAAAAAATTGTACTTCTTTTAAGTGCAGATCTTTAGAAGTCAAATCTAATAGTTTTAATGCAACATCAACGCAGTCAAATCCACGCAAATATCCCTTTTTGCTAATTAAAAATCCACGCATAAGTTTGTTGGCATTAATGTGTGAGAGATTGAGCGCTAAGCGCATAGATGTTTTGGCATGAGTGATAGTTTGATGATGGGAGTGCATACCTTTTATTTCAACTTCTTGCCCTAAGTCACATATCCATAATTTTTGTGATATATCTATTTGTCCACTAATCACACTTCCACTTACTACTGTCCCAATCCCTTTAAGTGAAAAGCTGCGGTCAATGTAGTAGCGAAAAATTTCGCTTTGATTTATCCGCTCTATTTTTTCTATTTTTGATAAAGTGATTTTTAGTTTTTCAATACTCTGTTCATCCTTAATAGATACACATTCTAAGCCAATGAGTTCCAAACCTATAAAATTTTCTAATGTTTTTATTAGCTTGGATTTGAGATTGTCAATTTGGTTTTGGCTAGCTAGATCACTTTTGCTTAATACACAAAGAATCTGTTTTATACCTAAGGCATGTGCAATTTGTAAGTGCTCTATAGTTTGAGGCATAATCCCATCATCACAGGCAATGACAAGCAAAAATACATCAATGCCAAAGGCACCAGCAATCATATTTTTTACTAACTTTTCATGTCCTGGCACATCGATAAAAGCAAGATTTAGATTATTAATCTTGAGGTTGGAAAAGCTGATATCTAGAGTGATTCCTCTTTCTATCTCTTGATTGGTGTGATCACCATCAAAACCATTTATAGCTTTGATGAGTGATGTTTTACCATGATCAATATGTCCACCAAGACCGATAATAATATCTTTATTCATTAGCCATTTCTATTTTTATAATCTAGATAGTTAAATTGTTTTAAAAGTTTAAATTTACCATTTTGCATAATCCCAAGACTTGGTAGAGGGATGCCATTAAAGGTAGTATTTTTAACAATGGTGTAATGAATCATATCTTCAAAGAGAATTCTATCTCCAGTCTTTAGCTCATGATCAAAGCTATAATCCCCAATCACATCTCCAGCTAAACAACTAGGACCTCCTAGGCGATATTGATATTTCCCTTTTGCCACCCCTAAGTCATCTTCAATATTGATTTCATCATTTTGTCGACTAATTTTTTTAATATTAGGTCTATAAGGCATTTCTAGGCAATCTGGCATATGTGCAGTAGCTGAAGCATCAAGTATGGCTATTTTGCCTTCATTTTCAACAATATCGATTACTTCAGCAAGCAAGAAACCACATTGCCAGCCTACAGCTTCGCCGGGTTCTAAAAACACCTCAATCCCCTCATAACGAGCCTTAAAATCTAAAATAATACTATTTAGAAGCCCTATATTATAATCTTTTCTTGTAATATGATGTCCTCCGCCAAAGTTTACCCATTTCATTTTGGATAATACAGAATCAAAATGCATAACCACATGCTCTAAAGTGCGTTTGAGCGCATCACTATCTTGCTCGCAATGAGTATGGAAATGTAGACCAGATACACCATCTAGACCAAAAGTCTCCATTCCTTTTTGAAATTCACCTGGGGTGATACCAAGTCTTGATTTTGGAATGCAAGGATTATAAATTGGCGGGGTAACTTCGCTATAGAGAGGATTTATTCTTAGTCCTATTTGTATAGGTGCTAGACCAAGCAAAGAAAGCTGTTCATTTTTTTGTTGGATTTTATGTTTAAATTTTTGATATTGAGCAAAGGAATTAAAAATGATATGTGTTGCAATACAGAGCAGAGAATCTATTTCATCTTCTTTGTAAGCAGGAGAAAAAACACAGATTTCTTTTTGGCTTTCTCTACCGCCAAATTCCTCAAAGCCAAGTCTAGCTTCATAGATTCCACTAGCTGTAGTGCCACTTAGAGATTTTAGTGTATCAAAGCTTTGCCAGAAGGCAAAGCCTTTAAGAGCGATAAGAACTTTTGCGCCACTATCTTTTTGTATAGAATCTAAAATCCTTGCATTTCTTTCTAAAAGCTCTTGTTCCAAAACATAACAAGGTGTAGGGATATTAAAAAAATCCATTAGTAGTCCTCCTTATTTTATTAAGCGTTGAATGACGGCTTGGATTTCTAGGGGTGATGATTTGTTGATAAAGGCATCTGCATTTAAAGATAGTGCCATTTCTTCATTGCTACCATTCATAGAAGAGTTGACAATAATGGGAATATGAGCACTTTTGTTACAAGCTTTAGTTTGCTTGATTACTTCAAAACCGCTAACTTCTGGCATTTCAAGATCTGTAATAATTAATCCTATTTCAGAAGTATGATGAGAAAAGAGATAGTTTAATAGATCTTGACCATTTAAAAAACTTTTATGTTTTAAACCTAGCTTGTCTAAAATCTTAGCCAGATTTTTTAATATAGTAGGGCTATCATCAGCAATTAATACAATTTTTTCAGATTCTACTTTTTGTAGCTGCTCAAATTCTTTATTTTTTTCTTGCTCTAGCCATGGAAAAATATCTGCAAGCATCTTTTCCATATCTACAATTTGAACTAGTCTATTGTCAAAATAGCGTGTGTGACTAATAATTTTATTATTATGGGCACCACCAGCAATGTTGATTCCTTGTTCTATTTCAGTCCATTTTTTATCAAGAATCCTATCAGCTTGGTAAATTTTTACCCCAATAATAAAATTGGAAAATTCACAAATTATAATAACCTCATTATTTAGATCTTTTGATTTTGTTTTATACAGAGTTAGATTTTTATAGGGATTTTCTGGATCATAGTGAAACCATTTATTCATATCAATAAGAGGTAATGTTACTCCTCTTATTGTGATTAATCCTTCAATAAGAGAATGATCTTTAAAGTCTATCTGGCTAATTTCCCCGCTATATTTTATCACTTCCCTGATTTTAAAGACATTAATTGCATAAATTTCTTTGTTATCTTCAAGAAAAAAACATAATAACTGCAAACTATTATTTTTATGAAGAGTTGTTGTTCTATCTATTTGGGTAAGACCTGGCATTTTCCCTCTTTATTGTGTAGGATTGTCGGTATTTTTAGAATCTAGATTTTTCGGATGATTGAAAAAATCTCTTATAAAGTTTTCGTGCATTATACTTTTATTAAAGGTATCTTTAGCAAGATTTTGATGGCAAGAGATGCAGGTATTAATGATTTGATGATCAGGTGCAAGTTTTTGGGTTTGAAGCTTTTGGGCATTATGGCAAGCAAAGCAGTCTGACCCACAAATATCACCCATAGGAATGCTTGCCATTTTTTCTTCTGTATGACAGGTTTTACATTCAAGCATAGGTGAATGGCGCGAGTCTTGCTTGTAATCAAGTTTGGTATGGCAACTAGCACAATCTCCTGTGCAGCTGTAAGTTATGGCAAAACCAAGCATAAGGAAAAAATAGAATCTAGAGACTAAAATCATAGAATGAAAAACTGAGCATAACGCCTAAATGATTAATATGGGGATGGTTATATTCTCTAGCATCAATTGGACGCAGGATAAAAAAGGGCAAACCACTTCTTAGGCTAAGATCTATCCCAAATCCCTTAGTGATATTGAAATGAGCGCCAATGCTTGCTACTCCTGTATGCATAAAAAGAGGAGAAGATTCCTTTGGAAACTCTAGATTTTCCACTTGATAGCCTAAGGAAACATAAGGGATAATCCAACCATTTAGTAGAAAAAAGGATAATTTGGCACCGCCTGAGAGAAAAAAAGTTTGACCAAATGCTCCATCAACATACCCTCCAAGCATGATCATTTGCCTAAAACCACCAATCCATCCTCTTTCTATACCAAAATAGATCATACTATTATTTTGAATATATTCAAATGGAGTGCCATTACTTTTGGAGATTTGAGCACCATTTTGGTATTGATAGGCATATCCAATTTTAAAGACGCCATAGTTTGGACTTAGCACTATGGGATGAGTTAGTAATTTAGCAGGAGGCTTTATCTCAGGTGTATGGGGAGTATTATTATTCTCATTATTCATATCTTCCGCGTTTATGAAGCTTATAAAGAGTATAAAAAATATCACTTTTGTAAATTGAAAGATTCGCATTTATATTTTCCAAACTTTGGTTTTTTATAAAATTTTAGCATAATTGAAAAATATAAATAAAACATTGCAAAAAAGTTGCAACAAGGAGTTTTGGTGGTTGAGTTAGATGAGGAATTCTTGATGGGGTTATGTTTGGATTATGCATGGCAGTATCAGAGTCTAACATTGCCAAATCCAGCAGTGGCAGCTATGGTGATAGATAGAAATGGAAAGATTTTATCCATATGCGCACATCAGATTGCAGGAGAGGCACATGCAGAAGTATTAGCACTTAAGGAAGCCTATATAAAATTGAGTGGGGATGAAACTATTGTAGAGCTTAAAGATTCTAAAAGCATTCATAACTTTTTGGAAAAAAATCATAACAATATTTTTCAAGATTGTAGTATTTATGTAACGCTAGAGCCTTGTAATAATTATGGCAAAACACCACCTTGTGCCAAACTTTTGGCTTTATTGAAGCTTAAAAAGGTATATATTAGTGTCCCAGAGACTAAAAATGTAGGTGGCATAGAGATTTTAAGAAGTGCTGGTATTGAGGTTAGGAGTGGGATTTTACAAAGTAGAGGAAGGGATTTACTTTTACCATTTTTATGTCTGCAAGAAAAAAGTAGATTCGTGCTTTTTAAATTGGCTATGCGACTTGATGGAGATTATAAGAGTGGGAGTATATCTAGTGATTTGGCTCGCCAGTTTTCCCATAATCAACGTAGCAGGGCAACAAGTATTTTAATTTCAAAAAATACACTCTTAAGTGATGATCCAAGGCTTGATTGTCGATTTGCTAGCACACCTTATAGTGGCTCTATTTGTCCAGATGTAGGCATAGTGAGTAGAGATACAGCTTTTAAGTTAGATCCAGGATTAAAAGTATTTTTACAAAAAGATAGAAAAGTGAGGCTTCAACATTTGCCCTTAGAGTTAGATTCTGGCTTCCATATTATTGAAGGAGGGTGGACTTTATTAGAAACTTGTGGTAAATGGATCGATATGCTTGTAATACACATAAATCCAAGTTTAATGGATTCTTTATTTTGTGGGGCGACTTTTATGAGGAGATTTAGAATTATGCATTTGCAAAAGATTGGAGATGATGCGCTTTTATGGCTAGCAAACTATTAAGGTTATATCAATTAGAGGATGGCTATTGTTATAATAGTGATAGCTTATTTTTATATGATTTTGCTAGAGAATTTATCCAAAATATGCGTGTTAAAAAAATTTTAGATGTTGGAGCAGGAAGCGGTATTTTAGGTCTTTTGTGTGCTAGAGATTTTCAAAACTTTGTCAGTTTAGTTGAAAAGGATAGTGATTATGCATTTTTGGCTAGCAAGAATGCTAAGTTTTTTGGAGATTTAGTTGAGGTAGTGTGTAAGGATATTTTTGAGTTTAAGAGTGATCAAAAATATGATGTTATTATTTCTAATCCACCTTTTTATAGAAAAGAAATATTAGATTCAAAAAATAAAAAAATTAATCAAGCAAGAAATGAACGTTTTATGCCATTAGAGTCTTTATGTGCGCATATTAAACAATTGCTTAGCCCAAAAGGAAGATTTATTTTTTGTTATGATGCAAAAGAAATTCATAGGGTTTTGAGTATTTTGCAAGATTTTAAGCTTAATGCACAGACATTGCGCTTCTTGCATCCAAGACTAGATAGGTCAGCTAGCCTAGCATTGATTGAAACAAGGATAAATGCCAAAGGCTCGCTTAAGATCTTGCCTCCATTATTTACGCATTTAGGCAAGGCACAAACAGAGATTACACCAGAGGCTAAGAGAGTTTATGAGCTTTGTAATACTTATAGTATCAAAGTAAAGAGCACAGATTTATTAAAGGAAAGTATTTGTGAGTGAGAGATCAGTATGCAGCCATTGTCATCAAAGCTATGCTAAAGACAGACTTTTTGAAGTAGAAATAGGAGGAGAGAACAAGACTTTTTGTTGCAAGGGTTGTGAAGGTGTATATAGATTCTTGCATGAAGGGGGGTTTGGTGATTTTTATGAATTATTAGGGGATAATACGCTAAAACCACCTAAGGAGAAAAAGGAGAATCTAGCCTATTTTGATTCTAATAGCTTTAAGCAGACTTATTTATTTAAAAATAATCAAGGGTTTATGCAGGTTAGTTTTGTAATAGAGGGTATTTTTTGTAGCGCATGTGTTGATTTATTAGAAAGGGCATTAAGCAATGTAGATGGGATTTATGAATTTAGTATTAATCATACTAACTATAAACTCAAGCTTATTTATGATGAAAATAAACTTTCTTTGAGTTATATAGCTAATTTAGTTCAGAAATTAGGCTATGATCTCATCGCTTATAATCCAGAGAATATCGAGAAAAAAAATCATACAAAAAATCGAGAATACTTTTTCTCCCTTGTTGTTGCAATTTTTTGCACAATGAATATCATGTGGATAGCTGTAGCACAATATACTGGTTATTTTTTAGGATCCACTCAAGAAATAAAAGATGGATTAAATCTAGCAGCTTTTTTACTCTCTACACCTGTGCTTTTTTATACGGGTAGAAGTTTTTTTAAAAATGCTTATTTTCAGATAAAAAATAGATCCATAGGAATGGATACGCTTGTTATTATAGGGGCTAGTCTAACTTATGGATATTCAATATATGCAGCCCTAACACGTAGTCATGAGACTTATTTTGAAGCTGTAGCTATGATTATTTGTTTTGTATTTGGAGGTAGGTTTTTAGAAGTACGGGCTAAAAAATATGCAGGAGATGTCATGGATTCTCTTTCGCAGCTTTTGCCAAAAGAAGTGCTGTGCTTGCGAGATAATAAGCGGGTTTTGTGTGCTATTGAGGAGGTTGGCATTGATGAGATTATCGAGGTGCCAGCTTTTGGCATTGTGCCTATTGATGGTATTTTGCTAGATGAGAGTGCTTTATGTGATATGCAAAATATCACAGGAGAGCCGATGGCAGTTTTACTGAAAAAAGGTGATATGATTTTATCTGGATCTTTTGCTCAAAACACTATTTTGCATATTCAAACCAAAAAACTATTTTCTCAATCTTTGCTTTTTTCATTGGTAGATACTCTAGAGAATGCTTTAAGTAAAAAACCAAAAATTTCAAGTCTAGCTCAAAAAATTTCACTTATTTTTTCACCACTAGTCATTTTAATTGCTTTATGTGGTGGATTATGGTGGTATTTTGTCTTAAATTCTAGTTTTGATACTAGTTTAATGATTGCTATTTCAGTTATTGTAATTTCTTGTCCTTGCGCACTGGCTTTGGCTACTCCTATAGCTTGTGTTGTAGGGGTTGCTCAAGCCTATACCCATCATATTATATTTAAACAATCTCGTTTTATAGAGGTTTTGGCTAAAGCAAAATATGTAGTTTTTGATAAAACAGGCACTCTTAGTGAAGGTAAACCAAAGGTAGTAAGATATTTGGAATTTGATGATTTTGATTTGGCTTTATTACGAGGTCTTTTAGATGGCTTAAACCATCCTATAGCCATGGGTGTTTTGCAAAAAATTGGAGAAGGAGAAAAAAAAGAGATAGATTCTAAAAAAGAGGTGCTAGGCATGGGGGTGATTGGGTATTATCATGGTCAGGAGCTAGTAGGGGGGAATTTAGAGTTTTTGCAAGATAGGGGGATAGAAATCAACAAAGAAGCAAGAGAGCATAGCCTAGATGGTTTAAGCGTATTTGCCTTTGGCATCGGAGGTAGATTAAGTGCATTATTTTTGCTAGATGATACATTAAAAGATGGAAGCATAGAGTTTGTAGAATCTCTCCATAAGGCAGGTATTTTAGTTGTTCTTTTAAGTGGGGATAATCAATTAAATGTTATGCGTAATGCGGCAAAACTTGGCATAAAGCAATATTACTATAATCATAATCCTATCCAAAAAGCAGAAGTGATTTTCAAAATTAAAGAATTGTTAAGAAAGGATGAAAGTTTGGTTATGGTAGGTGATGGAATTAATGATGCTTTAGCACTTGGAGAGAGCGGTGTTGGTATTAGTTTTTTAGGAAAGATGCATAATTTAACCTCACATAGTAGTGATGTCATACTTCTTAATCAAGAGATTCAAACCTTGAGTGATAGCTTTAGTATTGCAAAAAAAACCTATAGCATTATTAAGCAAAATCTTATCTTTAGTCTTGTGTATAATATGGTGATGATACCCTTAGCTTTATATGGATGGATTATTCCACTTTTTGCAGCTTTGAGTATGAGTTTAAGTTCGCTTTGTGTTGTATTAAATAGTCTTAGAATCAGGGTAAAATAGTTTAGAGACGGATGAGTTTGGCACCAAAGCCACCCATATTTGGTGGAGCATCCTCAAAGCTAACAACACGTGGATGATCACTTAAAAATTCTTTTACCATACGGGCTAAGATGCCAGAGCCTATACCATGAAAAACAAGCACTTCATCAAAGCCAGATAAAAGACTATCTGATAGAAATTTATCAAGTCTCTCTCTAGCCTCTTCAACTCTTAAGCCGTGCAAATCCAAGTGTACTTTTGATGTATGTGGTATGATAGGGGTTTTTGTTTTTATAAGCTTTTGTGTATCCTTGCCCATAGGCTTAAGGTGGCTAGAATCTACCTTTAGGCGCATGCCTGATTCTAGCTCGATAAGATAGTCTTTATTTTTAGAGATATTTAAAATAATCCCTTTATTTTGCCCATATTTTATGCGATCTCCTATTTTTAGGGTTTTTGGAGTAGGGATATAGGGGGTTTGATTTTTAGTTTTTTGTAAGATAGCGTTAGCATTATTGATAGCTCTATGAATACTAGGCATATTTTTTAGCTCCACTCGTAGTGCTTTTAATGCATTATCATAGGTTTTTTGTAATTCTTGTTTGTGTTTATCAAGGGTTTCTTTATTTGCTTGTCGTTCCTCATCTAGTCGTTTGATCTTTTTGTTTAATTCTTCATTTTTTTGCTCATTGATTAGTATTTGATTTTTAAGTTGAATTTCTAGTTGAGCAGATTTTTCAATTAAAAGATTTAATTTTTCTTTATCTTCCCCATAGTTTTGTTTGGCACGATCTATTAATGAGTGTGGAATATTGTATCTAGCTGCAGTTTCAAATGCATAGCTTTTTCCAATACTTCCATAGAGAAATTTAAAAAGAGGTTTTTGGGCTTTTTCATCATAGAGCGCAGCAGCAAGCATTATTCTTTGATCATTAGCCATAAGTGCTGCAAGGCGCTTATGATGGGTGGTAATAATAAGCTTAGCATGATTATCAAGTAAAGATTCTAAAAGTACTTTATAAAGGCTAGCAGCCTCATCAGCATCAGTGCCAAGCTCAATCTCATCTATGCCTAATAGCATTTCTTTTTGATTGAGAATCTTTGAAAAATCAAGCATTCTACCAGCAAAAGTAGAGATGTCATTTTTGCTATTTTGAGGATCAGAAATAATGGCTTGTAAGTGTTTATAATGAGGGATATTAGAAAGTGTAGCATTGATTTTAAATGGGATTAGGTGCTTAGAAAGGAAGCAAGCTGAAAGGATAGATTTTAAGAGCATGGTTTTTCCTCCAGCATTCACGCCTGTAATGAGCAAAAGTTGTTTATCAAAGTTAAGATCAATAGGTTTTGGGTTATCTAGGATGGGATGAGAGAAATCCTTTAAAATAATATGTTGATTTTTGTGATTTGGAAGTATGAATTCTAGGTTATTTTGTTTGGCAAATTGAATTCTTGCTTGAATGTGGTCAAATTTATCAAATTCATTATTTATGAATTGTAAAAATGGGATTTGCTTATGAAAAATAGCACTTAGATCAGCGCATATTTTTAGCAATTCTATTTCTATGAGATTTCTTAACTCATCACTTTTTATATAAATTTGACGAATAGATTCTGGCAAGAGATAAAAAAATCCACCTTGAGATCTATCCAGGATAATGCCATTAATTACATTAACAAAGCCAGCTTTAAGTAAAATACATTGGGTTTGATTGATAAAATGGATTTGAGAATCCACTAAAAATGGTTGCAGCTTTTCAGAATATAAGATTTTTTTTAATTCATCATTAATATTTTTTTGCTGGATAGAAAGAGAATGTCTAAGCATATCATAATCTTTAAAGATGCCATTTTCTAGTTCACCTTTTTGGTTAAAATATCTAAGGATATTTTGCAAAGATTCTGGTATATTGATTTTAGCTAGCCAAGCACCTGTAACTTTTAAATCAGTAATAGCTCGCTGATTTTTGAGGTAAACAAAATAGCGTATTAATTTAACAAATTCAAAAATTTCATCTAGTTTTAGAGTAGCTAGTTTCTTAAGCCTCATTAAAGTAGAATCTAAATTGGCAATATGGCTTGGGGCTTGAAAGGGTATGTTATCAAGTTCAACAATATTTTTGAAAATAATATTTTTATCACCATTTAGCTCATAGCTTTTCTCTCTGGCAAACAGGCTTTCTAGTTGCTTGAGAAATGATGATAAGTCAAGTTTTTGTTCTATCATTAGTCTTTTTTAGTCGCATTAGTCTTTTTCTAGTTGTTCTTGTAAATGATCGCTATTAATAGAATCTGTACTGCATTCAGAAAGTTGATAAGTAATATTCTTGTTTGGTGTATTTTCCTTGCCAATGAGACTAAGTGTACCAGTAACAAGATTAAAATCTTTAGCATTGATGGGTTGATTTTTGCACATTAGGGTTTCTCCGCGTAGGAATGCCATTTGCAATAAATAGTTTTTTTTATCTTCTTGACTTTTTTGAAAACTATAAATAATAATGCCAAATACGCAAATAAATACGATGGTTGTGCCAAAAATCTTTTGTTTTCTGCTCATGGTGTATAAATCTCTAAGTATAAAAAATAATAAGACTATGGCAATAAGCAATACTAGAATAATTGGAAGTAGTGTCATAAGTTTCCTTAAATTATTTTTCTCCACGAATTTGATAGGTGATATCTCCAGCACCTAGTGCTATGGCAATACCTCTATCTATAATTTTGATAATTTTATCATTATTCATAATACAAAGATTCTGCTTTTGGCGTAGAATATGAGTAGCCATAATAGGATTATAGGCACTAAAAAGTTTTGGCATATCAAAGTCGATTGTATTTTCACCAGCCCTCCAAACAGGTAATATAACAAGCTCATCACAATTTTTGAAACAATCTTGAAACCCTTCAAGATTATCTCTTAGTCTAGAAAATTTATGAGGTTGCCAAATAGCAGTGATTTTTTCTATACCTTTAAGCTTAGTATAAGTTTTAGTAGCATTAAGTGTGGCAAGGATTTCTGTAGGATGATGAGCATAGTCATCAATGAGTGTGAGTTGAGATTTTTGAATAATATCAAATCGCTTTTTAATACCACAAAATTTTTTTAGATTCTGTTTGATTGTTTCTAGGGGAAGCTCCAAGAGAGCAATAAGTATAGCTTGAGCAGCATTCATTGCAGTATGATAACCAAAACCCCACACTTCAAATCCACCTAAATTTTTTAACTCAAAGTAACAAAATGGTTCATCATTTTGTAAAAAAAAGCGTATATTTTTAATATCTACTTCTGGATTGAGGGTGATAAATTTATCTGGATACTGCTTATTAAGAGTGTTTAAAAATGGATCAGAAATATTAATGCAAGCTTTTTTAGCAGAATCTAAGAAATGTTTATAGGCTTGGTGGAAATTCTCTAAACTATGGTCATAGCTCTCCATATGTTCTGGTTCAGCATTGGTTACAATCGCATAGTAAGGGTTTGAATTTAAAAAGCTTTTATCTGACTCATCAGCCTCAAAAACTATGCCTTCACTCATAACCTCTCTGACATTGGAGTGAAATTCTTTTGATTCTGCACCAATGATAGCGCCATAGTTACTAAAAATGCTAGCTAGTATAGCGCTTGTAGTGCTTTTACCATGAGCACCACATACAGATAGGACCTTTTTTTGCCCTAAAATAAGACTTAAGGCATCTTTGCGCGATAGTATGGGGATATTGCGCTTTTTTGCTTCAAGAATCTCGATATTATCATCTTTGATAATCGCAGAGTGGATAATAAGATCTTGATCTTTGATGGCTGTAGATGTGTGTGGTATAGAGATTTTTACTCCTTGATTTTGAAGTGCTAAGACAAGTTTATTGCAAGCAATATCGCTACCAGATATATGTGCACCTTGTGCAAGTAAATATCTAGCAATGCCAGATATGCCAATCCCACCAATGCCTATAAAATGTATTTTTAGTTGTGATAGAGGTTTATGAGTTTGCAAGAAATTCCTTTCTGAAAGTTTGGATTTGTTTTAGGGCTGGTTTTAAGATATCTGGTTCATACACTAGGGCTAAGCGCACATATTCTTTGCCTATTTTATCGCGTCCAAGATAGCTACCCGGTAGACCAAGTATACCCGTTTGTTTAAAAAGTGTTTTAGTAAACTTTTCATCATCGCCTACATAAAGCCATACATAAAAGCTGTAGGGAAAAATCTCTGTATCCTCAAAGATATGTTGAGCTATGCTAAGATTTTTAGCATATTCTAGTCGGATATCCTCTGCTATTTTGTGAGATTTCCATGCTATGCTAGCAGCTCTTTGCAAAGGCTGGCTCATAGCTGTGCCAAGATAAGTGCGGTAGGTAAGATAGCTAGATAAGATTGTTTCATCCCCTGCTATAAAGCCGCTTCTAAGTCCGGGTGCTGATAGACGTTTGGAGATAGAATTGAGTGCTAAGATATTTTTAAAGCTATGATTACCAACAGCTATGCTTGCTTCAAGAATGCTAGCAGGAGGGGTATTTTGATAGATTTCACTATAGCATTCATCATTAATTAAAATAAAATTATATTCAAGTGCATATTCTACCCATTCTTTAAGCTCATCTAAGCTTAGCGTGCTACCAGTTGGATTATTAGGGGAGTTGAGGATGATGAGATTGACTTGTTGCATATCTTTCTTGCTTAGTTGAGGTTTGAAGTTATTTTGTTTGGTTAAAGGCATAAGGATGCTTTTAGCCCTGCTGGCAATACTAGCCCCTTCATAGATTTGATAAAATGGATTGGGGTAAGCCATTTTTGCATCTTTAATATCAAATAGCAAAAATTGTGGCAGAGTAAAAAGCGCTTCTCTTGTGCCTAATGTGGGTAAGATTTGATTTTTTTGTAGAGAGATTTTAAAACGTTTAACAACAAAATCTAGTATGGATTCATAAAGATAGTCCTCTCCTTTACTTTTTGGATAGTAACGTAGCTCTTGTGTGGAATCTTTTAGAGCATCTTGAATGTTTTGTGGTGTTTGAAATTGTGGCTCTCCAATTGTAAGCTTAAGGAGATTCTTAGGCTTGGGAATATCAGAGATTAGGGACTGAAGTTTTTCAAACGGATAGGGTTGAAATATCACAAATATTCTCCTTTTATTTTAGTTTTAGCAAATATTTTTCATATCATCTTGATTTTTTTAAAAAGCATTGATAGAATTATAACTCAATTTTTAAATTGAATGCAATTATGTTGATGCGGGAATAGCTCAGTGGTAGAGCACAACCTTGCCAAGGTTGGGGCCGCGGGTTCGATCCCCGTTTCCCGCTCCATTAAATAATAATCAATATTTTAAAGTTTTGATTTTGTCAAAAATATGCCTGGGTGGTGAAATTGGTAGACACAAGGGACTTAAAATCCCTCGGATATTGCTTCCGTACCGGTTCAAGTCCGGTCCCAGGCACCACTTAGCAGATGGCGACATAGCCAAGCGGTAAGGCATGGGCCTGCAAAGCCTTGATTCCCCAGTTCGAATCTGGGTGTCGCCTCCATTTCGGGAGATGGCTGAGTGGTTGAAAGCGGCGGTCTTGAAAACCGTTGAGGGTCACACCTCCGGGGGTTCGAATCCCTCTCTCCCGGCCACCTTTTTACTTCAAAAACACAAAAATCATAAAAAGCTCATAATCACAAATAATCAAAATAAGCACATTTTAAAGATTTTCTGCAGGGATTAGATTGCTTTGACGACAGAGATGATTATTTCAGGTAGAATAGATTGCTTTACTTATTTCACTTTCTTGAAATGGCAAAAACTCTTTGCTTTGAAGTTTTATTTATACCCCTATAGGTAATTTCTATAGGGAGTATAATGCATTAGTTCATTAAAGTTAGTTGAGTTAAACTATAAACCTTTTAACTCTTAAAGATTAGTTCCCCTTGCTTTTATAAGCAATCAGGAGAGAGGTGATGAGGAAGATAGAAGAAGTGGCTAAGGATTTTTATAATTTGTTAAAATAGTATCTAGTAATAAAGACAAGGGCGGAAAAAACACCAACAAAAGCAAGACAGCCAAATCTAATGCTTTGTGTTTCTGCATAAACAAATATAGAGACAATAAGGGGAATCCCGATAAATATGAGAGCCCCAAGGCAAGCAAAAAAGGCAAAAATTGCAAGAGTTATCCAAAGTTTTAAAAAACTAAGAAAAAGAATAATAAAGAGCATCACGCCAATAATTGACCACATATTTTTACCCTTTTTCTAAATTTGAAACGTAACTATACCCCCCCCCCCGCTTAAAATAAGCTTAATTAAAGGCATTGCTTTAAGAACCTAGAAACTTCTTTAGCTTAACCTAGTAGCAAAAAACCCAACAATAACTAAGAGATAAGATAAAGCTAAGAGAAAGTCTAAGTCTTAATATCTACTTAGCTATTTAATAATCTCTTATAAGCTATATCAAATCCTTTAAGCATTATTTCTAATCCTCTTAGCTCTTTAATCTATTAAGCCTTT
>JXTW01000014.1 GCA_004368235.1 Helicobacter anseris | reverse complement strand
AGCTAGATCCATAAGCTTGACCTGATAGATTGATAGTATTATTAGCACCAGAGGATGTTAGGGTGTTGATAGTGTGGGAGGCAGCTTTGCCACTCTCACCAGTTAGATTACTAGCAGTGAGATTTAAGACACCATTATCTTTTTTCATATTCACACTATTGCCTTTATTAGCTCCACTATCAGTGATATCAGAAGTGAGTGTGCCATTGATGCTTAGTCTACTATCTGATGAATTGAAATTAATCGTAGTATTGCCACTAGTATTTTTTGAGGTTACATTACCATTGATCGTAGCTACTACAGCCTTTTTGCCATCCTCACCTATATTTAGGGTGTTTGTCCCGCCATTAGATGTGAAAGTATGTGTATTATCTCCTAGAGTTAGTGAGCCATCAGTATAGAAATTGATAGTATTTTTACCACCAGCTAGCTCTGGTATTTGACTTGTGAAAGTCAGATTTGAGGTGTGATTTCCAGTAAGAGTGAAGCTAATGTTATTACCGGTAGTATTACCATTTTGCTTTCTAATACTAGCTATGGTTGTGTTTTGATCACCACTGGTAGAATCAAGCATGATTTCATTCTCACCCTTGCCAGAGATTTTAATATTTCCTAGTGCATTATCTAGCCCTTTTAGTACTAGTTTTGTATTAAAAGCGTTATTGCTAGCATCACCCCATAGATCTATGTTTATATTATTTTTGGCATTACCACTTAGAGTAAGGCTGCTATTACCACTAGCATTCATAGAGTTTCCACTATTTGCCGCACCTTGCCCAATAATAAAGCTATTATTGCCATTACCATATATATCGATATTTTCAATCACCGCGTCTGCACCGACATATACTTTCCCTGACTTGATTCTAGCACTACCATTATCTGCTTTTAGTGTCGCAGAACTAAAAAAATTTATATTACTATCAATATCACCAGCATTATAGCCTCCATTAATACTGACTATGCCAGGCTTAGCACCAGCTTTGCCAACTGCTATATTGATCACAGAAGCATTTGTAGCTGTGATATCACCATTGATATTGTGTGTGAAACCAGATTCTGGAGTAGAACTTGTTGCTTCAGAGCCTGCATTTAGATTTAGTGTAGCGTGATCAAGATTGATATTTCCAGAGATGGTATTATTTGTGGTTTTCATATTGATATTGATGGTACCTAGGTTTTCACCTTTTATAGCTCCTTTGAAGGTGGCACCCTCACTTAGATTTAAGGTACCACTAGCATTTGCATTATTTTTAGCTAGTAGCTCACCATCTAGGTTTAGTGTAGAGTTTTTGCCTAGATTGATGATGTTTCTACCATGTGTATCAGCTGTGATGGATCCATTATTGATTGTGAATTGTTTTTCGCTTCCGTTAGAGGCTTTTACACCACCATAGTTAGTTTCATATGCTAAGTTCTCAATTGTAGTAGTGCCATTGCCTTTGATATTTAACGTTACACCCTCTTTGATATTAATAGTATTAGTAGCGGCATTACCATTAGGGAAGCTTGTGCCAAGTGTCTTAAGCTCAGCTAGTACCCCACCAGTGATAGTCTGTGTCTTAGTGCTACCACCTTCAAAAGTCAGTTCGTTATTACCTCTAGAAATCCATCTAGTTCTATTTACTTGTGTACCAGAAGCGAGGATAGAGCCTACCATATCTCCAGCTTTAAAGGTAACGTGATTACCCTTAGTTGAGTCATAGAGAGTCCCAAAGTCCTTAGCAGAATCTCTACCTGCTGAATAAGAGATAATATTCCCTGTAAGCACAGTAGTTGTATCTCCACTTGGACCATTAAATGTTACTTCTTTTCTTAAGGTATCATAGTAGGTACCGCTGCTAATATCTCCTTTCATAGTGGCGTTATCTCCAAAGTTTACTGTTAATGTACCGCCGATCATAGGACTAGTGGTATTTGTTTGGATATTGCCTACAAGTCCATTTTGAATAGTGATGCTAGAATTTTGATTATTACCAGTAGAAAAATTAACACCTATAAGTATGATATTACCTGTCATGCTACCGATAGTACCATTAAATACATTCATCTTATTATCTGTTATTGTCATATTACCTTTGATTTCTTGAATATCTACAGTAATAGTGTTATTGCTCCCAGCATTTTGGGTTCTTTCTGATGATCCTACAAATAGATTACCATTTAGTGTACCTAGATTTGTGACAGACATGGTTTTAGAGCTTTGAGCCCTTGGATCTAGATAGAAATCAATTTTTTGATCTGTAGTGCCTAGACCTTTACCACTAAAGTCTGCTGTGATTTTGCTAGCAGAAGTCCCCCCTCTTACTACCACTGTAGCATTGTTATCTTCTGTGAGGATAGCACTATTTGCATCAGTGGTAAAAGAGAATTTAAGCTTATTTACTTGTGTTTCACTACCTTCGCCAACTTTGATGCTAAGCGCATTATTTGTATCACTCCAAGTAACTTTGCTAGTGCTACTGCTACCACCAGTACTAGCAGGCTGAATCAGAGCCTTATCCCAGTTCAAGTTTACATTTGTTGGATCACTTTCTGTAGTGTCGACTTTGATTGTTGGGGCATTAGTTTTTGTCCCACCTACTTCATATTCTGTTGCATTGATACTACTTGCTAAAATTAGCGCCAGTGAACTGGCAATAAGAGGCTTATAAAGCGTATTTTTTGGGTACGCGCACCCGTTTGAAGAATTATATCGTTTCATTATGGATTTCCTTTATTTTGATTCTGCTTTCACAGATCGCTAAAATTTTACAATTTTTTTCTTAAATTTTCCTTAAAATATAGAAATATAAATATTTTATTAAGCAGCTAATAAAAATGCGTAAAAGTGAGATATGATTTAAATAAGTCTATTCAAAAAAGTTTATTTTTAAAAAGATTTGATGGATTTGATTATTAAACTAGCAGGACCCTCCACTTTTTATGTAGTGGTTAGGGCATAGCAAATATAGTACGTTTTTTGACTTTGATATTTGGATCATCTTTAGCATAAATTTCTATATTTAGTGGGATGGTTTTAGATGATTTAGTATTTTTATGAGTGCGTAATATGACTACTTCTTTGACTTTTTCACCAGCATTTACATATACAGGTGATGTAGGTTTTAAGACTTCTATAAAGTCTTTATCTAAGATTTTAAAGCTATATTGATGAGGCTTTTTATCAGTGTTTTCAAATAAGAAAACATAAAAATTATCTATGGCGCCATTTTTGCGGACTTTATAAAGCTCTGTATTACGATCAATATTGACTAAGACAGGTTCTTTTTTACTTCCCATTATTAGCATAGTAGTTAGAATGATTGCTATTACGATCATATAGCCAATCGTAGCTCCACGAAAATATTTAACTTTAGAATTTGAGGCTATCGCATTTGGTGAGCTCCAGTTTACAAGACTAGGTTTATTGAGTTTAGCCATTACATCCGAGCAAGCATCTACACACTCAAGGCAGTTGATGCATTCAAGCTGCATACCCTTACGAATATCAATATGTGCGGGACATACTTTGACACATTGTTGGCAGTTGATGCATTCATTAGTCTTATCTTGCTTTTGTGGTGGAGGGAGGAGTGATCCTTTCTCATCATAGACTACTCCACCACGTTTGGTATCATAGACTGCCATTAGAGTATTATTGTCAAAAAGCACGCTTTGTACTCTAGCATAAGGGCATATATATACGCAGAAGTTTTCTGCCATAAAGGTGATATCAAAGGTCATAAAAATAGCTATACATAGCCAGAAACCAAGCAATATTTTATGATCTAAGGGCTGATGCATGTAGGCAAAAAAATCATAAGGTGGCACAAAGTAGAATAAAAAAGTTGCACTAGCTATAAGCGAGATGATGAAAAATATGGCAATACCTAAGATTTTTTTAAAAATATTGATCTTATTAGAGTAATCAGGATTTTTTTGCTTATTAGTGATGCTTTTTCTAAGTTTTAAAATCTTAGTTTCTATAAGATCGCGAAAAATCACACGAAATAGTGTTTGTGGGCAACCCCAACCACACCATATGCGACCCCCAAGAGTAGTGAGAAAAAAAATCCCCACAAAAAGTAATATTAATAAAAATGGCATTAAATAAAGTTCGGAAGCGCCAAAAGCTGTGCCCAATAGATGAAGCTCTTTATGATCAAAAGAGAGTAGGAATATTTGATTGCCATTAATCTGTATAAAGGGTAGGATGGTGAGGAGTATAGTTAGGATTATATAGCCTATGTAGCGATGATATCGCTTTTTTGGATTTGCAGTTTTCATAATCGCTCCTTAGTTTTAAAATAAAATGCAAGGGTGCAATAAAAGATGGTTAAAAATAAAAGCCAGTAAAAATATTCTATCACATCCTTGAGGGTGGCATTCATTTGATTAAGACGCAAAAGTGCATTTATCCCGTGATAGGCAGGGATAAGATGGGCAGGTATATCTAGATAAGCTGGTATGAGATCTCTTGGCCAGATAAAACCTAGTAAAAAAACTATTGGTAAAGATGATATCAGTACGATTTGCATAGGTAGTGCTGCATTTTTTAATAGAGTGCCTAGAAATAGACCTAATGAAAGAAAACTAAAAATAAGACTAAGACTGATAATCCAAAAATTGATAATATTAGCTGTAGTAGAAATGTGATATTTTTCAAAGAAAAAACCAAAAAATAGCGCAAAAAGGGCGATATAAATGCTTGAAAAAATGAATAGACGCGAGATGATGAGGGTTAAGGGATGGGCATTATTGTAATAGGCATTTATATTTTTTGATTTAAGATTAGCTTCATTTTGACTAGCACATAAAATCATAATCCCACCGATGCCTGTCTGATGTAGAATAAAAATCAAAACAGCGGCTAATGCATAGTTCATATAGCCTAAAGTTGGATTAAAAAGAGGGATTGATTCTTTTTGCAAGAGTTGAGGATTTTTTAGGGGGGTTGGAGATTTTAGTTTGCGCTCCAGCTTGATATGCTCACTTAGTGCACTAGCAGCTGTATTAAATCCTTCGACAATTGCTCCATAGGCAGAGAAATAAGACGCATTAGCTATGTATTCTAAGGGTGTTGTAATGCCAAGCTGTAAGTTTTTGCTAAATTCATAGGGGATTTTAAGATAGCCTAGAATTTGTTCTTTTTCTAAAAGTTGGATAGCATTTTTTTCTTCTTTAGTGATAAGTAGTAGCTTTAGCTGGGGCATAGCTTGGATATAAAATATCAGCTCTTTAGACAAAATAGAATCATCTTCATCTACGATAGCTACACTTTGAGCATCAATAACATCGCTACGATAGGGAGTGGGATAGAGCAGGGCATAGATGATAGAACCCCCAAGGATAATAAGCAGTATTGTAGAATTTGTTAAAATAGCGTGAAATTCTTGTTTTAAAACCTCAAAAAAGCGTAATTTCATTAAGCTAACTCCTTAGCCAGTTTCTTTTAAGATAAATAAGCCAACCTAGAGGAAGCGTAAGGATGAATATGAAAAGAGGTGCTAGAGTATGGAGGCTATGGAGTATGGCAGAGGCATAGTTAGCCTGCTCAAGATAAAAGCGCATAAAATAAGATATAGGTAGAATATGACTCCAAAATAGAGCAAAACTTTCCATTGCACTTTGTGGGTATGTGATCCCAGCAAAAGCTAAGCTTGGTGCAGTGTATGCAGCAATTATGCTAAGGGCTTTAGAAGGGACCTTTAAAATGGCTATAAGTAAAACTACAACCCCGCTTATACTAAGACCTAAAATAGAGAAGCCTAAAAATATTAAATCAATTTTCCCAAGCAAGCTAAATCCCCAATAATCAAAGCAAAAGACCATCAACATCGCCCAAAATAGCATAATGAATAGATTAAAACCGATGCGTGTAAAAAAATCAAGACTATCTCTAATAGGAAAGCTTAAGAGATTGAGTAAACCTAATGCTAAGAGAATCTGCCATAAGCAAGGGAGTATGAGTGTGACAAGAAACTGCGCATAGTTATTTTTGGGATTATAAAGTGGGTTAATATGCGGTATGATAGGTGTTGTTTTGCTTATAGCAGCATTGATATTTTGAGAGGTGATGAGTTCTGTAGCAGCTTCAAGTTTGGCATTTTGGAGTATAATAATAGGCAGGAGGGCATTATCTAGTGCCTTGGCTACTAATATAAATTGAGCATTATAGTAAAAAGGAAGATTCTGGGTGATACCAAGCTTAACCTTACGTTCTAGGTCATAAGGGAGGATTAAAGCACCATAGATTTTTCCAGAGTTTAGGTCTTCTTTGGCTGCAGCTAAAGAAGGATAATAGGCTTTTACATCTAAAGTAGCAGAGGCACTTACTTGCTGAGATAAATCATAGCTTAATGAGCTTTGGTCTTGATTGATGATGCCAATAGGTAGCTTTCTAGGTAGTTGTGCTATGAAGATGCTAAAGATGATAAAGCCAAGTATTAATGGCATAGCTATGTAGATAATCCATAGCATTTTACTTTGAGCGAGAATTTTAAAAAGAGGACACATAAACTAATCTAATTTTACTAATACACTCATACCAGAGCGCAAATTTTTGATTTTGCTAATAGGATGAGCTTCTATTTCATAGGTTTTCATATCATAGCCACGAGTGGCATTAGTAGCTTTCCATGTAGCAAATTCACCCATTGCAGAAATATAGCTTACTTTGAACTTTGCATATGTTTTTAAGGCTGGGATATAGGCTGTAAAGATCGTGCCCTTATTGAAACGCGAAAGGTATTGTTCACTTACTGGTAGGCGTACCCAAATATCATTCATATCTACAACCATAACAACAGGAAATCCGCTAGGTGAAAGCTCACCATTATGCAAAAGAACATTACTAACTTCGCCACTAATAGGTGCATAAGCATAAGCATCTTGTAAAAATGCCTCTACTTCATCAACCTGACCTTGTGCTACAACTTGACGTTCAGAGCTAGCTTTTTTAGCACCCTCGCGTGCACCTAAAAGAGCAATTTGGTATTGCTGGTAGGCAGCATTTTCATTATGTTTAGCACTTACATAGGCTGCAAGGGCTTCATCTCGCCTTTGCAAACTAACTACACCATTTTTATAAAGTTCTTCTATTCTCTCATAAGTTTTTTGTGCTAGATCACTCATAGCTTGAGCAGATCTCCATATATCTTTTGTAGAAGCAATAGATTCTTTGCGTGAACCAGCGTGAGTTTCCTCATTTATAGCTTTGGCAATTTCATAACCTGCTTTAGCTTGTGTATATTTAGCATCAAGTTCTGGGCTTTGGATTTGATAGATAAGTTGACCTTTTTGTACCATATCACCTTTTTTAATGTGAAGATTTGCTATACGACCCGGCAGCTTAGAGCTTATAGAATATTCACGCGCAGCAATTTGACCTTGAAGCATTTGTGGCTTTGGCTTATAGGCACGATAAAAGGCACTACCTAGCCAAAATAGCAATGAGACAGTCAGTATAAGGATAAAAAAGCTTTCAAAAATAGATCTTGATTTAGAAGGCGGTGTATTGGATGGATTGGAAGCTATGTCTTGTTTATTTTTGTTATGTTCTTTGATTTTAGTGGCTAGGGCTTTAAATTCTGCACGTTTTTCTTTCATGCTTTTTTTAGATTCGCTTAAGAGAGGTTCTTTTGTTTTAGTTTTAGGAGTTTTTAAAGTGTTTTTTGATTGAGTAGTTTTTGTAAGCTTTGCCATTTTTTACCTCTGGAGTTCGTAGAATTCATCGATGCTATCACCAATAGCCATTAGTTTGGCTAAAAGTACTATATATTTATATGCAAGCATTTTTTGTTCTAAAATCGTGCTTTGAAGAGTATTTCTAGCATCATTGACTTGTAAAGAAGTGGCTAAACCTTGAGAAAAAGCCTTTTCTTGAAGTTTGAGATTTTCTTCTGCTAGCTCTATATTTTTATACATACTTTGATATTGCGTCTGGGTAAATAGTGTTTCTTTATAAGTGCGACGCACTAAAAGTTCCATATCTTGTCTTGCTTGAGACTTGCTATGCTCTAGTTCAAGCTGACCTAACTTTGCTGCTTGGATTTGTGGGATCCGTCCAGTTGGAGAGATAAGGGGCAGACGTGCTATAGCACCCACATACCAATTTGGTAGACTTTGAGTAGGATTTTTATTAGGTAGGCTAGGATTGTCAAATAAAAAATTATTGTCAATAAAATAAGAACCTACTAATGTAAGTGTAGGTAGGAAGTCTGCGATTTTCATCTTTTTATATTCTTTGGCAATTTTGATTTGATGATCCAGGCTTCTTAGTGCAGGATAAGAATCCAGAGTATGTTCTACATAATATTCTTCACTTTTTAGAGGTTTTGTAGATGGGATTTGGATTTCAGAAATGGGGTTGATACCTTTTGTGTTTAAGATGGTATCTAGCGCCATTTGAGCTATTTCTAAATTATTTTGTGCTTGTTGTAGCGAGTTTTTGCTCTTTTCTAAAGCGACCTCTGCACCAAGGACTTCTAGTTTTGCAACCTGACCGGTTTTATATAGTTTCATGGCATGATCATAGTGGCTTTTGGCACTCTGATAGATTGCTTGAGTTGTTTTTAGCACTTCTTGATTTAGCCAAATATTGTAATAAATTTGTACAAATTCTTGAAAGGTAGAAAGAATCTTAAGACGCAATAGTTCTTTAGAATCTAAAACGGTTAATTTGGAAATATTGATAGAATAGATTCTCTTACCACCTGTATAAAGTGGATAGATGATATTTAGTGCACCAATAATGATATCTTGATTAATAATATTAGTTTGATCTGGGATTTGATTAAGTGCTGGGAGGAGTATTGACCCTGCACCATTTCCATTTCCAAGGCTATGAGAAATATCATTCTTTAAGGTTGTATTAGAAATAGCAATAGGATTACTTAGATGTGTATAAATTGCTGTAATATCAACGCTTGGCAAGAAAGATAGCTTACTAGCAGTGCTTAGCTTGCTAGCACGCATTAGATTAGTTTGGCTTGATTTAATGCCGCTATTATGGATTAATATATGATCCCATGCTTTTTTAGCACTAAGATCTTGATGGGCAGATATGGGTTTAAAATCATCTTGCTTAGCTGATAGGATGGGGTAAAAGCTTAGGATGATAGATAAAAAAAGCTTAGTTTGCCATAGTTTCCAAATATTCTTCATAGCTACCACGAAAATCAATAATTTTAGCACCATTTTCATCTGCTTTAAGTTCAATGATACGATTAGCAAAGGCATCAATGAGCTCTCTGTCATGACTAACACAAATGATATTGCCATTGAAATTATAGAGAGCTTCACCAAGCGCAATAATAGATTCTAAATCTAGGTGATTTGTAGGTTCATCTAATACAAGGAAATTACCCCCTTCTAACATAAGACGTGAGAGCATTATTCTATGCTTTTCACCACCACTAAGTGCACTAATGCTTTTTTCCTGTTCTTCACCATTAAAAAGCATTCTGCCTAGAGCATTCCTAATTTCACTGCTATCAGCCTTTTTATCAAAACTTCTTAACCATTCATAAAGTGTTTCTTCGCCTTTTATTTCCTCACTAATATTTTGAGGAAAGTAGCCTCTTTGTGTAGTAGCTCCCCATTTTACAAGTCCACTATCTGGTTTTAATTCTTCAACTAAAATTTTGCATAATGTGCTTTTGCCAACACCATTTGCACCAATAAGCGCTATTTTATCTCCGGGTAAGATTTTTAGATTTACATCCTTTAATACGATTTTATGATCATAACTTTTTGAAATATTTTCACAATCTAGAGCTTCATTACCAATAGTGCGATTGGGCTTAAAAACGATGCTAGGATCTCTTCTAGAAGATACTTGCAAAGCAGAGATGTCTAGCTTTTCAAGTTGTTTTTGGCGGGAAGTAGCTTGGCGAGCTTTGGAAGCATTGGCTGAAAATCTAGCAATGAATTTCTCTAACTCTTCTTTTTCTTTGAGTTTTTTATTGCGTTCCATTTCTTGTTGTTTTGCCATTAGGGTAGAGGCGATATACCAGTCATCATAATTACCGCTAAACTCACGAATAGTCTTAAAGTCTAGATCCAGAATATGAGTGCAGACTGCATTAAGAAAATGGCGATCATGTGAGATTACAACCATTGTACCTTCATGCCGCTTGAGGTTTTCTTCTAGCCAAGAGATAGCAGGCAAATCAAGATTGTTAGTTGGCTCATCTAAAAAGAGTATATCAGGCTTTGGAAAAAGGACCTGGGCTAATAAAATTTTAAATTTATCTCCCCCAGTTAGTGTTTTCATCAGCTCATCTTGTTGATTTGCCTTAAAGCCTAAATCTTGCAAGATCTTTTCAATAACAACTTCATACTCATACATCGGATCTTCTTCAACACAAATCATTTCAAGCTCACCAAGTCTAGTATTGAGAGCTTCATTGCTTAAGTCGCCATCAGCATAAATTTTTTCTTTTTCTTTAATGGCATCATAAAGTCGTTTATTGCCAATGAGAACTGCATCTTTCAAGCTCAAATCCTCAAAGGCATACTGGTCTTGACCTAATACACCAAGCTTTGCATTTGGGTTGATAACTATTTCTCCGCTACTAGGTTCATAGATGCCAGATAGGATTTTTAAAAAAGTGGATTTACCAGCACCATTTGCCCCAATAAGACCATAGCGTTTGCCAGTATCAAGCTTGATATTGATGTTTTCAAAAAGCTTTTTAGTTGCATAGCTCATTGATAGGTTTATGGTTTGAAGCATAGAAGTCCTTGTTTGATATTTCAAGCTGTTATTTTAGCAAAAATTTAAGATATGATGAAACTTAAGATATTTTAGAAGTAAAAAATATAAGCAATTTTGAATTCTGGTGAGGGAGTGATATTAAAGCTTTGTTTTAAGGTTTGTGCTCTCCAGAGATTGCTTTCTTGAAGACCATTAGAATTTGGCGCACTATGCCACATAACTTGGCTTAGAGTATAATAGGGGATTTTTACTCCAAAATCAATCCTATCATGACGTGATAAATAAAGACTAGTACCAAGATTTATAAATAATCCATTTCCAGAGGCATAAAATGCACTTTCTTTTTCAGAGTTACTTAGTGATTCATTTTTCCAATAAAGACTTTTTATGAGACTAAATTCTGCACCAAAGCCAGCAAAAACTCCTAGTTTAAAAGCAGGAGTTTTTGCCCAAATTTTTTTGAGAAAGTAGTCGATGGGGATATTAGCAAAAAAATCTAGATTGATGCTAAAGGTTGTGCTAATGGCATTACTAGCTAGGCTAGATTGAGGAGTAGTAGGATTTAGCATAGGTATTTCAGTTTTTCCATCACTATCATAAAATTTAGAATTTGTTTTATGTTCAGAGTAGGTTTGACGAGTGCCTAGCCATACTTTAGCCATTTGGATACTGCCATAGATTCTAAGTCCAGAAATGCGCAAAGGATCAAATATAGCTTCATTACCAAAAATAAAGCCCAAAGCAGAATCGCTACCTCCTTGATAATTGGCATCCGAGCTTCCGCCATAGCAGGTGCTAACGCTAAAGCCAGAACCATTATTACAACTAGAGGAATCTTTGTAGATAGATTGCATATAGCGCGTGTCTATTTTGTGATAAAAACCAGTACTAAAGCCTACAAAGGCATTATTTTCAATAGAATAAGCAGATAATGGGATGGAAATTAGAAAGTAGTATAAAAAAAATTTAAAGAATTTCATTAAACACTCCTAGCATTAAGGGTGACTAATTGGGGTAGTGGTCTATCTACTAATAAGTGAGTTTCAAAAAAATCTTCAATTCTATTTCGTGTCTCTTTAATATCAATAAGAGAGTTTACAATATCTCTAAAATCACTAGCTCCATGATGCCCTTTGGCATAAGCATGTAAATTTTTTCTAAACATAATAACCCCTCTTGCTCCATAAAAATCTACCATAGAATCAAAATGCTTAAGTACTAAATCTTTTTTTATGATGCTTGGGATGGCTTCAGTTTGATTTTTAATCTGCCAGAATATCCATGGGCTAGATATGGCTGCACGTCCTATCATTAAGCCATTTGCACCTGTTGTATTTAGTACATACTTAGCAATTTTGTAATCAGTAATTTCACCATTGGCAATAACTGGGACTTTGAGGATCGATTTGATTAAGGCAATAGAATCATAATCAATCCTATCTTTTTTATAGCCATCAGATTTGGTGCGACCATGAACTACAACATAATCTATTGGTGCATCTTTAAGTGCATTGGCAATCTCTAGGGGTATTTTTTTATCAAAGCCTAATCGTACTTTTACACTTGTATAGGGGGTTTTGGTGGTTTGTTTGATAATTGTAAGCATTTCTACTAGTTTTGGCAAATCTTTTAAAAGACCACTACCATTACCATGATTAGCCACTTTTGGAGCTGGACAGCCACAATTAAAGTCAATGATATCAATACCATTAATATCATTTAGTATTTCTGTAGCTTTTTTTATGATTTCTGGTTTTGAGCCTGAAATTTGGACAGCATAAGGTGTTTCATTAGGAGATTTTTCTACCATTTTGAGAGTTTTAGCATTGCTATAAACAAGAGCATGAGAGCTTATCATCTCACTAACTGTGATATCTGCACCAAAATATTTAACAACATTGCGAAAAGGTAGATCTGTATAGCCTGCTAAGGGAGCAAGCATTAAAAGATTATCAAATTTAATTTTCATTATTAGTACTCAAGATATTTTTCTAAGCATTATAGCATTAAAAATCTTGCAAGAACTTTTCATAACCTGCTTTTCTAAGCTCACAGGCTGGGCAGTTTCCACATCCATAACCCCAGCTATGACGTATATTTCTAGTACCTTCATAGCAAGTATGCGTATCTTCTAAGATCATATCTAAGATCCCTAAATCTCTAGCTAGAGCGAATTCTTCTGCTTTATTCATAGATTTTAGAGGAGTATGGATGGTGATATTAGTTTGTGACCCCATATTTAGGGCATTAGATATTGCATCAATAAAATCACTCCTACAATCTGGATAACCACTATAATCTGCTTCAGAAACCCCAATAGCCAGATGATTAGCATAAATTTTTTGCCCAAAAGAATGAGCTAAAGTAATAAAAAGAGCATTACGATTAGGGACAAATGATGCAGGTAGATTGGAGTGATCTTTGTGTTTTTGAGAAGTAGAATCTTGACGATTTAAAAATAATGCTGATTCTACAAGATTTTCAAAAAAAGTAATAGGAATAATATTGAGAGATAAATTTAGTTTTTTAGCAATAATTTTGGCTTGTGCGAGTTCTATTTTATGACGTTGATTATAATCAAATGCAATCAGTGAGACTTTAGCAAACCTTGTCTTAGCCCATGCAGCTGTAGTAGTGCTATCTTGTCCACCACTAAAAATAACTAAGCAATGTTCTTTATGTATATTCTTTAGCATAAGTTTCCTTTAAAATTTGATTGATTATAATATACCTAAAAATATGATTTATAGGGTTGGTTAGGGTCAATATATGGATGAAGCAATAAGGGAATTAAATTTGATAAATATGCCTATAAGCAAGGGGGTTAAGAAGGTTTTTGAGCTTTTAGATGAAAATTGTATTGAGGGATATTTAGTAGGGGGATGTGTACGCGATTTTTTACTTGGCTTTGATAGACATGATTATGATTTTTCTGCTGGTGAAAATCCTTATAAACTTTTAGAGATTTTTAATAATGCTGGGTTTGGAGTTTTTGATATAGGGATAAAGTTTGGAACCATTGGCATTAGAATACAAGAAGAGTTTTTTGAGATTACAAGCTTTAGAGAGGAAGGAGGATATAAAACTTTTAGAAAACCAGAATCTGTAAGCTTTACAAAAAGTTTTTATAAAGATGTGCAAAGAAGGGATTTTAGTATTAATGCATTAGCATACCATCCTAAAAAAGGGATAGTTGATTTATGTGGTGGCATGAAGGATTTGGAAAATAAAGTTTTGCGATCTATTGGTAGAGCAGAGGATAGATTCTTAGAGGATGCACTTAGAATCTTAAGGGGAGTTGGCTTTGTGGCTAGATTTGATTTAAATGTGGAGGAAAATACAAAAAAGGCTATGTTGGCTTTGGCGCATTTATTAAAACATATTTCTAAAGAGAGGATTACAAGCGAGTTTACAAAAATTTTAGTGGCACTCAATGATGCTGGGAAAACACAAAAGATTTTTAGTGAATTTGAAAGTATTTTTGATGTGTTATTTGGAGATGGATTTAGCAGATTGGCGTGTGGTAAGGGGAGTTATTTTAAGAGTTCAAATATAGAGCTTAAAATAGCACTTGTATTTTTAGAAAATAAGAATGCCTTAGATGAGCTAAAATTTAGCAAAAAGCAGCAAGCAGAGATTAGGGCATATATGCAGTGGTTAGAGATATTTAGTAATTTTAAAGACTTTGAGATTAAATATCAGATAAAAAAGCTTTTAAAACAGCAGAATAAAGAGTTAGCTATAGAGTGGATGGGTCATTTTATCAAGGCTTTGTGTTTGGATAAAAAAATAATACAAGCATATAAAGAGATAGTGGAAAAAGAAGAGATCTATAGGCTAAGTAGTCTGGCTATTTCTGGTAAGAATCTAGCTAGAATGAATATTTTTGGAAAGAAATGTGGGGAGATTTTGGAGCATTTATTAGACTTGGTAATGCAGGGAAAAATTAATAATACAAAAGAAGAGCTTTTGGGCGCAGCAAAAAAGCTAAGATAGACCAAAACTCTATTTTGCTAGAATCTAATTAAAAAATATTTGGAGATAGAGTATGGATGCTAAAAAAATTAAACTAATTTTTGATGGTAGGATTTTAAAACATTTGGATAATCAAAATCCTTCTCGTAGTGGAATATTTTTTAGCACCTATAATCTATTTTTAGAATTTCAAAAACGCTATGATTTTTACCTTTATAGTGATATTGCTTCAGATTATATCACCAGAAAAAAATTCCCCCATATTTCCCATCTATCTAAGAGAAATTATCGGGTATATTTGATTTCTTATCTCTTTTTTCTGTTTAATAGAGCTAGATTGCCAAAGATTTTGTCTAGATTTTTTAATGCAGGTTTGCTTCTTTTGGGTCGTTTGAAGTTAGATTATTTGAATTTGGCTAAAGATGGTCAAAAGGTCGTATTTTTCTCCCCATTTATGGCGGTACCAAAAGAGTTTTTAGGAGAGGAGTATTTGCGTTTTACACTTTTGCATGATTGTATACCGCTTGTTTTTGATGATTTTCCTAAGCAAAATTTATTGAGGAAATTATTGGGGGGGGGGAAGATTGGTTTAATCTTTTAATAGCCTCTATTAATGGAAATGATTTTTACTTTGCCAACTCTGAATATACAAAGCAAGATTTTTTGAGATTTTTCCCTTATTTACATAGTGATCAGATCATTGTAAGTTATCTGGCTGCAGATAAGCATACTTTTTATTGTAATAAGGATAAAAACCTTGCTCTAGCAATAAGGGAAAAATATAAAATTCCAAAACAAACTAGGTATATTTTTAGTCTTTGTACGTTAGATAAACGCAAGAATCTTATTTTTGCCATAGAGTGTTTTATTGATTATATTAGAGAAAATAGAATAGATGACCTTGTGTTTGTATTAGGTGGTGGACATTATGGTAAGTTTAAAGAAGTTTTGAAATCTAAAATACCAGATGAGTATACTCATAAAGTTATTTTTACAGGCTATCTTTTAGATAGTGAGCTGTCTAGCTTCTTTTCTAATGCGCTTTGTAGCGTATATTTATCCACTTATGAGGGATTTGGTTTGCCAATTTTAGAATCTATGCAGTGCGGCTGTCCAGTAATTGCTGCTAATGCTACTTCTTTGCCAGAGGTGTTGGGTGATGGGGGAATTTTGGTAGAACCTACAGATGCATTAGCACTAAAGAAAGCTTATGAGGTGATGTATAGCAATGAAAATTTAAGAGAAGAATTGAGGCAAAAAGGTTTAAAATGGGCACAAAGCTTTAGCTGGGGAATCTGTGCTGATATTATGGAAGAAATGATTAAGAAAAAATATTATGCTACTAAGGAGAGTCATTAGTTTTTACCTTTGCTTTAGTATAGGTTTGTTTATAAGAAAGTGAGATGCCAATAATAAGATTTGTTGCCGGGGTTTTAAAATATTGACCTTTGAGTAGGTAAAAACTAATATATGGAGCAATAAATAGGTGGCGTATAAGTGAAGTTTCGATTTTGTTATGAAATTCAAATTCTGATTGTGGACTAAAGTTTCGTGGATAATTGTTGAAAAAATATTGTTTAAAATTAAGCGTGCTAAGCCATTTGACATGTTCATTAAAAGGATATTGCGCCTGCATAAAAAGGTTAAATCCTATGCTTTGTGTGGGGGATGAATATGTGAAGTTTTCCTCACCAAAGATACTAAAATTTAAACTTTTAAGATACTTGCCATCAAAAAGTTTTAATCCTGGATTAAGATTTAAGATTTTGGTGCGATCTCTTGTTGGTGGGGACATAAATTGAGTTTGATAAGAAAGTTGAATAAATGGTCCCATATCAAAGCCACCAAGAGTATCAAAATTCCATATTTTTTGAGTATAGTCTGTTGAAATAAAAATGCGATCTAGTGTTGTGTTGTCAATTTTTGGAGCATTTTTGGGTTTTATGATATTGCGCCCATATTCTGCAAATATTAAATTAAAAATTACAAATTTTTGGGCATAAAAGTTGCTATGAAAAAATAGCTTCCCTTCTGCTAATATTTGTGAGTTTCCTTGAAAATTTGTATTTGAGAAATTTTGATAGTTTTCTTGATTATTGATTGATGTGGAAGAAAAATTTAATGAAATATTATCAAATCCAATATCCCAGCCTTCTTTTTTATCATCAGGAGCAAGATCTTCATAGAATTTTTTTGGGTTTTCCTTTGCTAAGAGAAGCGAGAATATAAATATAAAAAAATAAACTTTTTTCATTGGTGATCTTGAGTGATTTTTTCTAGCCATTCATTGAGATTTTTCTCAAATCCTATAGAGCTTTTTTCTACAAATTCTAGCTTTTGGGCTAGATACTTTTGTTTTACATAACCACCAAAATTGTGGGGATAGAGATAATCCTTGCTATTTGGTAGGATGTTGGCTGGTATCTGGAGATCAGGATTTTTAGCTACATAGTCTAGCGCTTTATTTATGGCATTATAGGCAGTATTGCTTTTTGGACTTGATGCTAGATAAATAACACATTGTGCCAAGGGGATTCTGGCTTCAGGATAGCCAATTTTAGAAACAATATTAAGTGTCGATGAGGCGATATTAATGGCATTTGGATTAGCATTGCCAATATCTTCGCTAGCTAAAATAGCCAATCTTCTAGCAATAAAGTCGGGATTTTCGCCTCCAGAGATTAGTCTAGCTAGATAGTAGATGGCTGCATTTGTATCACTGCCTCTTATGGATTTAATCATTGCTGAAATAAGATTGTAATGTGGATTATCTTCTTTGCAAGATTGTGCAAGTGAAGTAGGACGCAGTGATTTGAGCATATTTAATGTGATAGAAGTTGAAGCATTTAATGCTAAATCAAGAAGATTAAGCATTGCTCTAGCATCTCCATTACTAGAATAAATGAGATAGGATTTGACTTCAGGATCTAGGCTTATGGAGCAAGATTTTTGGGCAGAATCTAGGATTTTTTCAAGATGTTCATATTCTAGTGGCTTTAGCTCAAAAATATGAGATCTTGATCTTATAGCTTGTGTAAGTGTATAGAATGGATTTTCTGTGCTTGCGCCTAGGATAATAGCCTCAAAATTTTCCATAATAGGAAGGAGGAATTCTTGCTGAGTACGACTTAAGCGATGTATCTCATCAATAAAAACTACAGGTCGAGCTAGTGTATAAAGCGAGAGTTCTTTACGCAAAGTTTCTAGTTTGAAATTTACGCCATTTAGCAGTATGAATGGCACTTCAAGCTTGGTGGCTATGAGATAGGCTAAAGTAGTTTTTCCGCTTCCTGGAGGACCAAAGAAAAAAGCATGAAAAGGCTTTTTAGATTCTATGGCTAAACGTAAGGGAGCATTTTCACCCAGTAGATGTTCCTGGGCAATGAAATCTTCCATACTCTTTGGGCGTAAACTAGAGGCTAAATTATCCATTTGCATTGATTATTTTTTCTTAAACAAGATAATATCATAAGAATTTTGCTTAATGATAATATCATTATTAGATTTTTTGTTTTGATTAGATTTTAAATCCTCTATAATTGAATCTAATTCATCTAGACGTTCTTTTAGCCTTAGGATAATATCCACACCTGCTAAATTTACCCCCATATCACGTGTAAGACGTAAAATGGTTTTAATTTTATCAATATCTCTTTGAGAATAAAGGCGCATTTTTCCATCAGTACGACCTGGCTCAATGAGACCCTCTTTTTCATATTGGCGTAGAGTTTGAGGATGGATCTCTAAAATCTTTGCTACTACGGATATAAGATAGACAGGTTCATCATAGCTATACATAATTATCTCCTTAGGGTTTAGTTATCAGGCAATTCATTTTTTAGCATTTTTTGCAATGGCTCTGACAGATCTTGTAATTTTGGCATAAGAATTTGGATTTTGATATATAAGTCACCTATTTGTGAGGTTTTGCGATTTTTAGAACCGAGTTCTTTAAGTCTAAACTTCTGCCCATTTTTTGTATTTTGAGGGATTTTAAGTTTTACATTTTTATAGAGTGTTTTGACTTCTATGGTGCCTCCAAAAAGTGCTATTTTGAAAGGAATCTCACAAATTTTGGTTAGATCATCCCCTTCTTGTGTGTATTCATTACTTGGCTTGATATGGATTTTTAATAATAAATCGCCGCGTTTAGATCCATTGGTTTTTCCCTTACCTTTGGCACGAAGTGTCTCTCCTTCTTTAATACCAGCAGGTATTTTTATTTCAAAACTTTCATTACCTATGTAGACACTCTCTTTTCCACCAAGTACAGCAGTTTCAAAAGATATATTAAGCGTACTTTGAATATCTAAGTTTATGCCAAAATCAGAATCAAACCCTCCAAATCCAAAGCCTCCCCCTTGAGAGAAAAAGCTTTGTCCGCCTCCACCAAATCCTCCTTGATGACCAAAAATAGAAGAGAGTATATCATCTAGATTGATTCCTCCTTGGGATCGTGCAAAATCACCAAAGCTTTGTCCACCAAACATATTATCACCAAATTGATCATATTGGGCTTTTTTCTTTTTATCACTTAGGATTTCATAAGCGGCATTAATTTCTTTAAACTTTTCTTCAGCTTCTTTTGTTTTATTGATATCAGGGTGATATTTACGTGCTAAGCGGCGATAGGATTTTTTAATTTCTTCACTACTAGCATTCGGACTGACTTCCAAGGTTTCATAAAGACTTTTTTTCATTTTTTATCCTTATTTTATTTTGATTTTTGATATTAATTTTAGTGTATAGGCATTATAAAACTTTAGTGTAACTAAGTCAATTTTTATTGTAGCTTGAAAGAAGCAAGAGAACTATTTACTTATTGAATAAAAATCAAAAATATTTTAAAATTTTATCTTTATGCTGCGAGATTTGGTAAAATGGAATAAAAAGTGCTTTAGTAAAACAGTTTTAAATTAATGCTAAGGATGGTGGATGCCAAAGAGGATTTTAGGCATATTTTTACTAATGATATGTGCTGTTGAAGCGATGCAGCTTGGAAAACCCTTTCGACCAGATGGGGCAATAGGCGATCCTAATAGCCCGCATGCTAATGATATATATGCTCGCACTATAGAACAAGCTTTTAAAGAAGGCTATGTGAATGGGCATGCTGGCTTTTATGCTCAACAAGCTTCACATAAAGATCCTACTTTTGTAGATTTAAATATGTCAGCCTCTTATGAGACTTTGCGCTTTAAGGGGTATAAAATTGGTATAGAAGCTTGGCTGAATGCTCAAATTTTTCAAGCTAATGCCAATGATTTCTTTCATAATAAAGATATTTTTATTTTAAGTAATATTTATGGGGATTTTTATAATCCTTATGAAAAATTTGGGATACGTGTAGGAAGATATAAGATTGATGAAGAGTGGATAACCCATAACACGGAAGGTTTTAGTGTAGATTATGATGGGCTAGAGAATATATCTTTGCATTTTAGCTGGGCATTTCGTAATGCATATGTAGAAAAATATTTTGCATGTGATTTTAATGGATGTGATCAGTTTGGTGATAGAATAAATAGAGCTTATAATGTTGTAGGTGCATTGTATTTAAGAAGTACATTTAATATCCCTGTTTTTCCTGTAAAAATTACTCCTTATTTTTATATTGCACCGGGAATATTTTTTACTACTGCTTTGAAAGCAGATATGGATTTGCCTATTGGTGCGATTGATTTAAGGGCAAATACCCAGCTTATTTCTTATGTACAGAGCCGTGGATACTATGGTAATGAGGCAGGAAATGGGTTTTTATTTTTGTTGGATAGTTCAATTTATTGGGAAGGGCTTGAAGGTGGAATTGGTATGAGTGCTACTGATTCTCATGGCGCAAGTATGATTGATGCTTTTGGTCAACATAGTGTATTTGAACGTCCTGTTGGAATGTATTGGGGTGGAGCTACAACAGTTTATGGCTATATGAAATATAAGATGAATTATTTAGAGTTATTAGGCGCAATAAGAAATACTTTTATTAATGGTAAAAATGTGTTTAATTGGGAATTAAAAGCATCTGGTAAACCCGTATTTAATCTTCAGGGATTAGAGCTTGGTCTTGGACTTATAGGGATGGATAATACCTCTGATGCTATTGATTATTTTGGCGGGAAGCAGTATTTATTGATTAGAGGTTTTGTGCAGTTTAAGTTTTAAATCTATGCTAAATTCTATGGAATTAAAACTTATTACTTAAGTAATAAGTTTTAATGGATGGAATTCATTTGCTCCGGGGGGGGGGCATCATTTGAATGTATATATGGATCTTGGTATTGTTTGCTAATATGTAAAAACTCATCTAGATTATCTAAAAAGAGGTCAACTAGCTTTGGTTCAAATTGTTTACCTTTTAGATTTTTAATATAATCAATGACTTCATCCATTGGCCAGGCTTTTTTATAACAACGATCATTACTAAGTGCATCAAAGGTATCAGCTAGTGCAGTAATACGACCAAATAATGGAATATTTTCCCCACTTAGTTTTTTAGGATAACCATTGCCATCCCACCATTCATGATGACTACCTGCTATTTGCCCTGCTGTCTTTAAAATTGATCGAGAAGAGTTTTTAAATATTTCCTCACCTATAGTAGTATGGGTTTTAATGATTTCAAATTCCTCTGGCGTAAGTTTCCCTGGTTTATTTAAAATGGCATCAGGAATACCGATTTTACCTATGTCATGCATTGGAGATGTAATGCGTAAAAGTTCTATATCATCTTTTGATAAACCATAGAGTTTGGCAAGTAGGGCAGAATATTCGGCAACTCGGATGATATGATTCCCAGTTTCTCTGCTTTTGCCCTCACAGATTGTTCCCATAGCATAGATAACATCTTTTTGAATGCTTTCAATTTCTTTGGCATTATTGATCACTTGTGTAATATCTGTACCCACGGCAACTATTTCTATGGGTTGTTGATTGAGATCTTTAATGACATAGCCAGAGCTTTTAACATAGCGTTTCTCACCATTTGGACGAGTGTACTCTAAAATACCTTTGTATTTACCCTCTTTGCTAAGGGCTTGATTGACGAGTTGCCATTGCCAGTGCTCATCTGGCTCGATAAAGTCATAAATATTTCTTCCCACTATAAAGTGAGGATCTAAACCAGTAATATCTGCAAAAATATCATTAGCATAAATAAAATTTCTTTGCAGATCTAGTCGGAAGAAACATTGACTATTATTAATTACTTGCTCGTATTGCTCAAGTAAAAATCGTTTTTCCTCATCAGTGCGTCTAAGAAAATTAGCATCCTGCTCGAGTGCCATACGTCTTAGCTCATCGTTGGTTTCATCTAGCTCTCCTATAAGGTAGCCAGTGGTTTTCCCTTCATCATCAAGTATAGCTTGAGCAGCAGCTTTGACATGATAAAAAGTGCCATCAGCTCTTTTTTGACATAGCTTGCCTACCCATGAATGACCGCTTTCAAGTTGAGGTATAATGGAGTTAATAGCATTTGACTTACTCTCTTCATCAAGAAATTCTAGTGCATTTTTGCCTATAATACTATCTTTATTAAAGCCGGTTACTTCAGTTAAGCGATCATTGACATATAATACATTTAATTTCTCATCAGTAACAACATGTAGCATAGCATCATCAATTAGTTTATGATAGGCTTGAATCTTGTTAGTGGTTTCGATAATTTCTTTATTTACAGTTTGACTAAGATGAGAAATAGCATCTAAGATTAAAGCTTGTCTATTTGGTTTATAGTGATTAGCTTGTATCATTTTTTTAGTATAGTCAGGTTCACCTTCAATAAGAAAGACGAAAGTATTAGTTAAACTTAAGAAGGCATTTTTATCATTAGAGCAGTAGATTTCACCATGCGTAAAAAATCCTGTAGATGGAATCTCTAGAAAAGTTTCTAATAGATTAGAAATATTATCCTTGCCCAAAAACATTAAACGACCAATACAGGAGTAAAAATAGATTCCTTCAATATTGCAGGGTAGGTCAGCGTAAGTTTTGTGAAACTGGCGACGGATATTATCAACAAGACCAAAAGTAAAATTAACTTCTACTCCTTCAGGTATATTATCATTAAAGGCAATACCACCATCATCAGTAATATAGAAAGGGATTCTTGCTACTCTCATTCCTCCTATTTCAAAGACAAAGGGAAACATATAAGCACTAATTGAAAAATTATCTATAGCAGTATCTCCAAGATATTTACGATAGATACTAATAGCCTCTTGATTATTAATTTCATAAACAATATTGTCACGAGCTTTTGTGATTTTGAGTTTAGGACCGATATTTTCCCACCCAAAGACAAAGCTATTTTTTGCATATAGAGTATCTGAATCAATGCTTAAAGCCACAAGTCCATCATCATAAATACCATTATTATCTCCAATTAATCCTCCATGCTCTTTAAAAGGGCTAGTGCGTCCACCAGTAATAATGATATTTTCTGTAATATCTTCAATTTCAGATAAGATATCATATTGATAAAAGCTGCCATTGCTTACAAAAATAACCATCAGTTTTGTTTTCTCTGTAATAATGGATTGGATATTTTCTCTAATATCTTTAATATTCATAGATGTTGAACAATATATTTGCTTGATGCTGACAGTCTTAAAGCAGCTAATGGAGATAACATCTTCATTTTCTAAAATATGATTTGTAACAATAGTTTCTTTACTGCTTTGGGCTAATAGGATATGACATGGTATGGTTTCATTTAGTGTAGTGATGATTTCTTGAGCTCTATTTTTATCTTGAGTGCTCATAAAAATTTGAACAAAATACTGCTCATTAGAATCTTTGGTAATGCCTTGTTTGGCTAAATCTTTTTGCAAAAGCCCGGGTGTATCGTAAGGAATATTGACTAATCTCATATTAACCCCTCTTTAGGTAATGTTTTAAGATGGATGGAAAAATAGTGGTTTTCACCATCATATCGATAGCTTAGCTTAAGGCATAGTACTTTTAATATCTCATGGATAATCGATAGCCCAAGTCCGTATCCTGTAATCGCGTGATGATTTTCATCGCGGTAGAATGGTTCAAGATAATAGCTAAAATCGTGCCTTAATGGAGTACCCTTATTAATCACTTCAATAGTATGATCTTGAGCAATGATTTTAATTTTGCCATCCTGAGAATATTTTAGTGCATTATCGACCAAATTTTTTAGTACTACAGTCAAAAGCTGCAAATCGCTATAAATATCTTCATTATCTAGAATATCAATTTGGATTTTATTACTTTCATCTTCAAATCCACTTAGTGCTTCTAAAATGAGTGTTTCTGTAAAGAAATGCTTATAGCCAATAATTATATTTCCACTATTAATGCGCTCAAATTCTAGTATATTTTCAGAAATTTTTTGCAAATCATTGACATATTTTTCTAACTTTTTTTGTTGAGCGGTATCTGGGGATTTCAAAGCTAGTTTCATTTTAGCAATAGGGGTTTTTATCTCATGTCCCAGAGATCTTAGGATAAGTTCACGACTTTTAAGCATTCTTGCTATTGTGCGTTGGGATGCAGAAAAGCTTCGTGTCAATTCTCCTAGTTCATCTTCACGTTTACTTTGTAGCTGAAAATTATAATTTCCACGGGCAAACTCTGAAATCGCTTTAGTAATACGGCTTAATGGATTAAGAAGCGAGAATAGCGTAGCTTGAAATATAAGCAAGATGAAGATGATAGGAAGTAGCAAAATATAGTTTTTATATTTATCCCAAAAATCATAACCTATAATATGTTTTGCAACTATCACATCATCAAAATAGCGTAAATAAAAACCAACATACTTGTGTGTTTCAAAAATGGAAATAGAGATAATTTTATCTTCCCTCTTATAGAGTATCTTAGCATCTTCTGGAATGGACTTGATAGTTTTGTAATGAAACTGCCTTAAAAATTCCTCAATAGTATTAATATTTCCCATAGCATAGCTAGGTAGCAGTGTTTGTACAAAGACAAGGGTTTCATTTTTAAGTCTTTCATTTTTGTTTTCTTTAGCTAGGTTGCTAATTTGCATCCATAAAATAAGGATGAAAATTAGCGCTATGATAAATAAACCAATAAATCGAAACCTAAGGCTTTTTATAGGCAAAATTTATACCCTATTGCCCATACAGATTGAATGAATTTAGGTTCTTTAGCAGAGTCTCCAATTTTAGCTCGTAAGTTTCTTACATGGGTGTCAATACTTCTTAGTGAGCTTTCTTCATGAATGGCATTAATAGAGTTAGCAATAGCCTCTCTAGAGACAGGGTAAAGGCGATTTTCAATTAGAAATACTAGAATATCAAATTCTGTATTTGTTAGATCAATTTTTTTGCCATCAATGTTAACTTCACGTTTTTGTGTATTGATTGTTAGGTTATCAAAAATCATTTCTTTTGGTTTAAAGCGTCTAAGTAGGGCATTGACTCTAGCGATCAATTCAGCTGGTTCATAGGGTTTAGCTAAATAATCATCAGCTCCTCTCTCAAAGCCTTGAATTTTATTATATATATCTCCTCTAGCAGTAGAAATAATAATAGGTATACTAGAGAAAGTACGGATTTTTTTACAAAGTTCAAAGCCATCGACTTCTGGAAGAGTGATATCTAAGATAATCAGGTCAATTTTTTCTGATTTTAATATTTCTAGGGCTTTATTAGGATGCTCTGCAGCAATGCTTTCAAATCCAGCTTGATTAAGATAAGTTAGAATCAAACCTTGCATTTCTAAATCATCTTCAATTAATAATAATTTTCCCATTATTGCTCCTTATTAAGATTTTGAATAAACTCTTGTCTTTGTTCTTGAGTGAGAATAGTATAAAGTTTTTGGAAAAACTTCCAATCAAGTACAGCTTTTTCTTTATAGGTTGTTTTTAGCTCCTCACCAATCTTTGATGCAATAAAATCATCTGTTTTAAAGCTTCTAAATAATTCATTATGAACTTTTTGGTCAATTTTCCACCAATTTTTAAGTTCATAGTGGTAATTTTTAAATAAGATTTCTATCTTTTTGTCTTGACTTTCATCTAGTCCCACTTTTTTAAGAGTTTCATATAGTTTATCTAAATCTTGCCATCCAGCAAAAATAGGACTTAATGAAAATATGAGAGCAAATAAAATGCTACGCATTATTTCTCCTTAGAGCATTTCAAATTTTTTTACATAAATATCAATAGATTTTTCATTGCCAAAAAATACAACAAAATCTTCACTATTAATTTCAAAGTCTAACCCTGGATTAGTATTCCATTTATCATAGCGTTTAAGCGCAATGATTTTTATTTCTTGAGTAATGTTGCCATTTTCATCTCTTTTTATACTATTTTCTTGAATCTCTCTAATGGTTTTACCATCAAAAATTTCACTTGCCAATACTTTACACATTTTGAGATCCTCGCTAATAAGAGTAACATCCACTTTAGATGAAATAAGCTCAGCAAAAAGCCTATTAGCAGCCTCTCGTTCCGGATAAATTACTTTATCAGCACCAATTTTAGCAAGAATTTGACCATGAGTTTTGCTCGTGGCTTTAGCCACAATCATTTTATTTCCTAGTTCTTTTAAAGCCATTACAGTTAGTATTGAGGCTTCCATATCCCCAATACTTACAATTACTATATCAACATCGGCAACCCCGGCTTCTTTGAGTGCTAACATATCTGTAGAATCTAACATATAGAGATTTTCTACATCTTCTCTAAAGTCGCGAAAATTTTCTTGAGAATTGTCACAAACTATTACGCTTTCATTGTGATCTAATAGTCCTCTGGTAATATAGGAACCAAATTTTCCAAGACCAATAACTCCATATGTTTTTTTAATCATATATATCCTTAAAGAAGAATTTTTTCCTTTGCATAGCTAATTCGGCTAACTTTGGTACGACCAAATAATGCTAAGGTAAAAATAACTACTCCAATTTTACCCAATACCATCGAAATAATAATCAATATTTTGCCAATATCATTGAAGTTTTTGCTAAGTGATAAAATGCCTCCATCACCTGTAGAAATGCCAACATTAGTGAATGCAGATGCTGCCTCAAAAGCAAGTTCAAAAAATGGAATATTAGGCTCTGTAATAGCCAGAAGTAGGGATACAATAAGAAAGTAAAAGCTAGAGATTGTAAAGATGAAAAATGCTTTTTGCACTTGCTCTGATGTGATGGTTCGTTTGAATAAATTTGGTTCAGAGTTGTTGAGTATAGAGCGATAAAAAGCAAAGAGTACTGCTAAGGTAGTAACCTTAATACCAGCAGTAGTGCCACCAGGTGCTGATCCGATGAGCATAAATATAGTAGAGAAAAACAAAGTAGAGATATTTAATACAGAGACATCATAGCTAACAAATCCAGCAGATCTATAATTAGCTGAAGTAAAAAGAGCAGCAATGATTTTTTCTATAAAATCAAATCTTTTAAATGTATTTTCATTATTCCATTCTAAAATAAGTATAATGAGGGCTCCCAAAATAAACAAGAATATATTAATACTAAATACTACTTTAAGGTGTAGAGAAAAATGATGTTTGTGATTTGTGTTTTTTAATTTTTGTTTTGCATAGAGGTGAAGCTCAGCTAAACAAACATAGCCTATACCTCCAAGGAAAATTAATGCGCATATAGTAAAGTTTACCAATAAATCATCTCTAAAATCTGTAAGACTAGTCGCAAAAATAGAAAAACCAGAGTTATTAAAGGCAGCGACAGAATGAAATACGCCATACCAAATCCCTTCTTTAAGCCCAAAGCGCACAGAAAAGTCAATACTTAATAGCAATGCTCCTATACTTTCTATAATAATCACATAAACTAAAATTTTTTTTATAAAATCCATTAAATTATCATAGCTATTATGATTTAGTGCCTCTTTAAGCATATTTTTTTCAGCATTACTAAGACGTTTACGCAAAAGTATATATATAAGTCCAAGCAAGCTCATATAGCCAAAACCACCTAATTGGATTAAGAATAAAATGATTCCATGTCCAATATGAGTGAAGTCTAGGGCAGTGTCTTTGATGATGAGTCCTGTACAAGTAAGTGCGGATATAGCAGTAAAAAAGGCATCAAAGAAATCTAAATCAATGGTATTGCAAAAAGGCAGTGTAAGAAGCATAGCTGCAAACATAGCAATACCAATATAGCATAAAAGCAAAAATTTAATGCTTTGTAATTTCATAAATAGTGCCTAAAAATTAAATCATACATTATATTTCCTTCCTCTAAAACACATACCTAACCCCAATATTACCACTAATACCAATATCTTTATAAAATACACCAAGCTTAGAACCTAATCCTAAAT
>JXTW01000013.1 GCA_004368235.1 Helicobacter anseris | reverse complement strand
TGTGGGAGGCATTAGTGCTAGTAGTATTACCATTGAGTGTTAAAGAAGCATTGCTTCCGCCAAAGGTGATGTTGATATTATTAGTGTCTTGTTTTGTGTTTTGATCTGTGCTATTGATATTTCCTGTAAATGTTGCAATAGCAGAATCAGTGACAGAAATAGTAGCACTTCCACCTGTAACTTTGAGCCCTTTATAATCATTCTCATTTTTGAGTGTCAGACTTGAAATACCTGTGAAGCTAATGTCTGTATCATTAGTAATGTTGATATCAGAAGTAATTCTTGTATGCACAGCTTTTGTTGAGCCATCAAGAGCTAGAGTGTTTTTGTTTGTCCCTGTAAAGGTTACAGAATTGAGCTGTTGCTCTCCATCTTTGAGGGTGAAGGTTGAGCTTCCATTAGAGTCACCAATAGTGAGAGTTGTGCTTCCAGAATCAGAAGTGATAATGTTTCCAGAGAAGATTCCAGATTTACCGTCTAACACTTTGATTGTAGTGCTTCCTGCACTTGTGCTTAGATTGCCTATAAAGCTTGTATTGTTTTCATTGAAGTTTAGAGTAGTGGTATTTGCTGTGGTGCTAAGAGTGCCTGCACTTGAGAGAGTAGAATCTTGAAGATTTAAGCTTGAGTCAGCCCCTGAAAAAGTGATATTTGTTTTATTAGCATTGCTGATGTTTCCATTGATAGTAGCACTTTTAGAAGAGCCTTGTAGAGTGATATTGAGAGTTCCACTACTAGAAGTGGAGAGATTGGCATTGAGAGTTGCATTTTCTTCAAAGTTGATGTTTGTAGTACCGCCTGTGGTAGAGATCTGATTGCCATTAGTGCCATCAGCAGCGTTTGTGAGAGTGAAGGAGCTTCCAAGACCTTTGAGATTGATATTAGCAGTCCCACTTTGAACACGCATTCCTTGAGTTTTGCTTGTGATGTCGATGTGAGAATCTTTACCTTCTAGGTTGAAAGTAGCGGTGCCACTATTTATATTGATCCCATTTTTCGATACTTCAGTGAAAGTGATATTAGAACCTTCTCCATTGAGGTTGAAAGTGGCGGTGGTACCAGCATATTGTAGCATAATCCCATTGCTCTGAACTGATCCAAATGATAGATTGGAATTTTTGCCTGAAAGAGTGATATCTGTATTTGTATTGGCTAAGATCCCATTACCACCCACATTATTAAAAGTGATATTAGAACCTTCTCCACTAAGAGTGATGGTAAGGTGGGGGCTGGTGGTATTGATAGTATGGAATACATTGATCCCATTTTCAGAGATTTGATTATTGAAATTGATCTTAGAGTTTGCTCCAGAGAGAGTAAGGTCTAATTCTGCGCTATCTGTCAGTGCAATTCCGCTTTTGGTTATAGCGCCATCAAAGGTGATATTAGAACCCTCTCCACTAAGAGTGATGGTGCCTTTTGATGATTGTTGTGATACGGTTGTTCCATTTGTATTTGTCCCTAGGATCCCATGTTGTCCGATGGTTCCACCAAAGTGGATGCTAGAGCCTTCTTTGAGATCAACTGTCGTGGTTGTTTTAAAGAAGCCAATCCCGTGATTGGCAATATCGCCTTGGAAATAGACTTTGGAGCCTTGCTCTAAAGACATGGTATTGTTTGATTGTTTTGAAAAAACTACCCCAGTTCTAGCAGTAATATTTCCTTGGAAAATGAGACTTGAGCCTGATTTTAGTGTGATGGTATTGGTAGAGTTATCATCAATTGATAGGGCAAAGCCACTCAAATTGTTAGTAAATGTTAGAGAGCTATTAGAATCAATCGTGAAAGAGTTTGTGGATGAACTCCCACCCGTAGCTACAACTCCTTTTTCAGTAGAGCTTGAAGTTGTATTACTTGAAATCGTGCAAGTTGTATTATTGAGAGTGTAGCCAGTGTCAGAAGAAACTGTGCATTGAGCTGCAGCGAGACTAGAGCTAAGAATCAATGCCAAAGAGCTAGCAATCAATAACTTAGAAAGGTTTGAATGGAGATTTGGAGAAGAAAGAGCTATGGTTTTAGAAGAGCTGGGTTCTTGGATTTTTGCCTCTAAAGAAGAGTTATACCCCCCCCCCTATTTGCTTAAAAGTGAAATGTTTCATAAAGACTTCCTTTGTATTAAATTTGGATTCTAGAGAATCTAAGAAGAGATTGTAAATAAACTTTGCTTAAATTTTACTGAAAGAAAAGAAAATCAAAGCAAAAGCACATCAATAACCTGATTTTACCTATTTTTAGTCTTATTCTAGCTTGCATGGGATTATGCTAGTTATTAGATAAAACTTGATTAAAAGACTAGCAATACTCTCTATTTAAGTATAAAGCCTGTAAATAGGGTGTTTAGAGATGATTTTTTGGATTTTTAGCACTTAGGGTTTAAGTATGAATTAAAATTTGTTTTTAAGATAAGTTTTTAGATGTGCTGAACATATTATATTTAGGTATTGCTAATGCTGCAAAAAGGTAGATGGCATCAATGATATTAAGCTTTTTATATAAAAATAATTTAGCCTATATTATTAATAAAAGTTTATTCATATAGACTAAAGTTTGTAATAATTTAGCACTAATTTTAGTTAAATGCTAATTTTATTTACTTTTTTTGGCAATAATTTGACAGCTTTAAGATTTGAGGAGCGAGAGATGGCTTATGATAAGAGTGTCTTCCTTGATCAGATTATCCAAGAATATCTTAGAGTGCGCGAGCCTATAGGTTCTGAAATGCTCAAAAATTCTTTGAAACTGGATATATCATCTGCTACGATACGTAACTATTTTAAGGCATTGATGCAAGAAGGTGTGCTTGTGCAGTCTCACACTAGCTCTGGACGCATCCCTACAGAGATGGCTTTAAAATCCTATTGGCGTTCAAGACTTTGCTCTGAATGCAGTGTAAATCTCAAGGCTTTGGCACAGGCAGCAGTGGAGTTTGGCGTGTTTGTGCTAGTAAGGGAGCAGGATGGAAATATCTTAGAGAGTGTGGCTAGGGTAGAGAATGAATTTTTGATTTTGCATTTTAGCCAGGATCATGTGCTTCTTGACTATCAGCCAAAGATGGAAAAATTTTTAAATCAGCTAATAGGATTGGAGCTAACAGAGATTAAAAAGATCGCTCATCAAGTAATGGCAAATGAGCTTTTTGAAAAGCTAGATTGGCTTTCTTATAGACATATTCAGCATTTTGGTCTTAGCGCATTAGCTCCTTTATTGGAGCAAGCAAGCTATGAGGATTTGTTTTTTGAGCTATTAAATGGACAGATCTTAGATAAGGTATCTGTGGGGACATTTTTTGATCCCGTATTGCCATTAGGCTTTATGGGCATAGTGCAGAATATAAAGTATGCTAAAAAGCCTATGCAGATGCTTACTATAGGACCACTTGTGAGTGATTATGAAGGTTTTTATGAGCGGCTTGCTGCTTAAATCTAGTGAAAGGAGAAAAAATGGATGAAGAGATAAAGCAAGAAGAGATAAAGCAAGAAGAGATAAAGCAAGAAGAGATAAAGCAAGAAGAGATACAAGAAACGAGCTTAGATTCTCAACAAGAAGTTGTAGAAAGTGAGGATTTTGAAGCTAAATACAATGAGATGAAAAATGAATATCTTAAAGTATTTGCAGACTTTGAAAATACTAAAAAGCGTCTAGAGCGTGATAAGGATCAGGCACTAGAGTATGCCTATGAGAAGTTTGCTAAAGATCTTTTGCCAACACTTGATGCGCTAAATAGTGCTAAAGAGGCAGCAAAGGAGCATGAGGCTATTTCTCAAGGGATAGTGCTTGTGATGGAAAATTTGCTAAAGACATTAGAGAAGTATGGCATTAGCGAGATCCCTACTGATGGAGACTTTGATCCAAATCTACATGATGGGATCATGCAGATGCCAAACCCAGATTTGCAAGATGGGCAGATAGCCCAAGTGATGCAAAAGGGTTATAGATATAAAGAAAGAACCTTGCGTCCAGCAATGGTAGCGATTGTAAAAAATTAATCTTTAAAGAAAGGATAAGAAATGGGAAAAGTAATTGGAATTGACTTAGGAACAACAAACTCTGCTATGGCAGTTTATGAAGGTAATGAAGCAAAAATCATTGCCAATAAAGAGGGTAAAAATACCACACCATCTATCGTGGCTTTCACAGATAAGGGTGAGATTTTAGTAGGAGAGCCTGCTAAGCGTCAAGCTATCACCAACCCAGAAAAGACAATCTACTCAATTAAGAGAATCATGGGGCTTATGTTTAATGAGGATAAGGCAAAGGAGGCTGAAAAACGTCTGCCTTATAAGATTGTGGATAGAAATGGTGCATGTGCTATTGAAATAGCTGATAAGACTTATACACCTCAAGAGATTTCAGCAAAGATACTTATGAAATTAAAAGAGGATGCAGAAAGCTATCTAGGTGAGAGCGTGACAGAGGCAGTTATTACTGTGCCTGCTTATTTCAATGATGCGCAAAGAAAAGCGACAAAAGAAGCAGGGACTATAGCAGGGCTAAATGTACTTAGAATTATCAATGAGCCGACTTCAGCAGCATTGGCTTATGGACTAGATAAAAAAGATTCTGAAAAAATTATGGTATATGATTTAGGTGGAGGTACATTTGATGTTACGGTACTAGAGACGGGAGATAATGTCGTAGAGGTGTTAGCTACTGGTGGAGATGCATTTTTGGGCGGAGATGACTTTGATAATAGAATTATTGATTGGGCAGCTAGTGAATTTAAAGATGAGAGTGGTATTGATATCAAAGCGGATGTGATGGCACTACAAAGACTAAAAGATGCGGCTGAAACTGCTAAAAAAGAGCTTTCAAGCGCACAAGAGACCGAGATAAATCTACCTTTTATCACAGCAGATGCTAGTGGACCTAAGCATTTGGTAAAAAAGCTTACACGCGCTAAGTTTGAAGGATTGATAGATGATCTGATTGAGCAAACAATTAGTAAAATTGATTTTGTTATTAAGGATGCAGGGCTTTCTAAGGGTGATATTTCAGAGATAGTTATGGTAGGAGGATCTACAAGAATTCCAAAAGCCCAAGAGCGTGTAAAAGAATTTATCGGTAAAGATCTTAATAAATCTGTAAATCCAGATGAGGTTGTGGCTGTGGGTGCTGCTATACAAGGTGGAGTGCTTAAGGGTGATGTAAAGGATGTATTATTACTTGATGTTACTCCACTTAGTCTTGGAATTGAGACTTTGGGTGGGGTGATGACAAAAGTGATTGATCGTGGTACGACTATCCCTACTAAGAAAACTCAAACTTTCTCTACTGCTGAAGATAATCAGCCAGCTGTGTCTATTTCTGTACTTCAAGGTGAAAGAGAAATGGCAAAAGATAATAAGTCCTTAGGAAGATTTGACCTTCAGGGAATCCCGCCAGCCCCTAGAGGTGTACCACAAATTGAAGTTACTTTTGATATTGATGCTAATGGTATTTTGACAGTTAGTGCGCAGGATAAGGCTAGTGGCAAATCTCAAGAGATTAAGATTAGCGGATCTAGTGGACTTAGTGATAGCGAGATTGAAAAAATGGTAAAAGATGCAGAAATGCATAAAGAAGAGGATGCTAAGCGTAAGGCAGCTATAGAATCTAGAAATATGGCTGATTCTATGGTTTATCAGACAGAAAAAACACTTAGCGATATGAAAGATAAGATTGATGCGAGTGAGGCTGAAAAAATCCAAAAAGCTATTGATGATCTAAAAGAGACGCTAAAAAATGAAAATGCTTCTAAAGAAGAGATTGATGAGAAGCTAAAAGCACTCACAGAGGCTAGCCATAAGTTAGCAGAGCAGGCTTATAGTCAGAATCAAGGTAATACAAATAGTGCAAATAATGCAAAAAAAGATGATGATGTTATTGATGCTGAAGTAGAGTAATATGCGATTTTTTATAGCTTTTGGCTTTTTGATATTCAGTTGTGCTTATAGCTTAGATATCTTATGCCAAAAGCACCTAGAAATGCAGCAAGAAAGTTTAAAAATTATACTTGAGAGGTTAGATAAGAATCCTTCTTTAAAAGAAAAAAAGAAATTGTTAGAAGAGCAAATAAGAAAAACTAAGAGATCTTGTAATAATGAAAGTATACTTAATGATGTTAGGAATAATATTAAAAGCTTACAAGAAAAATTAGATGCCAAGAGTTTGGAAGGAAGGCAAGATCGGCAAAAGACTATAGAAAAAGAGCTTTTGCATAGGGAACTTATCGCAGCAAAGATGGAGCTTTTAGAGCTAGAAGCTTTGCTAAATAACCCTTGATTTACATAAAGCTAAATATGGTATATTCTAATGTATTAGAATGCTAAATAAAATTTATGATTTGATGTATTAAATATTTAAAAAATAAGGAGTAAATATGAGTAAAAAACTTTTAATCCCATTAGCAGCTGGTTTTGAAGAGTTGGAGTTTGTAGGACTTGCTGATGTATGTAAGAGAGCCAGTGATGCAGGTGGCGATCTTGAAGTAGTTGTGGCATCTCTAGATTCAGATCCTTTTGTGCGTGGTGGAACAAACATCTATATTAAAGCAGATACAAATCTTGATTCTCTAGATCTTGAATCTTTTGATGCAATTGCTATGCCAGGCGGTTTTGAAGGTATGAATAATTTAAAAAATAATTCAAAAATTATTGATTTAATTAAGAGGCTTAATAATGAGAAAAAGCTTGTGGCAGCTATTTGTGCATCCCCAATTGTATTGAGTGTTGCTGGTGTTTTGCGTGGAGATTTTACATGCTATCCAGGATGTGAGGATGGTATCTCTGCAAATAGGATTGAAAAGAAGGTGGTAGTTAATGAGAATGTTATTACATCAATGGGACCATCTACAGTCGTATTTTTTGCTTTGGAGATAGTGCGTTATTTATGCGGAGATGATGTGTATAAAAATCTTTATGATGGTATGTTGGCTTATACGATAGATTCTCAAGATTATTAATTTTTTAAACCTCTAGTTGGATTTTTTGTAATTCAGCTAGAGTCTCATCAAAACTACTTAGCTCATTTTCTCCTTGAGTAATAAAATCCTGCATATATGTTTTTTTGTCTATCGCTTCATCTAGTTCGGCATCGTTGCCTTTTTGATAGCTACCGATGCGTATAAGAATCTCATTCTCTTTTAAGAGTGCATAGAGACGACGAAATTTTCTTGCTGCTTCTTGCTGTTCTTTTGTTGTAACTGCATTGGCTACACGTGAGGCAGAGTTGAGGATATTAATAGGAGGATAGATTCCAAAGTCAGTAAGAGATCGATCAAGTATTATATGTCCATCTAGTATGCTTCGACTTTGGTCAGCAATAGGATCATTCATATCATCTCCATCAACAAGCACGGTAAAAAATGCGGTAATAGAACCCTTGCCTTCTTCTTTCCCTGCACGCTCCATAAGTTGTGGTAATAGTGTCAGTACAGAGGGTGGATAGCCTTTTGATGTAGGAGGTTCGCCTAATGCTAAACCAATTTCGCGTTGTGCCATTGCAAAACGCGTAACTGAATCCATAATAAAAAGCACATCTCGTCCCGTGTTTTTAAAATACTCTGCTACTGCCATAGCAGAGAATGCCCCATATTTACGCATAAGTGCAGAATCATCGCTTGTGGCTACGATTAAAATGGTATTTTCTAAATTATTATTGAGATTATTATGAATAAATTCAGGGACTTCTCTACCTCTTTCTCCAATAAGAGCAATAACTTTAATAGGAGCATTAGAGCCTTTTACAATCATTCCCATTAAGGTGGATTTTCCTACACCAGATCCTGCAAAAATCCCTAGTTTTTGACCTTTCCCACAAGTTAAAATCCCATCAATAGCCCTTACTCCAACTGGGAATACTTCATTAATGATGCCACGTTTCATGGCTTTAATAGGTTGAGAAATGATAGGAGCATAACTATTAATATTTAAGATACCTTTATCATCAATGGGGTTACCCAATGGATCTAAGACTCTGCCAAGTAGTTCTTCTCCAACAGGAAATAGCAAACCTTCTTTATCTAGTACAACCTTATCTCCGTTTTTTAATCCTTCAGAAAAGCTAAAAGGGGTAAAGCCAAAACCATCTTTTTCAATGATGGTAACCATACCTAAAATATCAGGAGCATTATCGCGATAGATTCTAATAATATCACCAAGAGATGGAGAGAGATCACAAGCATAAATAATAGTGGGCGTGATTTTAGTAATAGTGCCAAATTTTGGTGAAAGCTTCAAATCTTCTTTAAGCTTTTCTTTAAGATTTTTAAGTAGCATAATCAACCCTTTTGCATATATTTAGTGGAGTGGGATTAGTATTATTTTCAGATATTGGTTTTTTTTGTTACAATATCTAAAAATTATACTTAAATTTGCACGAGGAAAAATATGGAAATTGTAACAAAAAAGATAAATACTGCCAATGCTATTGCTAGCGGGGCTATCGCGCTTAAAGATCTGGAAGAAAAGATTATCAAAGTTGCAACACGTCTATCAAAGACTATCAAAATGGATGGTTTTAGAAAGGGAAAGGTGCCTTTAAGTCTCGTGCGGGCTAGATATGCAGATGGAATTAGACAGGATGCCCAAAAAGAGGCAGTCCAGGATATGCTTCAAGGTGCACTTAAAAAACTAGAGATTGAGGCAAATCAAGTAATTGGAGATCCTATTATTACAAAATTTGAGGAAAAAGGTGAAAATATAGATGTAGAGATTAAAATTTCTCTTACTCCAGAAATTAAGCTTGATAAGATAGAGTCTTGTATCCCAGAAGTGAAATTACCCAAAATTACTTCAAAAGAAATTGATGAAAGATTAGAAGAAATTGCTAAGCGTGAAGCACCCCTTATTGCTGCACCTAAGAGCAAAAAGCTTGAAAATGGTGATGTGGCTGTATTTGACTTTGAAGGATTTGTCGATGGTAAGGCTTTTGATGGTGGTAAAGCTGAAAAGTTTGAGTTAACTATTGGAAGTGGACAATTTATTCCTGGATTTGAAGATGCGATGTTAGGGATGAAGGTGCCAGATCAAAGGGATATTAATGTGACTTTCCCTAAAGAGTATCAGGCTAGCCATTTAGCAGGTAAAGAGGCATTATTTAAAATTAAGCTGCATGAGATTAAGATCAAAGAAAAAATAAATTTAGATGATAGCCTGGCAAAAAAACTTATACCTAATAATGAAAAGGCTACTTTAGCAGATCTTAAAAACGAGGTTGTAAAGCAGCTAGAGCTTGAAGCAAAAACCAAACTTTATAATGAAGAATTAAAGGAAAAATTAGTAGAAAATTTTGCCAAAGATATAAATTTTGATTTACCTGATTTGATTGTTGAACAAGAGATGGATGTACTTTTTAGAAATGCTTTAAATACTTTTGAAGAAACTGAATTAAAAGCAATACGTGAAGATGTTTCTAAGGCTAAGGAGAAGAGAGAGAGTTTTAGATCTGATGCTCAAAAGAGTGTGAAAGTGACTTTTATAGTTGATGCATTAGCCAAAGAGCGTGGGATTAGTGTGCATGATAATGAGGTTTATCAAACTATTTATTATGAAGCGATGATGATGGGGCAAAACCCTCAAGATGCTATAGATTATTATAAGAATAATAATCTCTTGCCAGCTATTAAAATGGCAATGATTGAAGATAGAATCTTAACTCATCTCCTAGATAGTAAGCTAGATAAGAAGCAAGATAAATCAGAGAAAAAGCAAACAACTACTGATGATTCTAAAAAATCAGAAGATGGGAAAAAAACTTCAAAACCAGCTACAAAAAAAAGTACTTCAACAAAATCAAAGGACAATAAATAATGAACTACATCCCTTATGTTGTAGAAAAAAGTGGTAGAGGTGAACGTAGTTATGATATTTATTCACGTTTGCTTAAGGATAGAGTAGTATTATTAAGTGGTGAGATAAATGATGCTGTCGCCTCATCTATCGTTGCGCAATTACTTTTTTTGGAAGCAGAAGATTCAGAAAAAGATATTTATCTTTATATTAATTCGCCTGGTGGTGTTATTACTAGTGCTTTTAGCATTTTTGATACGATGAATTATATTCGTCCTGATGTAGCAACTATTTGTATTGGTCAAGCCGCTAGTGCTGGAGCTTTTTTACTTAGTTCTGGAGCTAGAGGGAAGCGTTATTCATTGCCTAATTCTCGTATTATGATTCATCAGCCATTAGGTGGCGCACAGGGTCAAGCTAGTGATATTGAGATTCAGGCTAATGAAATTTTACGTTTAAAGAAGATTTTAAATACAATTATGGCAAAGAATACAAATCAAAGTGTTAAAAAGATTACTCAAGATACAGAGAGAGATTTTTTTATGAGTGCGAAAGAATCACTAGAGTATGGGCTAATTGATCAAATTTTAGAGAAAAGTTTAAAATAAAAATTAGGAAAAGTAATGTCAACAAGTAATGAAAAAAAAGATGCTTTAGATTTTATTAGCAATCCTTATTTTGGCGATATTAGCTCTGATATAGCTGATATGGGTAATAGCTCTATAGATGAGGATGAAGAACAGGGTGAAGCTATTGAAGAGCAAGTACTTGAGCGCGTGGAAAAGATAGCTGAAAGCACAGTCCAAGAGCTCTCTGATGATTTTTTACCACCTTTGCCAATGAATTATCAAATTTATTTTGAACGTTTATTGGAAAAAGAAGATGCTATTTTAAAACAAAAAATTCAAACTCTGATGAATTTGCAATCTCTTAGTCAAGATCGTGTTATTTTGTTTGAAAAAAGTGTAAAAGAGGGTTTGGCTAGTATTAAGCGTATTTTGGAATTAGTATCAGAACTCTATCGTGATTTGCACAAAACTCATAATATCTCTGAAAAGTATGCTAAAGAGCTTGCAGGAATTGATAATAAGCTAGTTTTTAATAATACAATCAAATTCTTCTTAAAAGACTTGGATGATATAAAAAATAAATCTGGATTGCAAATTGATGAGCTTAAAGAGATTTATCAGCGTGCAGTCCATATTGTTAATGATATTAATGAAAATACAATTTATGATTCTAAATTTGAAGTTTATAATAAGCGTTATTTCTTTTCTTTGATTGATAAAGAGAGAGAGCTTATTGAAGAAATGAAATATGATACAACTATTCTCACTCTTACGCTGACAAAAAATATTATTGATAGTATTAAAGATAAAGCTTTGATATTAGTGCTTTTAAAATCAATTGCTAAACTTTTATTAAAGACTTCTAGGCGTAGCGATATTTTGGCTTATTTAGGCAATGGTATTTTTGCTATGGGGCTTAAATATTCTGATATCACTTCTGCTAAAAAGGCAGCAGAAAGATTGATTGATACTGCAAAGGAGACAAATGTATTTTCTGATGGTAAGGATATCCAGTTAACTTTAGCAGTAGGTATAGCCAAAGTACGCCCCCAAAAATCAGTAGAAAATATTATACAATGTTCGCTCACAGCACTTAAGGGTGCGCTTGAAGAAAATATAAACTTCAAGGTCTATACGCAAGATGAAGCAGAGTAATGGCAGTTTTAGAGATTATTTCTTATCCAAATGCTTTATTAAAGCAGAAATCTTTAGCAGTAGAGAGCTTTGATTCTACATTACACCAACTTTTAGATGATATGTTTGAGACAATGTTGTCTAGAAATGGTGTGGGTTTAGCAGCTGTTCAGGTTGGAGTGCATAAACGTGCGCTATTAATCCTTATTCCTCGTGAAGATGAAAAGCAATATAATGAAGATTTGCTTGAAGTTATAAATCCAGTTATTACACATAAAGAAGGTAAAATTTATTGGAATGAAGGCTGCCTTTCTGTACCAGGTTTTTATGAAGAAGTATGTAGATATGAATATATCACTTTAGAATATCAAGATCGTTTTGGGAGTCATAAAAAACTTGAGTTAAAAGGTTTTAAGGCAGTTGCTATCCAGCATGAGATGGATCATCTAGATGGAATTTTATTTGTTGATCATCTTTCACTTGCTAAACGTAAGAAATTTGAGAAAGAATATAAGCGTTTAAGAAAAGAGCGATAGGATGAATAAAATCTTATGTGCGACTAGGTTTGGACTTGATGCTCGCATAGTAGAGGTGGAAGTATCTTTTATTCGTGGATTACCAAGTTTTACTATTTCTGGTTTAGCTAGTAGTGCCATACAAGAATCAAAGCAACGTGTGCAAGCGGCATTAAGTAGTCTTAATTTTAGTTTTCCTCCTCTTAAGATTGCTATCAATCTTTCTCCCTCTGATTTGCCTAAGTATGGAAGCCATTTTGATTTGCCAATCGCACTTTTAATCGCCACATATAAAAGTTCACTAAATGTAAATAATCAATGGTTTGCATTTGGTGAGCTAGGGCTTGATGGTAGACTAAGACATGGGAATGCCTTATTTCCATTAATCTTAGATACCCTGCTTAAGTATCCAGATGCTTGTATTATTCTACCAAAGGAATCAAAAGAGTATTTTTCTTTTGTGCCAAATTTGCGTGCAGTTTATGCAGGTAATTTGAAAGAGGCTATCGAGATATTGCATAATGATGAAAACATTAACTCCAATGTTCAGACTTTAGACTTTCCAAGCGTATTAATCAATAATAAGCCTTATTTTTATAAACAAGATTTCAACCTTGATTTTCTTGAAGTAAAAAATCAAGAGATGGCTAAAAGAGCTGCTTTGATAGCAGCAGCTGGATTTCATAATATTATTTTAGAGGGTTCTCCTGGTTGTGGAAAAAGTATGATTATTAATCGTTTAGTGGAGATCCTACCGCCTGTTAGCCTTAATGAAATGATTGAAATGGCAAAGCTTAGAAGTTTTAGTAAAGAGGATATTGCCTTAAAGCCTACTCGTAGTTTTAAAGCACCTCATCAAAGTGCTTCTAAGGCTAGTATTATTGGATCTGTATCTAATAATGAGCCTAAGCCTGGTGAAATTGCATTAGCACATTTAGGTGTTTTATTTTTTGATGAATTACCACATTTTGGGAGAGAGGTATTAGAAGCATTGAGAGAACCATTAGAAAATAATATGCTTTTGGTTTCACGTGTGCATAGTAAAATTGAGTATCCTTCATCTTTTTTGTTTGCAGCTGCACTTAATCCATGTCCTTGTGGGAATCTATTAAACCCAGTTAAAGAGTGCCGTTGTAAAGATGTAGAGATTGCCAAATATAAAAATCGTTTGAGTGAACCATTTTTAGATCGTATTGATTTATTTGTGCAGATGAATGAAACGCAAGGAAATTTGACAAGTGTTTCAAGTTTAGATTCAAAGCAAATGCGCCAAATGGTTTTTGATGCCTTTAAATTCCAAAAAATGCGTAAACAAGAAAAATTTAATGCTAAATTAGATGAAAAAGGTATTATAAAATTTTGCAAGATTGATAAAGAGAGCGAGGAGATTTTACAAAAAGCGATCAATAATCTTGGTTTTTCGATGCGTTTAGTAAATAAGGTAAAAAAAGTAGCCCGTACTATAGCAGATTTAGAACAGAGTCAAGAAATTAGAAAATCCCATATATTAGAGGCAATGAGTTATCGGAGGGTATAATGGCTAGATTTTATCTTCGTGGTATTGATTGTAATAACTGTGTAGAAGAGATTAGAAAGACATTAAATAAAAATCCTAAAACTAAGAATGTTAAAGTATATTTTCCAGCTTGTGAACTAGAGTGTGAGCAAGAGCAATTAGATGAAGTTATTAAGATCTTAAAAAATTATAAAATTAGTCTTAGTGATAAGCAAGAAAAATTTTCTCATACAAAGATGATAGTAGTTTTTGTGCTATATTTACTTGGACTTATGGGTATGGTTTATAAGCCTTGCTTACTTTTTTTGTTTCTTTCCTATGCTATTGCTATTAAAGATATTTTTTTGCAAGCTTTAAATGCCCTTAGAGATAAAAGCTTTTTTAACGAAAATACCTTAATGCTAAGCGCATCAATTGCGGCTTTTTGCTTAAATGCTTATATAGAAGCAGTGAGTATTATTGTGTTATATACATTAGGGGAGCACTTTCAGTCTTTTGCGCTTTATAGATCTAAATTAGCATTAAATAATCTACTCTTTTGTATGCCAAATCAAATAGAAACCTTAGTAAATGGAAAATGGATAAAAAAAGATGTTAGTGAGGCGAAAATAGGCGATAGGGTGCTGCTTAGACCTGGAGATAGAGTAGCTTTGGATTTATGCATTAAGAAGGGAAGTGCCTATGTGGATTTAAGCGCTATCTCTGGAGAGAGTATACCTTTAGCACTTGGGGTAGGAGATATGATAAAAAGTGGAGGAGTGCTACTAGATGGGGCGATTGAGGCTGAAGTTGTGCATCAGAGGGATGATAGTCATTTTTATCAGATGCAAAGGCTTATACAAGAGTCTTTAGAGCAAAAAAGTAAACTTGAAGGTTTTATTACTCGGTTTGCTAGAATCTATACCCCTATTGTTTTTGCTTTTGCTTTAGTGATTGCTATTTTAGTGCCTATTTTTATAGGAGATTTTAAGGAGTGGATTTATAGAGGGCTTGTAGTTTTGATGGTGAGCTGTCCTTGTGCTTTAATGCTTTGTATTCCACTTGGCTATTGTGCTAGTATTGGAGCTTTAAGTAAGAAAGGTATCTTATTAAAAAAAAGCCATATTTTAGATGAGTTGGTTAAGATTGATTGTGTTGTATTTGATAAGACAGGTACATTGAGTGAAGGAAAACTTTTTTTCAAAGAAGCGGTATTGAAATCAGGCACAAAAGAGGATCTCATAGCTTGTATTAAGAGTGCACTTTTTGAATCTAAACACATTATTGCACAAGCTGTTAGTAAGCTTGATGGTGAACTATGGTCTGTGAATACAACCAATGAAATAGCTGGTAAGGGAGTGATATCTAGTAGTGATCAAGGCAGGCTTGTAGTTGGGAGTGCTAGGCTGCTTCAAGGAGAAGGAATTAAAATAGAAGAGTATAAGGGGAGCTCTTTAGTGGTATATGCTGCAAGAGATGGAGAATATTTGGGTTATTTGATTTTTGAAGATAGATTGAGGGATGAGGCAAAGCTAGTTGTAGATGCACTCAAATCTATGAAAAAAAAGGTTTATATTTTTAGCGGAGATAGACAAGAGAGCGTATCTAGGGTGGCTAGTTTGCTTGAATGTGAGTATAGTGCAAATATGCTGCCTAATGAAAAATATGAAGGTATTTTAGAGCTAAAAAAGAAACATAAAGTGCTTTTTGTAGGAGATGGAATTAATGATGCTGCAGCAATTTCATATGCTGATGTAGGAGTTAGCATGGGAGAGCAGGGGAGTGATCTAGCACAAATGAGTGCAGATGTAGTTTTATTAGGAGGACTAGGGACAATAGATAAGCTTTTTTTAGCTGCTAAAAAAATGAGAAAAATTACTTGGCAGAATCTAAGTTTTATCTTTGTAGTAAAATTAGTTTTTATTGTTTTGGGAATATTTGGAGTAGCAGATATTTGGGAGGCAATTTTTGGTGATGTGGGCGTAAGTATACTTGCCATTTTGAATGCAGTCAGATTATTTTTATAATATTGTCTAAATGTTATTTTTTCTTCATATAATTTTATTTATCTGATAAAAATTATATGGAGAGAATTATGAAAAATAGAATAGGATTTAGTCGAATCTATAGTATAGCGACTAGTTTAATGCTTCTTTGTAGCGGTATTTTAATGGCAGATGAAGTTGATGCTGAAAAGATTGCAGATACTTTTTATAAACTTAATTATAATCCTAAAACCCCGCATATGAAAATCAATCATGCTAAAGGATTTTGTAGCATTGGTCAGTTTAGACCTAGCAATGAGGTTACAAAAAGACTAAATATCAAACTTTTAGATAAAAAAGAGATACCAGCACTTGTGCGTTATTCTTTGGGTGGAGCAGAAATGGATGATAGAAGTAAGGGACGTGGTATGGTAGTAAAGCTTCAGGGAGAAGATGGAGCCACATGGACTATGGTGATGTTAAATAGTGAGATCAACTTTGCGCGTACACCAGAGGAGTTTTTAAAATTTTTTGAGATGAAAATTCCTGTAAATGGAAAAGTAGATGTCCAAAAAATTAAAGAGATCACACAATCTACACCTTCATTTAAAAATTTTAGTGCTTATATGAAAAATGTAGGCATAAGTAAAAGCGTTGCTAATACGGCTTATTATAGTATACATACTTTTTGGTTTGAGGGCGTAGATGGCAAGCAAATAGCGGCTAGATGGAAATTTATCCCTACAGATGGTGTAAAATATTTTTCAGATTCTGAAGCTAAAAAACAAAGCAAAGATTTTTTACAATCAGAGTTTAAAACTAGAGTGGCAAAAAAGCCAATTGGCTATAAAATGTATCTTGTATTAGCAAATCCAAATGATCCAACTGATGATACTACTGCATTATGGAGTGGTAAGCATAAAGAGATTTTTGTAGGAGATTTAAGCGTAGATAGTTATGATGGACTTGGTTGTAATGGTGATGTGTTTTTCCCTAATGACTTGCCAAGCGGGGTGAATCCACCAAAAGATCCGATATTCCAGATTAGAAATGAGACTTATGGTGTTACTTTTGGCAGACGTCAATAATTTTTGCTATAATTAGTCGCCTTCTTTTAGACTTATGCAATAGGCTAAAGAGCCAAAGCTTCAGGGTGGGAACACAGCAGAGCAGCTCTTTATCCTATGTGCCGTGAGTATCTGAAAGAAGGTTTTAGCTAAAGCGCTTTTATCTTTATCCTCTCCCTTGATTTTTCCCTTTTATTGAATCCTTTTTGATTTTATTTTTTCCCTTATTTGATTTATTATTTTTATCTCCCCATTATTTAGAGATCTAGATTCTGCCTAAGGTAGTTTGATTAGCAAGCTAGCCTCTTTAGCTATAAAATTTAGCAGATTTAGCCTGCATAAAAGCGCGTTTTGCGTTTTTCACTTTGCGCTTTAAATTTTTATTTTATTAATATTTGTAAGCTCTATAAAACCTTATAGCGCATCTAAGAATTTTATAATTAACCACGCTATTACAATTCCTGCTACTATGTGAAACATATCAAACCTCCTGTATAAAATTTTTATAAAAACTTATCTGGTATAGCTTTATAGATATTTAAAGCTAATTGTCTAATCTCCTGCCACGCTGCTGGTGAAGTTCTTAATGAAAGCTTATTTATTGGAATAGCTTATTAAAAAACTTATCCCCAATTTCTCTGCTTACAAAAAATGGCAGAGAGTAGAGCGTTAGTTTTTTATCATTTTCGACATCTAGTTGCCTATCTCGCAGAGTTCGTAAAAACTTTTCTTTCCAAGAATCAAGCTCTGTTAAATACTCTCCTTTTACCTCAAGAAAGCATTCAATGCTTAAAAAGTTATCATTTTGACCCCTCTTTTTCCCAAAGAAAATAAAATCAGGCTCAAATCCCCTCCCATAAGTCTCCTCTCCCTCGCGATTATCATAAAGTTTAAATTCCTCAAAGTGATCATTCCTTATTATAAACCATTGAGCAAAAATCTCATCAATTCTCTCTTTCTGACCCTCGATAAAACGCAAAAACTCTTTTTCCAAAGCACTATCCAAGCGATACACAGGATAATAAAGCCAGTCATAATAAGGAATATCATCATTCTTATCATCACTCTTTTTTGATGTAAAAAGAGTGCGATTACCCAGATTTAGACTATAGGATTCAAATGGCGTCACTTCACATTCTTGCTTGATATTTTGCTTAATTATTTTGAAATTCTCTAAAATAAATATTGCGATTTGTAAGTTATTTTCTTGATTAAATTCTTGCTTTTTTGAAAAGCAAAAATCAATTTGATGTAAAAACTCCTCTATAAACTCTCTTTTACTCTTAAAGTTAAAATCCCTATCTAACTCTTTAAAGTCTAGCCCAAGCTTATTCATCGCTTTAAGGAAAAATCTTAAAGGGATATGATCTCTAAGTCTTATAAACTTTGGTAAAAAAGGCTCTTGTTTGATTTCTTTAAATTCTTCTTCACTCTCTTTAATCCCTTTGGCAAAAAGAGGGATTGTTAAGCTTTTTATTTTCTGCTTCATCTCTTTTTTTGTGATTTTGAAATGCTCTAACTCTTGCTTTTTGATTCTTTTATTTTTTGCATAATAGATTTTATTTTCTTTGGCGATATTTTTTAGCTTTTCATTTGGGGTAAGCTCAAGCTTTTTCATATTCTCATCTGCATCCTCTGTGACAAGCCCTTCATTTTTCATACTTTCATTGAGATTATCAATAAACCCTACTTCATTAAGCGTGTGATAGTATAATCTCTCTAAAATGCTTAGCTCATTGCCTAAATCCCTATCAAACTTTCTTTTATAGGTTAGCTCTAAATCAAAATTTTTGCTTATAAAAGGATAATACCTCGCCCCTCTGCCTATGAGCTGGACTTCGCTAGTTGTGCTCTGTTTAGATGCACTCTTGCCAAGCCGAACAATATCAAATAAATTGAGTACATCCCAGCCCTCATCGAGTTTATTGACAGAGAAAATCACCCTTATTTTATTATCAGAATCTTCCAAAGAATTAAGCAGGATTTGGTTTGTCTCAAGCTCTTTTTCATCATTTGTATTAAGGATATAGTTTGATTTAAAGTTATTTTGAAGATAGCCTATGATTTTTTGAGAGTATGCCTCTTTAAACTCTTTTTTAAAAAACTCTAAACTTTTGGCTAAAAGCTCACTTTCTTGAAGGTTAATATTTTGATAAAACTCATCAATAATTTGTGTATCAAGATTATTTAAAAACTCTATAAAAGCCTCTTGATTTGCCCTAGAGCTTTTAATACTCTCACTTTTAAAAAGTATCACAGGCTTAAGGGGGATTTCATATTTTTGTGCAAGAAGCTCTCTATAAAGGCTTAAAAGCACTCCGCCTAAAAAGCGATCGCATAAGGCTGTATTTTCATATTTCATTAGAAAAATCCGCTTAGAATATCCATCTTTGCAAAACTTTTTTAGATCATATTCATAAATGATCTTATCTTGATATTTTTCTAAAACATTTCTATCCTTAGGGATCGTCGCGCTAAATTCAAACATTAAATTTTCCCTATGACTTTCAAAAGCTTTTTTGATGATCGCCTCCCATCCCTCTTTGAGCTCTTTTTCTTCTTTATTTGCCTTTTTGGTATCGGCATTAAGATGGTGTGCCTCATCTGCTAAAAAGACTAGTTTTCTCTCTTTAAGATCTTCAAAACTTAGAGCATTCTCTCTTTCATATGTTAAAAGTGAGAAAAGCTTTTGAATAGTCGTGAAATGTAGATTGATACATTCTTCTTTGCTTTCATTAAGATTATTGATGATATTGATCTCCACATAAGAGGAATTGATATTAATCTTTTCTTTAAAAAGATATTTATTTGAAGTTTTATCTATGAAATTTGCCTTTGTCTTTTCGATAATAGAGGTGGAATTAACAAAAAAGATAAAATCTCTATAACCTCTTTTATAGCAGTCTAAGATTAAGGCTGCCATCATCAGTGTTTTGCCACTGCCTGTAGCCATATTAAACATTAAATGCCGCTCTTTAAAGCTCTCAAAATTTTTAAGATAGTATATTAATCCCTCTTTTTGATAGTCTCTTAGCTCTTTATTTAGATTTTCTTGGATATATGCAGGGATTTTAAAATCTTTCAATCCTCTGTTGCCAAATTCTTCTTTGATTTTTTCATAGAGTTTCTTACTCATTGCTTATCCTCATAAAATTTTTCATTTAAAGCTATGATTTCTTGATGGATTTCATAGCCCTCATCTTTTATCTCTCCATAGGGCAAATAGTCCATATTAGGATCTAAAATAAGCTTTAAAATCTCTTTTTTACTTTCTAAATCTAACTCTTGAAAATCCCTATCTTTTAGCATTTTTGCCAAATCTGCCCGATAGTCTAAAAATGCCTTTTGCTCTAAATCTTGATAAATCGCCTCTAGCTCTTTTTCATCTTTAGAATCTTTAATTTTTTCTCTATAGATTGCATTAAGTGGCATTAGCTCTGCATAGATAAACTCCCCTCCACCTTGCCAGCCCACTGCCTTGCTTATCCCTCCTTGTTCCCCATCGATAACTTTTTTAAGCCTTTCTTTTGTGATAGATTCTATATAGTCCATTTGCTCGATCCCTACCCAGCGGCGATTCATCTTATGAGCGACTGCTAAAGTCGTGCCGCTTCCTGCAAAGAAGTCCATTACCAAATCGCCCTCGTTGGTGGCAATCTCAATAATGCGTTTTAGCAAGGCTTCTGGTTTTGGTGTGGCAAAAAGTTGCGTTGCTTGGGATTCTTGGTTTGTAGATTCTATATTATCAGCAGAATCTAGCATTATAGATTCTGTATTTTCTTTTTTCGCAAAAAGAGCCACTCCCCCTCCCCGCTCCCCCGCACGCAAAAAAGCCGCCGCTTTTTCGCTAATTGGGGGAGTGCCTCGCTTATCCGCTTCTAGCTCCAAATCGGCGGAGGCACTACTGCCTCCTTGATTCCGATTTTCCGCACCGCGAAGCAGGCGAGAGTCAGCTGTGGCAAACAGGGCTTTGATTTCTTGTGTGCCTTTTTGGGTTATCATTTCTTTATCCCAAAAAACACTTTTTGATTTTGTTGTGCTTTTTCTTACTTTTTGGAAAATCAAATATTCTCCATTTACACTTTTTCTTGCACATAAATTATGCAATTCATTGGCACACTTTTCCTTGCTCCAACGCCAAACATAGTCAAATCCATCTCTTGAGCTTGGATAAATCTCAATAAAGCCATTTTGTCTTTCTGTATAAACATTATGAAAATTATTACCAAAAGCCTGATTTTGTGCTACAAATAAGCCAAATCTTAAATTTGGGCGATTTGTAGAGTTAAAAGCTCTAAAATTTCCATTTTCAAGATTTTTAATATTAAATCCGCCCAATTTATCTTCGTAATCAAATTTGTGTTCTGACTTTTCAATTTCATTAAATTCTGACAGAACAATATTTTTTGCATAAACCAAAATGTATTCGTGCGTTTTGGCTATGTTTCCATACATTCTGCCTTCTGGCTTGACAATATGGGTAATACAAGAATCAAAATTCTCCCGCCCAAAGATTTCATCACATAGCACTTTGAGATAGGCTTGTTCATTATCATCACATTGGATGAAAATCACCCCATCATCGCGTAAAAACTCTCTTGCCACTTCAAGGCGATTTTTCATAAAGGTAAGCCAAGTGGAGTGATTGAATCTATCGTTGTAATTAAAGCTATCATTGCCCGTGTTATAAGGTGGATCGATATAGATGAGCTTGACAGATTTAGCATATTTGCTTTTGAGAGAATGCAGGGCTAGAAGATTATTGCCTTTGATTAAAAGATTGTGATTTTTAGATTCTAGAGTTTCTAAAAGGTTTTTATACCCCCCCCCCCATTTCATTGTTTGTGGATATTAGCTCAAAGTTTTGCAGTGCTTTTGGGCTAAATAGCACATCGATTTCATCTTTAGCTAAAATCTCATTAAAAAATATTTCTTGAGATTTCATCTCATCTTTGCTCTGTCCGCCTTTAATCACCCCATCTTTAAAAGTAAAGTTTAAAACTACTTCACTATTTGCCTTCAAAAGTCCCTTTGCTCCTTTAAAAGATAGTCCGATTTTATTCGCATAGCTTGTATAGCTTCCTCCCAAACTCCTAAGATCTAAAAAGGTTAGAAAATCACTAAGCTTAAAAACTAAGCCTAAAGAAGTTTGTGCAAAAAAGCGACTTTTAAACTCTTTTTTATACTCACTTTTTTCTAAGAGGTAATGAAGCAAGGCTTCATCATATTTTTGAGCTAGATTCCTCGCGGTATTTAGAGTTTCAAAATGATCTTTTAAATCTTGTAGCAGTAAATCTTGTGATAGTGTTAGCATGATTACCCTTTGTGATTTGTTGGGCTAATTATATCTTAAGAGTTTATAAAAAGGAGATGGTGGAGCTGTGGGGGATCGAACCCCAGTCCAAAAACCTAACCCAGCAAGAGCGTCTACATACTTAGCAGGCTTGAAGTCTTAGCATGTGTTTATCAAGCCCCCAAATAAATCCACATGAGCAGTCAAAATTCTTGAAACCTTACACTGACAATATAAGGCTCAAAGTCTGCAAAATGACAGCCAAATCCCAAAGGCAGACACTTTAAGATAGGCTGGCTCCATCAAGGATTAACTCACGCTACTTTTGCGAGAGCTGGAGCGTAATTTGTATTGTTTGCGTTTAATTTTAAGCTACGTTTTAGCGGCGCGTCGCCGGTATGCAACCCTAGAGGTGAGATTCCTGTCGAAAGCCAGTCAGCCCCTCATTAATAGAGCTAAAGCTCTTAGAGAATTCTAGCAAGATAGATATATGAAGTCAATTACTGCCATAAAATCACTATGATTTAAAATCACTGCTCAATAAAGTCAATCCCTTCAGGTGGATGGAATATAAAAATAGAATCTGAAATCTCTTTATTAATCTTTTGTGCGCTAAAGACAATCTCAACTCGATTATCTAGCGGGTCATTATAGATAATACGATAGGGGAGGGTATCTTTTACTTCTAGATAATAGAGAGTATCACCAATTTGTGCGCTATAGATGGTGATATCTTTATTACTTGATTCTAGCTTGGCTTGCTTGATGATAGAGAAAAGATCGATATTTTGATCTAGCCTTGAGATAGTGGCTTGAAAGAGTGCTGGCTCATAGATAAGCACTGCATTGGCATTAAGATAGATTTCTTTTTTTAAAGGGAGGGTATAGGTCCATTTAGCCATATGGGGTCTTTTGGCTACAAGGTTACCTTGATAGATGATCTTTTCTTTATCTTGATAGGTAGTTTGGATAAATTTCGCCTCAAAGCTATTAAGATTTTCTCCATAGGCGGATAAAAATGTAAAGCCAAATATAATGCTTAGTAAAAATCCTCTTATTATAGGCTGCATAATTTAATAATCCTTGAAAGTAATTAAAACATAGTATAATTGGGATTTTATCCTAAACTTGTGATAGAATCAAAATAATTATATAGAGTATTATTAGGGGCTAAGTGATGATACAGAGCATTTTGGGTAAGATTTTTGGTACACGAAATGAGCGTTTAATTAGACATTATAGAAATCGCATCAAGCAGATTAATGCTTTAGAGAAAAAGTATGAAAGTTTAAGTGATGTGGATTTGCAAAAAGAGTTTAAAGAGTTAAGACTTATTGTGCAAGAAGCCCTAAAACCTAATGCGCTAGATCATCAAACCCCAGATGCAAAAACTTTAAAAACAATTTTAGATTCAGTATTAAATGATTGTTTTGCTATCACTCGTGAAGCTAGCAAGCGAATATTGAATATGCGCCACTTTGATGTACAGCTTATTGGTGGTATGGTGCTAAATGATGGACGAATTGCTGAAATGAAAACAGGAGAGGGCAAGACATTGGTAGCTACCTTGCCTGTAGTGCTAAATGCTTTAAGCGGGTATGGAATTCATGTAGTTACGGTTAATGACTATTTGGCTAGTCGTGATGCTAAGATTATGGAGCCTTTATATAATTTTTTAGGTTTTGAAGTGGGGGTGATTACAGGGGATTTGAAAGATGATGCTGCCAGACTTGAGGCTTATAGCAAAGATATTGTTTATGGTACAAATAATGAATTTGGTTTTGATTATCTACGAGATAATATGAAATATGATCTCTCACAAAAAGTACAAAAAAAGCATTTTTTTGCCATTGTTGATGAGGTAGATTCTATTTTAATCGATGAGGCGCGCACACCTTTAATCATCTCTGGTCCAGTAAGTCGTCAAATGGAGAATTATCAACGTGCTGATGGTGTAGCCAAAAAGATGAAGGTAGATGAGGATTTTAGCATTGATGAAAAAAATCGTGTGATACTTATTACAGAAATAGGGATTAAAAAAGCAGAAGGTCTTTTTGGCGTAGATAATCTGTATAGTCTTGAAAATGCTGCCCTGTCTCATCATTTAGATCAAGCGCTAAAGGCTAATTATCTCTTTTTTAAAGATAAGGATTATGTGGTAAATGATGCTGGAGAAGTGGTGATTGTTGATGAGTTTACAGGTCGATTGTCTGAAGGTAGGAGATTCTCTGAAGGGCTGCATCAAGCACTTGAGGCTAAGGAGAGGGTTAAAATCAAGGAGGAGAGCCAAACCTTAGCAGATATTACTTTTCAAAATTATTTTCGCCTCTATGATAAGCTGGCAGGTATGACTGGGACAGCTCAGACTGAAGCTACAGAGTTTTTGCAAATTTATAATCTTGAGGTGGTTTCTATCCCTACTAATTTACCCATTGCTAGAAAAGATTTAAATGATCTAATTTATAAATCAGAAAAAGAGAAATTTGAAGCTGTGATTAAAAAAATTGTAGAGTTGCATCAAAAAGGTCAGCCAGTTTTAGTAGGAACTGCTAGTATTGAGAAAAGTGAGGCATTACACGCGCTTTTACAAAAACGTAGAATACCTCATACCGTACTTAATGCTAAGCAGCATAGCAAGGAAGCAGAGATTATAAAAGATGCAGGATTAAAAGGAGCGGTTACAATTGCCACGAATATGGCAGGACGTGGTGTGGATATTAAGCTTAGTGATGAGATTAAGGATTTGGGTGGACTTTATATTATCGGAACAGAAAGGCATGAAAGCCGTCGTATTGATAATCAGCTTAGAGGAAGATCTGGTCGTCAAGGCGATCCTGGCACAAGCCAGTTTTATTTGAGTTTAGAAGATCCTTTATTGCGTATTTTTGGTAGTGATAAGATTAAGGGAGTGATGGAACGTTTGGGTCTAAAGGATGGTGAGCATATTGAATCAGCACTTGTAACTCGATCTGTAGAGCGTGCCCAAAAGAAAGTTGAGAATTTGCATTTTGAGTCTCGTAAGCATTTACTAGAGTATGATGATGTGGCTAATGAGCAAAGAAAGAGTGTTTATAATTTTAGAAATGAACTTTTAGATCCTAACTATGATATTGATTCTAGAATCAAGCAAAATAGGATTGAAGTTTTACAGACTTTCTTTGAGCGATTAGGGATCGTTCCTGGAGATATGGCAAATTTTAATTTGGACGGATTGAGTGAGCTTATACGTGAGCATTTTAGTGAGGAAATAAGCACTAAAGATATGAGTGCTAAAGAGTATGATAGTCTTTTGGATTTTATCAATTCTACTTTGATAAAAAGCTATGAGCACAAAATGCAAGTTTTACAAAAAGATCAAAGAAGTGAGGCAGAGAGAATTATTTATTTGCAGGTTTTAGATAATTCTTGGCGTGAGCATCTTTATATGATGGATAGCTTGAAAACAGGTATTGGTTTGCGCGGGTATAATCAAAAAGATCCACTGGTTGAATATAAGAAAGAAAGCTACAATCTTTTTATAGAGCTTATTGCTTCTATTAAGGCTGAAGCACTTAAAATACTTCATATAGTACAGCTTCAAGCTCAAGAGATAGATACGCAGAGAAAAAATATAATCAATGAACTTAGTGATGAAGCATTTATAAATGATAGTACATTAGGTAGCAAAAAAATAGCACGTAATGAAATTTGTCCTTGTGGAAGTGGTAAGAAGTTTAAACAATGTCATGGTAAAAGTGGTCCCAAAAAAGGATTGTTAGCTAAGGTTTAATCTTGATGAGTGGAGAATCAAGAAAAAAAGTTAAAGAAACAAAAAATAATCAAGAAACTTGTGGTACCAAAAAATTAAAAGTTTCAGTATCAAAAAAAATAGATGATAATAAAGCTTTAAGTGATGTCAAATTGACTAAAGATATTGTAAGCCCTAATGGTAATAAAAGTTTGCAAAAACCTATTAAAAAAAGTTTTAATCCTGCTTTAATGCTTTTTTTATTACGTAAATACTTGAGCTTTGATAAATCTCAACCTTTTATCTCTATCACGGCTATTTTGGCATTTTTAGGTGTAGGGATAGGGGTGATGGTATTAGTTGTAGCAATGGCGATTATGAATGGACTTAGTGAAGAGTTTGAAAAAAAACTTTTTGTTATGAATTATCCTATTAATATTTTTGCAACTTCATCAAGAGGTATTAGTCAAGATGTCTTGCATAATCTAGAAAAGGCTCTTCCAGACTTACGCTTTAGCCCTTATATTCAGATGCAAGTTATTGCTAAAGATGGTAATGAGGTGTCTGGGGGTATAATTTTTGGGATAGATTTTAAGCGTGAAGTTCAGATTAACTCTGTGCTGCAAGCAGCCCTAAAGGGCAAAGATTTAGATTCTCTAAATGTGGCTAGATTTCCAATTATTATCGGAGAGAATCTAGCCCAGAATTTTATGCTAACCTATGAGGATAAATTGAGTTTGTTTTTTACAAAACTTGCTCCAACAGGTTTTGCAATGAGTCCACTTTTAAAACGTTTTGATGTATCAGGTATTTTTAGCTCTGGGCTTAGGGCTTATGATATGGGATATTTTTATACTAATTTAAATTCTCTTTTAGTGCTTAAGGGTATTGATGTGAATCTAACCAATAAATTTGATTATGATGGGATCCATATTTATTCAGCAAAGCCAATGGAGGATATTCATAAAGTGCGCCTAGCTCTTAGTAAAATAAATCATCCAGCGCTTGGCATTGAGGGGTGGTGGCAGCAAAATGGTAACTTTTTTGCCGCGATGGCTTTAGAGAAACGCGCATTGTTTATAGTCCTAATGCTTATTATCTTAATGGCTTCACTTAATATTATTTCTTCCCTTTTAATGGTAATTATGAATCGTCGAAAAGAGATAGCACTTTTGCTTTCTATGGGCTTTAGTATACTTGAGGTAAAGAGGTTATTTTTTTGGTTAGGTAATGCCATTGGCTTTAGTGGGATTATCTTAGGCTTAGTTTTATCAAGTATAGTAATGTATATTTTAAAGACCTTCCCTATTATCTCTTTACCAGCAGATGTATATGGGATGACTAGGCTGCCATTATCTCTAGCTTTGAGTGATCTGGTTTTAGTCATTGTTGGGGCGGTTGTGATTGTTTGTATTTCATCTTATTACCCATCTTTGCGTGCTAGTAAGATTGATGCGCTTAGAGTGTTAAGAAATGAATAGATAGCTTTCATTTATACCCCCTTCTTTTTAAGCTAATTGATTCTATAAAATGTATAAAAAAGTAACAAAATATTTTTATATAGTGTAAATTTGTTAAAAAAGATCTTAATTTGATGGATTGATGCTTAAATATTAAGTATAAATATTAAGTATTAAACTTTTGTAAGGTGTGATAATGTTAAAAAAGATTGGTTGGTTTTTGCTCGCTATTCTTGGAGCTTGGTGTTTTTGTGTGTTGGCACTTCATCGCGGGGAGAGTATTTCTGCACTTTATATGGTTATTGCAGCAGTTTGTATTTATATGATTGCTTATCGTTTTTATAGCTATTTTTTAGCCCATAGGGTTTTACAATTAGATGAAGCACGTATAACACCTGCAGTGAGGCATAATGATGGAAGGGATTTTGTCCCGACTAATAAATATGTACTTTTTGGTCACCATTTTGCAGCTATTGCTGGAGCTGGTCCTTTAGTAGGACCTATTTTGGCAGCCCAGATGGGATATTTACCTTCTATGATTTGGATTTTAGTGGGTGGAGTTTTGGCTGGGAGTGTGCATGATTTTATGGTGCTTTTTATTTCATCTAGACGTAATGGTAGATCATTAGGTGAGATGATAAAAGATGAGCTTGGTAAGCCTGTAGGTGCTATGGCTATGCTAGCTATTTTTGGAATCATGATTATTATTATTGCTATTTTAGCGATGGTTGTGGTAAAGGCTTTAGCACATTCTCCTTGGGGGACATTTAGTATTTTTATGACGATTCCTATTGCTATTTTTATGGGTATTTATATGAGATATATTCGCCCTGCACATGTTGGTGAGGCTAGTATAATAGGTTTTATTCTTTTAATTTTGATACTTTATTATGGACATCATATTGCTGCTAATCCTTTTTTATCTACATTTTTTGATTTTGATGAAGTGACTTTATCTTGGCTTATTATTATTTATGGTTTTATTGCTAGTATCTTGCCTGTATGGTTGCTTTTGGCACCTAGAGATTATTTAAGTACATTTTTGAAAATTGGTGTGATCATAGCTATGGCTTTAGCCATTGTGATTGTAATACCTGATTTAAAGATGCCAGCCATTACATCTTATATTGATGGTAGTGGTCCAGTAGCCGCAGGATCAATTTTTCCATTTTTATTTATCACTATTGCTTGTGGGGCTATTAGCGGCTTTCATGGATTGATTTCATCTGGTACTACACCAAAGATGTTAGAGAAAGAAACACATGCAAGATTTGTAGGGTATGGATCAATGCTTATGGAATCTGGAGTCGCTATTATGGCTTTAATAGCAGCTTGTATTTTACAGCCAGGGATTTATTTTGCTATCAATTCACCAGCAGCTGCTATCTCTTCAGATGTGGCTCAAGCAGCTAGCATTATTTCAAGCTGGGGATTTGTCATTACTCCAGAAGATATTAATGCTCTTACTCATAATATAGGCGAACAGAGCATCCTTTCGCGCACTGGTGGTGCACCGACTTTTGCTATTGGGCTGGCTATGATTATGCATCAAATTATCGGGTCTGAAGAAATGATGGGATTTTGGTATCACTTTGCTATTTTGTTTGAGGCATTATTTATTCTCACAGCTGTAGATGCAGGTACGCGTACATGTAGATTTATGGTGCAAGATATTTTAGGAAATATTTATAAGCCTTTTGGTAATACTAAAAATCTTATTTCTTCTATGATGGCAACTTTAATTTGTGTGGCTTGTTGGGGGTATTTTCTCTATCAAGGTGCTATTGATCCTAATGGTGGGATCTTTACGCTTTGGTCGCTTTTTGGCGTGAGCAATCAAATGTTAGCATTAATGGCATTGATGCTAGTGCTAGCTGTTTTAGTCAAGATGAAAAAGGTGCGTTATATCGGAGTTGTAGCCTTGCCTGCTTTATTTTTGATTGTTACTTTAGGAGTTGCTGGGACGCAGAAGCTTTTACCGAGAAATGGTGATGTATTAAGGGATAAAACTAGTCATATCGCTATGGCGCAAGTAAGTTATGAGAAGCTGCCAAATATAATAGATGCAAATCAAAAGTCTTTAGTAGAACATAATATGATAAATAATATTATCAATGCAATTTTATGTGCATTTTTTATGCTGACAACAGCTTATGTGTGTATCCAAGCTTTGATAGTATCATTTAAGCATTTGAGAAATAGAGGTGAGAAGTATCCATTATGCGAGGAGGCTTAGATGGGGATTATTTTGTTTAAAAAAATTAGATCGAAAATAGAAGAATTTGCCTATCCATTAGTAGGGCTTCCTAGTTATCAAAAGTATTTAGATATTCATTTTCTAAAGCATCCAAATTGTCCTCCAAAATCTAGAGAGGATTTTTATAAGGAAGCTTTTGAGCGTCGCTATGGTAGAGATGGGGCTAAAAAATGTTGTTGATAGCTGGATTGCTATTGGCTTATTTACCTTGCTTGTCGATATTGCAGCTATAGATTGGTTATACAGAGAGAATCTGGAACTAAAATTGCTTAATCAGTAAAAATCTAACATCTATATAGGTGTGAATATGAGGCAGTATGCGAGTTACTTTTGGCACGAAATATAATCAAATGAACTATCATCAAAATACATTGGCAAATAAGCTTAATGAGACAAATAATAAGATTGCTTCTGGACTTAAAATTCAGCAGGGTTATCAGGATGCAAGCGTATTTAATCGTGATTTGAGACTTGATTATGATACAACGACATTGGCTCAAAGCATTGATGTGGCTTCAACAGCACAAACTCATACTCTTAATACTGATAAAACTTTGGGTGAAATGTCTCAAGCTATGGTAGATTTTAAAACCAAGCTTTTGCAAGCTGCTAATAATGTTCATTCAGAAACTTCTCGTAAGGCGATTGCTCAAGACTTGCGTGCTATTAAAGATCATATTATTAATCTTGCTAATACTTCTATTGGTGGTGAATATCTTTTTGCAGGTAGCAAGGTAGATAAGATGCCATTTGATTCTTATGGAAATTATTATGGCAATGATGAAACCTTATCTATGCTTATTGCTTCAAAAAATGAAGTGCCTTATAATATAACAGGCAAGGAATTGTTTTTTGGCAAAGATACGGACAAGACGCGTCTTATTACAAGTAATATCCGCCTTTTAAATCAATCACGTCTCAATCCAGATGTGATGGAAGCACCAAATAATCATATTCCCCCAGAAGAGGTATATATCAAAACTAATGATACATTGCGTGATTTAGTGGGTGATAATGATGATGACCCTAGCAATGATGGCAAGGAATATTTCTATTTGCGTGGTGTGGGACCTGATGGACTTAGCTTCAAATCAAAATTTGCACTTGATAGGGGATTTACTAATAAGACTAATGCAACAACTATTCAAGACCTGCTAGATAAAATCGGCAAAGAATATGGCAATACTTCTCAAAATAAAGTGGTTGATGTTTCGCTTAATGCTTGGGGGCAGATTGAAATTCGCGATCTTAAGCTTGGTAGCTCACTTATCCAATTTCATATGATATCTAGTGATAAAGATGTAGATGATGTAAATAAACTTTATAGCAATGGCGCTAGGATTACTGCTTATAACCAAAGTCCTTTTTCTACACAATATACCATTTCTAGTATCCAAAGCATTCGAGATTTTTATGATAAAAGTAGAATAAACTTTAATACTACATTTGTCACTAAAAATAATCAGCTTGCTGATCGCCATACAGAGCTTAGCGATATTTTTAGCAGTGAAACTGAAAGTATTGTTTTAAGGAATAAAAGCATATTTGATCAAGAAGATAATCAAGAGAATAATAATGAGCTTAAAATTCAGGTAAAAGGCACAACAATCAAAGATATGATCAATCAGATAAAAAACTTTTATGGGCAAGATTTAGATGCAGAGATGACAAATGGAAAGCTAATTTTATATGAAAGAGGGAATAATAAGGGCAAAAATCTTGAGTTTGAGCTTAAAACTATTGATAAGAATGGAGAAGAGGTAACAGGTATTGCTACAGATTATAAGGCAGAGTATGACCAAACTTATTTTCTTAATCAAGGCTCAAAGCTAGTAGGGAATATCCCGCAGAATTTAGCTGATGGTAGTGGTCTTGCAAATGAGAGTAGCAAATTAGAAGATGTTAGCGGCAAAAGCTTAAAGGGTAGCGTTTTTAATCTTAAACTTCAAGATCATAATGGGGTAGATTTAAGCGCAAGAATCGAGCTAGGTGAGCAAAGCTATCTTGTATTACCATCTAAAGATGAGGATGGAGAACCATATAAGATCCCTTTATATGATGCCAAGATTGATGATGTGCAGAGTTCATCAGCCAATAATGTTACTTATCGCCAGTTATTAGATGCTATTACTATTGCTATGAATTATAGCAATCAAAATAAGGATATATTAGCAATGGCAAGTGCAAAGCCAAGTGTAAATGGGCGCGAAGCATTTGAAAAACTATTGCAAGATGCAAATGGTAGATTAAATGTGAGTTTAGATGCACAGGGGCGAGTGCGTATTCAAGATATTGTGACTTCAAATACAAAAATGCGTTTTATGTTTTCTAATACAGAGACAAGTGATTTTTCAGAAAGCGGTATTAAAGCATCAGGTAAAAATTTAACTTTAAATGCTAATAATGCACTCACAATCACTCAACCTCAAATGAATTTTTTTGAGCAGCTAGATGAGATTATTGATGCAGTAGATCACGGGATTTATCGTCCAGATAGTTTTCATACCTTTGGTGGTGATATGAGAAACATAGGTATACAAAATGGCATAGCTGCTTTTGATAATCTTAGTGATCATATAGAAAAAATTATCGCACTCAATGGCTCTCATGGCAGGACATTTGAAAATATTATTCATCGTAATGAAGTCTTAAAAACTCAAGTAGAAACTATGAAGGCTGAAAATATTGGCATTGATGTGGCAGAGACTTATAATAAATTTAGCAATCTCAATAATAATTATAATGCTGTGTTAAATTCTACAAGCAAAATTAATCAAATGTCACTTGTAAATTATTTATAAATAGCTATTTAAATCTCTTAACCTATATTCTTGATTATTTTTTAATCTTTTATAAAACAAAACCTCTTAAGCTAGATTTGACTTAATATCACCTCTATGCTTATTAAATAAACCAATCTCATCTCTCAAAATG
>JXTW01000012.1:52135-55170 GCA_004368235.1 Helicobacter anseris | reverse complement strand
CCATCAATCTTATTAATTGTTAAAGTTTGGAAATGATCTCTAGCTGGAGTGTTTCCACCATTATAAGCTTGACCTGATAGATTTAAGGTATTGTTATCACCACTATTGGTTAGTTTAGCAATAGTAGTTGTCATATTGCTAGCAGTAGTGGCTTTAGCTGTAGTTTTAGGTGTAGCTAGACTGATAGCATTATTAGATCCATTAAATGTGATATTAGTTGTATTACTATTATTGCTATTAGTCCCAATATTTAAAGTATCAATCCTATTATTACTACCTTTAAGATCAATATTATTAGCATTAGTGTTATTAGCACTTAAGCTTTTAATAATACTATTATCACCACCAAGACTAAAGCTAGCAGCATTAGAAGTTCCTTTTAGCTCTACATCTAAAGCACTACCTGTGATCTTAGTAACATCTGCATTTAAAGCACTACCTGTAGCATCTACTATTAATTTCTTAATTCCTTCTCCAGCATTAGCAGTGATGTTATCAGTCTTAAGATTAGTCTTTAAGGTTAGCTGTGCAGTCTTACTGCTAGCTGATATAAGATCTAAATTAGTGATGTGATTATTAGTAGGAGTGCTTTTAGTATTTGTAGCAGTACCATTACTTAGTGTAGCATTTCCTTCTTCTATACGTAGTGTAGTAGTACCTATTTGAGCATTACTACTATCACCAGCACCAGTATTAGTAATATTATTGATTCCACCAGTTAGGGCTAGCTCTTGATTAGTAAGCTTGATAGTAAGACCCTCACCAGATGCTACGCTTACTTGATCAGTGATGCTAAATTTAGTAGTAACCTTTGTAAGATCAAGAGTATTGTTAGTAGATCCTGATTCTACACTTAGGGCTTTTGTTTGTATATTACCACCATTGATGATTAGAGTTTGAGCTTTATTTCCTCCTTTAAAGTGCATATCTAGAGTAGTACCAGTTAGCCTAGAGATAGTAGTTGTATTACTTTCACCACTACCATCTAATATCAGTTTAGAATCACTAGCATTAGCAGCTAGAGTAGAGATGGTGTTGCTTGAGCCTTGGAGGGTGAGGGCTATCGTACCAGCATTACTAGTAGTGGCTTCTTGACCTGCTTGGCTAGTACTAGCTACACCAAGGTTGATATTATTTTGCCCACCATTGTTATTATTGGTGATATTTCCGGTGATCGTATTGTCTGTATCTACTGTTGTATAGGTGATAGTATTGCTTGCACGAAATTGAGAGCTGCTGCCCAGTACAGCACTGCTATTTGTGATGCTACCAATCGTGCTAGTCTTAGCACCTGAAGTGATGGTATTGCTTGCATAAGTGGCAGTGATATTATCAATTTTTAGGCTAGAGGTATCTCCACCACTTAGGGTAATGCTATTGGCATCTCTACCAGATCCATATGTTCCACTATTTATTCTCGTATCTATTTTATCAATACTAATGCTTCCATCACTTGCAGTTATTGTATTTGTATTTCTAGAGTTTGCATTACCTTGGGTGTAGATTTCAGAAATCTTAGCATCAATCTTATCGGCCTTGATCTCATTTTTAGCAGTGGCTCCCCCAGTGGCAGAGATTTGTATGCCATTGCCAGAAGTGCTTTGTAATATTAAGGAGATAGGGCTAGAAGATTCTTCAGGTTTAGCCTCTTTGGTTTCACTAGAAGCAGTCTTAGTAGCATCTATAATATTAGTCCCACTAGAGGCAGTGATATTGCCATGGATGGTATTAGAGGTTGAGCCTTTTAGAGTGATAGTGTTAGATCCAGCTGCACTAATATAGGTAGAAGCTGTGATATCCCCACCTATGAGATTGGTAGTCGTGCCGCTAGAGCTGTTTTTGCCAGTAGTAGCACCATTGAAGGTGATAGTATTAGCTGCTCCAGAGGCAGAGATACCACCTTTGATAGTAGTAGCTCCAGAGTTGCTGATGATAGAGGCTTGAGTTTTGATACCGCTGGTGCTCACACTCCCGGTGATAGTATTTGTAGTCCCTTTATTGAAAGTGATTTTGTTATCTATGTTGATAGATGTGAAGGTTCTATTTGTACCATTGCCTTGTATGTTGCCCTCTATGGTGTTAGTCCCATCAGTATTAAAGGTGATAGAAGTCTTAGCGCTATGGACATTTGTAGTCCCGCCAGTCGTATCACTGATGATATCTCCTTTGATCATATTATCCATCCCGCTGCCTTCTACCTTGATAGTCGTATTGCCACCAACTTTTGTATTGACACCTTTGGTGATATAGACTTTTTGGGTATTTGTGCCATTCATGTTGCTGGTCCCAGCATCCTTGAAGGTTACATTTAGCTGGACTGAGTTTTTAGAGTTGATACTACCATCTACGCTCCCTCCATAGAAGGTGATGTTATGTGTGTTGTTCTTGCCATAGAGGTTGACTGTAGATCCTCCTTCACCAGCCTCGATATTCCCCTCTAGATTGCCACCAAAATTAACAGTTGCCCTGCTATTGTTGTTTTGATAGCCTTTATAAGCAGAGGCGATAATGAAATCACCCTTTAGGGCTGTTTTATTTGAGCCAGTTAATGTAGTGGTGCTACTGTTGACATTAAAATTTATAGTTGTTGTTTTGTTGGTCTGAGCACCAAACTGAACTGTAAACTTTGGCACCTCTATACCCATAGCAGAATCTTGATTGGAAAAAGTAGCAGTGTTTTGCTTAATAAGTACTGTAGCCCAGGTTGTATCTCCAGTCCCAACACGCAACTGGTTGCTAGTGCCCGTTTGTCCCATGTCAATTTGAAAGGCATTAATATTGACGGTTTTATGAGTTGAGCTCTGATTAGCAGACTTGCTAGTATTTGCCTGAGGTTTGAAAAAACTGTTTTCAGTTTTCCAGCTTATATCCTCTACAGTAGGCGTGAGTGTAGGCATAGTACTACCTTCTGCTGAAGCTATGGCTAAGACTAAAGAACTAGCGATAATGGGTTTGAATAATTTAACAGAATTAGAATTAAAAACAGAATTGAATAAAGAAAGAGGCTTAGAAGAATTAGGGTTACTTAACTTTTG
>JXTW01000012.1:51718-51977 GCA_004368235.1 Helicobacter anseris | reverse complement strand
TAGACATTAAATCTAAAATGCATAATATCGCCATCTTTAACGATATAGTCTTTTCCCTCAATTCTAAGAACACCAGCTTCTTTATTATCTTTAAATCCTTATTAAAAGCTTTTAGCCTTTAATAAGTTATTTCTAATCCTCTTAGCTCTTTATCTATCTTTAAGTCTTTAGTCTTAAAGATAGATTCCTCTTTTATTTAAAGCTTATGAAGAATTGCTATAAAGAGTATCAGATATTTATAATTTATAAACCTTATTAG
>JXTW01000012.1:47559-51425 GCA_004368235.1 Helicobacter anseris | reverse complement strand
CTTCTTTCAAAATCAAAATAGATTCTATGATTATCTGCTAGTCTGATATTAGTGCCTAGGTTAAGAATCATTCTGCCATCATTTTGTAAAGTATCTATAGTTTTATCATAATTTAGACTAGTTATCTTAAAGTTTGCTCCCCCATTAGCTAGCACATCATATACATAGCCAAGACCTAGTCTAAAGTCATAAGTGCCTGCCTTTTCTGTCTCTAGGCTATAGCCTAAGTGTGCAGCTACTCTAGATCTAAATAACAAGCTTGCAGCGAGTTTGCCATCTAGTATAAGACCATAGTTATCCATTCTAGCTATGTCGCTTTGGTTGATATAGCCTAGTGTAAATTCTGCTTGAGGGTCTACATACCATTCTTTTTTATTACCAAATTTATATCTATAGCCCACTTCTTGACTTAAGCTTACACCCACATTGGTATTGCTTGTATTTTGACTTTCGATATTAATGTCATTGATAATTGTAGAAATCTTAAAGATACTATCAGAGTACAAGCCCCAGTTAGCAATATAGCTATTATAGATACCTATATCGATATTATTTGAATTCGCGCTAAAACCTAGTATTTTAAGGCTTGGGCTATTTAGACCATTGCTTTTGCTAGCTGTATATCCATACTGGATGAAAGCCCCTAGATAGTTTTTAGCATCAGATGGATTGAAAGCATAGTCATATCCTGCTTGAAAGTTTGTATAGTAGCTTATAGTAGGCACATTTTGCATATGATTAGTAGCTCTTCCGCTATAGATTCTTGTCCATACTCCTTGATTGTTCTCATTATCTCTTAGCTCACCCATTCTTTTGTTTAAGCTATTGATATTATCAAGGAAGATATTTAGCCCCAAAGCTAGTGCTGCTGAAGTGTGATCAATCGCATTAGCATCAGCCCTAACATCACTTACCCCAGAGATCACCCATTGTTCTTTGGTATTAGTGTTAGTATCTAGAGTGTTAGTGGCTGTGGCATCCTTTTTCTCGATATTTAGAGTATAGATAGCAAAGCCAGTCTTAGCCTCTTTAGATACAAGAGTGAGGTTATTCGTGTTGCTGCCACTACCACCAGTGCTACTTGATTTTTGTGTTTCAAAGATCACTACATCTTTTTGACTAAAGTCATGGTTGATTAGATTTGGATCTTTGAGGAATATCTGTACATTGATCGTTGCGTTTGAGCCTAGAGATAGATTTTCCACAGAGACTTTATCTGCACTGCTGTCATCTGCTCTAAGACGCACAAGCGTATTGCCCCCTGTGATACTCGATAGGGAATCGATATTTAAAGTCTTGAAAGCACCTTGTGAGACATGGGCTTGATCATCATAGAAGGCTACATTGGCTAGATCGATAGTCGTGTTTTTAAGCGCTAGCGTATCTCTTAGCAAGTCTTGATTTTCAGCAGCACTTGAAGAAGTGAGGGTAAGACTTTTTAGATAGATTTGATTAGTGCTTCCATTAAAAATGATTTTAGAAGTATCTTTCATATCCAGATCTGATTTTATAGCAGTACTAGCAGTCCCTGTATCTTTTGCAATAGAAGTAGTTGGATTGATCACAGCTAGAGTATCAGTAATTAGCGCGCTATTTGCTTCTATCGTGTGTTTTAGTGATGTGAGGGTAGAATCTTTTGTATCCATATTCGCGATGGTTAAGCCCTTATAGGTTACATCTAGTGATTTGCTTGTACTAGAGCCATTAGAAGTGACCAGCTTTGTCTCGATATTAGATAGACTAGAGCCATGATTAGTCTTATAGGCATCATGGTATTGTTCATACCCCGATTGATAATCTAGGGTAAAAATATTTTTAAGAGCGTTGTTTTGGCTTACCTGATAGACAAGCTTAGTAGTCCCGCTAGTATGGCTTACCCCGATATTTGACTTAGCACCATCATCAGTGATCTGTGAGCCAGAGTAGGCTAGAGTGATGGTATTATTCCCTGCTCCTTGCGTGATGATATTATTAATATTGACTGTTTTTCTATTATTGATGGTGATATTATTTGTCCCACTTCTATTATCTCGCTCTAGTAATCCTAAAAAATCTCTATTACTCGCATAGATAAGATCAATTGTAGCATCTTTGCGATTAGCTACAGTGGTGCTATCTCCTTGTATGATGACTTGATTGCTTCCTGCAGTCGAGGTGATGATTCCAAGTTTGACATCCACATCTGCAGCATTAGTGCCAGTTTTTGCACTATCAGTTGTAGTTGATCCCTTTCCTAAGATTCTGATGATATTTTTACTCTCATTGCTTTTAGTATCATTAGCACCAGGATTGTCTGTGACTTTAGCACCATAAGATGAGATGATAAGCTTTTTATACTCATCATTTGTAGTAGCGCTAGCTTTGGTGCTATCAGCATAGGTCTTGCTAGTTAGCGTCCCTAGGATGATGACCTCATTTACTCCACCTTGAGTGGCTAGGATGTCTGCACCTAGAGCATCACGAGATATGATTGGATTGGGGGTATCGCTTAGAGCATCAGTATACTGCATAGTGAGATCCCCATCTACAGTGATGAGATTTTTAGAGCCACTACTAGCAGCATAGATTCTATTTACATTAAGCGAGCTAGAAGCGTTAAAGTCAGTGGTTTTATTTGTCCAATCACTACTTTTTGCACCAGAATCCCCCACAGTGATGGTATTGGTACTATTAGCCCAAGAGATGATACCTAGAGACTTGCCAAGGACATTATTTTCTTTTGTGCCGATAGTCAGACTACTTTCTAGGACTTTAATTGTATTGCTTGTAGAATAAGTGGCATCAGAGTTTGAAGAAACATATCCTTCTATGATAGCACTACCTTTGTTGATGGTAATATCATTTTTAGAGTTTTTATTAGCGATATTGCCAGTGATTTTAAAGTTTAGTGTGTTTTGATTTGTTTTAGTGCTAGGAGAGCTAGTGCTGGCTTCACCTATAGTGATGGTATTAGTCCCTTTGTTATTTGCACTAATAGCAGATGCAGTGAGTGATCCATCTTTAAGAGTGATGGTGTTAGTTCCATTAGCCTGTGCTAGGATACCAAAAGTACCAAAAGTTATAGAATCAAATTTAGCACTCCCTTTTTGTATCTCTAGAGTGGTTTTACCATTATTAGTTTGTATACCACCTTCAAAAACGATATCTGAATTCTGATAGTCAGTCGTAGTGCTGGCAGTAATCATGCTAGTTTTACTAGTATCACTAGTAGCACCATTAAATTTAATAACTGTTTCAGCTTTGGCATTAGAGGCGGTATAAATATCCCCATACATTTTTGCACCATTGCTAAAAGTAGCCTCAACCTTACTATTAGAGTGATTGATGATAGCTCCTACTTGCGCATAAGTGCCAGTTAGCTTCCCAGTGCTTTTGACACTGATCTGACTTTTATCGATGTTTTTATTATCAAGATTTGTTGAGTTATTCCCCATATAGGTGAGCTTGAAAGTTGAGCCGTTATTAGAGCCAGTGCTGCTAGTATTAGAGTTATACCCATAAAAGCGGATATTACCTATGAAAGTGGAGTTATTAGAAGTGAGGGTAAAAGTTTTGGCATCTGAGCCTGAATTATCTACATAAATAGCAATGGGTAAATTACCATGAGCCTGTGTGCCTAGAGAATCAAGCTTTAAAAAAGCGCCGTTATCTAGCTTGATATTTAGCTCTTTGGCATCTTTATTTTTATTAGTAAATCCAGCAAGATAGCCTAGCACCTGACCATTTTTCTCACTATCAGAAGTAAAGACATTATCAGAGCATGGGAAAGATTGTACATTACAAGTAGAGCTAGAAGAGTTATTACCGCTCGCACCATTTTTATATTCATAGGTTGCAGTAGCATTTGTATTTTGCGCATTTAGGGT
>JXTW01000012.1:29527-47306 GCA_004368235.1 Helicobacter anseris | reverse complement strand
TAGACATTAAATCTAAAATGCATAATATCGCCATCTTTAACGATATAGTCTTTTCCCTCAATTCTAAGAACACCAGCTTCTTTGGCTTTTGCTTCGTTGCCATATAAGATAAAATCATCATAACTAATCGTTTCTGCTCGGATAAAGCCTTTTTCAAAATCTTGATGTATTACACCAGCTGCTTGAGGTGCATATGTGCCACGCTTGATAGTCCAGGCTCTCACTTCTTTCTGTCCAGCAGTAAAGTAGCTAATAAGCCCAAGTTTATAAAAACCAGCACGAATAATTTGTTCTAAACCGCTATGCGTACAACCAATGCTTTTTAAAAATTCTTTTTTTTCTTCATCGCTCATATCTATCATTTCTTCTTCTAGTTTGGCGCATAGGGTAATAACCTCATAGCCTTGATCTTTGGCATATTCTTTTAATCTTTTAACATAATCATTCTCAGTGGCTAAATCTTCTTCAGAGACATTAGCACCAAAAATCACTTCCTTATTGCTCAAAAATCTTAGTTCTCTATTTAGTGCTTTAAAGGCTTCTTGATCTTTATCTTTAAAACTTCTAGCATTTTTACCTGATTCTAGATGCTTTTTAAGCTCTGTGGCTAAATCAAGCATATTTTTAGCTTCTTTATCTGTTTTAGCTTGACGAGTGAGTTTTTCTATACGTTTATCCAATGAAGTAAGGTCAGCTAAGATTAGTTCAAGATTGATGATTTCTATATCACGAAGAGGGTCAATATTGCCTTCGATATGTGTAATATTAGAATCATCAAAACATCGCACTAAGTGCAAGATTGCATCTACTTCTTTGATATTGGCAAGAAATTGATTACCAAGACCCTCGCCCTTGCTAGCACCTCTTACAAGCCCAGCAATATCGACAAATTCTACTTGAGAATGTAAGACTTTTTCTGGTTGAATAAGTTTAGCAAGAGTGTCAAGACGATAATCAGGCACTTCCACAATTGCGCGATTGGGTTCAATGGTACAAAATGGATAATTGGCAGATTGTGCATTTTGAGCTTTTGTTAATGCATTAAAAGTACTAGATTTGCCAACATTAGGAAGTCCTACAATTCCTATGCTTAGTCCCATATTATTCTCCACACAAATCAGAAATAAATTCTATACATGCCCTGACACCTGCACCACTAGCACCATATGGATTGATATCCCACTCTTTTTCTACATAAGCAGGTCCAGCAATATCAATATGAAGCCACTTATCTTTATAATCTTCTCTAATGAAAGCACCTAGGAAAAGCCCTGCTGTAATCGCTCCACCATAACGAGAGTTGCTGATATTGCATATATCAGCAACTTTAGATTCTAGAAGTTTTTCTAAATGGCGGTTAAAAGGTAGACGTGCGCACAATTCACCAGAGCGTAGAGCAGAATCTTCAAAACGTATTTTCAGATTCTCATTATAGCCCATTATACCGCTAGTGTATTCTCCAAGTCCTACTACACAAGCTCCTGTAAGTGTAGCAAAGTCAATAAGTATATCAGGGGCTAGATCTTGAGCATAAGAGAGGCAATCAACCAGTACTAAACGTCCTTCAGCATCAGTGTTGCGCACCTCGATGCTTTTACCCTCTCGAGAAATGAGAATATCATCTGGCTTATAAGCATTGCCACCAATCATATTTTCTGTCGCACCAACTATCCCGTGCACTTCAATAGGGAGACCAAGATTGGCAACAGCTTGTAAAATTCCAATAACAGCACAGCCACCACTTTTATCTGCTTTCATTGTTGTCATAAAATCTGATGGTTTAAGTGATAGTCCACCACAATCATAAGTTAGCCCTTTGCCAACTAGTACAATACGACTTTTAGCATTTTTTGGTTTATAGTTTAGGTGAATAAGGGCTGGTTCATGTATAGAGGCACGATTTACCGCTAGAAAAGCCCCCATTTTTTCTTTGATTAGGGCTTTTTTATCTAAGACTTTGCATGAAATTTTGCTAGTTTTAGCAACATTTTTTGCCCAGTTGGCTAGATAGGCTGGGGTAGCTTCTTGTGGGGCTAGATTGACTACATCTCGTACATCGCAGATAGCTTGAGCTAAAATTTCAGCTTTTTTGATCATAGTAGCAGTAGGTGCCTTAGATGATTTGTCATAACCTTCTTTAGCAAAGATTACTTCTTTGATAGGGTGAGATATTTTTTCAGATTTATAAAATTCAAAATTATAATTTCCTAAGAAAAGACCAATAAGCAGGGCTTGCATTTCAGATTCTGTGCCATAGCAAATCATTTTTAGGCTAGAAAAAGGTAGGTTTTTAAAATATTTAATAACAGTATATCCTGCCTCACGTAGCGAGTCTGCACTCAAGTCTTTAATGCCATAATAAAGTGTTTTATTGATTTGATCAAAGAGGAATCCTTCACCTTTATATCCCATAGTTTTAAATATTTTTTCATTGATGCTTAATGGAGTTTTTAATTTTTTATTGACAATAAAGATTATACTTGCATCAGCCTTGATAGTTTTGAAACTTTGTGTACTCGAAGTGATTTTAATTGGTTTCATTTTTTATCCTTTAAAGAAAGTTTAGTTTGGAGTTTTTGATTGACTTTTTTTGTATGTACATTAAAGTACCAGATAATTAGTCCAATAAATAAGATTCCAGCTAAAACTAGTATATATGGGTGATGTTTAAAGAAATTTAAAAAATCTAAAATTTGATTACCAAATACCCATGCTAATAAAATTGTAATAGCAGCCCAAACCCAAGCACTAATAAGATTAATAATAGCAAACTTAATAGCTGAATAACGTGTAATACCGATACTAATAGGGATGATAGTGCGCATACCATACATATAGCGCTGTACAAAGATAATGGGCCAACCATATTTTTGTAATAGAAGGTGAGCTAAGGCTAGTTTTCTACGTTGTGAGATTAGTTTTTTTTGCATATAGCCTTTATTAAATCTACCTATATAAAAATAGATTTGATCGCCTACAAAGCCACCAAGCCCAGCAATAAAAATAGCCATCCAAACATTTAAATGTCCAGTATGTGCGGCAATACCGGCAAAAATAAGACCCAGTTCACCTTCTAGCACACTCCAGAAAAATAGTATAAAATATCCCCAATCAGCTACATATAAATCCCATTTTTCTATAATGAAGCTTTCTATTGAGAAATCTAAATTTTTAAGATAAAAAAACCATATAATACTAATTATTCCAATGCATAATAAGACAAAAATCCACTTAAAATATTTCATTTAAATCTCCAATACGCTAAAAGTTTTAACATCAAGTTTTTCTTGATATAATTCACTTAAACATAATAAAAACATTGCCTCCACGCACTCTCCGCCAGCTTTTTTGATGAGCTCGCAAGCAGCCCTAGCTGTACCACCAGTAGCAATAAGATCGTCAACTAAAAGCACCTTGGCATTGGGTTTATTTAAAAATGCATCTTGGTGAATCTCTATGCAGTCTTGTCCATATTCTAAGCTATAGGATGCTTGAAAGGTTTTATAGGGTAATTTACCTTTTTTTCGGATAGGGACAAAACCTATTTCTAGTGCATAGGCTAGGGCTGTACCGAGAATAAAACCACGAGATTCAATACCAACGATAAAATCTAGATTTTGTGTTTTATAACGTATTTTAAGTTCAGAGATTAGATCATAAAAAAGTGCGGCATTATTTAAGAGTGTCGTAATGTCTCGAAATAATATTCCTTTTTTAGGAAAATCTTTTATAACTCGTATAGAGTTTAAAATCCTAACTTTAAAGTCTGGTTGAAAATCATTCATAATAGAGCCTCAATTTTTTGTTCTAAGTCTTTGATTCTAGTTTTATATTTATCAGTTTCCATTCTATATTGTGTATTACGTTGTTTAAGGGTTTTAAGCTCATTTTTGAGATTGTTTAGTTCTTGGGTTAAGAGATCAATATTGCCTAAGGCGCGTTGAAGTTGAAGTTGATGTTTTTGAATAAGAATTTCAGCTTCTTGAAGAGTGAGTTTCATGCTTGCTGAAGTGCGTTCTTCTTTTTCAGCTACAGACTTATAAAAGAGTGTACGAATAATCATATAAAGGACAAAAAGAATAAAAATTGTGATTAAAAACCATTGAATAAGATTATTATTTAACATAAAATTCCTTCAATTATACTTTTTGGCAAGTTTTTAATTTTTCAATACGCGCAATATGGCGACCTCCCTCAAACTTTGTGTTTAAGAAAGTTTGCAGAATAGATTCTGCCATATCTTGACCAATTAAACGTGCACCAAGGCACAAGACATTAGCATCATTATGTTCTCTAGATAATCTAGCACTTAGAGGTTCGCTACATAGGGCAGCACGAATGTGATTGAAGCGATTAGCTGCAATGCTGATGCCAATACCACTGCCACATATTAAAATGCCCTTATCATTTTCACTCATATTTTTGCAAAGCAAGGCTGCATAGTCAGGATAATCTACTTTTTGTTCAGGGATAAAACACTTTAAGGGATAGCCGAGCTTCTCTAAAAAAAAATGCAAGTGCTTTGCTAGACTTGCTCCTGCATGATCACTGGCAATCAAAATTGTTTGCATCCAAGACTCCTTTTAGGCTATAAAAAATTTTAGCAAAAAATCTAGTGGATAAAAAAATATCGATGATAGCGGTGTGGCAATTAAGATTAAAAGTATAAAAATACCATAGCGATCAAGACTAAAGATCTTTTGAGCGATATTATAGAATCCAAATTTTAAGCATAAAAATCCAAGTGCTCTTGAACCATCTAAAGGAGGAATGGGATATAGGTTAAAAAGACCTAAGATAAGATTGTATAAAACTAATTGAAGTAAAAAATAGGCTAGTAGTGCAATCGGCAAGGTGATATTTGTATTTATGATACCTAGTATTAATGCACTGATAATGGCTAAAGAAAAGTTATAGATAACGCCAGCTAAAGATGTATTGCAAGCAGCAAGATAGCCATAGCGGTTTATGATTTGATTGATATTAATGGGTACTGGCTTTGCCCAACCAAAGAGAAAAGGTGCATTTAAAGCAAGCAACAAAGTAGGGAGAATAATAGAGCCAATTAAGTCAATATGTTTAAGTGGATTAATAGATAGGCGTCCAGATAGGCTTGCAGTTTCATCGCCATAATATTTAGCTACTAGAGCATGCATAATCTCATGACCAATGATAGCGATTAAAAAAGCAATACCAGCACAAAGGATTTTAGCCCAGCTATAATCATTTAATAATTCCATATCAACCTACTAAAGATGGTTTTTTTCCAAGGTAGAGAGGCTTTTAAACATTCTATCCCATCGGATAGTGTAGCGCTTTTTGGGATTGATATCTGCATTAGCTTGTGAACTATTTTTAAGATTAATGCTTAGAAGGATTATCCATGGAGTACCAATAATATTACTATAAGGTACACTACCCCAGAATCTAGAATCATCACTATTATCTCGATTGTCCCCGATCATAAAAAATTCATTTTCTGGGATCTGCTTATAAAATGCAGGTTCGCCATTAATAGAAATAGCTTGCATAGATATTTTAGGCACACTTGGATTTTCTCCATCATTTGCAATGCTTAGGGCTTGAGGATTTCTATCAATCATTTGCATAAGATCAAATTCCCAATTTCCTTTTGCATAGTGGATTCCATGGTGATCTTTGATGTAGGGATTGAGTGCAAATAGTTTGCCACCAAACTCAAGCATCTCATTATTCTTGTAATGCTCTTTCATATATTCATTGCCTTCATTAGCATGTAGGTAGAGACCTTTTTTGGTAAAAATAACCTCATCTTTACCGATAGCAAAGTTGCGTTTAACAAAGAAAGTATTTTTTTGATGAGGGGGAATAAAAACTACGACATCACCGCGATTTGGATGTTTTCCGCTGATAAGATGTCCATTTTTATTAAAATCAGGAAGAATTCTAAAATTAAACCATGGGATTTGAGGAATGGGAATGCCATAGCTAAACTTTTTTACTAAAAGCATATCACCTTCATAGAGTGTACCTACCATAGATCTAGATGGTATAAAAAAACTTTGAGCAATAAAAAAAATAAACAATAATACAAGGATAATCGTACCTGTCCAAGTGGTTGAGAATGCGTAAAATTGCTTGATAATTTTCATTTATAGTTCCTTGTAGATTGTTTATTGATTTTGGCTGCAATAATCGTATTTTTAAGTAAAGAGGAAATAGTCATTGGTCCTACACCACCTGGAACTGGGGTAAGATAGCTACAAATTTCTTCTACATCTTTACTGGCATCACCTGTAAGCTTGCCTGATTGCAAGCGATTAATACCAATGTCTACTAAAATCACTCCTTCTTTTAGCATATCTTTACATATAAGGTCTGGTTTACCAACACCTACACAGACAATATCAGCATTTTTGGTGTAGCTACAAAGGTCTTTAGTGTGAATATGGCAGATGCTAACAGTTGCTCCTTTTTGAAGCATCATAGAGGCTAATGGCTTACCTACGATATTACTTGCTCCTACAATAACAACATCTTTACCTAATACATCAATTTTATAATGTTCTAGTAGTTCCATCACACCCATTGGTGTGGCAGGTAAAAAGGAATCTAACCCTACTTGCATCCGTCCTATATTATAAGGATGAAAACCATCAACATCTTTATGAGGGGCAATCGATTCTAAAATAATTTGTGTATTTATATGTTTGGGAAGAGGTAGTTGTACTAAAATACCATCAATACGTGGATCTTCATTAAGGCGTGTGATAGCAGATAGGAGCTGATCTTGTTGAATATCACTATGATAGGTTTCTGCGACAGAATCAATACCCACGCGATGGCAAGCTTTAGTTTTCATATTCACATAAGTACTAGAAGCAGCATCATCTCCTACTAAAATTACTCCAAGTGCTGGAATAATGCCTTCTTCTCTTAGTTGAGCTACTTCTTTTTTCATCATTTCTTCATGCATTAAAGCAAGCTTTTTGCCATCTAGAAGCACCAAATTTATACCCTCTAAAAATTTTTTTCCATTATAATATAAAAAACCAAAGGATAGGATGAGTGAAAAGAGTTTTTATATGGATGGTATTTAGTATTTTTATATGGGGGAATGAAAGCTTTATTACTATGGAGGAGTATGGAGAGGAGTTATATAAAAATCCAAGAGGTATTGGCTGTATTGCTTGTCATGGAGAGAGCGGCAAGGGTGAAGTGATCGCTACTTACAAAGAAAAAGGTAAATTAAAGGTTTTGCGTGGACCCGATATTAGGAATCTAGATTTTAAAACCTTTTATGATCGGACGCTTCAAGATAGAGGAGTGATGCCAAAATATCATCTTACTAATGATGAGATTAAAGCCATTTATTTGTATATTAAAACACGTGCCAATATTCCTAATTCTAAAGTCAGTAATATGGAAGTAAACCAAATAGAAAATACAAATGATAATCAAAATGCACCTTAAAAATTATGATGTTATGCTTTATTTAGTGCTAAATAAACTTGCTATAATGCTAAGCATTTCTCCAAGATTTCTTTATAAAGAAGAGATTTTAGTAGTTTATCAAAGGCAAAGGAGTGTGGTTTGTCCTTAAAGAAAAAATGTTTAATCTGTAGGATTACCAGTTTTTTTACCATAATATTTGCCCTAGGCATAGCCTATTTGAATGCACTAGAGCTTAATATTTCCTATGGTAGGGAAAAAAACCAGAGTTTTTCTATTGTTACTCTCCAAGCTAAAGAAGCTTTTTTGTGTGAAACAATTTATCAGGATGGCGGAAGTTATGCCTTTGTACGATGCAAGATTCCAAAAATACCAGAAAATGGGTTTTTACCATTTGATACAGATTTTTTTAATGTTTCTTATGAAATGCAAAATGGAGTGTTTGTGCTTTCTATCCATCCTACTAAAAAAATTAAACTTTTTTATATCCCGGATTCTTTAGAGCAGACATACTTTTTTAGTGATGCTAAAGAAGAAAAAAGTAAGATTTGGCAGATTATAGGATTTAGCCAGGAGATCCCTTTTCTTTCATCATCTATTAATGCAAAAAAGCAGGGTATTAACTTTCCTATTTATATGGATCCCCAAAAATTTGATTACATTGGAGAGATGAATATTGATAAGAATCCTTTGAAATCTACTACTGGAGCTGATTATGTAGATTATCTAGCGGTTAAGGATTTGATTGAACATCATAATTATAAGTTTGCATTAAGCGCAATTTCACAAGCTTTTAAAAAATTTCCTAATACTTTTTTTGCCAAGGATTTATTATTTTTCCAAATTAAAGCACTCTATAATTTAGAGCTTTATGATAATGTAATTGAAAATGCAAATGCTTGGATTAAAACTTATTCATCTGATGATGATATTCCAGAGATGCTTTATATGCTAGGTAATACTTATGGAAATATCCACTTTTCTACAGAGGCTAATCATTACTATCAACGTATTATTCAGCAGTATCCAAAGTCTAGGTTTTCACCTCTTGCTAAAATGCGTTTAGCCAAGGTTTTTATGAATGATTCTAATATGGGTATGGCTAGAATCTATTTCTCTCAAGCCTATGAGGAAGCCAAGGATTTGGATAGTGTTACAGAGATTGCGCTAGAGTGGGCATTTTTTGAGCTGCAAACTCATAATCCTGAAAATGCAAGAGAGCTTATTAAAAAGATTCTAGAAAAAAATCCAATTTACTTTACTATACACCCTCAAAAAACTAAAAATGCTATTGCCTATCTTAGTGATAAAAAACTTTATGATAGTGCAGCTGCTATAGGTCAGTATTATTTTGATCATACTAATGAGTATGATAATCTGCATGAACCAATAGGTTTTATGTTAGGAGATTTGTATGCTAAAGCTGGAAATTTTGATGCAGCTCATAAAAGCAATCAGGCTTATATTAAAGAATATGAAAATCTTCCTAGAGCTAAGGAAATTAAAAGACAGGATGATAAATTATTATTTAAAATTAGTGGTGATGATAAGGCTAAACTTGCGCGTTATGATTATATTTTAGACAAATATCCTAATACTACAGAATCTAAGGAAGCAGCAAGATTAAAAGCAGAGCTTCTTTTAAAACTAGAGCGATACTCTGAAGTATTAGATATGAGAGATGCATTAAAAGAGATGCCAAAGCTGTATGATAATGCTTTATTAGGGGTGATCAATCAAAATATTTCACAAAATCGTTGTGATGATACAAATCGCTATTTGGTTGATCTTCATGACTTTAGTCGCATTAAATATCCCAAAAAGGCTTTTGAGTGTCTCTATGAAGCTAAACTATATGCTAAGGCTAATGATTTAACTAGCTCTCAAATAAAAGATCCTAATAGTGCAGAGTATTTATTCTGGCTATATAATCATGCTAAGGTTTTAAATGCATTGGATAAATATGTAGATTCTACCATTGCTAGCAATGATGTTTTAAGTCTTTCTAAGGCTAGAAAGATTAATAGTTATGATGATATTCTTTTTACATTATTTGATAATTTTACACACACAGATAAGCGTGGAGCAAAAGAACTCTATGGCAGATTAGAATCAAGTTTTAAAGATGATTTTAGAATGCTTAAGGTTTATGCATGGCTACTTGGGGATGATAAATTAGATGCTACTACAAGTGCTATTTATGCTAAGAGGCTTTTAGAACTTCAAGATACTTATCAAAATAGTGATTATACACCTTATGCTAATTTTAAACTTATAGCTGCTTATCAAGAATTGAATCAAAAAGATCAAGCACTAGATGCAGCTGATGTATTAAGTAAAAAAGAGCTAAAGCCACAGGATATGCAAAGAGCTCTTTATCTTAAAGCAAGTCTAGAAATAGCTTTAAAAAAAGATGCTAGAGAAACATTAAAGCGTTGTAGTAGTATCAAGGAAGAAAGCTCTTGGAAAACTTTATGTATACAATCTGAAGAGCTTTTAACTTCACAGAACAAAGAGGATAAAACTTCACAAGATAAGAAATAAGGAATGATTATGAGTATTTTTAGAGAATATGATATTCGCGGGATTTACCAAAAAGATTTGGATAAGCAAAATGTTTTTAGCATCGGTTATGCTTTAGGGGAAGTACTCTTTAGTGCAGGAGAAAAAAGTGTATTTGTAGGCTATGATGCTAGAGTTCATGCTAAAGATTTATTAACTTGGCTTAGCGATGGGCTTATAGCAATGGGCATTGAAGTGCTTGATATAGGTATGGTACCCACACCTGTAGCCTATTTTTGTACATTTAACTTAATTGATAAAATAGAATCAAAAAGTTCAATTATGATTACAGGGAGTCATAATCCACCAGAATATAATGGCTTTAAAATCACAATTAATCAAAAACCATTTTATGGTAAGCAAATACAAGATCTAGCCAAACGACTTAAAAATAATCCTATTATAGAATATAAAAGTAAAACAAGTGGGTTAAAAAAAGTAGACGCGCTCAATCCTTATATCGAGTTTTTAAGTCAGCATTTCAAAACTTTGAGGAATTTTCAACATCCTATAGCGCTAGATTATGGCAATGGTGTAGGTGCTTTAGCAATGAGTAAGATTTTAGACAATCTTGGTATTAAATATATAGAGCTTTTTAAGGAGCCAGATGGTAATTTCCCTAACCATCATCCAGATCCTAGCGAGGAAAAAAATTTATCCCATTTAAAAGCTTTGATGCAAGAGAGGGGAATATCCATTGGTTTGGCTTTTGATGGGGATGCAGATAGAATCGCTCTTTTAAGTACAAATCATAGCTATAAGGGCGATGAGCTTGGGATTTTATTTGCTCAAGAGATTGCCAAAAAAGAGGCAAATCCTATTGTTATTGGTGAGGTAAAGTGCTCCCAGCTTATGTATGATAAGATCAACGCTCTTGGTGTTGGCATAATGTATAAAACTGGGCATAGTAATCTAAAAGTAAAGCTTAAGGAATTAAATGCACATTTAGCAGTAGAAATGAGTGGGCATATATTTTTTGCAGATCGTTATTTTGGATATGATGATGCAATTTATGCTGGGCTTAGGGCATTAGAACTTTTTGTAGATCATAGTGTAGATGAGATTGAGCAAAAGATTTTTAGCTTACCAAAGCTTTATAATACACAAGAGGAGAAAATACCAGTTAAAGAAGAGTGTAAGTTTGTTAAAATCACAAATCTTAAAAAAAGACTTGAGGGCTTAAGGGGAGATTTTGATTTTCCTAAAATTGTAGATATTATTGATATTGATGGGGTAAGAGTTGTTTTTGAAAAAGGTTGGGGGCTTGTACGTGCAAGTAATACTACACCAGTGCTTGTTACAAGATTTGAAGCAAGTGATGAGGAGGCTTTAAAGCTTTATAAAAAATCTCTTTTATCTCTTTTACAGGATTGCTAATTTTCTTTAAGTTTCAGTATTTCTAGCAATCCTTTATAGACAGCATTGGCTATGGTGCGGTAACCAAGTGGTGTTAGATGCACATCTTGTTTACTAAGCCCTAACTTTATCCATGCGGCTTTTTTGCCTGTTTTTTTCATTAAATCATCCATATCAAAAAGTAGTGTATTTTCGCTCATAGCTATTTCTCGGATCGTATGCTTGATAGGATAGAAATTAGGAGTAATAGAGTATTTTGAATCTTTTTTGGCTACAACTGTGGGAGGTGCTATCATAAGAATGACGGCATTTGGATTGTAACGACGTATTTTTCTAATAAGCGTGCGATAATTTTGCATAAAAGTTTCTGGATCAAATTTAGTAGCAATGGCATCATTAGAACCATAAGAGAGGATTATAAGATCATATTGGATAATTTGTAATTCTTTATCAAAAATTTCTTGATTCCATTTAAGCCAAAGATCACTACGTGCACCATTAATGCCCATATGATCGATAATATTATTATTTTCTTTTTTATAGATAAAATAACCACCTAGTTGGGCATTTCTCACAAGAGAACGGATTGTAATGGGATAGGTAAGATCATAGGAGCGAGATATTTCCCAAGAATTTGGTTTTTTTGAACTAAGAGTTATTTTTTTTCCTGTATTGTCTGTGATTTCAAAAGCTGCGAGTAAATTTGGTGTCATATATACAAAGTTTGTGCTAAATTCTTTTTGAGCTAAATTGAGATCAAGTTTGATATTTGCATATTCATTTTTTGATCTGGCTATCACTCCGCCCATTGGGTAATCATGATCATTATGTTTTAATGAGTTATAAATATCAAAATATTTGCTTTCATATTGGGTGAGGATATTTCTATGAAAGCTAGGAAAAAGTGGATAGACAAAACCAATAGAGTTTGCTTCAAAAGCATCATTTCTTAATTCGGAGGAAAAAATATCAGGTGCAGTATGAGAATCTCCAAAGATTTTTATTTTTAAATCCTGTTTTAAAGAAAGCTTTTTTTTAAGTAAATTGAGATTTTCAGATTGAAAGTTTTCAATATTGCCTTCCTTGATAATTTTTTGTATATCCTTGTCATACTTTTGGATATTTTTGGCAAATAGACTCATTTCTTTTGTGTATAAAATACTTAGGAAAAAAGCAAAGATAAAAAATATAATTCTCATCTTTGCTCCATATTTTCAGAATCATAATCATTTATTTTGAGATCATCTTCTTGTAAGATTAAGTCAAAATCTATCCTATCTAATAAAAATTGAGTTAAAAGACGAGAGCCTTTAGTAGTGAAGTGTATACCATCATTAGCACGAATAGTGATTGACTTGTCATTGATGATGATACTTGGAGTATAGGTTTGATCAGGTGAAAATATAGAGTTGGTTTTTATAAAAAATGCGTGGAATTTTTTTTGGTGAATAGCATTGTGCATAGAAGCTTGTATATTAATTTCTAAGACTTCAGGGTTTGTATTTACTTCTTGACATGCCTTAGCATAAAGCGTATTTAAATATTGAATTTTATCACTTAATTTTTTATTTCTAACAAGAGGAACTTCATACCAAAAAACAGGGATATCATAAGCTTTGGCTATTTGGAGAATACTTTTTATGCGATTAAAGTAAGTCTCCTCCCATAGCTGCCCACCAAACTTCATTTTTTTCATATTCCATGGATCATTAGCCCCTAGCATCACCACAATAACATCAATATCTGGATTTTGTTCTAGAGTATTTAGAAGTGTTTCAGGCCAATTGAAAAATTGACTATAGGTAAGTCCAGTACTTTGTTTGGCTAGATTGAGGACATTCATATTATGTTTTTTAAGTTCTGGTATGAGCGTGATGCCTACACCTTGCATCATAGAATCACCAATTAATAAGAAATTGCTGGTATTGCGAATAAGAAGTTTGTCATTAACTAATTGTATTTTGGGGATCTCTGGTATGGTTTCTATTTCTTGCAGCTCATCTATTTCTGGATGGCTAAGATTTTGTAAAAAATTTTCAAATATTTTACTAATTTCTTTAGAGGGTTCAGAGATGGCTATAAAGAGTGGAGAATCTTGTAAAAAAGATATGTGGTATTTTTGCTCAATATATCGATCTAGACTTTGATTGAAAAGTAAAATCACTAATATGAATATTGCTAATAATTGAAAAAAGAATCGCCAAAACATTTAAAACCCTGCATAAATAAAATTGGGAATACCGCTTGGCATAGCTGAAAAAATCACTAATACTATCAATGTAATCACAATAGGTATTAAAAAATCTGGAATTTTTGCCATAAATTTGACACTATATTCAAAAAAACCAACACAAAATTGGTATAAGGTAAAAATAAGCCATATTAATATAAGTGCACCCCAATCATTGGATGAGAGATAAAAGTTAGAAGTTAGTGTATGGATATATTCCCAAGCTTGATTAAAGTCACTATAATAGAAAAATATCCAACAAAAACATACATAATGGAAAGTTAAAAGTTTGGGTAATAAGGGAACTTTCTTAAAGTTAATATTACATACATTAAGAATATTAATAAAGATGATACCCATCCCGTGTAAAAGTCCCCAAATTAAAAAATTAGCAGTGTTGCCATGCCAAATGCCAGATAGACCAAATGAGATTAATACAAAAATTTGTGTGGCTAGAAAGCCTTTTTTATTTCCTCCTAGTGGGATATAGATAAAATCACGAATAAAATTAGAAAGGCTAATATGCCAGCGTGCCCAAAAGTCTTTAAGATTGCGGGCTGTATAGGGCATATTAAAGTTGATAGGTAATTTAAAACCAATCATTAATCCAAAGGCTGTTACCAAATTAACATACCCACTAAAATCGCAATAAATTTGCAGTGCATAACCATAAATTCCAAAAAGCAAAGAAATACTATTTTGGTGCATAGGATCGCTTAAAATAGGTTCTGTATAGATTCCAGCATAGCTAGCAATAATCACTTTTTTAACAATACCAAAAAGAAGTAGTGTAAAAATAATGGGCATGAAGCTAGAATCAAAGATGCGTTTTTGCTCAAATTGAGAAAAGAAAAAATCTGCCCTCATAATCGGTCCAGCTACTAGTGTCGGAAAGAAAGATAAATAAGCTGCTAAGGAAGTAAAATTTTTAAGGTTAGTATTAGGATTTTTTTCTCTTGTTTGATAGATACTATAAAGATAGGTGATAGAGGCAAAGGTATAAAAACTAATCCCTAATGGCATAAAAACTTCAGAAGCCATTGGGCTAAGACCAAAGGATTGCAGAATTTGTGAAAAGAATATTTTAATGCTTGGATAGTATTTAAAAAAACAGAGGTTACATAAGGCAAAAAATATGCTTGATAGGAGTGCAAATTTAGTTTTTTTATAAGCTATGTAATGAGCAGCAAAGTAGATAAAGATAGTATAAAACAAAAGCGTTATAGCAACATATGGGCTACCAAGAGTGAAGATAAGTAGATAATTAAAAAATAAAATTAAATAATTTTGTATAACTAGATTCTTGATCCACCAGTATATAGGCAAAAAGGTAATAAAAAGCAGTCCAAATTCTAAAGAGAAAAAATTCATTTAATCTCCAAGATTGGTAATAAGATATCTAGACCTTACGATCTCTAGCTCTTTTTCTAATCGGCGTTTTTCTTCTAAAAGAACATCATTCTGGGCAGTAAGAGCATTAATAGTGCGACTTGATCGATAGATTTCAGTAGACAGGAATATTTTTGTACCAATGAGTATGCTGGTTAAAAACAGAATACCAAAAGCGGCTAATAAAGCCTTAGTCCCAAGACCATTGAAATAAAAATCTGCAGAATCATCAAAATTTATGAGATCTTCTTCTGATGCGATAGGAACTCCTTATTTGGGTTTTAAAATATTTTTAAGTCGCAAACCATCATCTAGCTTTGAAAGACTTAAACGGATAATACTATTTTCAAATGCACCAAGACTATGTTTTATTTTTGGTTCAACTGTAACCATATCTAGTGAATTAAGAATAAGTTGTTTATCTTGGAACCTAAACCATATTTTACCATAAAGAACTTGTACAGAAATTGCAAAAGGGGCAAAATGTTCTTTCATTTGGGAATCTTTTGGCATTGTAATTTGAATTTCTTTGGAACCTTCGTTTTCATAAAGAATAGTAGTTTTGAATTTTGAAAAGTCATTGTGATACCAACTAATAATACTCATTTTTCCCTCGATTTTTTTAGTTTAAATTTGTATTGAAATATAGAATACTAACATTTAGGGTATGGCAAAAAACTTGATCTAGATTTAGTTTAGTTTTTAAAGTATTGCTATTATATTTTAAATTTAATTCATAGTTAAGTAGATATTAGTGTATTAGATATAAAAAACTTTAGTCTTTATGACTAATATATTCTAAATATTTTGATATTAAAGTATTGACTTGTTTAAAAAAGTAAATTAGAATTCTTGCACTTAAAATTTTAAGTGCTAAAAAATTCAAGATTATAGGAGTTTTAGTCATGGAATTTAAACCGCTAGGAAAGAGAGTATTGGTAGAAAGGCTTGAAGAGGAAAATAAAACTAGTTCAGGAATCATCATTCCAGATAATGCTAAAGAAAAACCTTTAATGGGTGTTATTAAGGCAATCGGTGGTAAAGTAGCCGAGGAGTGTGGCTGCTTAAAGGTGGGTGATACTGTAGTGTTTGGCAAATATAAAGGCAGTGAAATTAAATTAGATTCACAAGAATTTATTGTTCTTGAGTTTGAGGATATTTTAGGGATTATCTCAAAGTAATTTTGATATCTAGTTAAAAACAATAAATAGACTAATTTAGTAAAAAGATAAGGAGTAAAATATGGCAAAAGAAATTCAATTTAGTGATAAAGCTAGAAATAAACTTTTTGAAGGTGTTAAGCAGTTAAGCGATGCGGTTAAGGTTACAATGGGACCACGTGGAAGAAATGTACTCATTCAAAAATCTTATGGTGCACCTGCAATCACAAAAGATGGTGTAAGTGTAGCTAAGGAGATTGAACTTGCTGATCCTATTGCTAATATGGGTGCACAGCTTGTAAAAGAGGTTGCTAGTAAGACTGCTGATGCAGCAGGTGATGGTACAACTACTGCCACTGTCCTAGCCTATAGTATTTATAAGGAAGGCTTGAGAAATATTACAGCTGGAGCAAATCCAATAGAAGTTAAACGCGGTATGGATAAGGCAGTAGAGGCAATTGTTGCTGAATTAAAAAATGGCAGCAAAAAAGTTGGTGGTAAAAGCGAGATTGCTCAAGTAGCAACTATTTCTGCAAACTCTGATGAAAAAATTGGCGAACTTATCGCTGAAGCGATGGAAAAAGTAGGTAAGGATGGAGTTATTACTGTCGAGGAGGCAAAAGGTATTAATGATGAATTGAGCGTTGTTGAAGGTATGCAATTTGATCGTGGTTATTTATCCCCATATTTTGTAACTAATACAGATAAGATGACTACTCAATTAGAAAATGCTTATGTGCTTTTAACAGATAAGAAAATCTCATCAATGAAAGATATTCTCCCTCTTTTAGAATCGACTATGAAGTCAGGTCGTCCATTATTAATTATCGCAGAGGATATCGAGGGAGAGGCATTAACTACATTAGTTGTCAATAAATTGCGTGGTGTATTAAATGTGGCAGCAGTTAAGGCTCCAGGTTTTGGTGATAGAAGAAAAGAGATGCTTCGTGATATTGCCATCCTAACAGGCGGAGATGTTATTAGTGAAGAGCTTGGCAAAAATCTTGAGACAGCAAGTATTGAAGATTTGGGTCAAGCAGCTAGAATTGTAATTGATAAAGATAATACAACAATTGTAGATGGAAAAGGAAGTGCAGATGCGGTAAAAGAGAGAGTAGCCCAGATTCGCACTCAAATAGAATCTACAACAAGTGATTATGATAGAGAAAAACTACAAGAGCGTTTAGCTAAGCTTTCTGGCGGTGTTGCTGTTATTAAGGTTGGAGCGGCTAGTGAAGTAGAAATGAAAGAGAAGAAAGATCGCGTAGATGATGCTTTGAGTGCTACTAAAGCAGCGGTAGAAGAAGGTATTGTTATTGGGGGCGGTGCTGCATTAATTCGTGCTGCTCAAAAAGTAAATTTAAAATTAGAGGGCGATGAGGCGATTGGCTATGATATTATTAAGCGTGCTATCAGAGCACCTCTAGCACAGATTGCACAAAATGCTGGATTTGATAGTGGCGTTGTGGTAAATGAAGTAGAAAAAAATAATGATGCATTTGGATTTAATGCTAGCAATGGCGAGTATGTAGATATGTTTAAATCCGGCATCATCGATCCATTAAAAGTAACTCGTGTAGCATTGCAAAATGCAGTATCTGTATCTAGCTTACTTTTAACCACAGAGGCAACTATTAATGAGATTAAAGAG
>JXTW01000012.1:7365-29517 GCA_004368235.1 Helicobacter anseris | reverse complement strand
CCCCCCCCCCTTTTTTTTTCTTCTTAATATTATTTTAATTTCATAGATGATCTAATTTTGATTGTCTATGAAATATTAATGACTTTTAAATCTCTTAATTTTGCAACTAATATCTTTAGGAAAGTTATGTTAGAATCTACTTTTAATTTTCAGTCTTTACCAAAGGGTTGTAATATAGCATTTTATGGAGGGAGTTTTGATCCACCCCATATAGGACATCAAGCCATTATCAAGGCTGCTCAATTGGGATTAGAGATTGATATGCTTATAGTTATGATGGCTTATCAAAATCCCCTTAAATCACCAGCTAGATTTTCCCATTCTTTACGTTTTTTTTGGATGCAAGATATTTGTACCCAGATTAATCAAGCTTGCCCTCATCCTCCAGTAATTTTAAGTGATTATGAAGTACAAAATAAGATTTTTTTCACCTTTGAGAGTATTGAGTATATCAAAAGGCTAGTATTACCTAAAAAAATTTATCTTATTCTTGGGGCGGATAATTTGGCTAGTCTAAAAGAGTGGGAAGGATATGAAAGTTTAAAAAAAAATGTAGAGTTTGTTTTTGTGAAGAGAAAAGGTTTTGTGTATAATATTTCTGATTTTAAAGAATTAATAATTGATGTGCCAGAAGGGATTTCTTCAAGTCTCATACGCCAAAAGTATAAGGATAATGTAGATGAACTGCGATCTTATCTTGTACCAAGCACAGCAGAATCTATTTTGCAAGCATTAAGGGAGTAAAAATGTCAGATATTTTACAACGGGTAGAATTTATAACTTCGCTTTTGAGTGAAAAAAAAGCTGAAGATATTGAATGTATTGATATGCGAGATAAACCTTATATCACTAGGTATGTTATTATTGCTACAGCGATGGTGGGTAGACATACTTATGCTTTGTTGGATATGTTGCGAACAGAACTAAAGGCACAAGGTGAGCAGTTTTATGGCGTGGATGAAGAAAGTGAGGACTGGGTGATTGTTGATCTTGGTGATATTATGATTCATATTTTTACAGAAAATCATCGTAAAAAATTTAACCTTGAAGAATTTTTAAAGAAAGATCTAATTCATAGTTAAAATTATGTATTAGATCTTTGCACTCACCTAATTCAGAAAAAATAAAGCCCAAATTATGCTAGAATGTTAGCGATTTTTCATATTAGGGTAGTTTCTTGGATATCAAAGCAGTTTTTTCTCAAACTCTTAAATTTCTCAATAGATTTAGCAAAAAGCAGCGCATGATTATTACTGCTGGCGCTATTTTATTGGTAGCTTTTTTTGTTTTTTTGGTAGTTTTTACAACCAATGGCAGGGAGCGAAATGACCGGTATGCTGTGCTTTTTGAAGGAATGAATGCTAGTGATAATGCCCTTGTATTACAGCATTTACAACAAAATCAAATCCCTTATAAAATAGTCAACGAAGATACGATTTTAATCCCAAGAGATAAGGTTTATGAACAGCGTATTTCTCTTGCTTCTCAAGGGATACCAAAGACAAGTAAAGTTGGCTTTGAAATCTTTGATAATAAAGATTTTGGTATGACAGATGAGGAGCAAAAGGTTAAATTTCTGCGTGCTATTGAAGGAGAGCTTTCTCGCACAATAGAGTTTCTTTCACCAATACAAAAAGCCCATGTTCTTATTGCTATGCCAAAACAATCTGTATTTGTGTCTCAACAAACTCCCCCTACAGCTTCTGTAACTCTTGGTCTTCGACCAGGGGCACAGCTTACTAATGCCCAGATTTTTGGTATTAAAAATTTAGTCGCTGCAGCTGTGCCAAATCTTAGTATTGATAATGTTAAGCTTGTTAGTCAAAATGGCGAACCATTGGGTGAGGATGATGAGTTAACCTCATCTAAAGAAGCAGCAGCAGCGCAGTTAAAATATAAACATAATATAGAACGTGCTTTAGAGGCAAAAATTGTTAATATTCTTTCACCGGTGGTGGGTGGTGAAGATAAAGTAGTGGCACGTGTGAATGCAGATTTTGATTTTTCGCAGCGCAAAAGTTTGCAAGAAATTTATGATCCTAATAATGTTGTTAGAAGTGAGCAGAATCTAGAAGAGAAACGTGAGGGTGGGGAGAGAAAAGAGGTTGGCGGGGTGCCTGGTGCTGTAAGTAATATTGGTCCTGTGCAAGGGCTTGAAGATAATGGATCTAAAGAAAAATATGAAAAAACACAAAATACTACAAATTATGAAGTAGGTAAAACAGTTAATGAAATTAAAGGAGAGTTTGGTTTATTAACTCGTTTGTCTGCAGCTGTAGTCGTAGATGGACGATATAAAAAAGTATTAAAAGATGGTATTGAGAGTATTGAATATGTGCCTATGAGTGAAGAAGAGATGGAAAAAATTAATTCTTTGGTAAAACAGGCTATTGGCTATAATCAAAAGAGAGGGGATGATGTAACTGTTAGTAACTTTGAATTTAATGCTAAGACAGAGAATTATGTCCCAGCCACTGCATTTGAACGTTTTGCATCTAGAATCGAGTCCTACTTAGCCCCGTTTATGCCAATGCTAAAATATGTTATTGTAGCTTTGATTATTTTTGTATTTTATAAAAAGATTATTGTACCATTTACCGAGCGTATGCTGGAAGTACAAAACATCGAAGAAGAAAAAGTCGAATCTCTTTTTGAAGTAGCTGATGATGAGGATGAAGATCTTAATCGCTTTGGTGAAATGCGCAGAAGAGTTGAAGAGCAGCTTGGCATTGGGAAAAATCTCAATGAAAATGAGATTAAATATGATGTCTTACTAGAAAAAATTAAAAGTGTTATTGAAGAGAAGCCAGAGGAAGTGGCTACATTATTTAAAATGTTGGTAAGAGATGAAATTGTTACTAATACCAAACAATCCTAGGAGCTTATATGTCTAATCTTGATGCAAAACAAAAGGCTCAATATGATGAGTTTTCAATGGCAGAAAAAATTGCTATTTTACTTATTCAGATTGGAGAGGATTTAACTACAGAAATTTTTAGACATTTAGATATTGAGAGTATTACAGAGATTAGTAAGCATATTATTCAGCTTAATGGCACAGATAAAAGCATCGGTGTTGCAGTGCTTGAAGAGTTTTATACTATTTTACAGTCTAATCAGTATATCAATAATGGTGGTATGGACTATGCGCGTGATCTTCTCTCTCGCACACTTGGTCCAGATGGAGCTAAAAAGGTTCTTGATAAGCTATCTAGAACTATGCAAAGCACAAAAAATTTCTCCTATCTTGCTAAAATTCGCCCACAGCAACTTGCTGATTTTATCGTCAATGAGCACCCTCAAACAATAGCCCTTATTTTAGCTCATATGGATTCTTTGGCAGCTGCAGAAACATTAGGATATTTCCAAGATGATATGAAAGCAGAGATTTCTGTAAGGATGGCAAATCTTGGAGATATTTCACCAAATGTGGTGCGTCGTGTCTCTACAATTTTAGAAAATAAACTTGAAAGTCTAACAAGTTATAAAGTTGAGGTTGGTGGACCTAGAGCAGTGGCTGAAATGTTTAATCGCTTGGGTCAAAAGGCAGCAAAAACAACGATATCTTATATTGAACAGATTGATGGTCAGTTAGCTAGCGAAATTAAAGAAATGATGTTTACTTTTGAAGATATTACTAAGCTTGATAAAAACGCAGTACGTGAGATTCTTAAGGTCGCTGATAAAAAAGATCTTACGCTTGCATTAAAATCTGCTCCTGATGAGCTAAAAGAGAAATTCTTAGAAAATATGAGTTCTCGTGCAAGCGAACAATTTGTCGAAGAGATGCAGTTTCTTGGTGCGGTCAAGGTGCGTGATGTTGAAGCTGCACAGCGTAAGATTGTAGAGATTGTGCAGAATCTATCTGATAAAGGATTAATTCAAATAGGAGATGAAGACGATGTTGTTGAATGATGGTGAGCAAGATTTGATTCAACAAAATAATAAGGATAATCATAATATTCAAAAATATCAGTTTAAACCTATTGAAAATATAGATAGCATAGAAGAAAAGATGCTAGAGCCATTAGAGACTGATATGCAAGATTCTTCGGTTGTGATCCAGCAAGCACAGAATTTAGAACGAGAATTAATTGAGAGATTGTTGCAAAAGACAGATGAGCTATCCTCATCACTTGCTAAAATGCAAATCCAAGTAGAAAAACAGCAGCTTGATATGGAAGATCGCTTAAATATTACTAAGAGTGATGCCTATAAAGATGGCTTGCGTGAAGGGCAAGAGAGCACTAAAGCAGCACTTGAAGGTGAAATAAATAAAGAAAAGCAAGCTCTTGTTAATGCAATTATAGCGCTTGATACGAGCTTGCAAAACTCTGTTAAGAGATTAGATGATTTTGAAAAAGAGCTAGCCCAAGTTGCTTTAGATATTGCTAGAGAGGTGATAGTAAAAGAGATTGAAGAGAGTAGTGCCAAAGTTGCACAAAGTCTTGCTAATGCGTTAATTGATAGCATTAGAGATGTAACAGAGGTTTGTTTGCGTGTTAATCCTTTAGATTATTCTTATTTAAGAGAGAAACTAGATTTAAAAAATATCACCTTAGAAGCGGATGAGAATATTCAAAAAGGTGGTGTGGTTATTACTTCTGCATCTGGTAATATTGATGGAAATATAATGACTCGTTTTAGGCTTTTAAAACAAAAGGTACTTGAAGAATCCTAGTGTATAAAATGATGAAAAATCTTAGAGAGTGTAGTCTAAAAGAGTTAGAGGATTTATGTGCTGATATTCGCACACAGATTCTAGAGGTTGTTAGTCAAAATGGTGGGCATTTAAGCTCTGCTTTGGGGGCTGTAGATATTATTGTAGCCATGCATGCAGTTTTTGATTGCAAGCAAAATCCATTTATTTTTGATGTTAGTCATCAGGCATATGCACATAAGATTTTAACTGGACGTAAAGAAATCTTTCATACATTGCGCAAATATAATGGTATTAGTGGATTTACCCATCCAAAAGAGAGTGATTTAGACTACTTTATCGCCGGGCATAGCTCTACTTCTATTTCTCTTGGAGTGGGTGCTGCTAGAGCTTTTAATCTCAATAAAGAAGATAAAATCCCTATAGCTTTGATTGGTGATGGGAGTATGAGTGCGGGACTGGCTTATGAGGCGCTTAATGAGCTTGGTGAGCGTAAATGCCCGATGATTATTATCCTTAATGATAATGAAATGAGTATTGCTAAGCCAATTGGCGCTATTTCTAGGCATCTCTCTAGTCTTATGAGTGGGTCATTTTATCAAGGTTTGCGTGATAATATCAAGCGTTTTTTAAGCAAGATGCCCCAATCTGCTACCTATCTTGCCAAAAGATTTGAAGAAAGCTTTAAGCTCATTACTCCGGGTATTTTATTTGAAGAGCTAGGGATTCATTATATTGGACCCATTGATGGTCATGATTTAAACTCTTTAATTAATGCATTAAAAGCAGCAAAGGAATTGAAAATACCAGTTTTAATCCATGCACAGACGACTAAGGGTAAGGGGTATGCTAAGGCAGAGGGGCATTTTGAAAAGTGGCATGGTGTAGGTCCTTTTGATCTTTTAACAGGAGAATCTAAAAAAGCATCTACACAGATTCCTACTCCTACTCAAGTTTATACACAGACATTATTAAGACTAGCTAAAGAGGATTCAAAGATTTTGGGTATCACTGCAGCGATGCCTTCTGGCACTGGACTAGATAAGCTGATGGAATATGATAGTAAGCGTTTTTGGGATGTGGGTATTGCCGAACAGCATGCCATAACTTCATCGGCTGCTTTAGCTAAAGAAGGATTTAAACCTTATGTGAGTATTTATTCTACTTTTTTGCAAAGGGGCTATGATCAGATTATTCATGATGTCGGGATTTTGGGTGTACCAGTGAAGTTTGCCATTGATAGAGCTGGGATTGTTGGTGAGGATGGTGAGACGCATCAGGGGCTTTTTGATATTGCTTTTTTGCGCATTGTGCCAAATTTTGTGCTTTTTGCTCCAAGAGATAATGCTAGTTTAGCTAAGGCTATAGAGTTTAGCTCAAAATTAGATTTTGCTCCTTGTGCTTTTAGATACCCTAGGGGTAATTTTGTGATGGATAGATTGCAGAATGATTATGAATGTAATGATTTTGTTTTAGGCAAATGTGAGCTTTTAGAAGAAGGGGAAGGGGAAGCTCTTTTGCTTGGGTATGGAAATGGAGTAGGTAGGGCGCACAAAGTAAGGGATGGGCTTTTGGAATTAGGCATAAATGCTGGGCTTTTGGATCTGCGTTTTTTAAAACCACTAGATAATAGGCTAAAGGATATTTTAGCGCGATATAAGCGGGTGTATGTTTTTAGTGATTCTTATCTTTTAGGTGGGGTGGGGAGTGCTATTTTAGAGTTTATGAGTTTAAATAATTTGAGTGTGAGGCTAAAAAGCTTTGAGCTTAATGATAATTTTATATCTCATGGAAGTGTAGGGGATATAGAGGACGCACTTGGATTTAATGAGTTTAGCAATGTGATATTAAAAGATTTGCAAGATTGAGCACAAGGAGTTTATGATGAGCTTAAGAAGCAAAGAGAGTTTTGCTAATCTAAGTGATGCTTTCAAAAGAGATATATGAGGTATGTGCAATATGAAGTAAATAAAGCTAAATAAGCAAGGAATGTTTTAGTTGAGCTAGATAGATTAGATTCTAAGGGACAAAGCAGGGTGCTAGAATATAGAATGAAGTGAATCTAGAATCTAGCAAGAAAAAGTGTAAAAAAAGCTAAAAAATGTAAAATTGCATAGGCAAAAACAATAATGTAAGCAAAACTATTAAGGAAGTAAGGATATGGACTACAAACAAGCCTTTTTATCACAGCTAGAAAATAGCTATCTTGGTGTGCAGATACAAGATGCAAAAGATTTGTTCTCACAAGATTCACTATCAAAGGAAGCCCTCAAAAAGAGTGGCTTTATCAATTTATTGCAAATGAAATCAAAATATTTTGGGCATATTAAGAATCTTTTAGAGAAAGAAAAGCTAAACCATTCAATCTATACTAAGCTGTATAATTTCTTTTCAAGCTATCTCAACGAGACAGGCACACCCTTTTTCTACGATACACCGATGCATAAAAACATCTATGCCAAAGTCTATACTAATTCAAAAGACACAAGCCTTTTTTATAAAACACAGAATCTCTACTATGTCAAATCCGACACGCTCTACCATGATGCAGAGATTACAAGCCAAGATTCCAAATATACCTTCATCTTTGACACAAGCCATTTTATCCCAAATGCCGATAATGCTAAAAACAAGGCTATTTTTAAATTTACAATAGAGGAAAATATAAGAATCTATGTGCTAAACGATAAAGAAAGCCTAAAAGAGCTCCCTAATGTTTTTAAACAAAATAGCAGTGATTTAAGTGATGAATTTATCAAATCCCTAAAAGATAAGAAAATACAGCTACAAGAAGAAGAAATAAAAAAGATTCTAAGCTCTTATAAAAGGCAAAATGAAATAGACTTCTTTATCCATAAAAACGCTAGAGCCTTTTTACAAGAGCAGTTTAATCTATGGCTATGTAACTATGTGCTAGATGATATTACGCAGTGGCGACAAGAGAAAATTGAAGAGTTAAATACTCTTAAAAAAGTAGCCTTTAAAATCATTGACTTTATCGCAGATTTTGAAGATGAGCTAAAAGCTATTTGGTGTAAGCCAAAGTTTGCTAAGAAAGTGGAGTATGTCTTTAGCCTTGATAGGATAGATTCTGCCTTATTAGATTCTGTCATCAACGATGAGGGTTTTAAGGCACAAATCAAAGAATGGCAGGAGCTAAGACTAATCGATGAAAGCTTTGATATAAAAAATATCAATGATGAAAAATATAAATTTCTACCCCTTGATACCAAGCATTTTAGTAAAACAACAAAATACAAGATTCTAAGCTCTTTTAAGGATATAGAATCTACCCTCAATGGTGAGCTGATAAAAAGTGATAACTTTCAAGCTCTCAATACCTTGCTGCCAAAGTATCAAAACAAGGTGGATTTAATCTACATCGACCCGCCATATAATGCCCCAGCAAGTGAAATTATTTATAAAAATAATTTCAAAGATTCTACTTGGCTTGCTATGATGGCAAATCGTTTGGACTTAGCAAAGGGATTTTTGAGTGAACGAGGAATTTTAAGCTGTGCTATTGATGAAAATGAGCAGGAGAATCTAGGGTTACTTTTAAGCGATATTTTTTATGAGTATGAGAAAACTTGCGTGAGTGTTAGGCACAATCCAAAGGGAATACAAGGAGGTTTTATAGCCCAAAATAATGAGTTTGCTTATTTTTTATCTCCAGAAAAAGCAGTTTCAAATAATAAATTGCTTGATAAAAAGGAGTGGAAATATGACCATTTAAGGAACTGGGGAGGAGAATCTGAAAGGCATACCGCTAAAAATTGTTTTTATCCTATTTATGTAAAAGATTCTAAGATTATCGGTTTTGGTGATGTGTGTAAAGAGGATTTTCACCCACAAGCAAATATGCTAAGAGATGACGGAGTGATTGAAGTTTATCCAATAGATTCTAGTGGTGTAGAAAGAAAATGGACTTACGCAAGGCAGAGTATAGAATCTATATGGGAAAATCTAAAAATAGAGGAAGATAAAAATGGCATTATAAGTATAAAAAAGCCCATTACTGAAGTCAGATTTAAGACAATTTGGGAAGACTCTGTTTATATAGCTGGAGATTATGGTTCAAAAATTCTCACAAATATTCTCCCCAACAATAATTTTGATTATCCAAAGTCTATTCATACAGTAAAAGATTCTATCTACTTAGCAAGTAAAGAGGATTCTACTATCTTGGATTTTTTTGGTGGGAGTGGGACGACTGCCCACGCTGTGCTAGAGCTAAATAGAGAGGGCAGCAATCGCAAATTTGTGCTTGTAGAAATGGGAGAGCATTTTTATAATGTGATTATCCCCCGCATTAAAAAAGTAGCCTTTAGTAGTGAATGGAAAAATGGGGAGTTAAAAAATGCTAAACAAGTAAATCCCATATCTATCGCTTTTAGATATTATGAGTTAGAATCTTATGAGGAAAGTTTAAGTAACTGCGAGTATGTGCTAGATAAAGATTCAATCATCGATTATCGCAAATCTAGAAAACTCATAAAAGCCCTAAATAAAGGTGAGGCTATAAACTTAGATATGAGTGGATACAGAAAAGACTTTGATATACTACATACTATGGCAAATATTTTGGGCTTAAAGATACAAAGACTCTTTTTAGATTCTAAAGGCATAGAATGTGCGGAATTTGACAATGGCGATAGAGTATCTAGTGATAGCGTGGATTTATGCAAATACCCAAAGCTAACAAATCTCATCTGGTGGGAGAGGTAAATGAATAATACATATGAAAAACCTGAATTTAATAAAGAGGCTTTTAATTGCCCTTTTTGTGGGGTTTATGCGAAAATGGATTTCGAGGATTTTAATAATGTTGTATTAACAGTTGAATATCGTATAAAAAATTTATATAAAAGCATTGAAAATCGCGGTAGAAGGTTGACGCTTGATGAAAAGTCATATATTCAAGATATTATGCACACCACAAATCATTATAACAATATAGTACCCATTTTGAGCATTTGCCACAAATGTGAAAAAGTTGCTATTTGGGTAGATGAAAAAATGATTTACCCAAAACCTAGATTAACACCTATACCAAATGAGGATTTAGACGATGATTTAAAAGCAGATTATGAAGAGGCTTCTAATATAGTTCAAGACTCACCAAGAAGTGCTTGTGCTTTATTGCGTTTGGTTTTACAAAAGTTGCTTATTAGTTTAGGAGAAGATAAAAACATAAACAATGCAATAAAGAATTTAATGGATAGAAAAGAAATAGATGAAAGACTGCAAAAGGCATTAGATTCTGTAAGAGTTATTGGAAATAGTGCTGTTCATCCAAATGAGTTAGATTTAAGAGATAGTATCGATACAGCATTAGCTTTATTTGGCATTATAAATTATATAGCAGATAAAATGATAAGCTCTAAAAAGAAAATAGATGAAATATACAGTCTCTTACCCGAAAACGCAAAGAGGTAACAATGCAAAATAACCTAATCCTCTACACCACGCAAGATAAAAAGATAAAGGTTGAGCTTTATGAGTTTGGCGAGAGTGTGTATCTCACACAGGATTTAATCGCAAAACTTTTTGACACCTCAAGAGAAAATATAACTATGCACATTAAAAATATCCTAAAAGATGGGGAGTTACAAGAAGATTCAGTATGTAAGGAATACTTACATACTGCAAATGACAATAAACAATATAAAGTAAAGTTTTATTCTTTAGAGATGATTTTAGCCATTGGCTTTAGAGTGCGAAGCAAAAGGGGTGTGCAGTTTAGAATCTGGGCTAATGAACACTTAAAGAGCTATCTACAAAAAGGCTTTATCATCGATAGCGATAGGCTTAAAAATCCAAATGGTAGAACGGATTATTTTGATGAGCTGTTAGAGCAAATACGAGATATACGAGCTAGTGAGAAAAGGTTTTATCAAAAGATAAGAGATTTATTTGCTTTGTGTGTAGATTATGATTCTAGTGATAAGGCTACGCAGATGTTTTTTGCCAATACGCAAAACAAGCTTTTATATGCCATTACCAAACAAACTGCGGCTGAAATTATCTACAATAGGGCTAATCCTAATAAGCCAAATATGGGGCTTACTTCTTGGAAAGGGACTAAAGTGCGAAAGGGCGATATTATCATCGCTAAAAACTATCTTTCTAAAGATGAGTTAGACAATTTAAATAGGCTTGTCAATGTCTTTTTGGAATCAGCAGAGCTTAGAGTAAGGGACAATAAAACTTTGACTATGGATTTTTGGAAAGAAAATGTAGATAGTTTGCTTACCTTTCAAGGCAAGGATATATTAAAGGGCAATGGTAGCATTTCCAATGAAAAAATGGAGCAAGTCGTAAGGCAAAGATATGAAATTTTTGATAAAAAGAGGAAAGAAGAAACAAGAATCAAAGCTGATTTAGAAGATGAAAAAATGCTAGAAAAAACCTACAAGGCTCTAAAGGATAAACAATGCCAAAGCACACAAGCATAAAAAAGCATTTGCTTCTTGAACAAATATGTAACAACAAAAGAGTGCAATATAAAGAAAGCTATGAAAACTATGATTTAAAAAGCTTTAGTGCGGATATTTCCTTACAAGATTATCAAATAGCAAGTTTGCAAAATGCCCTTATAGCCTTAGACTTATATATGTGCTATAAAGATTCTGATTATATAAAAACTAGAGGCGAAAGGCTATATAGAATCTACAAAGAACAATATAAAGACTTTAAGTTAGAAAAAGAGGAGATTAACCGTGCATCCTTTTGGATGGCGACAGGCAGTGGCAAAAGCATAGTGATGATAAAGCTACTCTCACTCTTGGGTAAGGCTATAAGAGAGAAAAAGATTCCAAATAAGCCCATAATGCTACTTGCTCCAAATGATACGATTTTAGCACAATTTAAAGACAATGTAGCAAAATACAATAATCACAATACAGATTTCATCACCCTCAAAGAGCTTAGAGAATATGAGAGTGCAACACAGGGTGGTTTGTTTGGAGGGACTACTGTTTTTATCGCAAGGAGCGATTTGCTAGATTGTGCACAAAATGTGGGCAAAGATAAAAGTGCCAAAAGACTTGATTATAAAAATTACTGCAATGATGAAGGTTGGTATATTTTGCTAGATGAAGCCCATAGAGGAGATAGCAAAGAATCTATTAGAAAATATTACATCAATGAGATAGCTTGCGGGGATAGACTTAAGGACTATGAGGGATACCCTAAGGGCTTTATTTTTAATTTTTCAGCGACTTTTAGCGATGAGCTAGATTTTTTTACTTGTGCTTTTAATTATAATTTAGAAAAGTTTAATAATGATGGATATGGCAAAAATATCGCTGTGCTAGATTCTCATCTCAAATCTTTTAATAAAGAGAGTGATGAGAGTGAAAGGATAATACGAATCATCGAGGGCTTTATACTTTTTAGTGCTATCAAGCAAAGTAAAAAGGAGGTATTGCGTAAGGCTAGGGACTTTGGTATCTCAAATATACAATACCATAATCCCCTAATCATCGCCGTATCCGATAAGGTCAATACCCAAGATGCTGGGATAAAGCTGTATTTTAAAGCGATATTACAGATTCTAAAAGAAGATAAAGATATACAAGAAATAGCTCAAAATCTCTATGAAAAACTAAAAAATCAAGAGCTATATTTTTCTAAAAATACTCTAAGCAATGAATTTTTAGAATGTGTAAAAAGCATAGATTCTAAGAGTGTGAGACAACATATCTTTTATGCGAGTGAGCCTTCAAGCCTAGAGTGTTTTAGAGCAAATGATAAAGAATTAGCCTTTAAAAGCAAGAATGCTAATGAGCCTTTTATGCTGCTTAATATCGCAGAGGCTAAAAAATGGGAAAAAGAGCATTTATTAGAGCTTGGAGTAGAGAGCTTTAAGGATTTGCAAAAGAGTTATTTTAAACATATCAATGAGGGCAATTCAAGCATTAACATTATGCTTGGGAGCAAAGTCTTTAGCGAAGGCTGGGATAGCAACCGCGTGAATCTTATCTATTTTATCAACATTGGCAGCAAAAATGCGAAAAAATATGTCTTACAAACTATCGGTAGAGGTGTTAGAATCGAGCCTTTTTCTAATGTGCGAAAGAGAATGCGATATTGTGAGATGTATGAGTATAACGCAAGGCAGACTTTAAATAATCTTGCTTGTGGGCTAGAGACTTTGTTTATCTTAGCGAGCGATAATGAGGCTATTAAATATATTTTAGAAGAGATTGAAAGCTTCATCACTCAATATCCACTAAAAGGCTTTAAAAAGACAAATACTCTAAGCCCTCTTCCTACTCCAAAATATAAAAATACAGAATCTAAAGAGAGAATATATAAAATTGGTAAAAAGGAATCAGAGGAGCTAAAAGAATACATACAAAGCTTTGATGAAGATGTCCTAACGCTTAACACATGCGTGATACATAAAGAATGTAGCTATGACACGTTAAGGGAAATTAAAGATTTTTTAGACGATAAAAGCGAGAGAATTATCCAATACGGGGATTTTCAAGAATTTGATAAAAATAAGACTTTTAGCCATATTCATAGAATCTTAAATGTTAGAAACAAAGAGCTTAAAGAATTTGTAGATTTAAGCGATGAAATCAATCATTATCAAAGCTTTAAAACCACTTTGGGAGAAAGTTTCGCAAATGAGATAAATGGGATTATAAAAACTCTCAATGCACATAAAGCCTTAAAAACAAGAGAGGATTTGCAAAAAGAGGGAGTAGCAGAGGAATATATCCCAGCTATTTTAGAATCTGAAGCTAAAAAACAAAGTAGGATTATTGATTCTTATCAAATCAGTGCAAAACTAAGAGAGCATTACTATAATCCGCTTATTATTTATAGTAAAAACGATAGAGATTCTGGGATTAATTTTGCAATAAATGAGGAGAGTGAAAGGGAATTTTTACAAGATTTAGAGGAGTTTTTGCAAAGAGATTCTAAAGAACTTATTAAATACGAATGGTGCTTTTCTAAACTTGTAGAAAATATCGATACTATTTATATCCCATATTTTGATAATGAGGCACAAAGTGAGCGGAAGTTTTATCCAGATTTCATATTTTGGTTTAAAAGTAAAGAAAATGGAGAATATACAATCATTTTCATAGACCCAAAGGGGCTTAAAATAGAGGCAAATCCAAGAGATAAAATAAAAGGCTTTGAAGCGATATTTAAGGATAAGGAATTTTTATATAGAGGTAAAAAGATTCAAACCTATCTTTTTTATTATAATAAAAATGTGGGGGAATTTGGAGGCTTTGAGGGCTATAAAAAGAGTAGCGTGAAAGAAGTTATTAATGAGATAGTGGGTTAATGTGGCTTTTTAAGTGTAAAAATTAGGAATACTCGCAGGTTAGGCAAGAATATTTAAGAATCCTACTATTTAGGAAACTTGCCATTCAAGAAACTTACCATTTAATAATCCTGCCATTTATGTATATTCTTGTGGCGATTACATGGCGTATTGAGAAAAAAATCAAGAGATGTTAGCCAAAAAGAATGTAAGAGGAATCTTTATAACCAGCTGTGAGAATCTAGACTATGGCATAAATAAATTTTATAAAAAAATGATAGAAATTTAATCCCCTCCCATCACTTGAGATTTAAAAAGAAATTGTTCAAAAAATAGAATCTAAACAAAAAATTATAGAAGAAAATAAAAATAAGATTAAAAACTTACAAAATAGTATAGATAATGAACTTCAAGAGCTTATTCTTGCTTAGTAATAAGCTTTCTGCTAAAAGCACAACAAAACACGATAATGCATAATCATAAAACTTATGTTAAAATTTGTAGAATTTACACTTTTAAGGATTGCTTATGCGTTTTTATCATTATATACTAGCTCTTATACTTATAAGCACACTTACAGCTTGTTCGAAACACAAGACTTCGCATACACAGCCTAACACAAATCCCAATATAAGCAAGGTAGAGCTTGGTATAGGTGATAAACCTACTTTGCCTATTAAAAACTATAACGAGAATTCCAGCGATGTTAAGCTTATAGGCGGTGTGAGTGTGTCTAAAAAGCTTATTGAAGATTTTCTTGCCTCAACTGCATCTAAAGATTCAAATAGCATTAATCAAGTACAAAGACTTGACACATCAGATTTCATAACTCTTATGAATGCAGGAGGAGGGGTTTTGACAATTTGGGCTACTAATCCGGGGAACTGGGTTTGGGGTTATACTCCACGCGATAGTTTAAATTTAGACAATGCTCGTCAATGGAAAATTCTAAGCAGGGCAAATGGTAAAGTAAGCTTTGTAAATGTACAGACTAATACCTGTCTAAGTGCTTATAAAAATGGTGTAATTCATATGCCTTGTGATAGTAATAATCCCATGCAAATTTGGAATCTAAATGCCTTTGCCAATCGTGCCACACAGATTCAAAATGAGGCTACTAAAATGTGTTTGCAAACACCACTTATTAGGCAAACTAGAGCACTTAGTATCTTTTTAGTACCTTGTGCTAGTGCAAGTAAGGCGTTAAAGACTGATGCAAACATAGAGCAGCAATGGTATATCACCGCACCTCTTATAACTACTACACCGATTTTTTTCACAAATTAGGAGAAAACTATGTCTAATATATTTTTGAAGCAATATTGTAAGCCTTTACGTCTTTGTAGTATGGTATTTTTGATTGTAATAAGTCCTTTGTTTGCTAATATCGAGGATTTTAAGATAGGTACTTGGAATCTGCAGGGCTCATCGGCAAGCACAGAAAGCAAGTGGAATGTCAGTGTGCGTCAGCTAATTAGCGGGAGTAATCCTGTGAATATCCTTATGGTGCAAGAAGCCGGAAGCATTCCGCGTTCAGCTCGCCCAACAGGTAGAGTTGTGCAGCCTGGTGGTACACCAGTGGAGGAATTCACTTGGGATCTGGGCACTTCTTCTAGACCGCGAACTGTATTTATCTACTATGCACCCATTGATGTGGGCGCAAGACGCGTCAATTTGGCTATTGTATCTGATAGGCAAGCTGATGAGGTGCTTGTAGTGCGACAAGATAGAGTTGCTACAGATGCTTCGCGCCCAGCCCTTGGCATACGCATAGGTAATGATGTCTTTTTCTCAATCCATGCTTTAGCTAGTGGTGGCGGTGATGCAAGTGCGTTGGTAACTGCTATACATGATAATTTTATGAGAATGCCAAATATAAATTGGCTTATTGCAGGTGATTTTAACAGAGAGCCAGCAAGTTTGCTTAGTGGGCTTGATACTCGTGTAACAAATAATATCCGCGTTGTCTCACCAAATACAGCTACTCATTTTAGTGCAAGTGGTTCAAATAGGGTGCTAGACTATGCTATTGTTGGAAATACCCAGCCACAAGGTGCAACTGCTACTTTGCCAAGTATAAGTGCGATTTTAATGGCAGCAAGTGTTCGCTCATATCTAAGCTCTGATCATTTTCCTGTACGTTTTAGCAAGTTTTAAACAAAGGAGATATGATGAGTTTTAATTTTAAAATTTTATTTATTTTTATGATAATAGGATCTAGTTTTTGTATATCGCAACTAAAGGCTACTGATACACAAGATTTGCCAAATTTCACACCCTCATTTTCTCTTCGCAGTGTTTTTAACGGAGTAGCTTTAACTGCTGATAGAAATCAAATTAATTGGGATTTACTTGAAATTACAGATGAAAAACAAATCAAAGCATTATCTAAAAATGACCCTTTTGCTTCATTTAATTTAGGCTATGTGCAGTTTGTAAGCTTAACTGATAAGGATAAGTGTATGTCGATTAATGAAAGAGGGGACTTTGTGCTTAAATCTTGTAAAGAGGATTTGGATAAAGATGAGCGAGAAACTATATTTTCTTTTATCCCAACATCAACATCAGCAGTGCAGATTCGCTCTATGGTGCTTAAGGCAAATGAGTGTATAAGTGTCGTTGATATTCAAAAGGGCAGTATTTTTGGGCTTCAGCCTTGCTCTGTGAAATCTCTTACCTTCATTGATTTGCGTAATTTGATGTTGATTTTGCCTTCTTTTGAAGCTTCTACCCTCATTAACCCATAGATATTTTGAATAAAAGAGCCGGTATGAAACTGCAAGAAATACTAAGAGATAGCGATTATAGTCTAAATTTGTTTGATGAGAATGCTATCAAGAAGCTAGAATCTAAAATTATTACTAAAAATTCTAAAAATGGGCTTGTGTATTATATCCCCTGCCTTATCCGTGATAAAGATATAAAGCTTACTCCAGAAGAGGTAGTGCGCCAACTCTACCTTGATAAGCTTATGAGTGAATATGGCTATACAAAAAATAGAATTAAAGTCGAATATCCCGTGGCTTTTGGTAGCGATATTAACAGTAAAAAAGCAGATATTTGTATTTTGTGTGATGAGATACAACAAGAGGAAAGAAAAAACAAAGATCCAAAAGCTAGTAATGAATATATCATCATAGAGTTAAAAAATTCAAAAGTTCGAAGTGGAATAGAGCAGTTAAAAAGCTATGCCAACGCCACAGGAGTGCCTTTTGCACTCTGGTGTAATGGTAATATGCAAACAGTGTATCACAGAGAAAATCCTAATATATTTATAGAGATTCAGAATCTGCCAAAGGCTAATGAAACCTTAGATGATGTTTTGCACAAGGGTTTTAAATATGTTGATTTGCTAGAACAAGATGTTTTGCAAAAAGAGCGAGTGAGCTTAAAAGATAAAATCTTGTTGATAGAAGATGATGTGTTGGCTAATAGCGGTGAAGATGCTTTTGAGGAAGTGTTTAAACTCATTTTTGCTAAGCTTTTTGATGAGCTTGAGACTTATAGAAAAGACAAACAAGAAATACAAGAATACAATACGCTTAAAAAACATAAACACAATGACAGAGAAACTTTGGAAAAACTTTCTAAAAAAATGAAAAATCTGGACTTTGCCATTTATGAGCAAGACAATAAAAAACTTTATGATAGGATTCAAGACCTATTCACAAGGGCAAAGAAAAAATGGAAAGGTATTTTTGACACAGATAGTAAAATAGCCCTCACACCCAATCATTTAGCAGTATGTGTGAGTAATTTACAAAAATGCAAGTTTTTTAACTCTAACTTAGAAGTGATTGATGAAGCCTTTGAGTATCTAGCAAATAAAAACTCTAAAGGTGAGAAAGGGCAGTATTTTACACCTCGCTATGTGATAGATATGTGTGTGAAGATGCTAAATCCTAAGAGAAATGAAAGTATGATAGATACTGCTAGTGGGAGCTGCGGCTTTCCTATCCATACTTGTTTTTATGTGTGGAGAGAGATTTACAGGCAAGAGGGCAAAGAGCTAAGTGAAATGCTTACTGCAGAGGAAAAGATAGAAGCGGCTAAAGACTATGTAAAAGATAATGTTTTTGCCATTGATTTTGACCCACGCACAGTAAGAATATCAAAAATGCTAAACTTAATCGCAGGCGATGGACACACTAACGTCTTTAAGCTAAATTCTCTTGATTTTAAAAATTGGGAGGCACAAAAGCAAATTAATGAAGCCACAAAGATATTTAATGAAAATTTCGAGAATCTAGCACAAAAAGCACAAAAAGATAAAAAAGGTAATACAGATTATAAAAACTTTTTGTTTGATATAGTTATGGCAAACCCACCATTTGCAGGAGATATAAAGGAGTTTGATATTTTAGAATCCTATGAGGTGCGAAAGTCTATAAGTTTAGAGAGCTTAAATCTAAAAGATAAACAAAATATACAAAATGTTTTAGAAAATCCTACTTATCCTGAAATGCTTACAAATCCAAGTGCTATTATACTTACACAGGATGGTTATAAGAAAATTAAAATCAAAAATCAAGCCGTTGTTACAAGAGATATTCTTTTTATCGAGCGAAATTTAAATATGCTGCGTCCGGGTGGGCGTATGGCTATCGTTTTGCCACAGGGTAGATTTAATAATTCAAGTGATAAATACATACGCGAGTTTATCGCTGATAAGGCTAGAATCTTAGCTGTTGTCGGACTGCATCAAAATGTCTTTAAGCCTCATACAGGCACAAAAACTTCTGTTTTATTTTTACAAAAATGGGGTGGTGATGATGGAGCTGGCGGGGAGCTATGCCCTAAGAGAGAGGATTATAATATCTTTTTTGCTACCCAAATGCTACCTAGTAAGGATAATTCAGGCGAGAAAATCTATGTAGAAGAAAGCTATATTTGTATAAGACAATACAAAAATGATAAGCAGATTCTAAGCGAGGAAGAGCTATCACAAGAGCAATTTTTTATAAGATATAAAAGCTTAGAAGAAGCAAATTTTATCAAATTAGATAATGCATGCATAACAAAAGAAAAATATAATAATTTAAACGAGAAAGATAAAAAGAGGGTTATTAGGCAAGAGGCTTCTGTGTTAAAGCGACCACTTTTAGATTCTCACGGGCATATGATAGTAAAACATGATTTATTCAACCATGAGGGATTAACTCAAGATGGCATCACCGAAGCCTTTATAGAATTTGCTAAAAGTGAGAATCTAAGCTTTTGGAGAGAATGAATAGAGAATAAAGAATGTATATTATAAAAATTTTAGAAAGTTTAATGTTGTAAGAAATGGAAATATCAATGAAAGAATACAAGATATTTTGTGATGAAAGCAATCATCTGGTATATAAAGATAATATAAGTCTTGGTTCTAAGGCTATGGTTTTAGGGGCTATAAGTCTTCCTAGTCAAGAGCTGGAGCATATAAATAGACATATAAAATATCTTAAATACAAATATAAATATAATAAAGAGTTAAAGTGGACAAAACTGCACTCAAAGCAAATGTTATTTTATGATGAGCTTTTAGAATTCTTTTTTTCTAATATTCATTTGAGGTTTCAAGCTCTTTTGATTCCAGATAAAAGGGAATTAAGACATGATATTTATAATGAAAATAACGCTGATTTATTCTATTATAAAATGTATTATCAGGTTTTGAATAACTTGTTAGAAATAGACACTAAGGTGAAAATTTATTTGGACTACAAAGATTCTCGATGTGGAGATAGAATGAAAGAATTGCAAAAAGTCTTATACAATAGATTTAAAAATTCCATTGATATTCAAATTTTTACAATCCAATCTGACGAATCGGGTATTGTTCAGCTTACAGACTTATTAATAGGTGCTATTGCCTATAAGGCTAGAGATGATATAGAGCATACAAGCAAGATGAAAAATCATATAGTAAATAAGCTTGAATCTTTATCGGGAGTAGCACTTGAGATGGGTACACCTCCTTGGGAAAATAAATTTAACATTTTTAAGATTCAATTAGGCAAGGGTAGAAAATAATGTATCCCTGCCTAGACTTTGCTTATTGTAGTTGTGTAGATGAAAAAGTTGTTTTAGCTTATGATGTTTTTAAGCGAGATTTTATTAAAACTAAACTTTATTTAGCACAAAAGATATATATTAATCCACAGATTCATAAAAAGCAAAATGGCAAAGAAAAGATTTTTTGGCATATCACTACAAGAGAAAACGCAAGAAGCAAGCAAAGGGAATTTGATGAGCAAAGGGCTAGTAGGATTGGCTGGATTAAAGAAATAATTGATAACTACACCCACCAAGAAATCAAAATGTTTTATCATAGAGAAAAGCGTGATATAAGGCTTTATCTGTGGTTATACAACTATGACTTTGTGGTAATTTTACAAAAATTAGGCAAAAGCAGCTCATTTTTGGTAACTAGCTTTTACATTGATAAGGGGTATAATAAAAAAATTTATCAAACACGCTATGAAGAGTATATAAATAAAATAGATCCTAAATTGAAGGATTGTGAATGGTTCTAGGGTTTATTAAAAATCATAAGGTATGTTGGAGACTTAAGGCATCTCCTATCAAGCTTGTTGCTAGCCATCTCTTTCTACCATCGGTAGTTAAGCAAGAAGATTATAACAAAACTTTACCTTATTATGTATTAAATCGGCAAGAATAAGGAAAAATTTATGCAACATCAAACCCTGCAAGATAAATACCCGCATTTAGAAGTGAGTGTGCTAAAGCTTAGTGAGGTCAAAAAGGATAATGAAAGCTTTAGGATAGAAAGTTTTTATTTTCAAAAAAAGTATTTTGATATAGAAGCCAAAATACGAAAAATAGGTTTTAAATATTTGAGTGATATTTGTTTAAGAATAACAGATGGAACGCATTATACGCCCAAATATATAGATAGTGGTGTTATATTTCTATCATCTTTAAACATAGATGAGAATTATTTAAATATAGAATCAGGATATAAATATATATCAGAATATGAACATAGAAAACTATCTAAAAGATGTCTACCGCAAGAACATGACATTTTATTAAGAAAAATTGGTGGTGAAAATATATATGCCTGTGTCGTACCTAAATTAAAATTTGAATTTAGTATATTTGTTAGTATAGCATTAGTAAGAATCGATACAAAATTATTTAACCCTTATTTTGTCTCTACATTTATTAATTCTAAATATGGTAGGTATCAACTAATAAGACAAGCTAAGGGAATAGCGCAATTAGATTTACATTTAGAGGATTTAAGAAAAATTAAAATCCCTATTTTTCCAATGTCTTTTCAACTAGAGGTTGAAAAGCTTGTTAAAGATTCTCACAAGGCATTAGAATCTAGCAAGGCTTTGTATAAAGAAGCTGAAGCCTTGCTTTATGAGGCTTTAGGACTAGATTCTAAAAATCCTTTGCAAAGTATCCTAAATACTCATGCGAATCGCTCCTCTGTCATTGCGAGGAATGAAATGACGAAGCAATCCATTGATGAGAATCTAGATTGCCACGACTTGCATAGCAAATCTCGCAATGATAATATGGATTCTATGGATTGCCACGACTCTACAAACATATTCTATAATGACAAAACAACAAGCCCAAACTACACCATAGCCACACTCAAAGAGTCCTTTCTCAAAACAGGGCGTCTGGATGCTGAATACTATCAAAACAAATATGAGGATATAGAAAGGTTTATTAAAAGTTGTGGTTATATCACATTGCAAGATTTAGAAATACAAGATAAAAATTATACTCCCAAGCAAGAGAAACAATATCATTATATAGAACTTGCTAATATCGGTAACAATGGCAATATCTCAACACCCACTCAAGATTTTGGTAAAAATTTGCCCACAAGGGCTAGGCGGATTGTCAAAGAAGGTGATGTGATAATTTCAAGCGTTGAAGGTAGTCTAAGCTCTTGTGCCTTGATAACAAAAGAGTTTAATTCTTGTCTTGTTTCAACGGGCTTTTATGTGCTAAGGTCTAAACATATAAACGGCGAAACCTTGCTTGTTTTGTTTAAAAGCAAATTTTTCCAAGATTATTTAAAAAAATTTCCAAGTGGTACAATCTTAAGCGCGATTTCAAAAGAGGAATTACAAAATATCCTTATCCCAAAGATAGATTCCACCACCCAAACACAAATCGCTACGCATATACAAAAAAGCTTTGAGCTAAGAGCAGAAGCAAAGAATCTTTT
>JXTW01000012.1:0-7355 GCA_004368235.1 Helicobacter anseris | reverse complement strand
GGGGGGGGGGGGGGGGGGGGGGTAAATCATACTCTTATTTATCTACAAATCCTTAGAAACTATTTGCCACAAATCAAAGCCAAACTAAAAGAGTCAAAGAGATATTACCGCTTAGCCCAGTGGCTACTTATAGAAACTCTATGCTTTAATGATGTAGATTCTACATCTTGTGATAAAGCTGATACATTAGATTTGCAAGCATGGGTAAGTGCTACGCGCGCGTGCCACGACTTGCAGAGCAAATCTCGCAATGACAAGGTAGTAAGCCCAAACTACACTATCCGCACTCTAACTAACAGCCTTAAAGAAAGTGGTAGATTAGATGCTGAATATTATCAAAGCAAATACGAGAAAAACGAGGCTTTATTACAAAACTACAAATATGGATTTTGCAAACTTAAAGATTTGATACAAACGCAATCAAGTGGTTTTGCCTTTAGTAGTGATGAGTATGTGGAGTATAGTGATTTAGCCTTGATTAGGATTAATAATATTAAAAATGCGACTTTAGATATGAGTAACGCTGTGTATTTAAAAAATGAAGCACAGAATCTTAGCCCAAAAGATAAGGTGCATAAAGGCGATATACTTATTTCTATGTCTGGTAGCATAGGTGTGTCGTGTGTGGTAAGAGATGATATAAATGCTATGCTTAATCAAAGAATCTACAAAATCGCAATTCGTGGTTTTTCTCCTGATGTGTTGGCAGTATTTTTAAATTCTGTATGTGCGAAGTTGCAATTTGAGAGGATTGGCACAGGTGGAGTGCAAACCAATATATCTAGCTCTGATATACAAAACCTCATCATCCCCTTGCTAGATTCTAAAACTCAAGAAATGATAGAATCTAAAATATCTCAAAGCTTTGCTTTAAGGGCAAGGTCTAAAGAGTTATTAGAATCTGCAAAGGCTAAGGTAGAATCTGCGCTTAAAAAATAGCAGCTATCGCCCTTTAGCCTATCATTTGGCTTATAGAATTTGAATTATGTAAAATAATAAGGGATTATGGTTTGTTTAGTTTAGTGTACGTGGTTTGATGGTATTTTATAATCAAATTGAAAGTAAATTTTAGAAACTTTTAGGACAGATTAAATCCTCTCTAATCCCTTCTTTATTTACTGGCAGATATGCTCTAGCAGGAATGTTTGCCCTACCTCCCTTGCCAGCTTTGCCTCCAAACTGATGAATAGGAGCATAGCTCAAATTACTTCCAATACTCACCCTCTTTACCCCATCATTCCTAGCGATAATACTTTCTTTCAATACTCCTGTATCTTGTAAGATTTTCTTTTTACCAAATTTCTTATTTTTTAATGATTTTGTTGGCTTCCAAGTATTACCGAAAGCATCCTCTTCTTTTTCAAAGGAATCCATACTCTTAGATAAGAGCACATCTTGTGTGTGATATAAAATAGGGGTAATATTATTTGCCTTTTTATTAAGATTCTCTAAGAGGATATTAAGATTATTTAGATCTTGCATAGTTATTCCTTTTAGTATATAATCATCTAAAGCCTTGGGAAAAGCAAGGAGTCAGCTTGAGACACTTCCTTTAAGGCGTGGGTCTATTCCTTTACCACGACCAAGGTTTTACTTCTTTGTAACTTTCTTTTTTCTCTTTGAAAACTTTTTTTATCATCAATCCCTAAAAGTGAACTTACCCATACTTCATTTTTATCCTTAATATGCTTAAGAGCTAGACGATAAAATCTATCAAACTTCTTACTAGTAAGAATTAAGTATCGCTCATCCTTAGGATCACGATAAAGGGAATCAATGTTCTCCAACATATAAGGGATCAAGCTATAATCAAAGGTATCAATTTCTGGATGTCTATCTTTGTGTCGCATTATCGTATCTGCAGTAATTCTTACTTCTTTAGCCTTTGTATCTAGGATGCTAGCTAGAGTGCTAGGGATAGAGCCTAGGCTTTGAGGTGTTTTAAGATCTAGGTTATCCCAAAGCCTTCTTACAGCCTTAAAGCATTGATCCCTTCTCTCTATTTCTATCTGTATTGCTTTAAGTGCTTCTGTGGCAGTTTTATTAGCTTTTAGTGCTTCTAGCTTTTTATGGATGATATAAGCTAGCTCTTGGGATTTTAGGTGTTTATTCCCTGAATATAATTTTTATAGGATGGGGGGATTGATTTTCTAATGCAGCATTCAGATGAGATTGAAATTTAAAATTTTAAAATCTAATTTGGAGCTTAAGTTTTAGAAGTGGGGATTGTGGGCGTGAAGTTTAAGAGACTTTGAGGGGTTTGAGAGACTGAAAGACTTAAGAGAGGAGGGATGCAGAGAGAAAAACAAGAAGTCAGGAAAAAGGATTCTATAAAATAGGATTTCAAGTTTTGATTTTAGAGGAGATTTTTCTGCACTATCCCTCTTGCTACAAGATAAACAAGGCTTATTTCACTCTCATCTCATAAAACCTACCAAAATTAGCACTTGCTTCTTGTGATAATACCCTGTAGCGCTCGCTCCATTCTAGCAAATTTAGCCTAGGCTTTATAAAAATATTTTTAGCAAAAATTTCTGTTAGTTTTATTTTTAATCCTTTTTAAAAATATCCTAACAGAAATACTCTAAGGGTTTTTATCAAAGCATTATTTTTTGTTTCTTTTAGTAACCATTAATGCAATATAAGCAAGCAAGAGCACTTCTAAAACTTCTAAAATTTCACTCATTTCTAATCTCCTATGTTATAATTAAAGGATATACAATGCTAAAGATTTTAAAAAGGGCTTTCACCCTTTGTTTCTATATCCAGATATGGACAATTTTACAAATTAGATAAATTAAAATGGCAATTTTAATTAAAAAATCTAATCTTTGCATTGTATCTCCTTTTACTTATTTCAAAACTAATTATCTATTAGCTTTGATGTGATAATTATATAATATTATATTTATTTTGTCAATATATAAAACAATAATATATTTATATTTTTATTAAATAAGATAATGAAATATGATGAAGCAATAGCCCTTAATTTTGGGCTATTATTTTTGAAGTATTTTTGTTAATAGAGATTTTAAACTCTCATAATCTTTTAAATCACTCTCAAGCCTTAGGATTTTTTGATACATTCTAAAGCTATGTTCTATGCTTTGGGTAATCTTATTATTAGTTATGGCATTTGTTAAGCCGCCTTCGCTTAATCCTATTTGCTCTGCTAGCTGTTTATAAGTTAGCCCCTGTTCTTTGCAAAAGTCTTTTATCTCTTGTGCTTCCAAGCTCATCTCCTTTTATTCTACTTTATTATTTTATCTAAAACCCCCTTCCTTTATTCTCAAAACCTTTTTATTTTGGCTCTTAACACCCCTTTTATCCTTATTTTTTCTATATTCTTGCCTTCTAAGGTAAAGCTAGGGTATAGTGGGTTTTTACTTACAAAGCTTAGTTTTCTATCATTTGGGGTTATAAAAACCTGTCTGATAAAGACCTCATCTTTATAGCTAAAGATAACAACCTCACCATTTTTAAAATCCTCTGTCTTATCTATAAGCAATATTTCATTATTTTTTGCATAAGGGAGCATACTATCCCCTTTGGCTTGCACTATTTCAAGACTAGGGCTTAGCTTTTTTAGATGCTTTTTTATATTCTTATAGATGAGGGCTTGCCCCCCCCCGCAGTCTCTAGCCACACACTCTGCAAAAAGCAGTATATCTGTATCATTAAAGGAATGTATAGAATATTCTTTTTTAAGATAATCTCTTATATATTTATCTCCTCAAAACTTAGCCTTTTTAGATTATCTCTCATATCCTGCTTTTTAGCCATATCGTATTTTAAAGCTTTTATTTCATTCTCATACTTTTTCTTTTGCTGCTCTAGCTGGGATTTATAGCCTAAGCTTTGATGGTAAGCTAGCTTTTTAATATTCTCTTGTTCTATGTTTTTTAGGCGTTTTTCCATTTCATTAAACGCCTTAATAAACTCAATTTTCCATTTATAAGCCTTTTGACCTGTAAATCCCATAACAAGCAGTGAAAAACCATCGCGGGTAAGGTTGTAGCAGGGGCGTGGCTTCATCTGCGCATCTAAATAAACTTTGTTTTTAAAATTTAATGTTTTAAACTCATCTTGTGGCAAGTCTTTGATAGTCCTTATTATATTGTTGTGTCGTTTATTAAAAACCTTAGCCAAATCCAAAGAATTAATAAAAATTTGATTTTTTATTACTTTAAAGCTAACTTCTATTTTATTAATTAGCTTAGGTGCACTGCTCATTTTATCCCCTTTAGCTTAAAGATAACGACTAAGAGTAATGCCGCTATAACAAAATCCAAAATCACGCCTAAAACTTCCATTCTTTACCCTTCTATTATAAAATCATAATGGAGTAAAACTTGGCTTTTACCTGTGGGGGCTTGATAGCCCCTCTGTTTTATCTTTTTACTATTTTATAGAGTAGATAAATACTAATTAATTTAACAATGGCGGTTGTTAAGTTAATCACGCAAATAAAAACTTCCATTTGTTTTACTCTTTTTATTTATTTTTGTATTCTCTCCCCTCACCTTATGCTCTCACCATTTTACCTCTCATTTAATCCCCCCCCCCCATTGTCAAGTCAAGCCCATTGTGCCCTATCTCTGCTTTTTGGCTATTCATCGCTTTGGCTTGATTCTTTGTGATGCTCTTAAATAGCCTTGCCTTTGTCCTTTAATTCTTACGCTCTAGCTCATCATTAGTCTATATAGCATCCTACTTTGCTCATTTGGGATTCATATTTTTCTTTTATACTCTAAAAATATATTTTTTGTATTTGTATTTTCTAAACTCTAATTTAAAATATCTTACTTGAGGGGTGTTTTGAAAAAGTCTCATAGAAGTTATGCAGATCTTTTATATCTTTTTGGCTGTAGCCAGCCTCCATCCTAGCCTTAATATTTAAAAATCTATTGCTTGGAGAAAAGCTTTGATACTTTGTAAGCAAGGATATAAAGTCCTCATTTTCATCTTTAGTGAGTTTCCACCACTTATCTCCCTTGCTTACATGGGATATTTCATCTTTTAAGATAATATCTAGGATATTAGCGATTTGATCGCGTCCTTTGTGATTAGCAGATAGCTTAGATTTGACAAATGGATTTGCATCTAGTCCATTGGCTTCTAGTGCTCTATGCACAAGTCCCATACGATGGCTAACGCAGTGATCTGTAGCGCGCATAGCATCAAATAGATTTTGATGCACAGGAAAATCCCCATAGCTAAAGCCTAATTCCAAAAGAGCATTTTTAAGTAAAATAAAGTGCTTGATTTCCTCGCTGGCTACTTCTAGCCAATCTGCATAATACTGCTTATCCATCCCCTTAAAGCGATAGCTAGCATCTAGGGCTAGATCTATAGCGCTATATTCTATATGAGCAATAGAATGGATAATTTTAGCTAGTGCTATATTTGAAGTAGGGGCTTTGGGGCGTGATATTCTTGTAGGGTGGAGAATCTGACAAAAACTTACATAGCTCGGAGTGGTCTGGATTTTTGGAATAAAATCTTCCTCAAAAATAATATTGTTACTTAAAAAATGCTCATAAAAATGAGAAAATTTAGAGATCTTTTCATCAGGTGTTGTAGAAAATAGTATAGTTTCTAAGGTTTTGAAATAATGGAATTTCATTTATGATTTTTAAATTTAGAACGATAAAGCAGAAGTGCAGCAATTAATATACCAAAGACTGCACATTCTACCAAAAGAGAAGATAAATCAGACATCATTTATTTTCAGAAATATCAATAGATTCAATCACATCATAGGGTCGGATAGAATCAAGTACATCAAAACTTGCTTGATCCCCCTCTTCAATTTTACCAAAAACAGTATGTTCTCCATCAAGATGAGGTAGATTTACAAAGCATAAGAAAAATTGACTACCCCCTGTATCTCTCCCAGCATGTGCCATAGAGAGACTACCTCGTATATGTTTTAATGGATTATTTTTTAACTCACATTTAATACAATAGCCCGGTCCACCTGTACCTGTACCATTAGGGCAACCTCCTTGAGCAACAAAGCCATCAATAACGCGGTGAAAAGTGAGGTTATTATAAAATCCATTACGAGCTAATGTGGCAAAATTGGTTACATGTTGTGGAGCATACTCTGGGTAAAGCTTTAGATGAATTGCACCTTTATTAGTATGAATAGTCGCATACTGAAGGGTTTTCAAGTCATTCTCATTGATATCATAAATCTTTAATTCGCGCATAGTCTTATCCTTTCGGAATTTTAAATTTAATGCTACAATTTTACAGAAATTAATTAGATAAACAAAGAGAATTGCAATCCTTATTTAGATTTTAAATGAAAGATGATAATGAGAAGTTTTATATGTTTAATAATGATATTTTGTATGGCATTTGCTTCTGAAGATCTAAAGCCTGATTTGACGCATGAGGGTTTAAAGGATAAAGTATTAAAGAATAAGAAAACTCAAGAAAAAATAGATTTAAGTGAAGAGAAGCCACCAAATTGGGTACATTCTATAGGACTTTTAACTGTTTATTTTGACGATGGGACATTAAAGCAGGGGTTTGGAGCATTATTGCGTGAGGGTCATTTTATTACAACAGCAGATTTGGTGCAAAATGCCAAGGATTTTCCAAAAAATATTTATGTAAAAATGCAAGATGATAGTGCCAAGCCACTTATTTGTATAGCAAAACTAGAAGTTTCAGCTCTAGATACTCAAAAGGGACTGGCATTACTAAAAACTATTGATTATACTGATGAGTACTGCAATATACGAGATCAAAGTTTTTATCATAAGCGTATTTTTGATTTGTATTATCTGGATATTTTTGCACATCGTGTTCCTATGATAATTGCTTATAATACTGACAAAGTAGAGATGAATAAAAAAATGCTATTTCCCTTAATAAAGGGATATTATACTTTTAGTGCAAGCTCTATTAATAAACAAAAACGTCTTTTTTATTATGATAAAAAATTAAAAAGAAATTTATTTTATGCCTATGGGATTGCAAGAAATTTTGATGTTAAAATGGGGAATCCATTTTTTGATGAAAAAGGAAATTTAATAGGAATTTATACACGTACAGCTTATTATAATGAACCTGTAATTGTGCATGAGAATATTATTAAAAGTTTTTTATGCAATCTGCAAGCAGACTTTAAATTATATACTTGGAATGAACGTGATTGTAGGATATTTCAATATAACTTAATTGAAAATATGAAGGATATTGTACAGGATAGCGGATATTAATTAGCTGTTAAAATTAATTATAGTTTTTATCCGTATGGAAAACTTTTTACAAAGAAATCTATAATTCCCCTTTATCTTAAGCTTATTTTAAGCTTCATTTGTGTAGTATTTCGTTTC
>JXTW01000011.1:10095-57396 GCA_004368235.1 Helicobacter anseris | reverse complement strand
ATTATTCTACTCAATAATCTTTGGTACTATAAAAAAATGACCATCACTTTTTGGTGCGTTAGATAAAATGGGATTGGATATATTGGAATTATGTGGGATATCATCACGCAAAGGGGTATGCAAATTATCATCTGAATACACTTCTTTACATTCTAAATTCTTTAAATTATCAATAAAACCTAGAATTTCTTCCAAATGTGCTTTTGCAGAAGCCCTATCTGCAATCTCTAACATACTTAAACGTTCTAACTTTTCTAAAGTCTCATCATTTACCATAATCTACCTCCATTTAGCCTAACTAAAATAACTTACTAATAGTTCAATATCTTTCAATACAATACCAAAAAATCTCAAACAAGGTTAATATAATGTCAAACAATACACAAGCTTGGACTAAAAGTAGTTGGAGAAGCTTTCCTATCAAACAAAACCCAAGCTACAAAGATCAAAACTCTTTAAATAAGGTAGAAAATAAACTCTCAATGCTTCCTCCACTCGTCTTTGCTGGAGAGGCAAGAAAATTAAAAAATGCTTTGGCTCAAGCCAGTAATGGGCAAGCATTCCTACTTCAAGGAGGAGATTGCGCAGAATCTTTTTCTGATTTTAATGCAATCAATATTAGAGATTTATTCAAAGTTATTCTACAAATGAGTGTCATTTTAACCTTTGCAGGTAGTTGCCCAATTATCAAGGTTGGAAGACTTGCGGGTCAATTTGCCAAACCAAGAAGTAATGAAACAGAAAGTATAGATGATCTTACTCTACCTAGTTATCGCGGTGATATTATAAATAGCATCGAATTTACTCCATCTAAGCGAGAAGCTGACCCATATAGAATGCTAGAAGCCTATCATCAAAGTGCTGCTACCCTCAATCTTTTACGCGCATTTGCACAAGGTGGATTAGCTGATTTAAAAGAGGTGCATCAGTGGAATTTAGATTTTGTCAAAAACAATGAATTAGGTCAGCAATATGAAGCATTAGCTAATCGCATTACTCAAGCCCTTGGTTTTATGGAAGCTTGTGGAATCAATCCCTCCACCACTCCCCTACTTAAAGAAACAGATTTTTATACTAGCCATGAGGCGCTGCTCTTGCCATACGAAGAGAGTTTAACGCGTCAAGATTCCTTAAGTGGGGATTTTTATGATTGTTCTGCCCATATGTTATGGATAGGGGAGCGTACACGTGGTATTGATGAAGCACATATAGAATTTCTATCTGGTGTAAAAAACCCATTAGGGGTAAAAATTGGTCCAGATGCTACAAAAGATGAAATTATGAAAATATGCGATAAACTTAATCCAGAAAATGAAGCAGGAAGATTAAATTTTATTATACGAATGGGTGCAGATAAGCTTAAAAGCAACTTTCCACCATTACTTAAATCTATATTATCAGAAGGACGTCACATTCTCTGGAGTACTGATCCTATGCATGGCAACACAATCAAAGCTATCAATGGATATAAAACAAGAGACTTTAAAAATATTTTATCCGAAGTAAAAGCTTTTTTCGAAATTCATCAAAGTATGGGTAGCTATGCTGGTGGTGTACATCTGGAAATGACTGGGACAGATGTTACAGAATGCATTGGTGGTCTACAAGCCATTACAGAATCTAGACTTGCATCTAACTATAATACTCAATGTGATCCACGCCTTAATGCTACTCAAAGCATTGAACTTGCATTTCTAATAGCTGATTTACTAAAAAAACAGAAATTAGAAATGCTATAAAATTATTTAATCAGCTTTCTTTTGTTAAATAGCTATTGTATTTGTGCCATAACTTCAGAAACAAAATCTTCTACTTTTTTTTCAATACCCTCGCCTAACTCAAAACGAACATATTCAGTAATAATAATTTTATCTCCCAGTTCTTTAGATTTGTGTTCTAAAACTTGAGCAATAGTCTTTTTATCATCCATAACAAAAAACTGTCCCATTAATGTTAAACGCTGATCAATCAAAGTATTGTCTGCTATAAAACGCTCAATTTGACCTGGAATAATCTTATCCCAAATAGTTTCTGGCTTACCTTGAGCCTTAAGATCTGCTTTTAATTTTTCTTCTTGATTTTTTAAAACAGATTCTGTAAGCTCGCAACGACTAATAAACTCTGGAATGACCTTTAATGGCTTTCCAAGCCTCTTTAACTCTTCATTTTCTTTTTCAATCTCTGCTTTTAGTGCAGTCTTTTCTTTTTGAATAAAATCTGCACTAAAAGAGCTATAATCAAGTACTTGTGGCTTCATAGCTGCTGCATGCATGCAAATATTACGTATCAATTCAGAAACTTTTGTCAAATTTGCCTCATTTTCACATTTTGCAACAATTAAAACTCCTACACGAGCATTAGAATGTGCATACCCTGTAACTATGCTCTTAGCATCAGCCTTTAAATTACTCAAGCGTCTTACTACAATATTTTCTCCAATTTTAGCAATCTGGGAATTTAAATAATCACCAAATTTATCAGATCCAATTTTTGATTCTATGAGTGCATTAACATCTTTTATATTATTTTCTTTTACACAAGCAAGTGTCTGATTGACAAGCTCTTTAAAGCCATCATTTTTAGCCACAAAATCAGTTTCACTATTAATTTCAACCATAACTGCGCTTTTTAAATCACTAGATACACTTACAGCAACCACTCCTTCTGCCGCAATTCTATCAGCCTTCTTTGCAGCCTTGCTTAAACCCTTTTCGCGGAGATATTCAACTGCTTTGTCAATATCTCCATTAGTTTCTACAAGCGCTTTCTTGCAGTCCATCATACCAGCATCAGTCATCTCACGAAGTTGTTTTACTAATTGCGCACTAATTTCTGCCATTTACTCCCCCTTTGACATTTCTTTTTCAAGATCTGCTGTTACTTCATCCATAAGCTCTTGCTTTTCCTCATCGCTGGCTGGAGCTACTTCTACTTCTGCTTGACCTTCTGCACCCACCATCGCACGACCCTCAGTAATAGCCTCACTCATTTCTTTGCAAAAAAGTTGAATAGAACGAATAGCATCATCATTACCAGGAATAGGATAATCAACCAGATCGGGATCGCAGTTTGTATCTAGTGGAGCAACCACAGGAATACCAAGTCTTCTTGCTTCTGCTACTGCAATCTTCTCTTTAACAACATCAATCACAAAAATCATATCAGGAGCTTTTTTCATATGCCTAACGCCACCAAGATATTTATTTAATTTATCTTTTTTGCGCAAGATCATTAACTTTTCTTTCTTGGTAAGCATATCAATTTGTCCACTTTCTTCCATTTCCTCAATAATCTCTAATTTACGAATAGATTTTTTGATAGTACTAAAATTTGTTAGCATACCACCAAGCCAGCGATAATTAACATAAGGAATTTGAATTTTTTCTGCATACTCCTTTAAGGTTTCATTAGCTTGCTTTTTAGTCCCGACAAACATAATGGTTTTTCCCTCTGCAGCAGCATCACGAACAATATTATAGGTATATCTAAAATAACGTAAAGTCTTCTGCAAATCAATAATATGGATATTTTTTCTTACACCAAAAATAAAACGCTTCATTTTTGGATTCCATCTTCTTGTTTGATGTCCAAAATGCACACCACATTCCAATAAGTCTTTCATTGTTACCATATTTCTTCTCCTTAAATTTGGTTTTTCCTCCACGCTCATTAGATGAGTCTCATTAAGACAATCACCAACCATTGAAGAATTAGCGTGTGTGATTTCAATATTAACAATGGAAGCGCGATTATAGCATATTTTGCAGCAGCCTTGATAAAATAATCAAAAACAAAAGTACAAATAATAGTTTTCTCTTAAGCAGTTTTATAATATGCTTCTTGCATGATAAGGTTTAGCTAATTTTATGATCTCTGATATAAACTGACCATGACAAGAACTCCAAAAGCTAACATCACATACTAAAATAAAACACTTCTTAAGTCTGCTAATAGCCACATTTAATGTATAAAGAGCTTGGATATTTCTAGAATCTGTCATTGGATAGCTAAGTCGCACTGGTGAAAAAATCACTATTTCAAATTCTCTTCCTTGAGAAGAATGAATAGTCATAGCAACATCTGATGGGATTCCTGATTTAATCATTTGCATTCTTTGGGATACAAAAGGTGTAATAATAGCCACATCCTTCTCTTTAAGCTCTTTAAATAAATATATGCTAGCTTCTACTTCACTTAAAGCAATATTTTTATGTTTTCTCTCTTTTTCTTTACAATCAACATAAAAAATTTGCGTATCTGCTTGAGTACTAAAAAGCCTATTATGATAAATTGCCTTATCAAGAAGTTCTGCTAGATTTTTCCCATATCGATAAGTTTGGTCAAGCTTAAAAGTATTCTTAAGACATATTGAAGCTTGATCTTGAAAATCTTTTTCCAATAATTTTGATAAATTTATAAAAAAATCCTCTATAAAAATAGCTGAAAACCCCCAAAGTCTGGCACAGATATTCTCATTAATCATCAAATTCTGCGGCATTTCACAAATTGGAGCCAATTGCTTGTGATCACCTAAAAGCGTAAAAGGAGTATTGTCTACACAGATACTAAGAGCTTTAATAAGAGGGGTAAAAGCGCATTCATCCAAAAAAATATGATCAAATTTTATATTCATAACAGGATATTTTTTAATAAATCCATCAAGTGTCATGGCAAAAATGTGAGTCATTGCATAACGATCTTGCAAACTAATAGAGAAAAGATGTCTCACCTCTCTTACATACGTTTCACAAACATTAGGGTATTTATGCAAAAAACTAGCACTTGGTATACCCAACCTCAAAGCACAATTACTATCAATCCCAACAGACTCTAATTTTTCCAGTAATACAAATAATATCTGCTCTAATGCGCTATTTGTTGGGGCAAGAATACAAATTTTTTTATTAGCCTTAAGTAAAGATAAGATAGAATAAAAAAGTACATATTGCGTTTTCCCACTACCAGGTGGACCCCAAATATAGCTAATAGACTTAGTTAAAATACCATTAACCGCATTAATTTGAGCTTCAGATAAAGCTACATCAACATAAGGCTCAATAGATGGCTGATAAATAGGCAAGGCTGGAGTATATTTTTTAAAAAAATCAATGAGATTATTAATAAGAAATCTTAAATCATTATAAACTCTTAAAGTTTTACTAATAAGTGCTTTTTTGATTTGATGAAAAAGATTAATTCCACACTCAATCTCTAGCCGCTCTAACTTATCATAATAAATTCTTTGAATAATTGCAGAATCATCAAGCATGACTTCGCTACCATCTGGTAATACAAAAACTAGATTATCCAACATTTTAAGCTTGAGGTTAAAAGAAACTTCAAATCTGCCACTATTTGCTTGCTCATCTAAAAAATTAAAGTCCCTTATTTCAAGCTCATAAGTGCCTCTATTTTCTTTTTCTAAAAATGCTAAGTAGCAATAACAAGCTGAAGTTAAAAGACTTTCACTCAAACTAACTCAAAGCCTTAATAGCATATTTTTCGCCTAATTCAAATGCCTTAGTATTCAAATCAGCTACCTTTTTTGGTACCTTAGAAATCATTGTTTCAAAAACAATATCCCTATCTACGCACTTTGTAAATACTACTGTAGCAGCCAAAGCAACTACAGATTGCGTAACAACATTTCCCACTTCTTCTTTGGCAATGGTAATAATGGGTATTTCATAAATTTTATAATTTTGTCTATCCTCATCACTTGGAATAACTAAATTTGGTTCAAGCACCATAATCCCACCCTTTCTTACTCCGCTTTTAAATTGATTATAGCTAAGCTGAGCGACTGAAAGCATAAAATCAATTTCACCTTCATTGGCATAAGGATATAAAATCTCCTCTTTATCAAGTAGAATATCTACCTTGGTAGGACCACCACGCACTTGAGAAGTATATGTAGAAGCTTTAAGTCCATAACCCCCTGCACGAATATTTGCCTCTGCTAAAATTTCTCCAGCTAGAAGCACTCCCTGTCCACCAACACCCGTAAATCTAAGCTGTGTTTCCATACACTCTCCTTTTACTTGCCCTGAAGTCTATTAATAACCTCTTGATAAGAGGCACAATATTCAGTCTTATCTTCTTGTTTTAAAATTCCAGTTGGATATTTGCCTATTTTTTCCTCATCATTCAAAGCTTCATATTTTTGTTTTGAAATAGTTCGAGAATCAATCCATTTTAAAACTTCTACAGCTTCTCCCATCTTATTTTTGCGACCCAAATTAATATGACAATTACTATGAATATCAAAAAAACTAAAACCCTTGTGTTTAAAACCTTCAACAAAAATTTTTTCAATCTTTGCAGAGCTAAGAACAGATTCCCTAGCTATGAAGCTTGCTCCAGCAGATTCTACAAGTTTGCATGGATCAAAGTTATTATCAATATTTCCATATTGAGCGGTAACTGTCCACATACCCTTTGGCGTGGTGGGTGAAGTTTGAGAATTTGTCAAACCATAAATAAAATTATTAACTAAAATAAAATTTATATCAATATTTCTTCTGGCTGCATGTATAGTATGATTCCCACCAATGGCTAAACCATCACCATCTCCACTAACTACAATCACATGCTTATCTGGATTAGCCAACTTAATCCCAGTAGCATATGCGATGGCACGACCATGAGTAGTATGCACGGTATTGCAATTTACATAACTACTCATACGCCCTGAACAACCAATCCCACTTACCAAACAAACATCATCCATATTCCAACCTAATGCATCAATAGCACGGACAATGGATTTCAAAATAACACCATCTCCACATCCCCAACACCAAAGTGTAGGCAGTTTATCTACACGTAAATACTCATCATAATTAAAAGCCATTTTACATCTCCTCCACTTTCTTTACAATCTCTGCAGGCAAAATACTTCTACCATCAGCCCTACCAAAAAACTCAACTCTTCTTTCCATAACACGTTCAATCTCTTGAATATATTGACCAATATTAAGTTCAATGACTAAAATCTTTTTAAATCTATTGCTTAATGCCCTTAAGTGTTTTTCTGGACTAGGCCAAATAGTAATAGGACGGAAAAGACCTACTTTTTTACCCATAGATCTTAGCTCTTTAATCGCTTCTTTTACGGCTAATGATGCTGATCCATAAGCAATAATAGCTACTTCTGCATCTTCTAAATCTACTTCTTCAACACGAGAAATATCATCAATCCTAGAATCAATCTTTCCAAAAAGACGCCTTATAAGTTTATCAGCCATCTTTGCATCTTCAGTCGGAAACCCTATAGGTCCATGATGTAAACCAGTTACATGATAGCGATACCCCTTAAAAAATGGATTTAAAATTGCTGGTTGATTATCCCCTACTCCATAGGGTTGATAATCCTTGACATCACCACTAAATTCTTTTCTATTAATGATGCTATTTTTTACCTCTTCTAGATCAGGTAATATAGCCTTTCCATACATATGTCCTATTGTCTCATCCATAAGTAAAAATACAGGAGTCATCAACATTTCTGCTAAGTTAAAAGCGCGTAAGGTTTCTGTATAAGCTTCAGCTAAAGTTCCTGGTGCTAAAGCTACTGCCTTAAAATCACCATGTGTTGGATTTTTCATAAAATTGATATCACCCTGTGCTACACGAGTAGGCATACCAGTAGATGGACCAGAACGCATAACATTAGCGATCACTAATGGAATCTCTGCCATAAATCCATAACCAATCTGTTCTGCCTTTAAAGATATACCTGGTCCAGAACTACCCGTCATAGACTTCGCCCCACTCATAGAAGCGCCAAGAGCCACAGAAATACCACTAATCTCGTCTTCCATTTGGATAAATGTACCTCCAACCCTTGGCAACATTACACTAAGTTCATGCATAATATCTGATGAAGGGGTAATTGGATAACCACCATAAAATTTACATCCAGCATCAATTGCAGCCATTGCTACCAGTTCATTACCACCAGAAATAACTTCTCTCATCTCTACCTCCAAACCTATAAAATATATCCATTAGCCTTAATAGCTTCTGCACGCATCTTTGCTTCTTCTGTTAATTTTGCAAATTTAAAATCCTTACGTTCAGCTACATAAATAGCAAAATCTGGGCAATGCAATTCACACTCTTTACAGCCAATACAAGCTTCTGGATGAACAACTTTAATAATCTTGCCTAAAACTTTTGTATGATCTAGCTGCATTGACAAAACTCCTGCTGGACATTTTGATACACATATATCACAACCCTTACAGCGATCTTCATTTGTCCAAACTGGCACGCCTTCTGGAGTTAGCATATTTGACATTGTATTCTCCTCAAGTGGTTTTAGGATATTCCTAGTATTTTTTGAATTTTTAAAATATATCATTTTTTGAAATATTTTGAATGCAACTGCAATCATTTTCAAATCAAATCATATACTTTGGCTGATTATAATTATTTTTTTAAACAAAATATAAATAAAAGTAAAAAAATTATTTACCTATATTTTGGCGATGTTGTTTAAAGGTTTTTGAAAAGGTATGAGTCCCATTTTTATTCTTTACAAAATAAAGATAATCCACTTTAGCTGGATTTATGGCTGCCTTAATTGCATCCATGCTAACACTGCCTACTGGATTTTTAGGAATACCAAACTTTTTATAAGTATTAAATTCTGTATCATCTTTTCTGATACGATCTGGCGTAACTCTAGTATGAGAATATTTGCCATAATTTAGACTTCCATCCATCTGTAAAGGCATTCCCTTTTTAATACGATTATAAATTACAGCACTTACAATTGGCATCTCAATTACATTTGCTGCTTCCTTTTGAATAATAGATGCTATACTCACATATCTAAACCACCGCTTCTCATCATAAACTCCCAAAACCTTTAAAGCAAGCTCCTTGTGCTTTTTCATTGACTTATCCACAAGAAACCCTATTAAAAAGTCTGCATCCGCTCCAAGTGGTAACTTATAGGTATCTGCAAAAATTACACCATCTTTATAAGGAGTTTTTTCCCTAAAAGCCCTTTGTAAATCTTCAATCTTAAGTCCAAAAGCTTTAGAGAGAATTTGATTAAAAAAATACATCGTTTCACCAGGAATTAATGTTACTTCTTTTAAAGCAGCCTTGGATTTACTTAAAGCATACAAAAAATCTGCCTTAGTCATAATAGAGGCTGGCATATTTAAAAACCCACTTTGAGGCTTTCCAATAAAGCGCAAAAAAAATGTATCAAAACTATTAACATCATAATCATTACTATGCAAGTATGCTATAATTGATTTAGTTGAACCTTTTGGAACCAAAAGAGTCTTTTCTGTTGATACTGGTATACTAAAATAAAAAATGATGGTTAAAAAAATGAGTAAAATAAAATCCAGAAGAATATTGGGATTGAGTATTTTTTTTCTTATCATCCTAATCCTATTTTTTAGCTTTTACAAAATCCTATCACATGGTATTCGCATAGAGAGATTGCATCTTGGAAGCATTTCTGCAAAACAATTGTATCTAAAACTTGACAATAAATTTATTTTAGAACTAAAGGAATTGAATCTACAAAAGATTCTAAACAAACCCTCTAGCACCCCATTTGACATAGAAAAAATTGTCAAATCCCTACGCTATTTTACCTGGGGAATAGCTTATTTTCAAAACCTCAATATTAAATCTATTATTCTAGACAAAGACAAAATAGCATCTATTACCTATGATGGCAAACAATATAAACTACTCTTTCCATCCATTAATGCCATCTTTGATATTAAAGAAGATACTGGTAGACTCAATCTTGATATTCAGAATTTAATTTTAACAGACTTTGATTCTAATATCAAAGGCAAAATTGCTTATATTCCTACACGCCATGAAATGGCTTTTAATCTCAATGTTACAAAAGAAAAAAATACATTATTTATTATAGGAAGCACAGATCTAAAAAGAATAAAAATAAATCTGAAAAGCTCTGCACTCACCTCTCTTGATTTCTTAAAAACGCCATTAAAAAATATTGATAACCCGGCACTTAAATCTTGGCTTTTTGAAAAAATATTTTTTGACCAGGCTACAATTAATAATCTAAGCTTTAGCACAATACTAACCAAAAAAGGCTTTTTACCGGGGCTAGAATCTAGTCTTGAAGGCAAAATTTCTATAAATGCTGCTGAAATAAACCTTTTTAATAATATTGACTCTATAAAAGCAAAAAAAATTATTGCAACCTTAAAAAATAAAAAAATTCGGCTTGATCCAGAAAATCTTACTTATGGACAAACTAATCTTGAAGGCTCATCAATTGTCTTTGAAAATCTCTTCAGCCATCCAAAAATGACTCTAAAGATCAAATCACCCACTTTCTCTTATGACACCAATCTTACAGACCTGCTAGATCGCTATAATATCAATGTACCTTTAGAGCAGATTGACTCTCCACTTAAGGCTGATTTACGTCTATCCATAGAGTTTATGCCAAATCATAATAAAATTAGCTTCAATGGTGGCATTACTACACAACACTCTAATCTCAAATTATATAGCATACCTTTATATGCAGATCTAGTTAAAATAAATTTTGATATCACGCCTAACTATAAGTATATCTACATACAAACTAATGGTACTTATTATTATAATATGCTTGCTAGTGATCTAGATGGAGTAATCGATCTTGACAATTCCACCTATAAAACTCAAGCAAAAATACATCGCCTAGCTATCAATACCAACCAACATATCAACTTTGAACAACCTTTTCTTAAAAAAGATTTCAAGCATGACCCTGATGCTTTTCTAAATAATCAGATGAATGAAAAAAATCCTGAAGAAAATGATGAGGACGATCCTTCAAACCAAAATAATGATACTCCATCCAATCAAGAAATGCAAGAAAATATCGATATTTCAGAGAGTGAAAATATTTCTGATTCAAATACCGAAACTTTAATAGAAGATATAGCTCAAAATAATGCTTCAACAAACTCTTTAACAGCAAATACAGAATCTGACAAATCTAAAAACTTACAGACCCAGAAAAATAATAGCAAAAATGATCTTTCATCAGTTTCTACTCAAGAGTCAGTTTCTACTGAAGAAAAAATAAGTAAATTTGATAAGACTTTCACCAAAGATCCCAATAAGATGACACCTATAGAGCTAAAACGTCTTATTATAGATTCTATTAAAGAAGATGAAAAACCTTATACCCAAGAAATATTAAACATCAATGGGATGCAAGATATAACATTAGACATAGAAATTGACTTTAAAGATCACGATAATATTCTTATCAATCTACCAGATTTTAAAACCAGTCTCACCATCAATCCTAATAATTATATCTTTAAAATCGATGATATAGCTAAGTATAAACCATACTCTCCACTAATCCAGTATTTAGATATTAAAAGTGGAAATGCTTATATCACTACTCAAGATTTTAAAGACTTTACGCTTCTTTTTTCAATTGGTCAGAATACGCTTCCACTTTATGATTTTAATGGAATTGGGGTTAAAACACTTGATTTTAGCGGTACGATTCAAGATGATGTAATACAAATCTCATCTCTAGATAAAAAAATTAGCTTTACACGTAAAAATGCTCAAAATAAAATTAATATCAAAGGTTATAACTTTAATTTAGAACAATTTTTAAATAGTAAAATCCCAGCTATCCAACAAGCTCTACATGGAAACAATAATGGAGTATCTCCAACTAAAGAAGAAGTCAAAAATAAATTAGAATTTCTCAAATACAAGCATCAATATCAACGTCGACATCACATCAAAGCCGAAATTACAAATATTGAAATCGATAATATGAGCATCTATTATAAAGATTATCTTATTCCTACTGATAGCATTTCTATACGTTTTCGAGATCAAAGAATTCTTGCAGATGCTACTTATAAAAATGGTATTGCTAATCTTGACTTTATAGATGGAGATATTTATATCAAGGCGACAAATTTTAGTGCCAATTTTATAAATTTTGTCACTCAAAAAAATCTATTTAATGGCGGATTATTTACGCTTATTGGTGCATATAAAAACTCATCTTTTAGTGGTGAAGTGAAGGTGCAAAATACTCTATTTAAAAATTTTGCCGTTTTACAAAATATCATCAATCTCATTGATACAGTACCTTCTCTTATAGTCTTTAAAAATCCAAACTTAGGTGCTCAAGGCTATCAAGTCAAAAATGGATCAATTACCTTTGCAATCAATAAGGAATATCTAGGTTTAGAAAAAATACATCTTATTGGTGATTCTATGGATGTGGATGGCAATGGTGTTATCCAACTAGACAACAAAGAAATTAATGCTAATCTCAAAATTTCTACAATTAAAAATCTTAGTTCCATACTCTCTAAGATTCCAATTGTAGGATTTTTAGTATTAGGAGAAGGAGGTAAAATATCTACCAATGTAACACTAAATGGAACAATAGAGGATCCTAAAACAAGTGTATCTCTAGCCGAAGATATAATCACTGCCCCATTTAAGATTTTAAGAAGAATCTTCACCCCTATTGATGTAATTGTGGATGAAATCAAAACCGAAATGAAAGATGAAGAATATCGAAAATAAAGGAGTAGTAATGCAAACGCTAATGAGCGCACCTCTTAATAAACCATGTAACATAAAAGCTATTCACACTAGTGATACTAAATTATTAGCTCGATTTATATCTTTTGGTATCAACACCGGAGCAAGTGTTATCCCCCTACACCACTCATCAAGGCATGCAACACTAGCCCTACAAGTTCAAGGTACGCAAATAGCTCTTAGAGAATCAGAGGCTAAAAAAATTGAGGTAACTTATTGATGTTGACCGACCAGAATAATAAATCAAGTAAAAAATTGCAAACTAAATTATCAAAAAAAGAGCGTGTCAAAATTATTAAATCTCTTATGCTTGAGCATTTTCCAGCTCCAAAAACAGAGCTTAAATATCATAATTTATACGAGCTTTTAGTTTGCGTAATGCTATCTGCTCAATGCACAGATAAACGCGTAAATATTGTTACTCCAGCCTTATTTGCCAAATATCCTAGTATAAATTTATTAGCAAAAGCTGAAATTAATGAGCTCAAATCCCTTATCTCCTCTGTTTCTTTTTTCAACAATAAAGCAAAAAATCTTATTATAATGGCTAATCAGGTTATGAATCAATTTAATGGCGAAATACCAAAGGACCAAGATTCTCTAAAAAGTCTTGCTGGCGTAGGACAAAAAACAGCCAATGTTGTATTAATTGAATACTTTGAAGCTAATCTCATGGCTGTAGATACTCATGTTTTTCGCACTTCTCACCGCCTCAATCTTAGCAATGCCACTACAGCCATTCAAACAGAATATGAACTATCTAAGCTTTTTAAAACTGATTTAGATAAACTTCATCAAGCTTTTGTTTTATTTGGACGATATACTTGCAAGGCATTAAAACCAGAGTGTGAAAAATGTTTTGTTAGTATGTTTTGTAAAACAACAAAAAATTTTAAACCTGCCTAAATGCCTTAAACTTGGTAAAACTTAAAATAAAATAAGGTATAATAAAAGGGATTATTATTAGTTTAGGAGTTTTTGTGGATTTTTCTGTACTCAAATCTGCTTTTATTGACATTTTAGAAAATACCATTCAAATAACGCCAGAAGAGATTCCTATGACAAATCATCCCGGCTATCTCTCAAGCATAGAACTTATTGGGACAGGTATTGTCTCTTATGCTAATTATAGCCAAGAGTTTTTAAAGATTTTTTCTAAAATTATGCTAGAGGAAGATAATCCGAGTCAAGATATGATGCAAGATATTGCTAATGAATGCTGCAATCTCATCACTGGCAGAGCCAAAGTCTTAATGGAAAGTGTTGCACAAATTTCTACCCCTAAACATTATGGTTATATAACTACCCCACCAATATATAACCACTCCTTTTCATTTCTTATTAAACCAAATGCAATAGTTAGTCTTTACATTGAAATAAAGGAAGATAAATGAAAAAAAAGTCCGCCTTTGACCAAGATAATCAAAAAGAACAAGAACTTACCACTTATTTAGAAGAAATGATTCAAAGCTATGAAGGCTTGCTTGATATTGAAGCTGTTTTTACAGCCGAGCTAGGCAGCACAAAGCTTACTCTAAAAGAAATTTTAAATTTTGAGCGTGGTAGCGTAATAGATCTGGGCAAGCCAGCTGGTGAAAGTGTAGATGTTTTTATAAACAAACGCATCGTAGGTAAGGGAGAAGTGATGGTTTATGAAAAAAATCTTGCTATTCGTCTTAATGAGATACTTGATTCTAATGCTATAGTTTATTGTCTTACTAGAGAATCTTAAGGAAAATTTATGAAACTTATTATTTTATTTTTCACTCTAGTATCTTTATCTATAAGTTCACAAGCTACTAAATCTAATATCCAAGATAAAGCAATCACAAAAAAGACAGAAGTTAAAGAAGTTGAATTAGCACGTCTAGATTCTATACATTATGTTTCTAATAAAGATCTCTTAACCATATACTTCAATTTTAATACCCCATTAAAAGAAACTCAAATTTCTAGTACATCAAAAAATTATTTTAGCATTAGCAATATTGCGCCAATCAAACCTACCAAAAAAACACCTCCTATCTTACTTAAAAATCTCTATATTTTTTCAGATAAAAATACTCTCTTTATTGCTCCAGATACAATCTCACCACTAGATATTAACTTCAAATTAAGCGAAAATAAAAAGACAATTATTTTTCACTTATCACCTATGGTAAAATCACAAAGCCCAATTGCTAATTCACAATATATTACTGCTATTGTTGTACTTATTCTTGCATTCTTAGTATTATTTTTTATTAAACGAAAACTAAAATCTCCATTTTCGCCACCATTAACTTCCCGTAAATACTTTATCGATTCTAAAAGCTTTGTTTTAGAGCTTGATATGAAAGGTGTGCGCTATTATATTCTCTCTACTCCACGCGGACAGATCTTACTTGATTCTGAACCAAAAGCAGCCTTTAACGATTTATTAAACTCCATTAAACAAAATAAAAATAATAATTCTGATAAAAATAACAATTCTGACTTTCCAAAAAAAACAGATCGTATTACAGAAAATGAAACCAAACTTTCACAAAAACTCAATTTAAAACCCCATAAAGAATTTTATACTTCACCAAATATTTCAAAAGAGTTAGACAAGAAAACAAAGTATAATCAAAAACCTACTCCCAATAATCCATCAATACAAGATATTATATCTCAAGCAAAACCAATCCATACTTATACAGAAGCGCTTAAAAAAGAGGGTAATGATGAGAATCTCTCAATTAATACTACTACTTTTTCATCAAAAAAAGATAGTCTAGAAAGTGCATTTCCATCAAAACAAGATGAAACAGAATATATCTTTTTATCATCTCCCACTAAAGCTAAGCAAGAAACTCCACAGTCTCTATCCAATACAAAAAATCAAATCAAAAGAAATGCTCAACCACAAGAACTAAAAGTCAATCCATCACAACAAGTTTCTAAAGATTCCAATAAACAAATTCCAACAACTCCACCAAACATTACCTTTCTTGAAGATGATGACCATGATAATGAATTTGAATACGAAGATGATGATGCAATACTTGATGATTTTTTCTCTCAAGTACATGAGCCAACTATTAAAGACAAGATATCATCTCGACTAAAAGGAATTTTGAAACCTTTTAAGAAAAATGACAAACAATAATCGTTTTTTTATCTCACTACTCATCTCTATATTAATTCATGGTCTTATATTTAGTCTGCTTGTATTTTTAAAACCACAGCAGACTAAAAAACAATCCCAAGTAAAATTAGACAATATTCTTGTATTAAAACGTGGTTATAGTCAAGATAAAAGCAAAAACACACCGGGTGCTAGAAAGCCATCACTTGCTGCTAAAAGTATCCAGCCAAGTCCAGTTCAAATGCCAAAACAAAACCCACTAGCTCAAGCTTCAACTCCACCAAGAAACCAACAAAAAAAACAAAAAAACTCCGAGAAGAAAGCTCTTGATTCATATAATCCCTCATCATTTGATGCTAGAAATTTATCCCCACTTGATCCCTCTCCATCTTATATGCAAAATAGCGCTCCACAAAGTGCCCTAGAGCTAGATAAGGGTAATGACCCTCAAACCATCCAAGAAATTGACAAGCTATATGGGGAAGAATTTGGTGATTTAGGAAGTGCAGAAAAAGAATTTATTAGAAACAACTTAAGAAATATTGGGCGTATTACTCAACGTTATCTATCTTATCCACGCATTGCTGCTTATTTTGAACAAAGCGGTATTAATGCTGTAGAATTCATCCTTCATCCAAATGGTGATATTTCAGATCTTAAGATCATCAAAAGTTCAGGACTTAGTTCTTTTGATTCTCAAACACTACATACCATTCGCATTGCTTATAAAGATTATCCAAGACCTAGTACTCCTACGCTAATCCGTATTCATGTAACTTATTCGTATTTTGGCAGATAATAATAATATAAATCTAGTCTTAATTACTTGTGTAATAATATAAAAATCAAAACAAAAAATTAGAGTTTTTTAATGCGATGCATACGTGATTTGGCGGTAGTTTTTTAAAAAATCAAAACGAAAGTGAATTTTAAGAATTTTTAGAATATATTTTAACACTTTTAGATAGATTTAAAATATTTTGCGAAAAAAGAATATGAGAGTATTTTTTATTACTTGCTTTTACTGCCTTTCTTATTACCATATATTTTGTATATGATTTCAAATTTGTTTAAATATTTTTATCATATGAAACATTAAATAATCTTTTTTTCTATCAAAAATTTATACTTAGCTTATCAAAATAAAAATGTTTCACTACAATCTTTTGTACTCCCCTATCTTGATCAACAGCTTTATTTGGAAAATCTAAAAAAGACTTATATTTTCAAAAAACTCTATCTCATTTCCACGCACAATCACTGCGCTAATACAATATTGATAATCTAAGCGATGCTTAAAAAGATAAAATTGCGAGGTTTTTAAAATTTTATCCATTTTTTGTGGTGTTATTGCATAAAGAGGCTCAAAGCTCATTCCACTTTTTACCTCTATAAAATGCAATACTTGTTCTTTTATGGCAATAATATCAATCTCACCAAAACGAGAATAGAAATTTCTCTCTATAATCTCAAACTCAAGTCCAAGTAAAAATTCACAAGCCCTTTCTTCGGCATCCATCCCCTTAGCTCTAGCCAAACGATTTTTTAAAAATTTTAGCAATATTTATCCTAGAATCTAATCTTGAATACGAATAAAAAAAGTTTTCTTAGCTACAAAATCCTGCATCTCGATTTCTTTTAATGCATTAATAACTTTTGATTCCATACTCAAATGAGTTATAAATAAGAGTTCAGCTACACCATCTCTTGTTTCAGGTTGCAACAATACCTGTATAGATATATCATTGCTACTAAAAATACTAGATACCTTGGCAAGCACTCCTGCCTTATCATAAGTCCTTAATCGAATATAATATCTTGATGATATTTTTTCCTTTGGCATTAGTCTATGAACTATATTCCTACCATCAAAACCAAGCATACTAGAGGACTTCTCCCTAGCGATCTCTATTAAATCGCTAATAACAGCGCTAGCAGTAGCATCACCCCCAGCACCAGCACCATAATATAGCATCTCTCCCACACAATCCCCCACTACACTTACTGCATTCATTACTCCATCCACTTTAGCTATCATTTCCTCGCACTTTACTAATGCTGGATGGACACGAAGCTCTATTTCTTCTCCACATTTATTAGCTATACCTAAAAGCTTTACAACATAACCAAACTCTTTGGCAAATACAATATCACTAAGTTCTATTCCTGTTATACCATCAATAATAATATCTTCAGGATGTGCATCAATCCCATAAGCAAGTGATGCTAGAATTAAGAGTTTATGACCTGCATCCATACCATTAATATCAAGTGTGGGATCTTTTTCAGCATATCCTTTTTGTTGTGCATCCTTAAGTGCAGAATCAAAATCTGCATTCTCTTTTATCATCCTGGTTAAAATATAGTTACTTGTACCATTTAAAATTCCACTAATAGATAAAATATGATTAGCTCCAAGTCCATCTTTCAAAGCTTTAATAACAGGTATCCCTCCACATACGCTAGCCTCAAATCCAATGGCATTCCCCTTAGCTCTAGCCTCCAAATCATAGCGATGATATGCTAACATCGCTTTATTAGCTGTTACTAAACTCTTACCAGCTTCAAGTACTCTACAAGCAATATCATATGCCTTATCTACTCCTCCCATCAGCTCTATAACAATTTGAATATTAGGATCACTAATAATATCCTCTACTTTATCACTAAGCTCAATATCAACTTCTCTTTTTTTACTTAAATCACTAACTACACCTCTCCTGACAACAAAATTGGCACCTGTACGTGCAGAAATGATATCTCGATTTTTCTGTAAGATTTTTACTACACTACTACCCACAACACCAACACCAATGATTCCAATGCCAATCTCTCTCATCCAAAGCCCTTTATTTTTTTCAAATTAATTTTTTTCAAAGTGGATTCTGGGATCAATCCACACATAAATCAAATCACTTATTAAAGTTGCTAGCAATCCCAATAAAGTAAAAATATACAAACTTCCAAATACTACTGGATAATCGCGAGTAAGTAAGCTATCATACCCTAAAAGTCCCAATCCATCAAGACTAAAAATCACTTCAATAAGCAGAGAACCCGAAAAAAACATCCCCAAAAATACACTTGGAAAGGAAGAAATAACCAAAAGCATCGCATTTCTAAAAATATGGCTATAAAGAATTCGGTCCTCATTAACACCTCTAATCTTAGCATAAAGAACATAAGCCTTATGCATCTCATCTAAAAAAGAATTTTTCACCAAAAAAACTAATGTTGCCAAACCACTAAATGAAATACAAAAAACAGGTAAAGCAATATGCCATAAATAATCCTTAACCTTATTCCAAAAACTCAAACTTTCAAAATCATCACTAATAAGACCTCTTAAGGGAAAAATATCCCAATAATTCCCTCCGGCAAATAATACGATTAAAACAATGCCAAATAAAAATGCCGGAATTGCATTAGCAATGACAATAATAAGACTACTAACCAAATCTAGTCTAGTCCCATCATTTTTTGCTTTATAGATTCCTAATGGAATACCGAGCAAATAGATTAAAAGCGTACTAAATAACCCCAAAGAAATAGAAACTGGTAACTTTTCTTTTATCAGCTCAAGCACTCCTATCTGACGATAATAGCTCTCTCCAAAATTAAAACATAAATAGTTTTTTAGCATAAGCAAATATCGCTCATAAATAGGCTTATCAAAACCATAAAGCGTTTTTAGCTTCTCAATCATTTGAGAATCCATCTCATCCTTATAATATTGACCAGCTCTAGATTTCATCTGATACGCTTCAAAGCTAGTCTCTACATGCTCAATCTTTGCTAGCATCCTTTCTACTGGCCCACCAGGAGCCATTTGGATAATAAAAAAATTAATTGTAATAATTAAAAACAAAGTAGGTATAACTAAAAATAATCGCTTTAATATATAGTTTAGCATTCTATTTTTCCGAATTTCTATCCCACCAAATATAAGGGTTTAAACCATAAGATGGTGATTTTTCTGGCATTTTAATATGCTGCCAATATGCAATCCTATAAGCTGGCATATAAAAATGTGGTATAACATAAAATCCCCAGCTTAGCACCCTATCTAATGCACGTACAAGATTTAAACGCTCCTGATAATTATATGTATTTATAAGACGCTCTATCAGATCATCTATCACTTCATCACTTATACCAGCATAATTTTTACTACCCTTTATTCCTGCTGCTTTAGAACCGAAATAATATTGTTGCTCATTACCAGGATAAAGAGATTGTGGTATAACCCCAACAATCATATCATAATCAAAATTACGCACCAAATCTCCATATCTTGCAGAATCTACTCTTTTTATTTTAAGTTTAATACCTAATGTCTTGAGATTTTGAGCATAGCTAAGTGCCAAACGATCAAATGCCTCATTATCTAATAATATAGTAAGCTCTAGTGGTTTTTTACTCTTCTTATCCACTAGCTTAAAATCTCTAATCTCATACCCTGCCTTGTTTAGCAAATCCATAGCATATTTTAAGTTTTCTCTTAATTTAAAATTATTAGCATAGGTCCTAGGAATATTAAATCCAGAGTGCAAAATCCTCCTATCTCTAGCATCAAGTTTATCTTGATATCTTAACAATATTTCCCTTTCTCTACCCTTTACTACACCACTCTTCATAGCATAAATAGAATGATCAAAATAACTTTGTGTAGGCGCATATTGAGAATAAAATAAATTTTTAATCGCCCAATCCACATCAAAAGCATAAAGCAAAGCTTCCCTGACCAATGGATTTTTTAAAGACTCTCTACGCGTATTTAAGAAAAAACCCTGCATTCCACTTGGCATTGCATTCTCTAACATCACTTTATTTATTCTGCCATCTTTTAGTGCAGCCCCCTCATATCCACGCGCCCATACCTTAGCTACATTTTCAAAGCGCCAGTCATAATCCCCTTTTAAAAAAGCCTTAAGTGCTACTGAAGCATCCTTATAATAATCTATCTGTATAAAATCAAAGTTATAAATCCCAATATTAACTGCTAAATCTTTTGCCCAATAATTTTTATTTCTCTTATAAATGATATAACGATTAATTTCATAAGACTGGATCATATAAGGACCACTACCAATAGGAATCTTTAGTACACTTTGACCAAAGGTATTTTTACCATCTTTCATATAAAAATGTCTAGGTAAAATACTAAGCTGACCCAAAATCATAGGCAACTCTAGATTATCCTTACTCTTAAAAATAAACTCTATATGTTCATCATCCAATACTATAGCTTCTTTAATCCCAGCGTAATACTGCGGAAAAAGCACAGAACCTTTTTTTATTAATGTATCAAAGCTAAATTTCACATCCCAAGCACTAATCTTTACTCCATCACTAAAATAAGCCTTAGGATTAATATGAAAAATTACTCCACTATGATCATATGCTATCTTTAAACCATCTGCAACTAAAGGATACTGACTATAAGGCTCATCTAAACTTTGAGACATTAAAGTATCATAGATCAAGCTTAGCTCATCTGCTGGATTCCCCTTTAATAAAAATGGATTAAGACTATCAAATCCACCTAGAGCAAAACCCCTTAATCTACCTCCTTTAGGTGCGTTAGCATTTACATAATCAAAATGCTTAAAATCATTTTTATATTTTGGTATATCTAACAATGATATAGAATGGATATATTCCTTCGGATATAAAGTTAAGATCCTTGAATCATTCTGCCAATTAGCATTTAAACAACTTACCCATAAAAGCAAGACTACTAGAATAAAACCAATCCCCCTAATTCTTGCTAATCCCTTAACCATTTTGCTACTTTTTGCATATCTACATAGCTAGTCAAATTAACACTCATAGGAGTTATAGATACATAACCATCTTTAATGGCACTAAAATCTGAAAGAAGTAGATCATCTCCTTGTAAATCTAAAAACTCTTTTACTATATCAGAACTTCCATTAATCTCATCATTATTAAATATTCCTCTCTCTCGCCAAGATAAAGGCTGTCCGCCTAACCAATAATACTCATTACCCCTCGGATCACGACATAAACAAGCATCATTACCATATAGTCTAAAACCTTTTTGTGTGATTTTATAGCCCTTACATTTTTGAGGAGATATTGGGGGGATATTAACATTTAAAAATTTTCTCTCTCCTAGCATCATATCTGTTTGAAAAAACTTTTTAACAAGCTTAATTACAACTTCTTTAGCTAATGCAAAATCAAAACTAAAGGCTAAATTTTTATCTCTAATAACCTGTGAAAAAGCTATTGCTGGTATACCATGCAAAACTGCTTCTATAGCACCAGCAACCGTGCCAGAATAAGTGGTATCCTCTCCCATATTTGAGCCAAGATTAATTCCAGAAAGCACTAAATCCGGCTTTAAATTATCTTTATAAATTGCATGCAGTCCTAAATAAATACAATCTGTGGGACCACCATCATCAAGCTTATAAAAATCATCATCTACCTTACTAAAGCGCAATGGTTCTGTAAGAGTTAAACCATGTCCGCATGCAGATTTTTCACGCGCAGGAGCAACTATTAAAACTTGAGTCTCACTACCTAATGCCTCAAGTACTGCTTCCCTTAAAATCATAAGTCCTATAGAATCAAAACCATCATCATTAGTTAGTAATATTCTTTTCATCTAAAAACCTTATTTAGAGATCTAAATCTCTTTAAAATAAACTTGCAATAACTCACTCAAATTTTCCCTTAAAGCATTAGGAAAATCCTCTTGCATTAAAATAAGCTCTTTTTTTAAGCCTGCCAACTCTTCTCTAGCTCCATCCAAACCAAGTAAATTTACATAACTATTTTTTCTACCATCATTTTGCGTACTTTTGCCAGTGCTTATCTCATTCTCCACACAATCAATAATATCATCTCTAACCTGAAAATACAATCCTAACTGAAAACCAAATTCTCTAATTTTTTCTAAGTTATCTACTCCTGCTATCACTCCTCCCATCTGCAAACTAGCTGCAATAAGCTTAGCAGTCTTGTGATAATGAATAAACTTAAGTTTATCTAAATCTAAAGTTATATTCTCAAAATAACAATCTAAAGCTTGTCCAATAATCATTCCAGAAAGCCCACCATCAATAGATAAAATTTCTACCAATTTCACTACTTGTGAAGGAGTTAAATTTGCCTGACTTAGTAAATAAAAAGCATAAGTATTCAGTCCATCGCCAACTAAAACTGCCGTAGTCTCATCATAACTTTTATGTAAAGTCATATGCCCTCGACGCAGATTTGCATCATCCATACATGGCAAATCATCATGTATTAAAGAGTATGTATGCAAACACTCAAGAGCTAACGCCGGCAAAAAGGACCTATTTACTAACTCTGGATTAAAGGCATCCACCATAGAAAAAAGTAAAGCTGGTCGAAAACGTTTACCACCAAATAATAGCATTTCCCAAAATGCTTTTTGAAAATTAGGATGAAAACCCGGTATATTAGGCACACTCTTTTGCAAAAAAGTCTCAAAATCATTTAAAATATGAGTAAGCCTAGTAGTCAAGTTTTCCACCCTCTCTTATTAAAACAATTTTATCATCTTTATTCTTTTCTAATCTCTTTGAGTTTAATAATTTTAAACGTTCATTATTAAAATGATTTTTAGGCTGTATCTTAAGATTAAATTGAAAACCATCCCTAGAGACTAATATATCTATATATCCCTTTTGAAGAAAGGCATCATTAAGAGTATGCTTAAGATTTTTAAAAACATCTCCTTTCATTTTCAAAATATCAAGTTTATTAACTTGTAAAATTCTATCGCCTCGTTTCAATTCATCTAGTCCATCTACTTGAGGATAATGCACTCTTCTAATATTTAGATTAGAATCAATTTTAATGCCTTGAGATTCAAAAAAACTATCTTGCAATAAAAGACCGCCATGAGCACGTCTAACTGGTATAACAAACTCTAATTGCTCTGGTTTTTTTTCTAGATTTCTTATAATCTTAATACGAGCTAGACTCTTTTCAGGAAGGTTGCTCATCTCCCATTCAATATTCTTAGAATTAATGGGCACATCATTGATGCTAATAATCTCATCTCCTGGTAAAAATGGATTGTCTTCAAAAAATGGATCTATAATATCAACAATCGTTGTTTCTTCTTTAAGCCTAATGCCAATATCTGCATAATATGGCTTATCCTGCGATAAAAATCTATCAATATAACGTTTAGTTAATAGTCCATTTTCTGTTGTAATTCCATAAATCTGATAACAAATATTACCTACAACTTGATTGCTAGAGGTTTTACTTTCTAAGCGACCATATTTTAAAAATCCACTCTGTTCGCTAATAATCCTCGTTTGCACAAAATCAGAAAAACGCAATAAGGCAACATTATGCTCTTTAGCCATAAAATCCACATCTCTTAATACATAACCTTTAATATTTTTTTGCGCATTAATTAAATATAATCCTACAAACGGATCAGATTTAATGATGGCTTTATCAAGAATTGGTTTTTTAGAATAATATAAAAAATAAGTTTTACCATCATAAAGTATAGGTGTAGCATAGCCATCCTTAAACTTTAAAGCTCGCATCTGGTAATACCTAAGACAATAAGAAAAATCATAGCTAAGAAGAAAATGGCTACCTAAAAAAAATAAGAAAAATAAGAAACGCATTTTAGATTCCAAACTTTTTAAAATCAAATCCACCTAATCCACCAAGCATCCCCAATGCTGTATTCTTTTTATTTTCTTCTACACTTTTAGAGACTTCATTAATAGCGCTAATTAACAATATCTGCAAAGACTCTCTATCTTCTAAAAGACTTTCATCAATATTTAAATCAATCACTTCTCCTGAACCATTCATACTAACACTCACCAAACCGCCTCCACTTTTGGCTGTAAAAATACTTTCTTTGGTTTTTTCCTGCATACTCTCAAGATTTTTTTGTATATCACCAAAAAGATTTTTTAAGTTTTGCTCATCAAACATTGTTATACCTCATTTTTTATCATACTAATTTGATTATTTTCATCTACAATAACAACTTTAGGGGCATAGTCTTTTAGCTCATCTTCTTGATAAATAGCATAAGCAATAATAATGATAATATCTCCTACTGCTACCTTTCTAGCTGCTGCGCCATTAATACAAATCTCACCATCATTATCACCAAAGATAACATAGGTTGAAAATCGTTCTCCATTATTAATATTAACAATATCTACTTTAATCCCCTCATATAAGCCTGCTGCCATTGCTAACTTAGAATCTATAGTAATGGATCCAACATAATTTAAATTAGCATCACTGACAGTTGCACGATGTATCTTTGAATAAAGCATTTCTAGTTGCATACTCAACCTTATTATATTTTTGGCTATTTTATCTAATTATTGATAATCCAAAAAACCACTCTTAGGTAAAATTAGCTTCATATTTTTTGGCATATAGTGCAAAATTTTGTCAAATAAAATCTTCTCCCCCAATAATGATCCAAAAATAAAAACACTCTTAGCATGAAAATTAATTCCTATATCACCAATAAGATTTCCTAAAAATTCTCCTAGAGAATCAAGAATACCATAGCATAAAGTAGCATCATCCACACCAGCTATTTTAAAACTCATTGCTGATTTTAACACTAAAATATAATCAAGCTTAAGCTCATTTTTTTCATTTTTAATAATTTTATAATCAATTCTAGGACCCTTATCACGCACATAAGTATTTGCATTTGCAAAAAGCCGATATACACTTTCAAAACCAAGAATAAGGGCTATAGAATCTAAAAAATTAAAAATATTTTTTGTTTTTTTAGACTGAATAACTTTTTGAGAATACAAGTAAAGCTCTGGACAATATTTTTCAAAATTTTTACATAATTTATCACCATCTTTAGTATTTAAAATCTCCTGAAATAGAACATATGGGGAACATTCAAAATCAAATTCAAGTATGCTCTTAATTCCATCACCACTTTTAAGCCAGAAAAATATTTCATTCTTTTTACTTAAACACATAATCAAACTAGATATTTGTAGATTTTCATTGTCCTTATCTTTAACCTCTAGCTCTGTTTTATGGACATTAATAATCTCTTGCAAACTCTTAGCCTCAATTTCATCATAGAGCACAAAACCATCTTTTGATACCACAATTTTATGAGAACAAGGCACGTTTTGATCATATGATATAAAAGGATCTTGCGAACTCCTTACAAAAAAACTAAAGGCAATATCTTGTTTCAAGCAATATCCTGATAATACAGATAAAAATGCGTCAAATGGTAAAATACACTCTTTTATCTCACTTCCCAAAATATCACGGAATATATCTTTTGGCATTAGCATCATACTTGGTTTCTCAAAGCTAGCCAGCGCCTCAACTTGAGCATTTTCTACTCTCATATGAGTTTTTAACATAGAAATATCCCAAAATAATAGGCTACTATTTTCATCAAGATCGCCCTGCAATGTCTCTATGCTCATACCAAATCTAAAATTACCAAGTGCGGTTTTTATCACCAAGTTATTTGCCTTTAAGCGCGCTATACACTCATTTAAAGTTGCTAAAATATCTTTACACTCAAAATTTTCCAGATAATCAACCAGCTTATATGGATTATCAGAAAGCTCTTGTAATAAAACTGCATCCAAAGCTATAGGCAAATCAGGGACTGATGAAGGTTGAAAATCTGTGCATTCTATATTTTTAAAGTATAAAAACTTAAAATTTAAAGACAATGGGATACGCTTAGATATTTCATCACAAAATGCTAAAACCTCTTTGGTTGTTCCATTAACCAAAAAAGCATACTCATCATCAAAACGCTCCATAAATGTCAAATCATAAGTTTTTGTGCTATGAATTAAAATTGATCGTAAAACTATATAAGTGCTATGCTCCTTATTTACAGCAAATCTCAATTCATAAATCATCAACACCCCTAAAAGAGTGATTAGCTATGACTTGTAAGGGTATATCTTTGATTTTTTGGGCTTTTATGCCTTTTGAAGCCAAATAAGAAAGTGCCTGATCCTGCATAATTTCAGCTCCCTTGATAACTCCATCACTAAGCTTAAAGCTAGTATCTTCACCAATCACATAGGGAACAATACCTATAATCTCTACTGGTGGCAAATCTCCCATTATTTCAATCATACGTAGAGTTTGTAACATCTCTACCTCATGTGCACTACCAGCCCAAGTAACAATGTTTGGCACACTAGAAAAAGGAAAGCGGTATACATCCCCTACACTAGCATCATCAACACTAACACAATCTAATATCAAAACTTCATCATAAGAAGTAATAAGAGGAATAAGAGACTGGGCTAGGGTCCCTCCATCAATAAAATCAAGCTCATGGGTAGTATTAAAAATATAGTTAACCTTTAAATAATTACATAGATGGACACCCATACCCTCATCTCCAAATAAAATATTTCCTACTCCTAAAACAAGGATTCTCATCTATTTTATTTGCTCTTTTGATAGCGTTTACCACTAATAATACTATCCACACCGCCATTTGGAAACTTGATAGAATTCCATACAGCTAAATAAATATGTACAGGAATGAAAATCACAAATGCCCAAGTAAGAATATGATGAATAACTCTTACATTAGCCAAACCACCACAAATAACCTCTACCCACTTAAAACAAGGAGCTAGCGCCCCTCCAAGTCCAGAGTGATAAACATGCGTGTATAGCGAAATGCCAGTAAGTGAAATCAAAAGCACTAAAACTGCTAAAGAAAAATATACAACAATCTGCAATGGATTATAAGCACCCTTAATATGAGGGTGGCGTCCTATCCAAAGATAAGAAAGTATCACGCCAATCCATACTTTAATATCCCCAAATTGAGAAAAACTTTCTCTCTCAAGCTTACTTTTTTTATCAAAAATAAATAAATAAAGTCTAAAAAAACTAACTCCAATTAATGCAAAACCTAAAAATAAATGCCAACTACGAATAATGGCTTGTAAAAATCCTACAGGCTCATGATTGGAATTTGGTTGCAAAAAAGGATAGGCGATATAAAAACCAGTAGCAATCAAACCAAAGATAGCAAATGCTCTTATCCAGTGAAAAAGCCGCACAAGCCCTGAAAACTCCTCATGCGAACTAAATTTTTCTAGCTTTTTCATAGAATCTCCTTTTTAGATTCTGGCAAAATTAGGTTGTATTTTATACTCGCCAAGTGCATTACCCTTCGTATCCATCATATGAACAGAACACGCTATACAAGGGTCAAATGAATGGATTGTACGCACAATCTCAAGCGGTTGTGTTAAATTAGCTATTTTTGTACCTATAAGACTTGTCTCATAAGGTCCCTTTTGTCCTTTATGATCCCTTGGACCTGCATTCCATGTTGATGGAACTACAGCCTGGTAATTTTTCACTACACCATTTTCAATTCTAACCCAGTGACTTAGCATACCACGTGGTACATTTCCAATATAGCGTCCTTTATACTCTTTATTTTTATCGATCACATAAGGTGCACAAGTAGCAGTATCTGATTTTAAATTCTCTACTAAAGCATTAAATGCCTTTTTACCATGTTCACAAATCACTACAGCTTCAATACATCTAGCTGCAGTCCTACCCAAAGTACTAAATAAAGCTTCTACAGGCAACCCACTATCTTTTAAAAACTTTGTTGCTACTGGCGTAATATAAGGATTTTTTGCTGCTAATCCTACAACAATAGTAGCTAATGGTCCAACTTCCATAGGCATATCATTATAGCGAGGAGATTTAATCCAAGAATATTTACCCTTCATATCAATGAGCTTAGAATCTACCATTTTACCATCTGGACCATAACTCTGTCCATCTTTAAAGCCAGTGTACTCTGGAGTAGTCTGACCATCATAAGGATGAAGTGCAGCTTCAGTAGTATTTTCATACTTATACCATGAGCTAGTTACCTCCTCTTTAATGAGCTCTTCATCAATATCTAAAACCTTAGATAAATCTCCATTAAGCACAATACCGCTGCTAAATAGATATTCATCAGCTCCTATTTGCATTTCTGCATGAGAAATAAAATTTTTAAGATTGCATCCCTTTAATACGGAAGGTTCTTTATTAAATACTCTTGCTGCCATTACAACATCAGCATAATAAGCATTATGAATAAATTCACTTACCCTGTCAAACTTAGAGCTCCACTCTGCTAAACGTGTAGGATCTAAAATATCCATAACAGATGTAATACCTCCAACTGTTAGACTTTGAGGGTGAGGTTGTTTAGCTCCAAAGATTGCCATCATTTTTGCAATTTCACGCTGAATTTCAAGTAACTTTAAGTAATGCGATAAAACAATAAGGTTTTGCTCTGGAGTAAAATGATAAGTCTTATGTCCCCAATAAGCATTTTGAAATGGTCCGAGTGCACCTTGTTTTACAAAATCACCCACACGCTTTTGAACAGCTCTTAACTCATCTTCTCCAGTACAGGTAGGAGTTTTAGTATATTTAAATGCCTCTTTTGAAGCCTTTGCTGGATCAGCCTTTAAAGCAGAAGTAATATCGCACCAATCCAATCCATGAAGCGTATAAAAATGTACTACATGATCATGCAAGAAAAGTGAAATATTCATAAGACTTCTAACCATTTGCGCATTAAAAGGTATCTTGATTCCTAGAGCATCCTCAACTGCTGCAATCCCAGCCTTATAATGAGAAAAAGTACAAACTCCACAAATTCTCTGGGCAATAAAGCCAGCATCTCTAGGATCCCTCCCCTTAATAATTGTTTCTAATCCACGAAATAACGTAGAAGAAGAAAAAGCATCTGTAATTACATTATTCTCATCTACAATAACTTCAATTCTTAAATGCCCTTCAATACGAGTAATAGGATCTACTACAATTCTTTTTGTCATACTCTCTCCTTCAAATCTTATTCTTCTGTTTTGCTTTTTGTCATACTAGATACCACAGCATGTGCTGCAATACCAATAGCCGTAGCCGCTAAAATAACAGTCCCTACTGTATCAGCAGTCTTATCTGCCCCAAGACCATTATAGGCAGTCTGATAGAGTTTATTACTCAATGGCTCTTCAAATGGACTCATTGTATCCCAAAAATTTGGCTCACTGCAGCCAATACAACCATGTCCAGCCTGAATTGGCCAGCTTGTATGAGAATTAAATCGAAGCTTTGAACAATTATTAAAAGTATATGGACCCTTGCATCCTACCTTATAAAGGCAATAACCTTTTTGAGCATTTTCATCACCAAAATGTTGCACAAACTCTCCAGCATCAAAATGCCCTCTCCTCTCACAGAGATCATGAATTCTATGTCCATATGCCCATTTTGGACGATTAAAAGCATCTAAAGCTGGCAATGTCCCAAACATCACAAAATAGAGTACATTACCTACAATATTTTTTTCACTAGGAGGGCATCCTGGTACATTAATAATAGGCTTAGAAATAATCTTGCTTAAAGGTGCAGCTGAAGTGGGGTTTGGGTGGGCTGCTTGCACACCACCAAAACTTGAACATGTCCCAATGGCAAATATTGCTGCAGCTCCTTGTGCTGCCTCTCTACAAGTCTGTGCTCCAGTACGCCCTTCAGCCCCAATAGTCAAATAATGTTCAATAGTAGGAATTCCACCCTCTACCATTAAAATATAATTTCCATTATGTTTTTTAATCGCATTTTCTAAGTTATGTTCAGCTTGATATCCGGCTGCAGCCATAATAGTTTCATGGTATTCAAGATTAATAGTATCAAAAATAATTGAATCAATACTTGGATCTTCAGCTCTAAGCAAACTCTCACTACAGCCAGTACACTCTGCCATATGCAACCAAATCACTGGTAATCTTGAAGCTACTTCAGCAGCTCTAGCTGTAAGAGGTGTAAAGCTAGCAGGTAAGGCTAGTGCTGCTGTCATAGCTCCAGCCCACTTCATGAAATCGCGACGCTCAATCCCTTTTTGATTAAGCAAGCTTTCAAGTTCTTTATCCTCTTTAGCCATAGGAAGCTTAGATAAAGCATCTAATCTCTTAGTAACCTTACTTAAAAGTTGTTTTTCATCCTTCACTGCATTCTCCTTATTTCTTAAATTATGCTTGCAGCCTCGTTAAGTCTAAAGCTTCATAACATCTGGCAAATATTTCGCACTACTTCAAAACAAAAGCGTGTTGCTAAATTATAACTTAGATTTTTCTATTTTTTTATATTCTCTATCATAGTTTTATTATTTTTTTACTAAAAAGTTATCAAAAATAAACAAAATTACATTATTTCTCTATATTTTTCATTATCCGCTATGATCTCTATTTGGTTTATTATGTTTATTAATGATTATGTTTATTAATGATTTTTGCTACAATAAACCTAGTAGAATTGTAGATTTACGAAATAATCCTAAAAGTTAAGGAATCTAAACAAAAGTTGTGAAAAAAAAAATATTAAAATTCAATCTAGTGTTGATTCTTTATTTCATAATATTAACCACCTTTTACACTCTTAGCTATGCTAATGGTTTTAAAATCCAGGAGCAATCTCTTAATGGCACTGCATTAAACTCTGCTTATGTGGCTGGGGCTAGAGGAGCTGATGCCAGCTATTATAATCCAGCTAATATGGGTTTTAACAATGACTGGGGAGAGAATAAAAGTGAACTTGAGCTCTCTACCTCACTTATCCAAATCCCGGGATTTAATTTCCAAGTCTCTACAACTAATCAGGGCTTAAGATCTCATACTAAACTAAGCTATACTTCTGGTCTCATAGCTGCGTTTGCCCCTTCAGATGTAGATATCATACATTCAGAGCCAGATTCTCAAATCGTAAATGGCTCTACAGGCACAACTAACTTTATCTTGCCAAAGTTTTTTTATAAATCACGTACTGTAAATGGTCTCACCTTCGGGGCTAGCTTCATTGCCCCAAGTGGTCTTGCTATGCAATGGAAAGATAAGGGTGGGGAATTTTTACAAGATGTATTTATTATGATGGTGGAATTTTCTCCATCTCTTAGCTATACAATTGGGGATCGTTTTTCTATTGGTTTTGGTCCACGTATTTTATATGCTATGGGTAGCTTTAATAATGTCGTGTATGTCCCTATGCAAGTAAAAGGTGCTGATGGCAAGCTTACCAACTCTTCTATCACACTAACAGGTAAAGATATGGATGAAATTGGGATTGATAATATCCCTAGTGAGCTAATTAGTGATAGCCAAAAACAACTCTTAAAAACCTTACTAAATAACCCACTCTTGTGCAAATTCATTGGTCTATCCAAATGCGATGGTCTTGTAGATATTCTTAGTACTTCTACCACCACTATGTATGGCACGACTAAGGTCTATCAAAAATCTGAAGGCAGGGATCTCTCTGCGGGCTACCGCATCGCTGCTTCACTTCGTGTATTTGATAATGGTATGTTTTCAGCAGTATATAACTCTAGTGTGCCCTTCCATATGAAAGGCACACTATCAGCTACTAGCTATGTTGGTGGAGCTATGGGCGATGTATTAACTAAAACTACCCTAGATATTGCAGTCAATATGCCCCAGATTCTTACCCTAGCTTATGCACACGAGTTTTTTAATCATCGCTTAAGAATTGAGGGGGTTTATGAGCGCACTTTTTGGGCTAAAGGACCTAATTTTCTTGTAACGCCAGATTTTGCTAATGCCAAATATATAGGGCTTAGTGGACTTGTCGCACACTTCCCATCACAAAAGCTTCAAAGTATGGTTGGTTTAGCTGATTTTTCTGGAGTAAGTAATATGGGTGCAGGATGGAGAGATACTAACACTTATAGACTAGGGGTAACCTATACAAATAAAAATTTTAAACTTATGGGTGCTATAGCCTATGATGAAGCACCTAGCCCTCAAGATGCTATTGGTATCCCTGATAGTAATGGTTATATGTTTTCAATAGGTGGAAAATATCGCTTTGGGGATTTTATCTTAGGTGCTGCCTACTCTCTGACTATTAAAGATAATCGTCAAAGCCTTTATCAGCAGGCAGCAAACCTCGGTCAGCTAAGAATCCTAACTGCCAGTCTTGAGTATCACTGGTAATCTTATCATTAAGGAAATATATGCTTGATAATAAAAGTATTCTCATCACTGGTGGGACTGGTAGTTTTGGAAAAAAATTTGTCCAAAAAGTCTTACAAAACTATAAGCCAAAAAAACTTATTATTTATAGTCGAGATGAGCTTAAACAATACGAAATGGCGCAAAACTTTAACTCCCCTTGTATGCGATATTTTATCGGGGATGTAAGAGATAAAGAAAGACTAAAACAAGCTCTCAATGGTGTAGATATCTGCATCCATGCTGCTGCCCTAAAACATGTCCCAATAGCAGAATATAATCCACTTGAATGCATCAAAACTAATATCAATGGTGCAAGCAATGTTATTGAAGCCTGCCTATTTAATAATGTTTCTCATATCATCGCACTAAGCACCGATAAGGCTGCTAATCCTATCAACCTCTATGGAGCTACTAAACTTTGTAGTGATAAACTATTTATCGCTGCAAATAATTTTAAAGGATCGATGCAGTCTAAATTTAGCGTAGTGCGCTATGGCAATGTCGTAGGCTCACGCGGATCTGTCGTGCCTTTTTTCAAAAATCTAATTGAAAATAATGCCACAGAACTACCCATCACCGATTCTAGAATGACACGCTTTTTTATCACACTAGATCAAGGCGTTGATTTTGTTTTAAAAAACCTAAAAAGGATGCATGGTGGGGAGATTTTCATCCCTAAGATCCCTAGCATGAAAATCACTGACCTAGCCCATGCCCTAGCGCCTCATCTACCCACAAAAATCATCGGTATCCGCCCAGGAGAGAAGCTACATGAAATTATGATCCCTAGCGATGATTCTCATCTTTGCTTAGAGTTTGATACATTTTTTATCCTTACTCCTAGCATCCAGTTTCAAACTCCTATCAACTATACTATCACAAAGCTAAATGAAAGGGGTATGCCCGTAAAAAATGGCTTTAGCTATGCTAGTGATAGTAATACTTCTTGGCTTACTCATTCAGAGCTTTTATCTATGATTTAATTCCATAATGAAGCCCTCTCTAATAGCCCAGTTTCAAAACCTATCTTTACTCTTTTGGGCACTACTAGGGGGATGCTGCACTCTTATTGTGATTTTAGATTTTTATATACATTCTTCTTTAAACTATATGCTTGCTGCTTTTAGTGGTGTGTGTTTTGCTTTTTTTGCTGGAGCTATGAGGATTATTTGCTATTTTTTTGGCTTTATTTATTGCCTAAGCTATATTAGCATCGCTATTGAAGCTAGGCTTTATGGTGATATTTTTTTAAGCTTAATCTATCTACCTTTAAATCTTATCGGTCTTATAGAATGGTATAAATACCCTTATAAAGATTCAAAAATCAAGCTTAAAAGTTTAAAAAATCTTACCCCTATGCTCATTATCCTATCTATTAGCACTCTTATTTATGGTCTTTTCTTAAGCCATATTCGCTCATCCTATCCATTTTTAAATGCCCTATCTGTGCTTCTTCAGCTTTTTGCCACCTATCTACAATCAAAACGCTATATCCAGTCCTATTTACTTGTAACACTAGCTAATATCATTATGTGCTATATCTGGTTTAAACTCTCATTAGTAGAATCTAAAATGTTATTGCAATTTTTCAACACTTGCATATTTCTAATCATCGGGGTTATTTTCTATATTAGGTGGCAAAAAGAATACAACCTCCAACAGGAAAATCAAAAGGAAAAATAATGTTAGCCTATATTCTAGCTAATGGGGATTTCCCACGCACAAAAGAACGATTAAATGAATTAAAAAATGCAGATTTTATCATAGTATGTGATGGTGCTATAAGACATTTAGAGCGCCATCATATTAAGCCCGGTCTTATTATTGGTGATTTTGATTCTATCCCAAAAAGACTGGCAAAAAAATATAGCCATATCACCCTACATATAGCCGATCAAAATAGTAATGATCTCTCTAAAGCTTTTTATCATGGATTAGAACTTGGATTTGATAGCTTTATCATCCTAGGGGCTAATGGCAAAAGAGAAGATCACGCTCTAGCAAACTTCGCTCATCTTATAGAATATAGCCAGTTTGCCAAAGTGATGATGCGTAGTGATTTTGGTGAGTTTAGCATCCATACCACTCCTTATAAATTTAGCACCTATCAAGGAGAGCAGCTCTCATTTTTCTATCTGGATCCTAAAATCGCGCTAAACTCAACAGGGCTAAAATACCCGCTAAATGGTTTTCACCCACCAGCACTCTATTCTGCCACGCTTAATGAGGCACTAGGTGATAAAGTAATCATCACTTCAGATCATCCAAGCACTTTTATCCTTTATCGTGCCTATAAAAGATAGGCATCATTTCACGACAATAGTTTTTACTCCATTTTTTGTATACACTAAGATTCTTTTAGTTTTACCACGGAATTTATTTAGCGCATTGCTAAAATCATTTGTATCTTTAATCGTGATATTTTCAATCTGTGAGATCACATCTCCTGGATTAAACCCAGCCTCTTGCGCTGGAGAATCATCTGCTACGCTAGTTACTAAAACTCCATTAATATCATTAGCAATTCTATATTGTTGGCGAATTGCTTGTGTGATAGTCTCTACCCTAAGACCTTTTAAATCACTTTGATCATCACTTTTCGTGCTTACTGATGCACTCTTTTTATTTTTATTGCGTTCTGCAAGCTTAAGTGTAATAGTCTCTTCTTTTTTATCACGAAGTATTTTTAGTGTAACTTCAGTATTTGGCTTTAATGTACCGATATAGTTTTTCAAATCAGCACTATCTTTTATCTTTTTACCATTTACTTCAGTGATAAGATCCCAGACCATAAGCCCAGCCTTCTTAGCTGGAGAATCTTTTTCAATACTAATAACCACAGCGCCTTCTAAGCCATTATAGCTATCACGAAGGTCATTGCTCACATCCTGTATCCCCACTCCAAGATACCCACGCTCAATCTTACCATCTTTGATTAGCTGGCTAACTACGCTTTTTACCATCTCTGAAGGGATAGCAAACCCAATCCCAATATTACCCCCAGAACGCGAGATAATAGCAGTATTAATCCCTACTAACGCACCACGCGTATCTATAAGCGCACCACCAGAGTTCCCCGGATTGATAGAAGTGTCTGTCTGTAAGAAATTTTCATAGTTATTAATGCCAATGCCATTTTTATTCAATGCTGAAATAATCCCTTGTGTTACTGTCTCACCCACACCAAATGGATTACCTATTGCAAAGACAACATCTCCTACTAAAACATTAGAGCTATTAGCAAACTTGATAAAGGGCAAATCCTGCTTATCAATGCGTATCACAGCTAAATCAGAATCAGGATCAGTACCTACAAGAGTAGCATTATATTCCTTTGTAGAGTTTGGCAAGGTAACAACAATCTTATCTGCCCCATCAATAACATGATTATTAGTTACAATATAGCCATCACTAGAGACGATCACCCCACTACCAAGTGCACGCTCGATCCTATCCTTTGGTATTTGATTATACAAATCTCCAAAAAATTGTTGAAAAAATGGGTCATTAAACATTGGATTATTTTGCAAGGCATTTTTTATCTTTTTTTGAGTAGATATATTCACTACTGCTTGTGTAGCCTCTTTGATCGAGTTATGATAGGAATACACACTATTTGACTTGCTACTATCTGGACTAATGCGCTCTGTGACATCTGGCATACTTTGTATCTCAAAAGCAGCCAAAACACCAGCCAAAGCAATACTTAAAAACATCGTCTTCTTCATACAATCTCCTTACAGAAAAACTTCGAATGCTTATTTTAGAAACTGCTTTTAAATAAAAAATAAATATTTTTAGAATTTTATTTATTTTTAAGCATTTATTAGCTATAGCGGAAAATATTTATCATCCCCAGTTCACCCCTACTGAAAAGAAAAAGTTCTGTGTAGCAAGGCTCTTAGATGAGCTATAAAATGGTACATACCACCACCCTTGGATATTAAAATATTTATACACCAGACTTAAGCCCACACCCCCGCCAGATAGCGTATTTTGCGCGCTAAAGTTTAGATCTTTTACATAGCCTAGATCTATCCCTATGCCGGGGACTAGCTTTAGTTCTTTATATAATGGGATATACAAGCTAAGATCATTGCGATAGATGATGCCTATCTGCCCACTATAGCTAAGCCTATCAAAGCCCCTCACAGTATACCTACCACCGATGATAAAAGCATCATTAGCATAGATCCCGCTAGTGCCTACCTGCGTCCTGATAGAGGAGAGATAGCTTAGATCTAGCTTTTTTACCTTAAAAGGATAATATAGAGTAAAGTTTAGCGTCGGTAAGAAATAATGCCTCCCATCTAGCAGTCTATTAGCCAAACTATAGCCATATAAAAAACTAGAATCTATACTAAGACTAAAGCTCTGTGCTAAATAAGAATAGTGTAAAAATAAAGAGTTTTGCACTACCTTTCTATCTTGCGCTATAAGCAAAATATCCTCTAAAAAGCTCTTAGATAGCCTAAAACCAAAATCATAACCTATCGATAGATCATGATTTTGATTTCTTAAAATCGAGTAGCTAAGTTTAGTATCATTATTAAGATTATGACCACCATAAGCTGGCATAAGATTAGCCAGATGTATCTGATAGCTACTCTTAGAATAAGATAAATTCTCCTCAAACATAAATCTTAAAAAAGGTAACCGATAGCTAAGCGAACCATAAAAGCTATGGTTTTTATTAATACTTTTATCAAAAGGGATAGAGCCTAGCATATATAGCTGAAGTCTATCAGCTAGCTTTAAGGGATTCTCCCAGCCAAAAAGCAGTATATGCTCATAGTCAAACTGCAAGTTGCCATTATCTAATGTATAGCTAGCAAATATGGGGGAGCGCTTCTTCCTTGCTTTAATGATCACATCACTATAGCCATCTTTTTGAGCTGGGATGATCTCCATCTTGCTGGTGATATGTCTCATTGTCTTGAGGTTATGCATACCAGCTTCGATATCTCTAAGATAGAGGATATCCCCCTCTTTGATGCTAAAGTCCTTTTTAGGAAAAGCAAAGATACCATCATAGTCATAAACTACCTTAGCTATCCTACCAGGCTCAAAAGAAATCACGAGCCTGCCACTTTTTAGATCCTGTGGCTTGATGCCAAAACGTGAAGTTAGATATCCCTTTTGTATAGCTATGTCATTAAGAGATTTGAGAAAAGTATTTAAAGAAGAAGTGTCTATGCAGCTATGCTTATAAGTCTCTGCCAAAGTAGCAGCATAGCCAAAGCCACTAGGCAGACTAGATAGCTCTTCTTGAGTATCTAGAAATGTGATCTCATCTATGATAAAGCACTTTCCCCACCCTTGAGATATAAATAATACACACAGGATGAGGAGTTTTTTAAAATGTATAGTTAAATGCAAAAAATAGTTGTAAAACATTACTTATATTCGTCTTAAAACTAAGATTTTCTATATTGCCACTAAGTGAAGTATACTGACCAAATGGATATTTTATACCAAACTGCATCATTGCCTTGCCAGTCTCACCCAATGCCTTAAAAAATCCAAACTGCGCATAAGGGAGATTCTTATGTCCTTTATTCATATCTACAATAGGCTGTATCACATCAGCAAAATCATAAAATCCCCAGTCATAACCACCACCAATAAACATACCTGAAGCATTTGGCTTATCACTAAAAGATAGCATATAATCAAGCGAAGCGCCAGCTTGCATAAATGCTAAATCACCTACATATGAGAAGTCATAAGTACCAGTAATCTTAAAGGCATTATAGTTATTAATCCCCCAGATAAAACCTAGTCTCACACCATAGTCCCCTTGAAACCTCAACTCTGCAGAAAAAGACTGAACATTATCCATAGAGGCTTGCGAGCTAACCTTATTAAGATTAGTTCCTATATTTGCTCCGATAAAAACACCTGTAGGCAAAGCCGATAGGCTTCCCATACCTAAAATACCACTTAAAACCAAAAGTTTGAAAATCTTTTTCATTTCTACTCCTTATAAAAGAATGCTAGATTCTAGAAACTAAAATCTACCAATCTATCATAAGAGGCCAAAAGACCTCAAAAGTTAAAATACAAACTTATACCCTAGAGAAAATCTATAAGGATCATAATAAAGCTTGCCATTTTTACCATCTACTACCAAAAGATCTGCAACTGGTATCAAAGCACCTAGCTCTAAGCGATGATGACTAGCAAGCTTTAAAGATAAGCCCGCTGATACATAAAGAGGTATATAATTATTATTAGCTATAGTCTCTTTGCGTGGATCTTCTTCTAAAGAAGTAAATAGCAAAAACCCGCTTTGCAAGCCAGCGAAAAAAGTCAAAGCAGAATCTTCTTGAAACTTTACAATATCTATTAATAAATCTAAGCCTAGCTTGAGATTAAAATTTGTAAAGTTATCATCTGTAAATATGCTTCTGCCATATCCGCCACCTAGATACCAGCGAAGACCGGCGATCTGACTTTCACCAAAATAATGCTCTGTCCCTAAACTAGCACTGATAAAATAACCATTTCCACTACTTTTATAAATACCCCTAGTTGCTTTCTCTAAACTATAGCTAGCATCAGCACCTAAAAAGAATCTAGCTTGAGCCATATTTATCACCCCAAATAATAATACTAAGCCTAAAAAAATCTTTTTCATTTCTACTCCTTATGAAAGAATGCTAGATTCTAGAAACTAAAATCTACCAATCTGTCATAATCAGTACTTGACAGATAATATCGAGCTGGTATCTAAGCCAGATATGCTAGATTCCTTACGATCTATCTCTAGATGTTTATCAAGAGCTTTGCCCTCCTGCTTGCTCACTCCTATATCATTAGTTAGTATAGATCCTTGTATCAGTGCCTTGCTCTCTAGCTTGCCTTCATTAGCTTTAATAATACCTCCTCTTAGGAAAGTAAGCTTGCCTATCTTGATATCAGCCCTTTGAGCTTGCATAGTAGAGTCTTTAGCCACTTGTGTTTTGATGCTTGCATCAAAGCTATAGTCTGTACCCTCCTTGCTATCTAATGATCCAGCTGCAGAGATAGATGCTTTAGTATCCCTCTTAGAAAAGATATTAAGATTCCCTTTTATATCTGCTTTTAGTTCTTTAGCTTCTAGATTACCTCCTTTGATATTTAAGTCTTTTGAAGTCTCTATATCTAGGGTATCTGCATTTAGTGATGCATTGTTTTGTGTTATATCTAGAGTAGCATTTATGCTACCAGAAAGCTTGCCAGATAGATTAGAAAGGCTTGCATCCCCTTTCACCTCTCCAGAGGCTTTTATATTTTCAGATGAGAGGATATTTAGATTTTCTGCTTTTATGCTTCCCTTAGATCCATCAAGACTCGATCCTTTGATCGTGGTAGATCCCGCAGTCTGGATATCAAAGTTACCTAAAGATACCTTTGAGCCTACAGAAGTTTTAGAAGTATCACCAGATGCTTTAGTGCTATCGCCAAGAGAGATGCCAAATCCTTTAGTAGCGCCAAAACTTGCAGACACAGAAGCATTAAAGCTATTATTTATCTCGCTTGAAGTCTTGCTATCTTGCACTTGAGATATTTCAAGATTATTAGCCTTGATAGTTGCATTATTAGCAGTCAAGTTAGAGCCCTGTATCTTTGCATCATTTTTGATATTAAGATTAAGGTTGCCAGCAGATAGATTAGCAGCAGTATGAGTAGTCTCTGTGCTAGAAGTCTTTCTTGTATCCGCATTTACAGATAGACCTAGGCTATAGCCTCCATTATAGGTAAAGTCTACTGAAGCACCATAGCTATTCTCATCACTTTTAGAAACTTTAGTATCGCTAGCTGCCTTAAGAGTGAAGCTACCTGCATTAATATTTGCATCATCTTTAATCGCGATATTAGCACCCTCTATAGTTATATCATGATCAGCATTTAAATTAGCAGTATTGATATTTAGATTGCTTGCATTATGGCTAGTTTGCATACTATATGTCTTTTTATCTTGATGATTATAGCTGGTGTTAAAATTCACTCCTGTCTGCTTGCCTAAACTTAGATTTAAAGACACATCTACACTATCACTATAGTGCCTAGTTTTTGTGCTATTTACATCCTCATTAGAGCTAATAAGTATATTTTTACCTTGAGTATTAAGGGTATTAGCCATCATATCAGTGTTGTTTAACTTAATATCTTGCTTTGAGGTGATATTTATATTACTAGCATTTATCGCAATGTTATTTGTGCTAGTTTGGTAAATATCAGTTTGATTAAAATCATCACTATGAGAGTAGCCAAAGCCTATCTTAGTGCTTTCTGGCTTATCCTGATGGAGAGGATTCTTAGCATTTATATTAGCAAGGCTACCTAAGCCAATATTGCTTATAGCTTTATTAGCTAGATTATTAGCAGTATCTACTATCTTATCTCCCAATGCACTTGCCCCTGAATAATACAATACACTAGGCGTATCTATGCTAAAGCCTATTTTATCTGATACGATATGAGTGCTTTCTGAACTTTTATGCTCATCTTGCAAAGCAGAGAGGCTGACATTTTCTGCTTGCAAATCAAGTGTTTTGGAATCTATATTTGTAGATTCTATATCTAGCTTATTGGCTGAAGTGATCTTGATATTATCAGCTTTTAGATTTGTGTGAGTATGGACTTTATCACTGCTAGATTTATTGATATCTATACTCTCATTACCAAAGCTTAGTGAGATTTTTTCAGCATCAGCTTTAGCTTTAATTCCACTTTCTTTAGAATGATAATCCATAATATTTTTTTGTATATCTGCATGATTACTGATTTTTACATCATTATTAGAGTTGATAGCTAGATTCTCTGCATTGACATCTAGATTATAGGCTATGAAATCTCCTGTAGTGTTAATCTCTATGGTATTAGCCTCAAGCTTATTGGCAATATTAGCTTGAGTTTGACTAAACGTATTAATTGTAGTTGTTTTATGAGAGAAAGTTCCCGTATCCTCATCATAAACTTCTTTGCTAGCCTCATAGCTATTATTTTTTGCAATATCTAATATAATACTACCACCACTTAACCCTAGACTATTATCAGCTTTCAAGTTTAGTGAGACAAAATTTTGTTTATCAGCATCAATTTTTATATCACCTGCCATCAAGTTTGAAATATGTTCAGTTTTATAGTCTCTTGTATAAAAGCCATCCTGATAGCTATCTTTCAAGCCTATCGTGCCAACCTGCAAAGAAGATGTTTTGATCACAATAGTATTATTTGCTTTAATATCTGCACCTATAATATCCACACTATTTGCATCAATATTTATATAACTACCTTCAATAGAGCCAGTAGAAGCTAGACTAATCCGACTTGATGTGCTACTAGCATTCGGGTCGATTGCTTCTTCTATGCTATTGGCTTTACTATTTTTTTCAGTATATTCAGTGCTTGAAGTGTTTAAAAAGCTATCTGCCTTGATATCTATGCTATCACCAGAGAGCTTGCCACCCTTATTAGTAATATCCTTTCCACTAAGGGCTAAAGAGCTGCTAGAGACAATCTCGCCATTTTCATTCACAAATACACTAGAGGCTACATAGATACTATCTGCAGATATAGAGCTTGAGTTATAAAAGCTATCAGAGGTGATATTTATCTTACTAGCATTAATACCTAGAGAGAGGCTATCTCTAGCAAAGATATCTAAGATAGAGGGGTTAGCTAATGTGCTCGTATCCATCTTGCTAACTAAAAGGGAGTTTAGCATCTGTCCATCCTGCATATAGGCTATAGGTGTAGTGAGGCTAGCTCTAGAGTAATTGATCGCATCAGTAAGGAAAACTGCTAGATCACTGCTTGTGATCTCTGGGAGATTGTTATCAATATATTTTATATCATCAGCACGATTATAAGTATAGTAGTCATTCGTAGAGCCGCAATTCCAATCCTGCTTACCAAAGAAAAACTTCCACCCACAATCACCATATCTATTATAAACTTTTCTTGTGCCACTATAGCTAGTGATTCTTTTTGCCTGTGGGGCTATATTTTTAAACTCTTTGCTTTGGTTATCAAACTTATTAGCAGCTTTGATGATAGCAGTGTCATTTGTAGTGAGATTTGATTTAATAGTAATATTATCTGCTAGGATAAGTGCTGGAGAGTAGGTTTCTTTCTTAGTAGCGTGTTCTTTAGTCGTGATTGTATAGTCATACAATGTATAGTAGGTATTGCTTCCGCCAAAAAAGCCATTGATATTAGGATCTCTAGAGTAGAAATGCGATGTGCTAACAACTCTATCTTCAAACTCAAGGCTCCCTTGATTAAGCACGCTATCTGCTTGTATGGCTAGATCACCCACAGCATAAAGGATAGAGTGATTAGCAAAGTCTTTTGCCTTAATCGTGAGGCTAGAGCCAGAGAATATCGCTGGGATGAAGGCTTCCTCTTGCTTATTAGCGCTTGCTAGATCAGAGCTCATATCCCCTTCTGGATATAGATCTAAGACTAAGGCTCTTTTAGGGGCTGAGATCTCTAGCTTGCCATTTACATCGATACTAAAGCCCCCATCACCTTCACTCACAGATGCACTGCTGGCTATCAAGCCAGAGTTACGCACGCCTATGCCCTCTTGCGTCGCTACTATATAGATACTCTTAGCCACTGCCCCACCTAGATAGGCTACATCTAGTGCTAGGGCTGGCTCATCACTCTTAGCTAGCTTGATAGGCTCATAGAGTAGCACACTGGGCGAAAACTCGATATGATTACTCCCTAGCAGCATACGGATCTTATCCCCACCACTAATCATACCATCCACCTCCATACTCTTAGCTAGGAATGTCAAGCTTTTGGTATTTCTCGCATCTAGCGCTTGGGTGATGATCTTACCCTGTGTGATATCTAAAGAAAGGCTCTTTAGCTCTTGATAGCTTTTAAGCAAGCTTAGCCTCTCTATCTCACTTTCTGAAAATCTACCTGTAGCCAAGGTCAGATTCTCGATATTTAAAAAGCCGCAGCCCTGACAGGTTATACCATTTGGATTTGCGATGATGACATCAGCACTCTTACCTGCTACTTCCAGATAGCCTAGCAGCTTGGATATATCATTGCCTGTAACTTGATTTAAGATAAGCTTGGCTGAAGAGGTGAGATTCTCATTTGCACTGATATAGCCTGCGAGTATACTTTGAGCTAGCTTATCATCTTTAGCGATATTATTGAGTATTAGCCCATCTTGAGAGATATTAAAATCAGTATAAAAGTTATTAGATATGCCAGCGTCATTAGGCTTAGCAATCTGTATGATATCAATGCCATTTGGAGTCTTATCTAAAGTAGGATGGCTGCTAGATGCACTCATATCGATACTGATGCCATCAGCTAGGACTTGAGAGCCAAGTAGACATAGGGTATTAAGAAGTGAGAAGACTTCTTAAAAATATGATGGGGGGGGGGGACAAGCTTATTTAACACTATCCTATTTGCCATCTTTATTTCATCCTTCCTCATTCTATCTTCTTTACTATATTTTTTCTCTAGCCTTTTTACTTTGGACTTTTTGCTCTGCCCGATCCTAATACCTCAAAAAATATTTAATATAATCGACTTTTATTAACATCTTTTAAGACTTAATTAGTATTGTATCATAAATACTAGGTTACATTAGGATGCAAGGGGATAAAATAAAGCTTAAATATTACTTTTCTCTACATTATAGCCCTAAATTCTCTGATAATAAAAATTATTATAGCAAAATAAATATCAGTAGTTATCTCATAGCTTTTATTTAAATGACCTAAAAGCAAAGTAGCGACTTAGCAAAAAAGAGCAGATCGTATAAGTAGCAGCAGCACAAACCTGAGCTATGATAGCCTCATAGCCCAAAACTCTATATAAAAGAAAAAGCACAAAAAGATTGAGTCCATAGGCTAATAATGCACAAATAAAGAATCTAGCAAGGCTGCCCTTTTTACCCCGAAAGGTAAAATATGAATTTAGCACATAAGAGATACAAATACCAATACCATAGCCAAGAGAGTTTGCTAGCTCTGGAATGAATACAAGACTAAATAAAAGCACTAAGCCAAAGCCGATAATAGTATTAATAACTCCTACAAGACAATAGCGCATAAACTCTATCATCAAATCCCCTAATCTAAGCTACTTTCGCTTAAAATGTCTAAACTCCTCATTTTCCCCTAGCATAAATCTATCTAGCCCATAATGCTTTGCATAAAGTTCATTCACCCAGAAATCCTCCCTAGTACTAGGCAACCCCCAATCACTATGATAAAAGCCTATAAAATTATCCCAAGGAATAGTTACTTCCCTAGCACCTAAAGACTTTTTATAGGCGATATAAGATTCCATCTTATGCCATTTATAGCTCATATACCCCCAATTTAGCATACAAGCTATAGTGCTAAGTATAAGAGAGATAAAGACCAATCTTTTTAGCCAGATCTTAAAGCTACAACGCGCATAAAAGTCTAAAAACATCCCTAAAAGTAAAGCATATAAAATAAGATTCCCGCCTAGCTGCGCGCGCTTAGGCAGTCCTAATGGTAGCTGAAAGATAATCGCCCCGATAAAAACCCAAGATAAAAATAGCACTCCAAAAGCATAAAACTTAAAATCAATCTTAGCTAGTCTTAAAAACATAAAAAATACAATGCTATATACTAAAAGCCTGCGATATGCCTAGTAATGACTAAAGCTATAATACCAAGCAAAATAAATAAAATATACTCATACCATTTAGCACCAACCCTCTCAAGATAAAATACTATAAAAGCTATCAAAAATACAGCAAAGCTCTTGTCATAAAGGTGATTAAAAGAGCTAAAAAATAAATGCAAGAAATCTAAAAAGCTGCTATTAAATAATGTGCTAAAACTAATAAAAGAATCTTTTGAAACTAAAGCACGATAGGCTGATCCGGGTGAAAAATACAAACACAAATACCCAGCTAGAAAACATACAAAAATAAAATACGCCCCTATGGGGAATCTAACTTTGAGATACCACGCATAAATAAACATCACTACCCCCATAGCAATACTCCATACCCCCATATGCTCACTTCCCATCCCAGCAAAAAAAGATAATAAAGCCAAAGGTAAAAAATAGGCTCTAAAGCCATTATAAGAGATGGTTATCTCTTTAAGTTCAAATCTTTGCACAGGGGGTAAAACTCTTTTATACCAATCCTTTGTATCTAAGATCTTTTGCCAAAATAATCTAAAAGGCAGCCAAAAAATCATAATAAGCAAGCAGCCAAAAAGATAGTTAAAATAGCCAGAGTTCCATAAGAAATTTGCAGCAAAGTCATTTAGCGTGATAAGACAAAAGCATAAAAAACAAACACTCATCAAATCTCTAGATCTAGGCAAATGTGCAAAAATAAGCACAAAAAAGACAAGCACAAAAGTGCTACCCATAAAAGCACCTATGAGATTAAGCCATATCGTATCATTAAAGCGTGCAAAAAATCCTACATACAAAATCTCTCCGATCCGACCATTCCAGCTAAAATAGGAATGCAAGAAACCAAGATTAGGATTTGTAGCCTTAAGATAGTGACTATAATCATCACTTTGTGCAGGGAAAATACATTGAAAACAAAATAATATGATGAAAATACATAAAAACATATATATCCATATATGTTTTTGATCTTTAAAACTCTTGCTCATCTTTGGGCTTCCTTTTATCTTTTTTAAGAATGTAGTGAGGGCGATTTTTAATCTGCTCATAAATCCTAGCTATATACTCTCCAATAATCCCAAGCACGATAAGCTGCACTCCTCCTAAAAACATCACCACACAAATAAGAGATGGATAGCCAGATACAGGATTACCATATAAAAGCGTCCGGATAATCATCACGCATCCATAAATAAAAGCCACTAAACTCACGATAAAACCTATAACAAAAGCAAGTCTTAAAGGCATCGTAGAAAAGCTGATAATCCCCTCAAGTCCATATTTAAAAAGCTTATAAAGGCTAAAGGTGCTCTCTCCGCTAGCACGTGGAATATACTCATAATCTAAAAAGGCACGCTCAAAGCCCACCCACTCAAAAATAGCCTTAGAAAAGCGATGATATTCATTTAAGGATAATATAGCATCTACTACTTCGCGTCTTAAAAGTCTAAAATCACGCACACCATTTTGCAATTTCACTTCAGAGATAAAGCCATAAATTTTATAAAAAAGGTTGCTTAATATCTTACGCAAGATGCTATCTCCTGCACGATCTTTTCTCCTCACACAAACTATGTCTACTTTTTTATCTTTCATAATTTCAAACATTTGAGGTAAAAGCCACTGGGGATCTTGCAAGTCCGCATCCATCAATACTACATATTCCCCCTTGCACTCTCTAAGTCCAGCTAAAATAGCCGCTTCCTTGCCAAAATTACGAGAAAAATCAAGGATATGGATATTTTTAAAAGCATCTTGAAGCTTGCATAAAGTCTTTAGGGTATCATCCCTACTACCATCATTGACAAAAATAAATTCATAAGAGGAAATAAAATTTTGCAAGATAAGAATCTCAACTTGTTT
>JXTW01000011.1:0-10085 GCA_004368235.1 Helicobacter anseris | reverse complement strand
CCCCCCCCCCAGAAGCAGAAAGAAGGGAGGGATTTAAATTTTCAGAATAGGTATGAGAATTAAAATGCATCCAAAAACCTTTTATTAGGATTTTGGATTATATCCAAATTAAAACTGAAGTTTTAATATAGCATTCTCTGCCATTTTTGGAATCCAAAGTATATTTGTAGTATGATCATAGAATATATCTGCTGGACCTGCCATATCAGGAAGATTAATTTTAGTTACTTTACCAGCTGTATCAATGCTATAAAGTGCACCTTTTAAATTTTCTCCCCAAGATGTAACCAAAAGATTACCTTTCTTATCAAAAGCTACCCCATCAAGTGCTCCCTGTAAATCTGAAAAAATGGTAATCTTTTTATTTTTAAGATTAATTTTTAAAACACGACCATTTTCTTTGCCATTAGGATCATAAGTTACTGTGATAAGTTCATTGCCATTTTTCAAAAGACCATTTGGTCCCATATATTCTGATGGGATTTTAACTAAAGTTTTATAGCTAGATTTTTTTAAATCAACCTCATGGATGATACCAGTACCAGTATCACTTACATAAAGTGTTTGATTATCTTTAATTGCTATATCATTAAGGAATATTGCATCTTTTATGGGCATTTGAAAAACTTGCTTTTTATTTTTTAAATTAAACCCACGTAACACATCAATATCTACTACATAAAGCACACCATTAACAATACTCATTCCCTTAGGTGCATTTATACCCTTTATAAAATCTTTTTCAAGCACATTGCCATTTTTATCTAACTTCGAAATAAAGCCATCGCCATCCTTAGCTAGTGGCTCTAGTTTAGCTCCCACATTTGAAATATATACATATTGAGAATCTACATACACACTCTCTGGTGATGCAAATCCCTTAAACTCTTGAGTAGTCATATTACTTGCAAATAATATAGAAAACACGCTACTTAATGTTGAAATCATAATCTTATTCATTATCAATCCTTTTATTCAAAATAAAATACAATTATAGAAAAGATAAAATTTGAAAGATATTAGTTTTATGATAAAAAATATAAGTTTTTTGATATTTGAAATTGTTTTGGAGTGATTCCATATCGTTTTTTAAAACGATCAATAAACCAAGCAGTAGAGTTAAACCCCAAATCTTGAGAAATCTCTGTAATATTTTTATTACTAAATTCAAGCAAGAATCTTGCCCTCTCAAAACGCTCATTATCTAGCCATTCTTTTGGACTTACCCCAATCTTTTCTTTAAATTTTCTACTAAAGCTTGCTTGAGACATTTTAGCATTCTTTGCCATCATAGCGACATTTTCATAAGATAAACTCTCTGGTGAAATATCTACAAATAATTCAAAGTCAAAACTCGCAAAGTATGATAAAAAAGTAATAAAATTTTCTTTATTCTTAGAATCTTCTAATAAATATAAAAAGATCTCTTCATATTTTAAAGATAGAATCTGTGGTTGGTTTTTCAGCTTCACAAGAGCCAAAAAGCTTTCAAAAAGTGAGCGCAAAAAAGTATCGGTTTTGATTAAAAACTCTGTAGATTGACTTGATTTTTTAAGATGAAAAAGATTGTGATATTTATAAAGAAAATCTCTAATAACTACATCTGGAAAGAAAAATAATAATGAGCTATAGCTATTGTTTGAAGAATCTAAAATCTCGCTTAGCAAATATTGATTCTTAGGAATAAATATGGCTTCTTTAGCACCAATAACATACTCTGTATTTCCTGTCAATATACGCTTCTCACCTTCAAGCACAAAAATTAAGGCATTATGCTCAAAGCATACTTTTTGCCTAAAACAGGGTTTGTTTTGACGATAATGAGCAAAAATATAATCTGTTGCTCCAAAAAAATCAATATCCTTGCTAAATGCAGAAATTCCGCTAGGTAGTATTATCATTATTTCTCAATTACAATCATTGCCTTATTGTCTTTAATCTCGACATAAAGCTCTTTATAATCCCTTGAGCTATAAGTCTGTGTATTGCCTTTAAAAGCATTATACTTTTGCAAAAAACTTAATCTAAAAATTTTCTTACCTTCTTCATTTGGATAAGGACTCAAATTTATCTCGCTAATCTTAATAGTCTTTTTTTCATTTTTTTTAAACACGCGTGTTTTATAACTACTAAAACTCTTTAGCCCCATACCATCTGAACGTTTAAAATCAGGTGCATAAAAACTAAGATATAAATCAATATCATTACTTATCCAAGCATCTCGCCAAGAAAAAAGCATAGCCAAAACTTTAGCCAGATCTGCTTTTTCTACTTTTGGCATTTCCTTATCATAGGAGATAAGCAAGGTTTTAGAGTAATTAATATCCTTATCAAACTGTTTAATAAGATCATTCTCTACTGCGATACAACCTTTTGTATTTTGCTCTTTCCTATCTCCATTTAATGGCATTCCATGAATCCAAATTCCACTACCAGATCGCCTTAGGATACGATCATAAAGATTTGGATAATTTGTAGCAAATGCCATAGGACCATAATACTGATCTAGCTTAGTAAATTTATCAACAAACTCATATACACCGATAGGAGTAATCTTATCTCCCTCAAGTTTTTTGGCTCCATCACCAATACCTACAATACTATTTACCTGATGAAGTTGAGTAAGATGCGAATTTTCAATCTTATAAAGCCAGAGCACAGGCACACTTTTATCTGATACAAAAAGATAATGTATACTCTCATAATAACCAAAATCTGTATCTTTGTTTTGCAAGATAGCCTGCCAATAGCTCTCTTTAGTAAAAAAACTTTCAAAGATTTTTTGTGTCGAACTAATGCCATTTTTCCTATAATCATCAACCACATCATAAAGACTCATATCTAAGGCTTGAGAGTTTTGAAACATGAAAAAACCCAAAAACATTGCACATGCTAGTCGTTTTATTCGCATTGATATCCTTTTTTATAAATCAAAATCATAACCAAATTTTTTCAGTATATCCTTATCTTTAGTCCACTTCTGGACAAAAACATTAAGCTCTAAATAGATTTTTTCATCACCTAAAGCCTGTATTTTTTCTCTAGCCATTTTGCCTATACGTTTTATTGTAGTGGCTTGCTTTCCTATTACCATCGCCTTTTGGCTTGTTTTTTGTACATAAATTTTAGCAAAAATTTTAATCAAATCCCTACCCTCAATCACTTTCTCAATATGCACATCACTCTCATAAGGTATCTCATCACTTAAATTTTCAAATATACTTTCACGGATAAGCTCTGCATAAATCTCACGCAAACTTGAAGTGGTCAAATCATCTTCATCATATAAATGCGCACCCTCTGGCAAAGCTTGATGTATAACTTTTAAAAGAGTATCAATTCCCTGTTCTTTTTTAACACTAAAGGGGATAATTGCTAAAAATTTATCCTGATATTTTTGAAACTTAGCTAAAAGCTTCAAAAGATCATCTTGAGAAATAAGATCAATTTTGTTTAACAAAATAATATGTGGCTTTGGTGTTAAGGTAAAATTTTCAAATCTTTCAATCCCTCCGCAACTTAAATCTAAAAATTCCTTATAAGAATCCAACCCTTCTTTAGGTGTAGTAAAAAAAAGTATTAAATCGCTATCTTGATGTGCCTTTAATGCCTCTTTAAGCATAAATTGATTGAGCAATTTTTCTTTATGATGTAAACCAGGAGTGTCTACAAAAATAATTTGGGAGCTTGCCTCTTTATCCTTATAGGGTAAAATAAAATTCATTTTCTTACGCGTGGCATTTGCCTTATGAGATACTAAAGCCAGATTCTGCCCGATAATTTTATTTAAAAAAGCACTCTTGCCAGCATTTGGCTTACCAATCACAGCTACATAGCCACAACGTGTTTTCAAAGAATATACCTTGTTAGATCCGTATTTTGCACTAGAGAATCCAACTTTTCTTGAACATACTCTTTGGTAATAATATATTGTTTACCTTTATACTCTTCTGCCTCAAAACTTACTTCATCTAAAATACGCTCTATAATAGTATGCAGTCTTCTTGCCCCAATATCTTCGGTTTTTTCATTAGCTTCTTGAGCAAGTTTGGCTAGCTCTTTTAATGCTAAGTCATCAAATATAAGCTCTACGCCTTCAACTCCAAGAAGTGCTTGATACTGACTAATAATAGAAGTTTTAGTCTGGGTTAAAATCTTATACATCGCTTCAGAATCTAAGCTATCCAACTCTACTCGAATAGGAAATCTCCCCTGAAGTTCTGGAATTAGATCGCTGGGCTTACTTAAATGAAAAGCTCCTGCTGCAATAAATAGTATATGATCTGTTTTTATAGGACCATATTTTGTATTGACTACACTACCCTCTACAATGGGCAATAAGTCTCGCTGTACTCCCTCTTTGCTAGGATCTTGACGCGCACCATCCTTACTAGCTATAGCTACTTTATCAATCTCATCAATAAAAATAACACCACTTTTTTCAGCCCTATTTAATGCTTCAGCACACATACGCTCACTATCTAAAATTTGACTACTAGCCTCATCTGTTAACGCTCTTTTAGCCTCTTTGATAGTCATAGTTTTCTTGACATTCTCCTGATCTCTGGAGAGCACTTTTATGATACTCTCTTGCACTTTAATGAGATCTGGTGGCATATTTTGATCACTCTCTATAAAACGCTTTTGTATAAAAATCTCTATCTCTGTCTCATCCATAGCACCAGATTTAATACGATCTTTCATCTTTGAGAGGCTATTTTCATATTCTTTTTTCTTCTCTTGGCTTGCTTGACTTGGCAAAGGTGCTAATAAAGTTTTAGCAATCTTATCAATAATATAGGCATCAATAGCCTCCTTAGAACGCTCCTTATACTCACTCTCTACAAGATGAAGGCTAGCTGCAACCAAATCTCTTACCATTGATTCTACATCCCTGCCTACAAACCCAACTTCAGTATATTTACTAGCCTCTACCTTAATAAAAGGCAAAGACATCATCTTAGCCATCCTACGCGCAAGCTCTGTCTTACCCACTCCTGTAGATCCTATCATCAAGATATTTTTAGGAGTGATTTCTTCTTGTAAACTTAAATCTAGTTGAATTCTACGATAGCGATTGCGTAGCGCAATAGCAATAGCCCTCTTAGCATCCTTTTGACCAATAATATATTCATCTAAGTACTTTACAATCTCTTTTGGTGTCATATTTATCTTACTCATTCCTAAAGCTCCAAAATCTTGATATTTGTATTTGTATAAATGCATAGCTCGCCAGCTATCTTTAAAGATTCTTCTACCAAACTTTTAGGTTCTATAGCACCAAATCTATCCAATGCTCTAGCTGCGGCAATAGCATAGTTTCCTCCGCTACCAATAGCAGCCAATCTACCATCTTCTGGTTCTACAACATCTCCGGTACCAGAGAGAATGAAAATATGCTCCTTATCTAAAACAATCATCATTGCTTCTAATTTCCGCAAATATTTATCCTGACGCCATTGCTTAGAAAATTCCAAAACCCCCTTAATTAAATCCCCTTTTTTATTTTCCAAAATATGCTCAAACATATCAAATAGACAAAAAGCATCAGCTGTGCTCCCAGCAAATCCACTTAGAATCTGATTATTATAAAGCTTTCTAATTTTTGTGGCATTATTTTTTAGCACACAATTTCCAAAACTTACTTGACCATCACCACCAATAATTGCATAACGCTTACCCTCATATTCTCCACAAAATCCAAGTATTGTTGTAGCTTTAAACATATTCTGATCCCAAGATTATTGTGCAATCACACGTACTTTTAAAATTCCACTTACCCCTGAACCAAGCCTTACTTCTACTTCATGCTCACCCAAAGTCTTAATTGTCTCTTTAAACTCAATATCTTTTTTATTAATTCCATAAGGATGCTTAGCATTCAAGGCTTCTATTATTTCCTCCTTAGTTACTGCTCCAAAAAGCGTATCATTTACCCCCGTTTTTTTAACTATCTCTAAAGTAATATGACTTAGATTCTCAATAAGTTGTTTTTTTTCAGCCAACTCTAGGGCTTCTTTTTCTTTTAAATTTCTCTGCTCGGCTCTATAGCGATTTATCACCTCATTAGTAGCATGCCTAGCCTTGTTTTTAGCAATTAAAAAGTTTTGAGCATAACCATCTTTTACTTCACAAATATCGCCTTTTTTACCAAGCCCTTTTACATCTTCTAGAAGTAATACTTTCACACATCATCCTTTATGTATAATTTTGCTTAGTAATTCTAGCACAAGAAAGAAACATGCAACCTAATTCTATTAAAATCAACAAATCAAGAAAATCCCGCTCTATTCGCATACGCGTTGATGAAGAGCTTAATGTTTTAATTTATGCTGGTAAGGGATTTTCAGACTCTTATATACAAGCTTTTATTAATAAGAATGAGCAATGGATACAAAAACAACTAAAAAAACAATCAAAAAGCAAAGCTGAAATACAAAACATCCTGGATGCTCACCCAAATCAGATTCTCCAGTTTGGCAAATGGAAAAGCCTAGAGGGTATAGATCTAAAAACCAATACCTTCTTAAAAAAGATATTATTAGAAACACTACAGCTACGAATTTCTTACTTCTCCGAGCTTATGGAGTTGTATCCAAAAAAAATATCAATACGCCTCAATAGATCCGTGCTAGGCAGCTGCAGTTATGATAATAAACTTAGTTTTTCACTTCTTTTATATTTTGCGTCATTTGATTTGCTTGATTATGTAATTATTCACGAACTTGCTCACATCAAACACAAAAACCACTCAACTAGATTCTGGAATCTAGTCTCTAAGTTTTGCCCAGACTATAAAGATAAAAGAACTATACTCCATCAAGAAACAAGACTATATCGTGCCTTATATGATCATCTTTTAAAGCAAGCTAAGAGCTCTATCTAAGCGATCAAAACCCTCTTGCATCTCTTCATTGCTTAATAACAATGGTGGTAAAAATCTCACTACATTCTTCCCTGCTTTTAAAATCAAAAGTCTTTGTTCAAGTGCTTTGTCTACTATCTTTTCTTGCAAGTTAGGATCTTTGCATACTAAGCCAAGCATTAAGCCAAGTCCACTCACAGCATCAAACTTCGAGTTATATTTTTTAGCAATAGCTTGTAATTTTTGCAAAAAAGTTTGAGACAATCTCTCTAATCCTCCACTCCTCTCCCACTCTTCCAAACATTCAAGTACACAAAGTCCAGCACGCATAGAAAGAAAATTTCCCCCAAAAGTGCTACCATGATCACCGGGGACAAAAATATCTTTTATTCTTGTAAAAGTAGCTCCTATAGGTATACCTCCACCAAGCCCCTTAGCCAAGCTAATAATATCTGGTTTTATTTCATACACATCAGAAGCCAAAAACTTCCCGCTACGATATACGCCACTTTGTATCTCATCTACAATAAGTAAAATTCCTTCTTTTTTGAGCATCTGCGCTAAGTCTTGTATCTCTTTTTTATCAAATGCCCTTACACCCCCTTCACCTTGAATAAGTTCCAACATAACAGCACAAGTTTTAGTATTTATCAGATGATAAATACTCTTAATATCTTTAGCCATATTAAATCCATCTGGAAAAGGATAGAAATACTCATGATATTTTTCTTGACCTGTGGCTTTTAAGGTGGCTATCGTACGTCCATGAAAGCTTGATTTTAATGTGATAATTTCATAGCAATCCCTAGATTTTCTCTGACCATATTTACGTGCAATTTTAATAGCACATTCATTTGCTTCTGCACCAGAATTACTAAAAAATACAGCGCCATCACCCATTAATAAAACTAATCTGGCAGCTAATTCTGCCTGAATAGAGTTAGCATAAACATTAGATAAATGTGTTAGCTTAGAGATCTGATCTGATAAGATTTGCACATACTTTTGATGTCCATAACCTAAAGAGTTTACCCCTATCCCACTACCAAAATCAATATAATCTCTACCCTCTATATCAAAAAGTCTTGCCCCTTTGCCATAATCAAATTCTATCCATTTGCGTGCATATGTATTTAATAATTTATCATGGGATTTTTCTAAATCTACCATATTTATACCTCTAAATTTTACTTGGCGCACATTCTACATTAAAAAAGAAAAAATTAAGCTTTATAGGCTACAATTTTAAGACTTTAATTAAAAGAGTTTCTTATGAAAATATTAAAACAAGCCTTTGGACCTTACAGAACCAATTGTTATATCTTAAAAGACAATTCAAAAGAATGGATTATTGATCCTGGAATGGGTGCTAGCAAATGGATAGAACAAGAATGTCAAAACCCTGTAGCAATCCTTATTACACATGGGCATTATGATCATATTTTTGATTTGGCTAGATTAAAGGACATATTCCCTAACCTACCAATATATTGCCCAAAAGATGATGCCTTTATGCTAGAGAGTGATTGCTTTAATACAGGCTTAGTGCCATGCAAACCAGATCATCTTATTTTTAATGATAGTGGGATTTGTGATATTTCACTTGAAGGCAAAAAATTTAGCTTTTATCATCTACCAGGTCATACACCCGGTTGTAGCATTATCGAGGTAGAAGGGCATATTTTTAGTGGGGATTTTATCTTTAAACGAAGTATAGGACGTTATGACTTTCCTTATTCGGATGCAGAGCTTATGAAAGCTTCCCTTTTACGCTTTAGCAAACTAGAGTTAGATAAAAATACCCCTATCCATCCTGGTCATGGTGAAGATACTGCACTAGGTGATGAGCAGATTCACATTCCTACGTGGATAGCTAGAATCTAAGGAGCTTTAATGCTATTTAAAACCACAACTATCAAAGAAGCGATTAAAAACAATGAGATTACTTGCTCACAGGTAATATTCCCATCAACTAAAGTACAGTATAACGGGGGAGATAGCAATTTTCATCTCACTGATATTTTTGGCAATCATCATAAATTTTTTAGACCCTATGAATATGAAACTCAAGCTTTTAGCGTACATGTATTACCGGGTGGCTTTTGTTTTAGTAATCACGAAATAGCCTTTAGCAAAAGTAAAAAAATCCTAATAGAACAAACAAGCTATCGCACCCATCCACTCTTACCTCAAATAATACCCTTAAACACACAGGGGGGGGGGGTATAAGCTAAGATTATATCTTGAAAAATTTATTGCTCTAGCTAAGCAGATAAAAGCTAGGATAAAACTCCTTCAATCTAAAAAAATTCAAGGTAATATAGCCCTTATTACACGACCTGATATACAAAACTGCTATGGGCATGCTATTTCAGATCTTGCTATTGGACTTTATCAAATACTCACCTTTATGGCACAAAACCAAATAAAAATTGATTATTTTATATTCCCGCAAAAACTTTCCTTTCAAGTAGAATTAGCCAAAATTTTTGGCATTGAGAATAAAATCATACCTTCAGAGCAAAACCTCTGCCTACAAGCTAGCAATCTCATCCTGCCTACGCTCTTTACTGATTATGAGATAGTAGAGTATAGAGGCATACTCCATTATAGACATATCTATTATTTTGATTTTCTTAATACTCTATATACTCATCAAAAAGCTAATAGTCCGACCAAAAAAATTTTTCTTAAACGACCAGAACATTCTAATAGAAATTTTAGCAATGCAAAAGAGGTAGAAGAAATATTTAAAGAATTTGGCTTTGAAATCATTCTACCAGATTCTCTGCCTCTAAGTAAGCAGATAGATATTTTCTCACAAACACTATGTCTTGCTTCTTTGCATGGATCTGGGCTTGATAATGTACTTTTTATGCAGCCAAAAACCTTTATATTTGAAATTTTTTCAAGCTTCTATTTTGATGCTAGTCCTCAAAGTAAAGCTCTCATAAAGAAATGTCATTATTTTTACCTTGTCGGGGAAACCAAAGACCTTTCCCCTCATCCGCAATATGAAAACACCTACCTAAATCCAGAAAGACTAAAAAAAGCTCTAAAGATCCTAGATTCTCACATATACAACTATGGCACCAAAGCAAATATGCTAAAATCACACTAATATTTTTCAAGGAACTCTATGTCCTCACCCTTTTTCTCTATCATCATTCCTGTTTATAATGTAGAAAAATATATAAAAAGATGTTTAGATTCTGTGGTT
>JXTW01000010.1 GCA_004368235.1 Helicobacter anseris | reverse complement strand
TTGGATTTCCTTATATTTATGTAGCGAGCAATGATGGTAGGAGAGGGGGTTAGGAAAGCTCATTTTGAGAGATAAAATTGGTTCCTATGAGATAATTGCTACCTACACGTGCTATAGCTTTGAAATTAAAATCTAGGTTTGATTTATAAATAGAATCTTGTATAAAACACTCCTTAGCTTCTAATAACAAAACTTTATTGATCTGACCGATTGGCAGTAAATCGTAGTACTCGCACATAAAAGCTGCTTTAATTTCCTTTGGCACTGGTGGATAATCCTGTATTACAACCTCCATAGCAATATCAAAATAAGCTGCTTCACTTTGTTTAGAATCCAACTCTTGTGCACTTTTATGCATAGCCTTGAGCACAGAAAGATCACATAAGCAAATACTAGCTCTCTTGGTTTTGACAATATTGGTAAATGTATCTTTAAGACTACCATCACTTTTGCTAAAAAAACTAACCGCAAAAACCATAGGATCACTGCTTAATGGAGCAAAAAAATCATATGGAGCGATATTTATCACTCCATCTTCACTTACCGTGCTAATCCATGCTATAGGACGTGGAGTTACTATCTGATTAATAAGATTGTATTTTAAAAGCATACTGCAGTCATTAAGCTTGATTTGCATTTTTTCCCCATAAAAGTTTCTGGATAGATTCTATCACGATTTCTGGTTTTATAGATCGCATACACTCATGATGTCCTAGAGGGCAAACTCGCTTTTGACAAGGTGAACAAGATAAAAACTGATTTATAATAACTGCTCTATCCTCTTTAACTCCATAGGGTAAACAATAGGTAGGATGAGTAGGACCAAAAAGTGCCACAAGTGGCGTTTGAAGTGCTGCTGCTATATGCATAGGACCACTATCATTGCTTAAAAATACATCTAGCTTAGCTATCTCGTTACATAATCTAGCAATATCAGTTTGATTACTCAAATCTTTTAAATTATGATTTACAAAGCCCAGCTTCTGCTCTATAAGACTTGTTATTTTGGCATTATTACTCGCCTCTTTTGCAAAACCAAAAAGCACCACTTCATAACCCGACTTTAAAAAATATGCTCCAACGCTAGCAAAATACTCTAATGGCCACATCTTAGATGATCCAAAAGCTGCTCCGCTAGATATGCCTATACGCCCCATTTTTGCATCATTGCCAGATCTTTTTTTAAAACTCAAAGAAAGCCCTTTTAAATCTCTCAAGCTAATACCTAAGACTGAAAGTAGATTCCCATAACTTAAAACCTGATGAGAAAAACTCTGCTTTTTTACACGATGATTTAATAAAAAAACTCGTAAAAATCCTTCATATCCAATACGCTTGTGTGCTCTTGTGCAAAATAGTAAAAAAGCTGAATAAAAATGATTAGTAAAACTAATAGCTATATCAAATGGACCAAATTGATGGAATAAATCCCTAGCCAAGCTAAAAGTCTTAAATAACCTAAAAAAGCCCTTTTTACTCTCATCAATAACCACAGCACACACACGTTTGTCTTTTTCAAAAAGCTCACAAGTAGCCCTACTTCCCACAAGCACAAAATCTGCACTACTAAATCGTCTCTTTAGGGCTTCAAAACTTGGCGAAAACATCACGCCATCCCCAAGCCAATTGGGTAATCTTATTAAAATTCTCAAAAACCCTTATCCTTACAAAGTTTAAATTAATCAATTTTACCTAAAAGTGGGTAAAATTATCTAAAACTCTGAAAATGGGAGATTGTATGCTAGTAACACCACGCACTCTTAGTGGCTTTAGAGATAGATTGCCTAATGAGGCAATTTCAAAGGAACGTTTATTAAAAAAACTAACCCTTGTATTTGAAAGCTTTGGTTTTGTACCCATTGAAACTCCTCATTTAGAGTATGCAGATATTTTGATCAAGCAAGGAAGCGAGGAAATCCAAAAAGAGCTATATAGATTTAAAGATCATGGTGGTAGGGATGTGGCTTTGAGATTTGATCAAACCGTGCCTTTAGCACGCTTTATCTCACAATATAAAAATGAACTTTCCTTGCCATTTAAACGCTATGTGATAGGGAATGTATTCCGCGGAGAGAGAGCTCAAAAAGGTAGATATAGAGAGTTTACACAATGTGATTTTGATTTTATTGGCAGCAATAGTATTGCCTGTGATGCAGAGATTGTGCAAGTTATTTATGCCTCTTTATTAAGACTTGGATTAGAAGACTTTACTATCTGGCTTAATCATAGAAGTATCCTTAATGGAATCTGCCATTATTTTGGCATTACAAATCAAAGCGATATTCAAACCACATTAAGAATCATTGATAAAATTGATAAAATCGGTATTGATGGGGTAAGCACTGAACTAAAAAACACGCTTAAATTAAGTGATAAAAAAATTATGGGATTATTAGAAACTACAAGCATTAAGCAAGTCCAAAGTGCTGAAGAGTTTTTTACCAAAATTAATCATATGAAAACCTGGAATGATGAGCTTAAAAAAGGGATAGAAGATTTAGAAGCTATGTTTAGTCTTTTAGATAATCTTGAGATTGACAAAAGCGCATATCGTATTAATTTCTCTATAGCTAGAGGGCTTGGATACTATACTGGTATCGTCTATGAAACAATCTTAAATCGACTTAAAAATCTTGGTAGCATATGCTCTGGAGGACGATATGACAATCTTACTCAAACCTTTCTTAAGGAGCCTATGAGTGGTGTAGGAGCTAGTATTGGACTAGATAGACTATTAGCAGGACTAGAAGACTTAGGATTATTAGACAAAAAATCCACTACAGCCAAAGCATTAATCATTACTACAAATTCTGCTTATCTACCTCTTGGCTATAAACTTGCTGAATCTTTCCGCACAAGTAAGATAAACACTGAAGTTTATCCAGAATCTGTAAAACTAAAAAAGCAATTTGCCTATGCGAATAATAAAGGACATGAGTTTGCTATCATCATTGGTGAGGAAGAATTCAAAAACCATACCATAACCCTAAAAAATATGCTTACAGGTATACAACTAGAAAATCTGAAATTTCTCAAAGCTCTTGAGATTATGCAGGCATAAAATGAATAAGCAACCAAGGATAAAAAATTCTCTTTTACGTAAGCTTTTTATCGCAGCTTCTATCCGCAGATGGAATGATCAGGCTACGCCGATTGAATTTGTGGAGCTAGATAAACAGGCTCATAAAATGATTATTGCCTACCTTTTGGCTAAATTTGAAGAGAATGAAAACACAGAAATTAATTGGGAGAGATTAATTGAATATTTTTTATTTGAATTTTTCTCTCGCGTGGTGCTTACAGATATAAAGCCACCGGTTTATTATGAACTACAAAAACATCATAAAAAAGAGCTGGCACATTTTGTAATTAAAGAATGTGAGGAAGATCTTTGTGAATATCCATTTTTCCCTAGAATGGAAAAATACCTACAAGGAATTTCTAATGATATAGAATCTCAAATCCTAAAGGCGGCACACTTTTATGCTAGCAAATGGGAGTTTGATATCATTTATCATTTTAATCCCTATATGTATGATGTGCAAAATATCAAAAGTATCATTGATAAAGAAGTAGAAAATCACTATCATTTAAATGGGATGCAAAAAATTATACTTTTTAGTCATATCAAAGAGCTAATCACACTTTTTGGACAACTAAGATTCCAAAAGCGCTGGAGCCAAACCCCGCGAATCCCCCCTACTTCAGTGCTAGGGCATACACTCATTGTGGCTATTTGTGCCTATTTGCTTAGCTATGAGCTACCTTTATGCCCTCAAATGAGAATCAATCACTTTCTTTGTGGTCTCTTTCACGACTTACCTGAAGTGCTTACACGCGATATCATCTCACCAATTAAACAAGGAGTAAGTGGTCTTGATTCTCAAATCAAAGAACTAGAAGAACGTGTCGTGGCACAAAAAATTCTTGCGCATCTTCCAGAAAATATCAATACAGATATAAGATACTTTACACAAAATGAATTCACTAATCGATATAAAATAGAAGATTTTGTACATCAAGCTAGCGTGGATGAGCTTTTAGGTAAATTTAATAAAGATGAGTTTAACCCTATTTATGGTGAGTTTTTAAAAATTTGTGATCTCTTGAGTGCATTTTTAGAAGCAAAAATCTCTATTGCCCATGGTATCACCTCTAAAGAGCTAACCGATGGAGCTGATAAAATCCTAGCTAGATGCGCTCAAAAAGTCATTGGTGATGTTGATATTGGGGCTATCTTTCGCAACTTCGTCTAATTTGGATTTATAAATGGAATTTTTATCCTTACTTACAGAAAGTCATACTCAAGCCTTTTTACTACTCTTATTACGCTTTGGTGGTATATTTGCCTTTTTTCCATTTTTTGATTCTAACCTCATACCAGTAAGTCTAAGAGGTGCATTGGCTTTTTTTATGAGCATATTATTTTTTTCCATCCTTCCTAGCCAGCCTCTAGCTCTAGGACTATCAGACTTTTTAATAGCCATGATTATGGAGCTTATGTTTGGTTTTTTAGCCTCACTAGCATTACAAATTATTTTTTCTACACTTGCATTTGCTGGGGATAGCATCAGCTTTGCAATGGGACTAACAATGGCTAGTGCCTATGATCCAGCCACTGGATCGCAAAAACCTATTGTTGGGCAAGTATTAGCAATGTTAGCCCTACTTTTTGCATTAGAGTTAAATTTTCATCATATTATTTTTAACTTCATTGCTCAATCTCTTGAGGCTATACCACTTGGTCAATTTACTCCAAATACAAATCTATTAGAATCTATCATCAAAAACTTTGCTAATCTTTTTAGCATTGGCTTTGCAATGGCATTCCCGATTTTAGGAATGATTTTATTAACAGATATTATCTTTGGTATGATTATGAAAACCCATCCTCAATTTAATCTTTTTGCTATTGGGTTTCCAGTAAAAATTGCATTAGCTTTTACAGCTATTATCATTATTATTCCTTCTATTATGAATGTTTTTGAGAAGGATTTAAAAATTGGTTTTGAGTTCTTACTTCAAATTTTTGGCTAAAAAGGAGTTATATGTTAAGTTTCAAACAGGCTCTTGAATGCATCACCAGTCTTAACAAACTATCCCTATCTAAAGAAACAATACCTATTATGCATAGCCATAATAAAGTCTTATGTGCAGATATTCTAGCTACTCGTGCTATGCCAGCCTTTAGTCATTCTGCTATGGATGGTTTTGGCTTTAATACAAAAGATTATCCACATAGTCTAAAAGTAATAAAAAATATTTATGCAGGAGAGGATAGCTCACAAGTCATCTTGCAAAAAAATCAAGCAGTGCGAATTATGACAGGAGCGATGATACCAAAAGATATAGATTGTGTTATACCCTTTGAAAAAGCAAATTTTGATGAAAAAAATGCACTCTTAACTCTTAGCATACCTCCAAAAAAAGGAGATAATATACGCTATGAAGGCGAAGAGATTAAACCCTTAAGCCTCATAGCCAAAAAAGGTGATTTACTTGATTTTGGACTTATTGGTCTTTTGGCAGCACAAGGACTAGGAGAGGTAAATACTTATAGGGATTTAAAAATTGCACTTTTTAGCAGTGGTGATGAGTTAAAACAACCAGGAGAAACAGCTGAAAAATATCAAATCTATGATTGCAACGCCTCCAGTCTTTTTAATGCTTTAAAAACACATAGAATTGATTGTGATTATCTAGGTGTTTTAAGCGATGATGGCAGTCTGGAAGACAGGGTGCTAAAAATCAGTAAAAATTATGATATTATCATTACTACTGGTGGGGCTAGTATTGGGGATAAGGATTTATTTAACTCAATTTTAGAAAAAAACAAAGCACAAATATTTTGCAAAAAAGTTAATCTTAAACCTGGCAAACCTCTGCTTATAAGTCAACTTAATGCTTGTTATATTTTCTGCTTGCCAGGCAATCCTATTAGTGCACTTAGTGTGCTTTTAAGCTTAATAATCCCTGCTATCTATGCTCTTAAAAACACTTCTAGCTTTTACCCAAATGCAATTAAAACTACTCTAACCTCTTCAATCAAACTAGCTCCAGGTCGCACAAACATAATTCTTGGTAATCTTAATACATCTGGCTTCACTCCATACAACAATGGCAAGATAAATCCTAATGCCATTAGTCATATGGCTCAATGTAATGCAATGGCTATTTTTGATGAAAATATACAAGATTTACCAGAAAATACCGATATTTTAGTGCTTAGATTTGATTATAGTCTTTGCAAGGAATCTAATTTTATCAATGCATAAAATATGATACAATTAGAAAGACTCTCATTAGTTAAGGAGTTGAGATGAAAAAGCTACTTTTTGCTGTTAATGATACTGATGAATGCACTCGTGCAGCACACTCTCTACTTTCTCTCTTTGAAAGCCAAAAACTTGCTCTTACACTTCTGCATGTTACTCCAGAAACGATCCTACATGCAGAAAGCGGACTTATAGATTACGAAGTTATTGAAAAAAATGAATTTGAAGAATCTAAAAAAATCTTAAACAATTTTAAAGAAATTTTTAAAGAAGATAAGCGGGCTATAGGGTTTAAAGTTGAAACTTTGCTTAAAAGTGGCAACCCTATTGATATAGTATTAGAGATTGCCAATGGCTATGATCTGCTTGTTATTGGATCTAGTGAACAAGGGATTTTGCATCGTATTTTTACTTCACATCAAAACTCCTTTGTCAATGCCTCTCCAATCTCTGTACTGGTGGCAAAATAATAGCCACTAAAAGTAGGTGAAAATGAAAAAAATCTCAAAATATCATCTTATATTTTTGGGTGCTTTAGCACAGATGAATGCATTAGATTTTGGTGCTATGGGAAATACATCTATCGGTATGGGTGGTGCTGGAGTAGCTCTACAAAGCTCTGCTTTTGGCGCTTACTATAACCCATCTTTAATCAGCATTGATAGCAAGATTCGCTTTGGGTATACACTCGGGGCTCGCTATTCTCAACGTAACATCGATAGGCTAACACAATTTGACTTTAAATCGATGATAAGCAATGCTAACTCTTTAGTCCAAAGTGCTGGTGCTGGCGGCGGAGGCACTGGCGGCACTAATGCTACAGCTGATAAACAAAAAGTAGAAGCTCTTTATAAAGATATCAAAAATCTAGGAGATATATTTTCTCAAAACCATCTAGCCATCACCTCACAAAATGGTATTTCACTGCAAATAGCCCCAGGTAGTATGCGCGGTAGTTTTGGTTCACTAGCTATCTCTTATTTTGCTTCTTTTTATGCCAATATTTCAGGTAGTTCAGATATTGCTAATAAGCAGCTAGTTGTTAAAAGCAATTCTGACTACTACAAGGTAGATGCTAATGGGAATCCGACCAAAACAAATGAAGATGACTACAAGAAACACTCTATCATTGCAGCTATTGATAACAATCAACTAGCCAATATGGCTACAACCAATCTTTTATTACAAGAAGTACCACTTACTTATGCCTATACCTTCTTTTTTGAAAACTCAAATCTTAATCTTGGGGTGAATCTAAAATATATTAATGCTCTCTTTTATCAGCAGCGTGTTGATATTGGCAAAGATACCAATATTGATAAAATTGTCTCTGATTTTAAAGCCAATATTCCCTCAAAAAGTGCTAATAATTTTGGTATTGATCTTGGGATTAGCTATGAGATTGATCTGCCAAAATTCCAAGGGTTAACCTTTGGCTTTGTGGCTAAAAATCTTAACTATCCATCTTTTGATTTTGATACTACTAAATTAACCATTAAACCTCAATATAGATTAGGGATTGCTTATAATAATCCACTTATAACTTTTGCTTTCGATGCAGATATACTGCCTAATGAAATGCTAAGCTTTAGCGATGAGCCTCAATTAAGTCAAATGCTGGCTGCTGGATTAAAATTTGACTTGAGATATCTTGATATGCGCGTAGGTGTAGCAAAAGATATTCGCCAAGATAATGGCTTTATTTTTACTACTGGCATTAATATCTTTGGTTTCTTTGATCTTGCATTCCAAATTGGCACTAAAGGGGCTTATGATAGTCTTATGCCACGATATATGGCTTTGCAACTTGGTGGGAGCTTCTCATTTTGATCCCATTGAGTATATTGGCTATCTTTTTAGCCCTTATCATCATATATGGTTTCAAAAAACAAACTTCACTTAAAAATCTAGCAAAAAAACTACAAAAAGAAAATCAAGATCTAATCATCAAAACTCAAACACTAGAAGCCTTAAAAACAAGAGATGAAGAAGAAAGAATACGCCTAAAAGAAGAATATAACGCTCAACTTAAAACCTTAAAATCTGCACAAGATGAGAATCTAAAACTTCTTGAAGCACGACTTAAGGAAAGCTACAATACACAAAATGCTCTTATTTTGGCACAAAATAAACAGAGTATCAATGAAGATTCTAGAAAAATTTTAGATGAGATTTTTAAACCTATTAAGGAGCAAGTTAAGAACTACTCTGAACGCTTGATACAAAATGAAATCAAAGTAGAACAACAAATAAAAACGCTTTTTTCCTATTCCCAAAGTGTCGGGGAAAATGCTGATAAGTTAGCACAAATCCTTAAAGGTGATAAAAAAGTAAGAGGAAATTTTGGGGAATTGCAACTAAAAAATGTTTTAGAACAAAGTGGACTTATTGAAGGAGAACAATACAAACTTCAAGAAAGTCTAAAACTTGATGGAATGCGTTATATTCCTGATGCCATTATTTATTTAGAGCGCAATAAAAGCATTATCATAGATTCTAAGTTTAGCCTACCAGATAGTTTTGATTTTAATGAGATTGATGAAAATATCTGTGCACAGATTGCCAAAAATCTAAAAAACAGAATCAATGAGCTTGCAAATAAACCTTATGCGGAGCTAAAAAATAGCTATGAATTTACTCTACTTTTTCTTCCTTATCAAAATATCCTAGACCTAGCCCTAAGCAATGATAATAAAATTTATCAATATGCTACTGATAAGAAAATTTATATTACTACTCCTCACACACTTTTTATGGCTCTAAAAACCATCTCTATTACTTGGCTTAACACAAAACGCAATGAAAATGTAACCCACGCTTTTGAAGAAATAGAAAAATTCTATCATAAATTTGAAGGCGTAATAGAAAGTTTTAAGGGTATGGAAAATGCCCTTGAAAAAGTTAATAAAGCAAAAGATGAAATGGCTAATCGATTGCTACGGGGTAATGGGAATCTACAAATACGTTTCAAACAACTAAAAGATCTTGGAGTGAAAACCAAAAAAGCATTAGATAAATCTTAACTAGCTTGCAGGAATAAGATTTTTATCATTAAAAGTTGACTTTAAAAATAAAGCACTCTTTTGACAAAATCCACTATTATAAACATAGACAAAAAATCCCGCTTTAATGGCTGTATTGATTGTGGCTTTTGAAAGCGAGTAGCTTGTCATCACCCCATCATTTAAAAGCAAAGAATATAAATCTAAGAAAAAATCTAAATCCCAGAATCTAGGTGTACTTCTCCTTGAAAATGCATCATGATAAATCACATTAAAGTGTATATTTCTTTGCTTTAATGTATTTAAAACATTAAATGCATCATCAAAAATCACTTCAAGTTTTATATTATCTAAAAGCATACTACAAGAATCTTTTCTCAACTCTTCTAATATACGCCCTATCTCTAAGCCCTGCCAAGGATGAGCCTTAAAAAGCGAGATTTTATCAAGCACTCCCTTATCAATCTCTGGAGAAATGATATGAATATTGCCCAAAAAACCTGCCTTATAATATTCTAGGGCTGTGCAAAAACTATTATATCCTAGTCCAAAACATATATCCAGAATATACAAAGTCTCTTTTTCCAACATTTTACAAATATGCATAGGGGGATAAATATGTTTATGCAATGTTTCTTTGAGTGCGCCATCCCTTAAACTATGATAACAAGCATTAAAACTATGATTATAAAAAGTTGGTGTGCCATCTGCACTAATTATATACTTATCTTGATTACAAGAGAATAAAAAATCATCCATAACTTTCTATCCTCACAAAATACTTATTGAGATTCTAAAAACTTTTGTGCTAATTTGATCTGCAACATTTGACGCTGATATTCTTGTTTGTCTTTTTCAAGCAATTCAATTCCTTGTGAGATAAGAGCTTGAGCATCTAGCATATCATCTAAATTAGAAAATTTCTCAAGAGGTACATCAATAATAAGATGATAAGCTCTATCTGTATCACCATTTAAAATGGCAATTTTTAATTCATTGAGCCAATTCATGACTATGAATTTCCTTCCAGGCTTCTAATAACCCTCTGGTTACATTGACAACAATACCGATTTTTTCTACATTATTTTCGACATTAGCTTGAGTAAGCAACTTAATCTGATGAGTATATAACCCTGTAAGATAAAGAGCAACCTCACCACCTTTATCATAATCTAAAATACTTAAAAGCTCGGTAAAAATATCAGTAATACGATTAATATAATAAATTTTATTTTCAATATCATCCGTATCTATAGCCCTTGTTGCCTGTCCGCAGAATCTCAAAATCCCTTCATATAACATTTCAATAAGCTTGGCTGGCGACTCTATTGCCACGGAGTTCTGTTGATAGAGATTATATGCATTTGCCATTTTCATATTCTTGCCTTTATTGAATTATTTTTTCTTATTATTACCAGCAGCCTGATCTATCATCATTTGTACTGAATTAAAAGAATTATTTGCTTTAGCAATCTGCTCATCATAAGCTGCAAATCGTTGTGCCATTGTCTCATAACGAGTTTTAAGACGCTCTGAAGCTTGGGCTTTGTCTTTTTCAAGATTTCTTGCATCACGACTAAGAGAATCCTGAAAAACATTAAGTTTAGCATTACTACCATCGACCAAATTTTTTAATACTTTACTAAACTGCACAAAAACACCATCTATATGCTGCTCTGAACCTGTTACATCTTTTTTATCATAGCCATAAAATACATCAATAACGCGTTGAGGATTCTCATCTAGCATTCTTGATAATTCTGCCTCATTTAAAGTCATGAAACTTTTTTCATTCAAACTCATACCATAATCCACCAAAGAATAAGATCTAGCACCATCTTGAGATGGAATAGGACGTGCAAAAAGCGAATTTAAGCTTGATCGAATCGTACGAATATCACTAACTCCATTAAAAATCCCAGCTATTTTGGTTTCTGGATCATAACGCGTAGTCTCATCAAGTTTTGGCACAAGTTCATTATAAGTTTTTACAAAAGTTTTAATTTGCTCTTTGATTGTTTCTAAATCTCTTTGGATAGAAATAGTGACAGGATTATCTGGTTCTGTAGTATGGAGCAGTGTAATATTCACACCCTTAACAATATCGTTAATCTCATTAGTAGGACGAATAATGGTAGCGCCATTATAAGTAATTACTGCATCACTAGCTTGTTGTAGATTCTTAAAGGCAAAAACCTGTGGTTCAATCCTAGAATAATCCTTAAATAATCCACCCTTAATACCAAGACCTTCAAGCAAAGTCTTGCCTTGTGCATCTGTACCTTCAATAGTTATTTCACCAATTTCTGAAGTGATGCTAATCTTTCCATCTTTATTGGTACTAGCATGAACTCCAGCTATATTTTCTATAGCCTCTGTGATAATTTTAGCATTATCTTCACTAGAGTTACCCTCTTTAGTCATTTTATCCAGATCTAAAGGCACGCTTCCTATCATAAGCTTGCCCTTAAGGTGCCCTTCTGGCATTGGTTTATTACTATGAAATAAATTCTCTGCCCTAGATTGTTTATCAGTAAGACCAAGCTCATTAATTTTATTTCCACTAAAGCCAATGGAATAGCCTCGACGATCATTGATAATTAAAGTTCTATGATCTTCTGAAAGTCCAATATTAATTTGCTGATTCAATAAATCTTTAAAATCCTCATTTTCAGAAAGCGTCTTATAAATTGCATCCTTAAGAGTCTCTGTGCTATTTTTATTGTCTGCTTTTTTAGAATCAAGAGGAATGGAGATAGTTTGATCAAGTCCATTTTTATCTCTTAAAGTCAATGTAAAATCCCCATCTCCAAGTTCTTTAAGCCCCTTGATTGGTTCTGAAGTAATAGTAGAGCCAAAATAAATTCTATTTGCCTCACCTGTACCCTTAGAATTTATCATTAACTGATAGGGCTTCTCACCACCCACCTTCATAATAATCCCCATTACCGATCCTTCGGTCTTATCAGTAATCTCTTGAGCAACTTCTTCTAGAGTCATACCTGCTTTAATATCAATGGTATAAAATTTTCCATGTGTATAAAATGTAAGCTTAACATCTGTTTCTGAAAAAGTATCCTCACGAGACCCAAACTTTATACCTACCTCATTAATATCATTTTTTGCAATACTTTCAACATCAATTTTAATATCTTGAATGGGTACACCAGGAGAAACACTTGCTTTTATAGCATCTCCAGAAACACTTGTAGAACGACCTAAATAAGTAGAATAATCAGCCAAAACATTAACCGGTGCTTTAAAGTTATTTACAAGACCACTAACTTCAGCAAGCTCTTTTTGCTTCTCAATATTCTCTTTCATTTTGCGCTCAACAGGCGCTATCATTATGCGCTCATCAGCCTTCTTGAGCTTGTCAATCACATCATAGTTTAATACACCACTCCCTAGACCAAGGGAGCTTAGCTGACCTACTGCCATATTCTAATCAACCTTTTTTATCAAAAATCAACCCCACAATATCATGCATTTTTTTCATTAGTGCTATCGCTTCTTTTGATGGGATCTCACGAATGATTTTATTACCATCACCTTCTTTGACAGTTACAACAAGCCCTTGAATATCATCATTGTAGCTAAAATCAATATTAGTATTAATTCTTTTCATTTCCTGATTTAGTGCACGACTAGTCTCAAGTAACTCTTGCTTGAGATGCTCTGTGTCCTTAGCTTTTTTGATTACATCATATTCTTGTTGCTTAACAATATTTATGGGTTTTCCAGCATTCGAGGCCATATCGACTAGCTGTTTTTGCAATCCTGCACTAACATTCATGCTATCTATCATTTTTTCCTCCTTGAAAAATTAGACCTTTATTCTATATCGACAAAATTAAAAATTCTTTTATTTACTTTTAGCAATTACTTCAAGTGGATTAATATGCTTATCCTTTTGTGTAATTTCAAAACTAAGTTTTTGATCTACCCTTCCGATAACATAACCCTTTTTAACATACAAACCAACCTTAATAGTTGGAGCAATTTTATCTAATTGAGAATAAATAGTATGAATACCATTCTGATTTTCTATGATAACAACTTTTTTTAAAATTGGTACCTCCTTAGCATAAACTATCTTACCATCAAAAATACTGCGTACAGGTACATTTGGTGTTTTAGATGCAAGAATAATAGATTCATTAAAAACCTTAAGTTTATATACAGGGTCAAAATAAGTACCAAATTTTTGCTCAATCTCATAGCTCTCAATAGGCGAGATTGTGCGCGCTCCATTATACTTAGCGACAGAAAGCTGTTGATAAGAATTTGCTACCTGCTTAACATCAATTGGTGATGGCTTAATAGGTTGTGCTGGGATACTTGATGGTGTAATAGCTTTTTTTGCCATTTCTTCTTTTTCCTGCAAAGCCTTCTTGCGCTGTTGCTCTAGCAACTCTTTTTCTTTACTAGCCTTAACAATATTAAGGCGTTTTAAAATCTCATCCAAACTCTTACGCTCTGCATCATTTTGTTTTAACCTTTGATTATATTTTTGCAAGTCTTTTTGCAAATTTGCTATCAATTTTTTTTGCATATTTTGCATATTTTGTAAATAATTCTTTTGATTTGTTTGAGAAGTAATATCTCTATCTAAAATAGCAATAGCTTCCATGGTTTCTGTAATTTTTTGATTAATTAGCTTCTCTTCTTGTGTAAGTATTTTCAATTTTTCTTGAGAGTGCTGGGATAACAACTTGAAATATTCTTGCAAAATAAGATCATCTGGTGATATTGGATTTTGACTATTAAGAATCATAACAAAAGCTAGATCATTAATAAGGATTTGTGTGATTTTATCCTTAATTTCATATCTTTTTTGTTGGAGAGATTTAAGAAGTTTTTGATATTGATTTAGCATTTTTTCTTGTGTCTGATTTTTACCCTGATTATTATTGATTAAATCCTGTAAAACTCTAATTTCAGAATCTAAGCGCTTTAATTGATTATTTTTTTGGTTAATCTCATTACCCAATTTTTGTAGCATTGTAGTAATGCGATTTTTTTCATCTTCTTTCTTCCTTATTTTTTGGCGCGAAAGAGTAATATCCTCATCAATCTGGCTTAAACTTTGATCAGCACTTAGAAAAAAAATAGGGATAAATAGGATAAAGAGTAAGCTTTTCACTCAACTCTTCCTCTGCAATAAAATAACAAAACATACAGAAAATAAAGATACAATCACGCTTACAAAAAGCAATAAGAAAAAATCGCTGCCAAAATAAAAAACCTCTTGACGTATACCTAAATCTTCCATAATTTCTTTAGTATGATGATGAAATGCCATATAAACACTTCCTAATGTAATCAAACAAGTGGCAATCACTGAATCTATCAATGCCGCTTTAAACAAAATAGAGTTTTTTAACCAAAAACTAGCACCAAGTAAATCCATAATCTGCATACGTTTTTGATGCTGATAGCGCCATACCTGAATCTGACGCATCATTAGCAAGAGGCTAAAAATTCCAAGTAAGGTCGCAAAAATTAAGACATTTCCTTTTGTAAAATACAATAGTTTATACACTTGATTTTGTGTTTTAGAAAAAGTCTCTACCCTACTAACACCATCAATTTTTTTAAGCTGATCCTCAATCCTCTCAAGATCATGGATAGAAGGGTAACTTTTGAGCTTTAAGGAATAAAATAGCGGTAACTCTTTTTGAATACTCTTTAAATCCTCCTGACTACCAAAATCTTGAAACCTTTGTAATAAAAAAGCTGAATCAATACTATTTAAACTTGCAATATCTTTAATATCACTTAATTTATCAAGCGATAATGCCAAATGCGATGCAATCAAAATAGAATAACTTTGCAATAATTTATCTTCTCTAGACTGGATAGCACGATTAATAAGTAAAATACTCTGTAAACTAAAAAGCAAAGCAAGTAATGGAATAATTAAGGCTAAATGACGCTTAAGCATATTCATAAACTTCTCCATCTTGAATATTTAACTTACGATGTGCTATATTAAGTCTTTCTGGAATTCTATGAGTAACCACTATAATTGTAATACCCAACTGCTGATTAGCACTTTTTAATAAACTCCATATCAAATCACTAGAATAATCATCTAGATTCCCTGTAGGTTCATCAGCTAAAATAATTTTAGGATGATGAGCTATAGCCCTAGCCATAGCCACACGTTGCTGCTCTCCTCCACTAAGCTCTAAAGGGTAGCGACTAGCCTTGTGCAAAAGATTAATATGAGATAAAAGCTTTTTTACTTGATCTTGATAAAAAGTTTTAGAGTATTTATTAATCACCATAGGCAACATAATATTGCGAGCAATATTCCATTCTTCTATTAATTTATAGTCTTGAAATACAATGCCCATTTCTTTACGCAAGGAACTTATATGAGACTTTTTGGCTTGATGGATAGAAATATCACACACCATAAGTTCACCTGACATGATATTTAAATCCCCATACATAGAACGCAAAAGCGTACTTTTACCACTTCCACTAGCACCAGATATGAATACAAAATCTTTCTGCTTGATATTAAAACTAGCACCTTTAATAATCACCTCATCATTATAACCCAACTCTAGATTATTGGCTTTAACAATAGTCTTTGTATCACTTGCTTTCATAAACTATGCTCCTAGCAATTGGATTAAAGCCTGATGAGCTTGAATATTGGCAAAAATAGGTAAAATAGGCGCACCTAAAAAATGTATGCTACACTTTTTAAAATCTATCCAAAGATATCTTGAATTTGGCCAATTAAAATCACCAAAACTTATTGATAATATTATACTATCTTTGGCTTTATAACAACGATGAATATGTAGGAAAAAATCTTTACCTAAAACTTTTTTACCTACTAAATTTTGAGGTATACATTCAACAAATGGCAAAGAAAAATCATATGTTAAATCTAGTTTATCACTTTCAAAAAGACTATAAAATTCAATATCATAAATATCTTTGTCTTGTTTTTTCCATCTTGCTTCATATTTACTTATAACAGAAAAATCACTATTTTTTCTTACATTAATCTTGCTGGCTTGACTATCTATAGCCAACTTTAAAGCATCAGAGAAATATTCTTTATCATCTGTACGCAAATGCAAATAAGAATCCTTCTTTAAAGCACGCATTGCTTCAGTTAAAAAAGCTTTAGTTAAAACACGACGATGAGGTTTCTTATTCCATGGAACAGGAAAGTGAAGATAAATTCTCTGAAGAGAGTTAGATGGTAAAAAATTAAGCAAGATTCTTGCATCAAGCCTTGTTAAAAACAGATTTTTTAATCCTAAGAGCTCAATCTGATTTTGTACTTGCTCTAAAGATGGCATATGAATTTCAATGCCTAAAAAATATTGCTGTGGTGAATTTTTAGCCAAATTTAAAAGATGTCGTCCAGAGCCAAATCCGATCTCTAATATCCATTCTCTATTTTTTTGTAACTCTAATAACAGATTATCTCCCTCTAGCATATAACGACTTTGTATTTTTTGACGCCTAGAAGTTATAGTCAAATTATCGCTTAATACTTCACAATGATCTGCCAAAATACTCAAAGCATTTTTAAGTATACCAGTAGAATTAGGACGCATAATTTTTTCTGATTTAAATAACCATCCCTTAAGATGAGGTGCCTTTCTAATTAAAAACTCTGTGTTTTCTCCCTGCACTAAGATTAAACTTTCCTTACTACACAAACTAAAAAACTCTTCTTTAAAACTTAAGCCATCTTTTGAAAATGGAAAGCTTATCTGATGACTCTTAGCAATAAAATGGGGCATTAGCGCTCCAGTTCAGTAATAGGGGTAGGATTTGATTCTAGTCCATACTGGTCAATGCTATAAACCTCATAGTAATATAAAATCTTCTCATCCATTTCACGATCTATAAAAAATGGCTTAGTAATATTCTCAAAACAAATCCTTGTTTTTTTGCTTCCCTTCTCGCTACGACAAACCTTATAAGATTCTACACGCGATGCATCACTTACTTCCCACTTCAATACCGCCGCATTTTTACGCACAGCAGAAAGTGTAAGTTTTGGTGTGGGTGGCAAAGAAAGTGATTGCCCTGCAACAGCTGATATATTCAAATCCCCTATAATCCCATCTTGATCAATGGCTACTACCTTATAATATCGGATTTGATTACTATCAAGCCCGGTTTCTTTAAAAAAGTTATTAGCACTCGTACCAATGCGTTTAAAATCAGAAGTTGGCTTATCAGAAGCAAAAATTCCATAAGATGTAATAGGATATTTTGGATTTACAGGTTTATCCCATGTAATCACGATACTTTTTGGCTGATCTTTACTTGCTTGGATATTCTGCAACATATCAGGCTTTTCTCGTGTTTGACCTGTAACTTTTTCACTTGGTATAGACTGTCTACCCTCAAAACTTTCTGCGATAATGCGATAAGTATATTTTTTACCATCCTCTAAATTCTTATCAAAAAATTCAACTAAAAGTCTATGTGGAACATTACCGATATTAACAAATTTTCCATTCTCTTCACGCTGTACAAGGTATCGTTTTATGGATGGATTAGGATGAGGTGTCCAAAAAATCTTCATCTCTTTTGGTAAACCACCTGTAGTAAAAACATGTTCTACCGGATCTATGTATGAAGTTGTTACCCTAATAAGTTTATATCTTGAGGCAATGTTTTTATTTTTTCCAAGCACAATAAGGTAAAAATCATAACGCGCTTGAGGAGTAAGTCCAGATACATAAGCATGTGTAGCATAGGGATTTTTTATCACAGATAAGGCTTTGAGCTTATTTTTTTCATCTTTTATTGCGATTGCATACCCCTCAACCCCCTCTAGATTCTTTGGTGCACTCCATTCAAACCCGACACTAGCCACATCTATGAGTGTACGCGCCTTGTAAATCTCTGGAAGTGATGAATCTGGTTTACGCTTAGTAAGTTCATCGCTAAAGATTCCGCAACCCTGCAGTATCCACAAGGCAAAAAGATTAGAAAGCAAGAAAAGTATGCGGGTCTTTATCCAATAAGACATCAATATATTCCTTATTAAAATTTTGTTGCATATATTCTAACATATCATTAAAAATAGGGGCTTTGAAAAGCAAAGGCTTTTTTGTTTTTGGATGGATAAGATATAAAATAAAAGAATGAAGCATAATGCGTCTAGGGATATTAGAAGTATTTTTACAATATCCATAAATAGGATCACCGACAATATGACGAGAAATAGACTCTAAATGAGCTCTAATCTGATGAGTACGACCTGTAAAAAGCTGAGCTCCGATAAGTTGCAAAGATTCTTGTTTTATTTCTATCTTAGAATCTAAAAGAGGAATAAAAAGAGTTTTTGCATAGCGTGCACTAGGATATTTTCTCACATCAAGCTTACTCATTTTTAAGCGATTTTTAGGATTCCGTCCAAGATGGCACTCCACAATAATATCCTGTTTCAATCTTCCCTCAATAATAGCCAAATAATAACGCCCCATACTACGATCTTTAAGCTGATCGGATAATTCCTTATGGGCAAAATTACTCTTAGCTATAGCAATAATTCCACTCGTATCCTTATCCAGTCTATGCACAATGCCATAACGATCCTCTCCACTTAAAGTAGAAAGACAAAAACCTTTGCTTTTGAGCCAATCTACTAATGTTACTTCCTTATGACTGGGAGCATCATGAATTATTAAATTTGGCGGCTTATTAAGAATTAAAATATCATCATCCTCATATAAAATCTCTATATCAAAGTCTACTTGTCTATATTGCTCTTTTGGTTTTTCTTCTAATGTTAGAATACTAATAACATCATTATTCTCTACCCTCAATCCACCTTTTTTAATTAACTTATTATTATGAAATACTCTACCCCTTTTTATCAAAGCTTCTACTTGAGAACGCGATGTATTTAAAATATCTGATAAATACACATCTAAACGTATAAAATGGATTCCTTTTAAGTTAACTACAAAAGTCTTGGAAGTAAAAAAATCAGGTAAAGTCTTATTATCACTCATAATAACCCAAATCTGCTAAAATTATCTAAATTAGAATATCCTAAAATAGGTCTTGAAATGATGATTGATCGCCGCATTTTAACACATTTTGATTTTTTGCTGCCAGGATTGGTATTGCCTATTATTATTATTTCTTTTTTCCTTGTTAATGATTATGACCCTGATAAGGGACTTCGTCAACTTATTTATATTTGCATTGGTATTGGACTTTTTTTTACATTTTTCTTAATACCATTTAGAAAACTTAGTCGTGCCATTACAGTGTTTTATTGGATTTTTATCTTGCTTTTACTTATTATAGATTTCTATGGAGCTGTAAGATTGGGAGCGCAACGCTGGATTATTATTCCTGGTACTGGCATGAGTTTCCAGCCTAGTGAGCCTATGAAAATTACACTAATTTTAATGCTGGCTAATCTTATCTATCATAATCCACCTGATAAAGGTGGGTATGGGTTAAAAGATTTATTAGTTTTTAGCTTTTATATTATGCTGCCTGTATTTTTAGTAGCAAAGCAGCCAGATCTTGGTAGTGCTATTGTTATGTTTTTGATGGGTTATGGTATTTTATTTGTTATTGGCATTAAAAGAAAAATTGTGCTTTGGTGTCTAGGACTTTTTGTTATCTTAGCTCCTATTATTTTTTCTACTAATATTCTTACGCGTTGGGAATATCAAGCCAAACGCGTGCAAGATTTCATAGCTACTACACCTAGCCATCAAGTACAGCAGTCTCTCATTGCTATAGGCTCTGCTGGATGGCTTGGTAAAGATAAGCAAAATATTAGCCAAACCAAACTCGGCTTCCTCCCCATCCCTATTACTGATATTATTTTCTCTTACTATGTAGAAAGATTTGGATTTTTAGGAGCAGCTGTACTTTTTGGCTTATATATTGTTTTGATTTTACATATTTTAAGTTTCTGTCTTTTAGATAGGCGCGATTATTATTTACAAGTAGTAGCAAGTGGTATTGCTATTTTGCTTTTTGTCTATATGAGTGTTAATATCGCTATGACGCTTAATCTTGCACCCATTGTTGGTATCCCCCTTCCTCTCTTAAGCTATGGTGGTAGTAGTTTTATAACCTTTATAATTCTTTTTGGTATCCTTGAAAATCTTCTTGCCTTTAAGTTTGATTTTGAGTATAATTCAAACCCTATAAAGCACCTTAAGAAACGAGGACCCTTAGCTCAGCTGGTCAGAGCACTCGGCTCATAACCGATTGGTCGTAGGTTCAAATCCTACAGGGTCCACCATCAACTAAATATTTATCTAATATTTAATACACTCTTTTTTCATCAGACTAAAGTATTCAAGTGCCTTCTTGATATTTAACTGATTATGAGAAATCATTAGCACTTCATAGTTATTTTGAAATGCGCTTTTACTCCAATTAGCAGACCCTAAAATTAAAACCTTATCATCAATAATCGCAAGCTTTTGATGCATAATACCATAATAATCACGATTAGACTTTCTCCCCTTAAGTACGCATACATCGATATTTCTTAAAGCAGCTAAATAACCAATACTAGATTGAGGATTTTTATAATTACTTTCATAATCATAAATCAATTCTATTTTTATTCCCCTTCTTGCGACATCACGAAGCGTTTTTGCCAATTCCTTATTCGTAAAGCTGTAAATACTAATTTTAATATCTGTCTGTGCACCCATTAATTCTTTTTTTAATGCTTTTAGTGCAGTCTCCCTCTCATATGGCATAAAAAATATTTCCTGAGTATTTGCCCATATGCTACATAAACATATTAAGTATAAAAGCAAAATTCGCATTTATCACCCTTAATTAATTTTGTTATAATGCTATCACAATACATAAATAAATGGTGCGTATTAATAATGTGGCAATCTATTAAACTCTATCTTTTTAGTAAAGATCCTTTAGTTATCAAAATTATTGAAAATAGCATAAAGGTTGTAGAAATTCCTCTTGCTGTATTTGAAAATTTCGATCCATCATTTATTAATGAAAATGAATCATATAATATATTTACCTTTTTTGATGATAGCATAGCAAATATATCCGGAATCCCAGAATTACCCTATCCAAAGGTACTTTTATACAAAAAAAATGCTACTCCGATCAAGGGTTTTGACCATTATATTAGAAAACCATTTTTACCCACAGAAATAGTAGATTATCTTAAACCTCAAATTCCAAAGGAAGAAGCATCTGTGCTATCAAGCAACTCTCCAGAAAAACTTTTTGGGTCTGATTTGCTTAAATCTGAAGATGATGAAGATTTAAATTTAGATGCAATTTTACAAGATAAAGATATTATACAAGCCCCTATGGAAGATCCAAAAGAAATTGATACCTTAGTAGATTTTTCTCTATCTGATGATAACAATCACCTAGACATACACAACGATCTACAAAAAGAACCAAATAGTAATACTGAAAATCTATTAGATCATTTTGATACTCTGCAAAATACTCAAAATAACTTCTTGCACTCCTATGATACTTATGATAATCAAGAAGTTTCTAATAATGATTCTAACAATATAGAGGATATAAGTACAACCGAGCCTAATCTAAATAATATAGAAAATATAACACAATCAACAAATAAAGATATACTCAATCAAGAGGAAAAAGATATTCCATCAAAAATAGACCAATCAGAAAAAGTGGTAGAAGTAGATTTTGATCCCGCCTTACTTGAAATTCCTGAACCCATGTATTCAGATAAAATCTTAAAAAATGATCATCTAGCCTTAAAGGTAGCAGAGCTAGATAAAAAGAGTCTTTCTCATCATATAAATCTGTCAGATTTTGATGATCTTTTTGACACCAAGAATAAAGAACAAGATCTTAGCACCCTAGAAGAACTGCAAGAAATACAAAATGATCGAGAAATCAATGCGCTTGATGCTATAGATAATGCCAAATCTATCAAAGAATTAACTCAAGAGCTAAAAGAAAATGAGAATGCTAATAACATTTATCAAAACAATGAAAATAAACAAAGCATCCTTAACTCTTCAGAAATAGATGAAGTCAAACACCTCTTAGAGACAATGCACCCTGGGATATATAAGGATAATTCAACACAACCAGAAACATCCCATAACAAAGAGATAATAGATTCTGAATTTGATGGCATCAAGGAAATATTACAAGATGATTTTTTAGACTTTAACCTAGAGAATACAAAAGCATTGCAATCTGAAGAAAGTGAGTCTAACCAGCCCATGCCACTAGATGAACATTTAGCAGAATTTGAGCAACCTTTTGAAAAAATTAATAGCGATATAGAAGAGTTAGAATTAGAAGAAGAAGATATTATTGAAGCACTTAACCTACCAACTTCTCGCCTACCTCAAAACCATAATGATAACATTTTAAACTGCAGTGGCGAAGAGTTCATAGAGCTTATTAATACAACATCAAAAGAGCAGTTAAAAGAACTTTTAAAAAATGCAAAAATCCATATACAATTGGCTAAACATGTTAAAGAATAGACAAAAGATATTAATTCTATCTGGACCTAGTGGTAGCGGAAAATCGACACTATATGCAACCTTAAAAGAACATATTCCTGACCTCTATTTCTCAATTTCAACAACAACCCGTCAACCACGAAAAGGTGAACAACATGGTAGAGAGTATTATTTTTGCAATCAACAAGAATTTGAAGATGGAATCAAAAAAAATCTATTTTTAGAATGGGCTAAAGTGCATAATAATTATTATGGTACCTCTAAAGATCTCGTAGAAAAGGCTCTAAAATCAGGCAAACTCGTTTTATTTGATGTTGATATACAAGGACATAAAAATATCAAACTGCACTACCCTAATGCCAAATCCATTTTTATCACTACCCCAAATGATGCAATACTACAAGAACGCCTAAATGCACGTGCTAGCGATACCAAAGAGATTATAGATGCTCGATTAAAGCATGCTTATGAAGAAATGCGTCATATTGATGAATTTGACTATCTAATAATCAATCATCATATCCAAAATTCTAAAGAACAGATTCTAAGCATTGTCAAAAGTTTAGAGTGTGCTGCTTTTGATCCAGAGGAGATATTCAAGAGCTGGAAAACCTTATAAGATTTGGCTTTTTTAGCTATAATCGGCATTTAAATTTTAAACAAAGGATTATCAATATGGGCGGATTTGGAAGCATTTGGCATTGGGTCATCGTTTTACTAGTTATTGTGCTTTTATTTGGAGCAAAACGTATTCCTGAACTTGCTAAAGGACTAGGTAGTGGAATCAAAAACTTTAAAAAAGCTGTACGAGAGGATGATGAAGATATTGAAGAATTACCAGAATCCACAAAGTCAGTAACAGCACCAAAAAAACCTAAAACTACTAAGACAACTACAGCAAAACCTAAAACAACCAAAAAATCTACTCTAAAAGCGCCAAATAAAACAGAAAAAACTACTAAAACTGCTAAAGCAACTACGGCAAAAACAACTAGAACTAGAAAAACAAAGGAATCTTGATGCGAAAACGCATCAAATCTCTACTTCAAAATATACTTGAGGTAGAGGATCTTATCCTTGAAACTCCAAAAAATAGAGATTTTGGTCACTTTGCTACACCTATTGCTCTCCAGCTAGCTAAAACTCTTAAAAAAAATCCCTTAGAGATTGCTAAGCAAATAATTCCAAAACTAGAAAATCTTGAGATATTCAGCAAAGTAGAGAATATAAATGGTTATATCAATCTTACACTAAGTCCACATTTTCTGGATTTACAAGCCGATACTTTTTTAAACAAATCCTTAGAATCCAATTTAAGAGTTTGCTCATTAAAAGATTCTAAAATTTTACTTGAATATGTAAGTGCTAATCCGACTGGGCCACTTCATATCGGACATGCTAGAGGTGCTATCTTTGGCGATACTCTAATGCGTCTTGGACGCTATCTTGGATATGATATTACCACAGAATACTACATCAATGATGCTGGTAGCCAGATTCAAACCTTAGGTCTATCCATCCTTTTAGCTGGTAAAGAATATTTGCTCAATGAAGAAGTGGAATATCCTGAACAATATTATAAAGGTGAATACATTATTGATATAGCCAAAAGTGCTATGGAAAAATTTGGTCCAGAAATCTTTCATAATAATGAAGTTGACAAGCTTAGTGATTATGGAAAAGATTTAATGCTTGAAGAAATTAAAGACAATCTAAAAAGCATAGGCATTACATTTGATAGTTTTATAAGTGAAAAAGATTTATATAGTCAATGGAATAAAACACTAGATATGCTAAAAAATAGAAATGCTATTTATGAAAAAGATGGAAAAATATGGCTTAAATCTCAAGAATTTGGTGATGAAAAGGATCGTGTGATTATACGCGAGAATGGGGAGCCTACATATTTAGCTGGGGATATCATTTATCATTATCAAAAATTTCAACGAAACTTTGAACACTACATTAATATTTGGGGTGCAGACCATCATGGTTATATTCAACGCATCAAAGCTTCTATAGAACATTTAGGCTATGATTCCAAGCATTTAGAAGTCATCCTAGCTCAAATGGTTAGTCTACTTAAAAATGGAGAACCCTATAAAATGAGCAAAAGAGCAGGGAATTTTATTTTACTTAGGGATGTAGTTGATGATATCGGTATAGATGCGCTACGTTTTATATTCTTATCAAGGCGGCTAGATAGTATGCTTGAATTTGATACTAGTGATCTTGAAAAACAAGATTCTAGCAATCCTATTTTCTATATCAATTATGCTAATTCTAGAATCCATACTCTACTTTCTAAATCTAAGCAAAGCGATCATATCTCTTGCTTAGAGAGATTAGATCTAACCTTAAATAAAGATGCTCTAGATTTGCTATTTCTGGCTATGCAACTAGATTATGTTATTGAGAGTGCATTCAACGAGCGTGCTCTACAAAAGTTGTGTGATTACCTCAAGGAACTAAGTGCTGGATTCCATAAGTTTTATAATGCACATAAAATTCTTGATACCCCCAATGAAGCTGAACTTTTAAAAATTATGCGAGTAGTTAGTCACTCTATAACACTTGGTCTTAACCTACTTGGTATCCAAGCTAGAACAAAAATGTAAATTACATTTTTGTTCTAGTAAAAGCCATTTCCATTTTATGTGTATAAGGACCTTGTAAATCAGAATCTATTGCTAAATCCCCTGAAATTTTTCCAGATATCAAAGCTAGTTTCTGTTTTATTTCTTCTTGCTTATCTTCAAAATATGCCATAATACTTTCAAAATCATATTCTTTTAAAAAGCTCTCTGGTGTAGAAATACTAAATTCTAGACTATCTGAATCAAGCTTGATACAAAAATTGGCATCAAAAAGTGCATTTCCCATAAAACTACAATTTGTAATAATTTCTCTAATATAGAGTACTGTGCTTTCTTTTAAAGTACTCATATTTTGCATACTATCCTCTATTAAAAGGATTTTATTTATACACTTTTTTAAAGCAATAGACAATACTTGCAATGCTCCGATAAATTCATTGGCACTTTTCATATCTTCACCAAAACTAACTATTCTATTGCCGATCTTACTAGGAACTTTAAAATCTGTACCATCAATATCTTGTATATGTTTTTTTAATGTTGCTAACAAATCCTTGTCTATCATTATCCTGTCCTTTACATTTTCTCACTTAACTATAAGCATTTATTATTCCATAGAGCTTTTGCCAATTTTAGCTATAATCTTGACTAAGAGTACTTATAAGGATGATTGTGAAATATTTCATCGCATTTTTAATTGGATTAATATCCTTGCATCAAATCACTCTAGCCCAAATCCCTGCCCTAGACTTTGAAGTCATCAAAATGTCTCAAACTGATGAACCAGGTTTACTTTTGATGGGTGGTATACAGGGTGATGAGCCAGGTGGCTTTAATGCAACTAATATTTTTTTAATGCATTATAAAATCACACAAGGAAATGTATGGGTAGTGCCTGTCCTTAATCGCCACTCTATGCTATTAAACCATCGTGGAATCTATGATGATATGAATAGGAAATTTGCTAATCTTGAGGAAAACGATCCTGAATTCCCCCTCATACAAAAAATCAAATCCCTTATTACAAATCCTCAAATTCATGCTATTTTACATCTGCATGATGGGAGTGGTTTTTATCGACCAACCTATATCAATAAAGAAATGAATCCAAATCGTTGGGGCGCTTGCTGCATTATTGATCAAGAATATTTGCATGGAAGTAGTTTTCCTAATCTGGGTGAAATTACAAATAAAATGATAGAGCACATTAATGCTAATCTAATCAATCCATCTCATACCTATCATAAACGCGATACACAAACCTCAAAAGGCGATATAGAAATGGAGAAAGCTCTCACATATTTTGCTATTCGCCATCAAAAAAGTGCTTTTGCTAATGAAGCTTCAAAAAGTTTAAGTCTAGAGCTACGTGTTTATTATCACTTGCTAGCTCTAGAAGGGCTTTTGACACAACTTGGTATTAAATTTGAACGTGATTTCAAACTTACCCCAACACGTTTATATTATTTAATCAATGATCAAACACTAAAAGTCACAATAGCAAATATGATTACCCTGCCTCTTTATGGTCTACGCGAAGAGCTAAACTACTTTCCTCTACCTAAAGGTGATATTTTTAAAATTAAGCTAGATAGTCCTGCCTATATTGTTGGTTTATTGCCAAAAAATAATCAAATCTATCTTAAATATGGTAATAAGCTTATGACACGCTTAAAGCCTCAATTTATGGATTTTGATAATAATTTAGATTCCATAAAAATAGAAGTAGATAATACTAAAATGGAAGCAAAAATAGGGAGTATTATTGATGTAAAAAATAGTTTTAAAATTACAGAGCTAAAAAGTGGTTATCGAGTAAATGTCATTGGTTTTGTCAAACCAAATGATAACTCAAAAGAACCAAATGAAAGTGAAATAAAAATCACGCTCAAATCCTGTATCCCACATTTTTCTATTGATAAAAAAGGGAAAATCTATCGTGCAGAATTTTATAAAGATAAAGCATTTGCAGGAATGATACTCTTTAGATTCCGCTAGTTTAAATCTTTTGTATCAAACTAAAAGCTGTAGCACAAATACTTATTATATATACCAAAAATAAAAGTCGTTTATGCCAAAAATTGGAGATTTTCTCCATCATAAAAATCCCAATACTAACTCCAAACATACTTGCTATTCCAATCACAAGTCCTATATGTATAACAGCCGTATCAATCACTCCATGACTAAATAAAGAATAACTTCCAGAAATGGAGGAAAAAATAATAAAAAATAATGCAAGAGCACTAATTTTTTTCGTATCATACCCTAAAAAACGCATTAAAATTGGCATCATAATAAGCCCCCCACCAACTCCTAAAGAAATAGCAAAAATACCAGTGAGACTACCAGCAAATATTAAAATTAAATTTTCCTTTTTAAGACTCATCTTAATACTTGCATTTTCTTGTTTTGCCTTTTTCCCTAAGGCAAACTGATAAAGGCTATAACACATTAAGGCTAAAAATACACTCTCTAATACTACTTCAGATAATATACTTAAAATTACACCTGAAAAACTCGCTCCAATAAGCCCACCTACGCCTAAAAAGATACCCTCTCTAAATGAAAAAAGACGTTTTTTATAATTCAAAATACTGCCAAAAATAGATGCAAAAATCATTTGCAAAACAGAAATACCAATAGCATGGTGTGCACTAAAACCAAAAGATAGCATAGATGGTACTATTGTCGTCCCTCCACCTAAGCCAAAAAGTCCTGAAGTAACTCCAGCAAAAACACCAATAAATACATATAAAAAAATCATCTTTAACCTCTTTAAATCATTATAATACAACTTTTCCAATCTCAATTAAGATTAGTAATATATGCTACAATTATAAAACTCTAGCTCCCTGAATTAAGTATTATAGATATAAATCAAAAGAGATATTAAATGCAAAAATCAAAAAAAATCAAAAAATTAGGAATCATCACAAGACCTAATACACCAAATATCAAAGCTGCTCTATTAAAAATCAAACAAGATTTTTTATACTCTGGGATTGAACTTTTTTTAGAAGAATCTTGTGCTAAAAGTTTTGGACTAGATGGACATAGTCTTAAATGGCTTATTCAAAACGTAGATGCAATGACTTCTCTTGGTGGAGATGGCACTCTTCTTTCAGTCTGTCGCAAGCTTTATGGTAAACATATCCCCATATTTGGCATCAATGTAGGAAATTTAGGCTTTCTTACTGCTATTTCTCCTAGTCAAGTAAAAGAATTTGCCAAAGATCTTTATAATGGTGAATATATCATGCAAGAACATATGATGCTAGAAGCAGAACTTAATTCTCAAAATTTCTTTGCAATTAATGAATTTTTAATTTGTCAAAATTCTCCTAGCCATGGAATATTAGAAATATCAGCCTATATTGATAGCCATATTTTTAATACCTACCGAGCTGATAGCCTCATCATCGCTACCCCAACAGGATCCACTGCCTATAATATATCAGCTGGCGGTTCTATTGTTTATCCATTATGTCAAAATATTCTCCTTACACCAGTAGCTGCTCATACACTTACACAGCGTCCAATGGTATTAGACCCTTCATTTGTATTTAGTTTTTGTGTTGGCAGTCCTGCTACCTTACTTGTGGATGGTCAAGAACAAGTCTCTCTGGATAAAACCTCTATTCTAACTATCAAAAAAGCTTCTAAAGGAGCCATCCTCATTCAACCCAAAAATCGTTGTTATTTTCAAGTCCTGAAAGAAAAGTTTCAATGGGGACAAAACCTCTTGGCACAACCATCTAACACAGATTCTGGAGAATGCAATGATTGAAAAAATTATCATAAAAAATGCTATTATCTTCCCTGAAATTAACTTAGAACTACAACCTGGATTAAATGTTTTTAGTGGTGCAAGTGGTAGTGGTAAGTCAGTATTTATGCAATCTCTTTTAGCTGCATTTGGACTTAAAGATAGTAATGCAGAATTCCAAAGCACTCTACTTTCTGCAATACCAATTAATACACAAGAGTATGGCATTGAGTATGAAGAGAATGAAGAAATTATTTTAAATATTCAAAAAAAAGAAAAAACACGCTTTTTTTTTAACTCAAACCCTATCAGCAAAAAAACTCTTCAAGCCATACTCTCTCCTTTTATTAAACATATATCTCTTAAAAATGCTACAGAATTAGAGGAGCAAAATATATTACATATTCTAGATTTAAGCATTAAAGGCGAACATCAAGAGAATCTAAAAAAGTTTAAAACTAAATTTCAAGAATTAAGACAAATAGAACTCGATCTCAAAGAGCTTTTAGAACAAGAAAAACAAATCACAGAGCTAAAAGAATTTACAGCATTTGAGATCCAAAAAATAGAATCCATAAATCCAAAAATTGGTGAGTATGAGGAACTTTTAAATTTAAAAAAACATCTTTCAAAAAAAGAGAAACTCACTACTCTTATCTTAAAAGCCCTAGAATGCTTTAATTCTTTTCAGACTATTCAACAAGCCCTAAATGCTCTAAATTTAGATAGTCAAAGTCTAGATAATGAACTATCTGATACTCAGGCAAAACTAGAAAATGAACTAGAAAAGCTACAAAATCTGGAAGAAATAAATCCAGAAGAGATTCTAGATAGAATCTCTTCTCTAAGTGATTTAAACAATCGCTATGGGAGTATAGAAAATGCCTTATCTCATTTACAAAAAGAACGCATTAAACTTCAAGAATATCATAATATAAGTTTTAATAAAGTCGCCTTGCAAGAAAAACAAGCAGCCCTTAAACAAGAATGCTTAGAATTAGCCACAAACTTGCATAAAGAACGTCTTAAATATCAAAATGATTTTAAAAATAAAATTCATACCCTCTGTTCTTCTTTAAAGCTAAAATCCCCTATCTTATCTCTAGAAAAAGGTGAGCTTAAAAGTGATGGCTATACCTATTTAGACTTAAATCTAGCAAATACACAAATATCAAATCTTAGCACTGGTGAATACAATCGCTTGCGTCTTATTATGATGTGTTTAGAATCTGAATTTAGTCCTAAAACAGGTGTACTAATCTTAGATGAAATCGATGCAAATCTAAGTGGCGAAGAAAGCGATGGCGTAGCTCAAGTCTTAAAAACACTTTCTAAAAACTATCAAATTTTTGCCATATCCCATCAACCACATATTCCAGCACTTGCTGATGCACACTATCTTGTTAGTAAAAATGACAAGCACAGCCAAATTACTCTATTGGATAATAATGGCAAAATCTATGAGATAGCTCGTATGATAAGTGGTAGCAAAATTACAAAAGAAGCGCTAGAATTTGCCAAAACTAGATTAGGGCTTAGTAGTGAATATTGAAATTTTAAAATCTATTGCTGCATTTTTTTCTAGCTTTCATACACTTATTAATATAAAACGAATTGATGATAATATTTTTAAACTACAGCTAGATAATCAAGTTTTTTATATTGATGTTACTAAAAGTAATGCTAAAATTTTTTGCACCTCTAATATGCTGATAGAATCTAGCTATAATGCTCCATTTGACAAATACTTAGCAAACTTCAATCATGCCAAACTTCTCTCATGCTATACTGATGGTGATAATCGTATTTTAATATTTCATTGTACTCAAAACTTCTCTTATAAAACTAAAGAGTTTTTCTTGCATTTTGAGTTAACTGGTAAACACACCAATGTTATTATTACCGATTCTAACTCTATTATTCTAGAAGCTCTACGCCACTTAAATAGTGATAAAACCTCAAGAACGATAAAAATCAATCAACCCCTATCTCCACTCCCTCAACCTATCAAATCAATAAAACTTTCATCTCCAAAAGACAAAACATACTTTATGAAACAAAATAAAAATCTACTAATGACTTTTTTAACAAAAACTTATGAAAATGCACTTTTACAAAAACTAGAAAAAGAACGGCAAAATATTCTCTCCTCTCTATATAGGATGCAACAAAAATTACAAAATATTTTAGATTCTCTTCCTAAGGAAGAATACCTTCTAAAACAGAAAAATATCTTAAATAAACATGCCACAATTCTACTTAATCATATCCATCAAATCCAACCTTATGCTAGTCAAATAAGTTTAAAAGATTTTGATAATAAAACCATAACTATCTGTATTCCAAAGCCCTATGCTCTCCCTCAAGATGCAATCAATGCTATGTTTAAAGAAAGTAAAAAACTAGCTAAAAAAGCAAATGGAATCCACCTAGAACGTGAAAATCTAAACTCTAAAATCTCTTTTATCTCAAAACAAATTCATTTAATTACTCATACAAAAAACCCAGAGCTCCTCTCTGCCCTAAAACCAAAAAAATACGCAAAAAAAGATCAAGCTAAAATTGGTGAAGTCTTTTTTATTCAAAATTACAAAATTAGCATTGGCCGCAATCAAAATGAAAATCAACTTTTATTAGAAAATGCCAAAGCTAATGACATATGGATGCATATTAAAGACATTCCATCTTCTCATTTAATTATCCATTGTGGGAAAAACTATCCCTCACAATCTATCTTACAACGTGCTGCTGAAATCCTAATTGGTCTTAATATTAATCAAAAAGGAAATTTTGAGGTCGATTATACATTAAGAAAATTTGTTAAAATCAAAGAAAAGGCCCGAGTGAATTACTCTAAATATCAAAAACTATGTTTTAAACTCTAAGGAAACTTATGGCAATATCACCTATTGGTAATCTTACCTATATCAATCAGAATACTCAAGCTAGTTTACAAAATCAAACCAATCGCGTTGATGCTACGCTACTTAATCTACAAGAACACACTGATAAGCTAAAAGAAATTGAAGAAGTGCGTACTCCAGAAGATGCTCAAAAAATTGACAAAGACAGGAAAAATCAAAAAAATTCCCAAGAAGAACGTAAACAAAAAGAATCGGAAAATAAAAATGAGCCGATGGATGAAGCCCCATCTTCAAAACCATCAACACAATTCTTAGATATACTTATTTAATAAAATTTTTCTAATATAAAGCCTCCCCAAATAACAAAAAACAGCACAATACACACTAATTGTGCTGCACTACCCATATCTTTAGCCTTTTTAGCCAATGGGTGAATCTGGGTACCTGTAAAATCAACTGCATTTTCAATTGCACTATTAATCAATTCTACAATAATACAAAGAAAACATGGCAAAATCAAAAGAGCTTTTTTTGTGAAATCATCACCAAAATATAATCCCAGAATAATAAATATTAATCCAAAACTTAAAACTTGTCTAAAGGCTGCCTCATCCAACCAAGCAGATATAAGACCGCTACAAGAATATTTAAAAGCGTTCAAAATACGTTTGAACCCCTGCTTTCCTTTTTTATTACAGTCTTTCACTGCCCAGCCTTAAATATAAAATTCTTATCTAAGTTCTGTATAAAATGCTGCAAATTTATCTCATTAAAGTCTGAAAATCTGCCCCAAACTTCATCTCTAGCCTCTAGATTAAAAAGAAAATTATCATCTTGTGATTTAAAAAATCTTGATAATTGGGAAGCCATAGTCTGTAAAGCTGAAATATTTGCCGAATCACTAAAGCCAAAACTAGGTAACATTCCTCCAATAAGCCAAATCATAGAATCAACTTTTTTATCATATTCCAAATCATTTTGTGCTTTAAGAATATTTGCAAATACCTCTCTAATATTCTTACCTTCTAGCTTTAATGCAAAATTTTTTATCATAAACTCTAAATCAAGATTAGCCAATCCGCCACTCTCAGCTAAAATAGTTTGAATAACTTTGATAATATTTTTATTAGCCAAACTTAAATCTCGCATCCCATATCCAGCTTCAATTTTTGCCTTCATTGCATTTGATTGAAATCTTAAAACAGTAGCATTCTCCATCTGACCTTTTTGACGATCAATAATCTTAAGTACGCTAGATAGCGCAAAATTTTTCGGCACTATTGCAGATTCAGTCTCTAAAGTATTGACATTTTCTATAACTCCACTTAAGCCTATCTTCATAGAATTAGTACGAATATCACTAAAACTAAGATTAAGATCCTTAACCTTAAAGCCACTTTGTGTTTGTCTATCTAAAATAACATCTAAGCTAGTTTTACAATCATAATTAATAATACCATTGCATACAAAAGGGGATAGCCTTATTTTCGCATCATTCATATTATTAATGTCATGTAGTACATCAGTGTATTGCTGATTAAAATAATGTGCATATCCATTAAGATTATTTTCTAATTCACTCTTAACTTTTGAGCTAACATAGCAAACCAGCAAAAATAAAACAACAATTAGACCAGCTCCTATGCAAACGCCCCATTTTAAAAATTTTGACATTTTTTCCTCGGAATAATATTTGATTTAGAAATTATACAAATTTTGATTTAAGAGAGTCTAGAAGATTAGAGAATCTATATCAGATTCTCTAATAAAATTATTTAGATACGCGCTTATCTAGAATTTTATAGTTATAAAGAACTAAATTTTTATCCAAATCCAACAACTCTTTTGGAGTATTATCTTGAGCTGGACTTTCATAATATCTCTTAGCATTAATCTCTACTGGTTTAGGAGCAATTTTTCTCATATCTTCAAAACCAAGATTACTTGCAGTTATTTTAATTCCATATTTTAATCCCAACTCTATAACCTTAGCTTGCCCCTCTTTAGCTAAAGCAATACCCTGTGCAGCAATCCTATTTGTTTCACGTGGATTATGAAACCCGCTTGAATTCTCTGCATTCAAGAAATCAGCTCGCATCTGCGACTTTCTATGTAGCTCTAAAACTGGCTTAATAGCCTTGCTAATAGCCTCATCTCTAGCCTTAGAATCTGTAATCTTTGCAAACTCTGGGAGTTTAGCCATTTCTTTTCTTAAAGTGGTTATATCAGCAATAAGACTAGCTACAGCATATTCTGCGCTACGGATATTAGCTGCACTTGTACGTTGAATATCGCGTACTTGTTCTTTAAGATACTCTTCATTTTGAGTATGACAAGATTTACAAGAAGCATTAACATCTTTAAGTGGTGAAGCGATATTATGTTGAGTGACTTTAAGAGCACCTTTACGAGTATAAGGCATATGGCAATCTGCACAGCTTACACCATTTGCTGCGTGTACACTACCAGAATAAAGCTCGGCTTCTGGATGTTGCATTTTCAAAATTGGAGCCTTAGTGCTTGCATGCACAAAATCATAAGGAAAACTATCGCGCACACTCTTATAATAATCATCAAACATTTCGATTCTAAAGGGTTGACCTTTTTTCCAAAATTTCCATGGGTAAGTAAGCTCGATACCAGAAACTTCTTTTTTTACGATCTTATTTCCATTCTCAAGCACATCAGTTTCCTTGTAATTTGTCTCTGCTTTAACCATCACTTTTTTACCAGTTGGCTGGTTATAATACTCTACATGGCATTGCATACACACAAGTGATCTCATCTCTTGACGACTAGCCTTGATGCCATATTGACTATCTTTTTCATAACCACGTGCTACAAGCGCATTTATAGCTGCTGGACGAGTTACACGCAAACCCATATCTTTAGGATTATGACAATCTGCACAAGTACTTCCCATTTGCTTATGATGTATATCTTTTGGACCATCCATTAATTTAAGAATAGTCCAATATTTCATTGTATTAAACTCTATCCATCCGAATTTCTTAACAAGATTTTGTAGATTTCCCGTATGACAATTCATACATGCACCCGGTTGACCATCAAATGCACTCAACCCATGGGCATTTAAGTATTCTTTATTATTACGCAAAGTTTCCATTTGATCAATCTGAGAATAATAATGGCTACGATTTTGATTATAATCATATTTAAAAGCATAACCATCCCAGAACATAGTTAATTGCGGGTAACGATTAATCTTGCTATAAGGATAACTACCAGCAAATTCAGTTGCAAATTTCCCAGAATCTTTCATCTGCATATACATATCTAAATAATCAGGAAACTTTGCTCCCCATAGTGCAAAATCAACATTATCATCACTAAGTTCTATTGATGGTGCTGTTTTTAAGGCTATTTGCTCACCTTTTTTAGTGGCAATATCTGCACCAAACCATGCAATTCCGACACCTACTACTATACCAATAGCAATAGTAAAAATTAAAGTTTTTGTTTTCATTATTACTCCTTATGTTAAGTTAAAAATCGCGTTTATGACCAACATCTTTATGACAAGATACGCAACTAAGCGCACTATTATTATGTTCTGCTCTTAAAGATGGATTAACCACATTGCTAATATAGTCTTGATGGCAAGCAATGCAATTTTCTTGCACCCATTTTTTGGTATTTTTATTTGCTTCAAAATGAGAAGGTAGATTTTTATCAAAAGTAAAAGCTATCATATGCCCGATTCCACTTTGAGCCTTACCAATCCACTTACGTATAAAATTATGAGGTAAGTGGCAATCGCCACATTGTGCAACCGCTTTATGCGAGGATTTATTATAATCATCATAAACTTCATTCATCACATGACAATTATTACACGCAGCAGAATCATTACTAAGATAGGAAAAACCATTAGCATTAATGAAAGTGTAAACACCACTACCAATAATAATCCCTATTACTAAAGCCATAATTGTAAACAGAAGTATTTTATTTGTTTTATCTCTCCTCATGCTACCTTCTTTGTTTTGTTAAAGTTGTATTATTTTATAACATTTTTAAGATTTTTAGTTTTAAAATTTAGGAAAATTAATGAAAAGCAAACAAATCTTTTTTCATAGCTTAAAAAGCAATCTTTTTAAACATTTAAATATGGAATTTATCATTACTTCTAAATTTGGTGGTTTCAGCAAAATGCCTCAAATGCCATATCCAAATAGCCTAAATCTAGGCTATCATGTTGGTGATGATCCTATCTTAGTATCCAAAAATCGCTCCAAAATATCCTCTTTATTTCACGCACAAAAACCTCTAGTCTGGGTCAATCAAATACATAGCGATAAAATCATAGATGCAAATCATAGCTATACTCAACAAGAAACTCTCTTAGGTGATGGTGATGGCATTTTTTGCACTAACAATAACATTAAAGCATTGATTATGATGGCAGATTGTGCAGGTGTATTGCTTTATGAAAATACAAGACATTGTTTTGCATTACTACATGCAGGACGCGCTGGAGCTTTAAATAAAATCATTACCAAAACTATTACAACCTACAAATTAAATCCATCCAACCTTTATGCTTATATTACCCCTCATATTCATTCTTGTTGCTATGAAATACAAGAAAAACTTGCTAAAGACATGCCACAAGAAAATCTAATTTTTAAAGATAATAAAATCTTTTTTGATCTTACCTATGCGCTAGAATCAGAATTAAAAAATCTAGGAGTTAGATACATAGAAGTTTCAAATATCTGTACATATTGCAGGGGCGATGCCCTTTTTTCCTATAGAAAAGCTATTGAAGGTGGATTAAAAAATACGGGTAGATTTGGTATTATTGCTACACTTTATTAAATTATTTTTTTATTTTATATTTAGCAATCTTATGACGCATAATATCTAGATTCATCCCTAAAATCTGTGCAGCCTTTAGCTCATCACCTCCACACTCTAAAAGTACTTCAGAGATAAGCTGTGATTCCAAATTTTCTATCTTACCTTCCTTAGGTTTACTTTCCTTTGGATCTAAAAACAAATCTTTCTCTAAAATTTCCTCTCCATCACTAAGAATAGCCGCCCTCTCAACCACTGATAACAGCTCTCTAATATTTCCATACCATTCATATTCCATCATTTTTTTTTGCGCAGAATCTGAAAATCTCTTTTCCCCTAAATTATAGGCTCTGCATACATTTTCCAATCGCCAAAATGCTAAAGGTAAAATCTCTTCTTTGCGTTCTTTAAGTGGCGCAATATGAATAGGTATAGTTTGAAGTCTAAAAAATAAATCTTCCCTAAATTCTTTATTAGCAATCTTGTTTTCAATATTAGCATTTGTAGCAGAAATAAAACGAACATCAATTTTTATACTCTTAGAGCTACCTAAACGAGTAATTTCTTTTTCCTGAATAGCTCTTAAAAGTTTAGCTTGAAGCCCCATAGGCATCTCTCCAATCTCATCTAAAAAAACACTTCCTCCATTAGCAGCCTCAAAAAGTCCTGCCTTAGGTGCTATAGCATCTGTGAATGCTCCTTTTTCATAGCCAAAAAGCTCTGATTCTAATAAATGATCAGGAATAGCAGCCATATTAATGGCAATAAATGGGGCTTGTGATCTAGAGCTTTGTTGATGAATAAAGTTTGCAAAAACCTCTTTACCCACACCACTCTGCCCTAATAAAAGCACAGAAGCATCAGTGAGTGCAGCCTTTTGTGCCAATGTTTTTGCCATCTCTAAAGCAGGAGAGCTAGAAATAAAATTATGTCCATTCTTATCTATATTCTTTTTATTTATATTTTTTGCAACATCAGGTGTCTTCTTTTGATTTTTTTGAAACTCTAAAAGCTTTTTGGTGCGCAAAATAGCTTCTAATAAAAGCTCTGGTTCAAATGGTTTTTGAAAAAAATCTTTAACCCCAAGCCGTATAGATTCTACAGCTTTATTTAAAGTAGCATTCCCTGTAATCACAATAGCCTCATAGCGACCATTTAATGTGCGTAAAAACTCAAGTCCATCCATTTGTGGCATATTTATATCTGTGATCACTAAATCAAAGCTATCATCAAGGACTTTAAGTGCATCTTTAGGATTTTTAAATGCAAAAATTTCAAAATCCTTATTATCGCCAAAAAAAAGCTCTAGACTTTTTCTCATATTTAAATCATCTTCAACAATAGCTATTTTCATCATATCTCCTTTTAATGTTTTTCTAAAACCAGAATTTTTAAAAACCCATTTTCAAGACTTGTACGCACATAGGTAGGCGGTAGGCTAAAAAGTATTTTATTATTTGAGCGATTCTTCTCACTTATACCATCTTCTCTAAGCAAAATACCAGTTTTATATAAGCACTCTAATACCTCATCTTTATGGTATTCTAAAAGTAACTTTAAAAGTATACCTAAAACACTATCATCATCGAAATCCTCATTAATCGCACTATCAATCTTGCACTCATAACTAACACTCATCTGTCTATTTACCATCGGTTCAGAAATGCTAAATTTCTCACCAATTGGCATCTCATTTTTAAGTAGAAATTGATAAGAAATAATAAAATCTTTTTGATATGGCTTTACTTTTTCTAATATCATTGGAGGGATAGCTATAGAAGGGGGGATAATATTTGGCAAAATACCTGATGGCTCAAGATAAGACCCTAATCCATAATAAGGGATATATTTAAAAGGTGGAGCAAAGGGTTCTTTAATTGCATTTTCATCAAGCATATTAGAAATATCTGGGGTATTAAAAATGCTATCTGGATTTTGTAAAACTGGGGCATTATCTTTCCATTTTATAGGTTGAAGAGACAAAAATCCATCTTTAACATAGGCAATATTGGGTATTATAGTATTTTGTTTGTCGTTTTTAGCTATCTCCATTCTAGCTATATTTTTTTGCGCTACCTTATTGTTTCTAAAACTAGAGGCTGTATTCTTTATGATAGAACGAATACGTTCTAATTGAAATTCCCGACTAGCCTTATGTGTGGAATCTAAATTTTTTGAATCTTGAATAATAGATAATAATTGAATTTCTTGTGTGGTCTGATTCTTGAATGCTTCCTTTGATCGAGTATAGTTAGCATTCAAGCTAACTATAAAAGTCAACAATAGTAATATTTTAATAGGCATATAAAAGTTCTCTTAAGATAACTCAAGCCCTCCTTCTGCTTGGCTACCCTCATCATCTCCTTCTTCTTTAGGACAAGTGGAGGCATAGGCTACCTTTTCCTTATCAACATTGACTATTTTCACACCACTTGTATTGCGTCCAGCCTCTCGTATAGCCTCTGTATCAACGCGTATCATTTTACCACTGGTGGTTAGCACCATTAAGTCCATATTCTCGTCATTAACATTAAGTATACTAACAAGCTTGCCAGTTTTTGGTGTTAGCTTCATCACAATCACACCTTTGCCACCACGACTTTGCAAGCGATAAGCACCAGCTAATGTTTGTTTACCAATACCTTGCTCACTAACAGTCAATAATTTATCACTCTCATCACCAATTGTTACTGCTCCAATAACATGGTCTTCCTCTGCTTTAAATCTAATACCTGTAACCCCTCTTGCTACACGTCCAATCTCACGCACATCATCAATACCAAAACGAATACACATACCCTGATAAGTTGCTATAAATAACTCTTTAACATCACTTGTAATGATACTAGCAGTTACTAATTCATCATCCTCATCTAGGTTAATTGCTCTTACACCCACAGATCGTATATTGCTATACTCACTTAAATTAGTTCGCTTGACAATACCATTTTTAGTAAAAAATACTAAAGACTTATCATTGTTAAAATCCCTAGTTGTAATTGTAGCCATAATTTTCTCATCAGGATTGAGTGAAATTAAATTCACTACAGCCTTACCTATGGCAGTACGCCCTGCCTCTGGAATCTTATAAACCTTAAGCCAATATAACTGACCCTTATTAGTCACAAACATAATAGTATCATGGGTATTAGCTACAAAAAAGGATTGAATAAAATCATCATCATGTGTATTACCACTAATTTTGCCTTTCCCGCCACGATTTTGTTTCTCATAAGTTTTAAGTTGAACACGTTTAACATAACCACGATGACTCATTGTTACTACCACTGGTTCATTAGGTATAAGGTCTTCTACTTCAATACTTTCATAATCTTCCTCAATCTCTGTCTTTCTAGGTGAACTAAACTTTTCTTTAGCTTCTAAAAGCTCTTCTTTAATAATTTCTTTTAACTTATCCTCACTACGCAAAATAGAGTTAAGATATTCAATCTCTGCCAACAATTGTGCATATTCTTGCTCTATCTTATCTCTTTCTAATCCTGTTAGACGTTGCAACCTCATCTCTAAAATCGCTTTGCTTTGCAACTCTGATAATCCAAAATTATCCATCAAAGCTATTTTTGCCTCATCAACATCCTTGCTAGATCGAATAATCCTGATAACCTCATCAATATGATCTAGTGCTATTTTTAATCCCTCTAAAATATGTGCTCTTGCCTTAGCCTTTTCAAGATCAAAAATTGTACGACGGATAACAACTGTCTTTCGATGTGAAATAAAAATATTTAAAAGCTCAAGGAGGTTAAAAATTTTTGGTTCTTTATTATTAATAGCCAATAAGATGATGCCAAATGTGGTTTCCATACTAGAAGATTTATAAAGATGATTAAGCACGATCTCACTCATTGCCTCACGCTTAAGTTCAATAACTACCCTAATCCCCTCTCTATCTGATTCATCTCTTACTTCGGCTATACCCTCAACTACCTTCTCTCTAGCTAACTCGCTAATTTGTTCAACCAATCTAGCCTTATTAACCATATAAGGTATTTCATCAATCACAATAACATCACGCGTTTTGGTTTTTTCAATATGCACTTTAGCACGCACTTTGATTCTACCTCTACCAGTAGAATAAGCATCCCTTATTCCCTGTTTACCATAAATAATCCCCCCTGTTGGAAAATCAGGTCCTTCAACAAAACCTAAAAGCTCTTCTATACTAGCCTCTTTATGATCAATAACATAAACCAATGCATCAATAATTTCATCAATTCGATGCGGTGGGATCGATGTTGCCATACCTACTGCAATCCCACTTGATCCATTAATAAGCAAATTAGGAATGCGTGTGGGTAAAACATCTGGTTCTTTTAATGTATCATCATAATTGGGTACAAAATCTACAGTATCTTTTTCAATATCACGTAAAATCTCTTCACTTGCCTGCGTCATACGCGCCTCTGTATAACGCATAGCAGCAGCATTATCCCCATCAATTGAACCAAAATTTCCCTGTCCATCGACAAGTTCAAGACGCATAGAAAAATCTTGCGCCATCCTTACTAGTGCATCATAAACTGCGGTATCACCATGAGGATGATATTTACCAATCACATCTCCCACAATTCTTGCACTTTTTTTATATGCGCTACGAGAAGTTACATTTAGCTCATTCATTGCATAAAGAATTCTACGATGTACTGGTTTAAGTCCATCTTTAGCATCAGGTAAAGCACGTCCGACAATAACACTCATGGAATAATCAAGATAACTCTCCTTTATAGAATCATCAATATTCACATCAACAATGCTAGTCTGATCAAGTAAATTATCCATATTTTCTCCAATATTTGTGTTAGGAATGACTTCTAGATTCTACCCTAAAATTCGTGATTTTCAAAACCAAAAGCCTGCATAAAAGAGCAAAAATATGAAGTAAAATATAATAAAAATTATAATCCCCTACTAAAATGATGGCTACTAAATCCATATCTCTTTTTTCATCTAAATCGCTTAATATCTTAAGTAAAACTCCTCTCTTGCCTTATAAAATTAATATCTATATTTATAACCACCACCAAAGCTAAAATTTAATGGAATATCTCTTGATACAGAGCTGACCATATACACAAATGGCAATCTAGCTAAAATTTCAAAACGATGATTCTGCATAACCAATAAACTAAAACCAACTCTAGCAGCCATATCAAAAGAATGTTTATTAGCCTCATTTACAAATTGTTCTTTATTTACCCAGTAATGATAGCTCACATCTATCCCACCAAATATCCCAAAACTATTTTGATCATTGTTATAAAAATTAAACATTGACTCTAAAGCTAGTCCAATATCAAGCAAATTGGCTGGATTATTAAAACCTACCATAAAAATCTTGCTATAGCCGATTGTAAAATAACTCCGCACTCCAATATAACTTCCCCAAAAATACTCATCCCCAGAATTTAGCGCTATGCTAAATCCATTAAGGGTTGTATCCTTAAGATGCAATAGGCTAGTTTCTTGCATTCTATCTAATACATAAGATGCATCAATGCCTACAAAAGATTTAAAATCAACGCAAAATAACATTTTTGTTATGAGTAATAAAATTACCAACTTTCTGAACACAAAAACTCCACTTTCTCTATTTTTTAAGGCTTACTTCTATCCAATCTTAACTAAATTCTAAACTATCAACTGAAATTAATTAGAATTAAATCTCTCTGCTTCTTTTTCCACTTCTGCAATAAAAGCATCTAGCAGCTCATTTTCTGGCAATTTTTTTAAAATCTCCCCCTTTTTAATAATAAGCCCACTTTTATTTCCAAATGCAATGGCAACATCTGCGTGTTTAGCCTCACCTATAGCATTCACAGCACATCCCATTACAGAAATCTGCAAAGGCACATTAATATGAGCAATACGCTCCTCTACTGCCTTTACCATCTTGACTAAATCAGCCTCAATTCGTCCACAAGTCGGGCATGATACAATCATAATACCATCTTTAGCCCTTCCACTATAACGTAAAATAGCACGAGCAACTTTAATCTCTTCTTCTAGCTCACCAGTAATAGAAATCCTAATCGTATCACCAATCCCTTCCATCAAAAGCGCACCTAGTGCCATTGAACTTTTGATACTTGAATGAAAAAGTGTACCCGCCTCTGTTACTCCTAAATGAAAAGGATAATCTACTAAAGGTCTTAACATTCTATATGCTTCTAGAGTGCGAGGCGCATCTGAAGCTTTAAGCGATACTTTAATATCATCAAAACCAAAATCTTCTAATAGTTTTATATTATATAAGGCAGATTCTACCATTCCTTTTGCTGTGGTACCATATTTAATATCAAATTCTTTTTCCAAACTTCCACCATTTACTCCAATACGTATGGGAATCTTTCTGTCCTTACAAATATCAGCTACAGCCTTAATCCTATCCTTACTACCGATATTTCCGGGATTAATCCTAATAGCATCTACAACTTCTGCTGCCCTTAATGCTAACTTATAACGAAAATGAATGTCTGCAATAATAGGCAATGGAGAATCTTTTTTAATATCTTTTAGCGCATCTGCATCTTCTTCATCGCTAACTGCTACACGTACCAAATCAGCTCCAACAAAATGCAATCGTCTAATCTGCTCTAAAGTAGCCTTCACATCTCTAGTTTTACTAAAAGTCATACTCTGGACTGAAATGGGTGCATCTGCACCAATTTTTACTCCACCAATTTGAATTTGCTTAGTTTTATATCGATTCATTATAAGGTCCCAAATTTTTTTAAAATTTTAGCCTATAATTATTTATAGGGATAAAGGATAATAAAAAGAGAAACGCAAAACTAATAAACAGGGCATTTGCATGTATAAAATTGATTATCAAATTAAGCTTCTTAATAATGTTTTAGATATGAGTTTTGATGGAAAATATATATTATTTGAAGATAATGCCTATGGATTATTTCTCTACTCTGTAGATGATCGCCAACTCATCCTTGGTAAACGCCTAAGCAAAAATCCAAACCCCCATCATATATATTCCAAAGCTGCTAGTACTTCCAAAGATGGTTATGCCTTTTTATCCACTGGTGATAGGGGGTGCAAACTCTATCATATTACAAACCATACACTAGAGCTCATAGGTTCTACCCGTTGGCATAAGTTAAATATTTCAGCAGCTACTTTCAGCAGAGATTCTACTCTTGTAGCTAGTGGTGGGGAAGATGGTCGTGTCTATATTTATAATACACAAGGATTAAAGTTTTATGCACTATGTCCTATACAACCAGACTATATTTCTTGCCTACGTTTTGATAGTAAAAATCGCTATCTAGCTTTTGGATCTTATGAAAAGAAAATTCTTGTATATGATTTACACACCTTTGATTTTATTTTAGAGTTAAGTACTCCTAGTGTATGTATGGATATTGTTTTTTACAATGATGATTGCAATTTATTTTATATTTGTAGTGAAGGAGAAATAGGTTATTATAATTTTTTAGAAAATACCCATAGTATACAAAAACTCTCTGAATCTTGGCTGCAATGTTGCCTTTTAAGCAAAAACAACCATTATGTATATGTGGCTAGTAGAGATAATCAATTTTGGATCATCTCCCTTATTAACTCACAATCTATCATTACCCTCTCCTTACCAGAAAATGGGGTAAGTCATCTAGCTAGTGTAGGGCGGTATTTATGCATCTGCTTTATCAATGGCAAAATCATTTTAGTTTTTTTAGAACACCAAAAAGACGAATTTGACGCTCTTTTAAAACAAGGAGATTTTCAAAAGGCTAAACTTTTAGCAGAACAAAACAACATTTTTCTAAAATTAGAAGATAGCTATACTAAAGCTAGGCAAGAAACTTGGGAGAAAATCCGATCTGATATTACAAGACTTTTTGCGAATAATCAACCCGAACAAGCTATCATTGCTGCTCAACCCTATTTGGAAGATCCCAATATTAGCACAGAATTTGGCTTACTTTTAGAAAATAATAAAATTGTTAGTGAATTTCTCAAAGCCGTTGAACATTCTAAATATCAAGATGCCTATCAAATTGCAGAAAAAAATCCTACTATAAAAAGTCTAGTAGAATATCAAAATCTTGAAGATTACTTTGAAAAAATCCTTAATTCTGCTAAAAAAATGCTAGAACAAGATTATGAAAATCAAATCTATCGTGTTAAAAAACTTTTGCAACCTTTTGAAAAAATTGCTGGTAAAAAAGAAAGAATCAATCTTTTATTAGAAAACTTTACGCAGTATAGCCGCATCCAAAATGCTCTTAAAAATCAGGATTATAAAGCTGTCTATATGTTGGCACAAGAATATCCATTTCTTAAAATTACCAAAGCTTATAAATTCACTCTCAACTATTATGAAGAAATGCTTATTTCCTTGCAACAAGAAATTTTAACCAACCCTAGTCCTAATTTAGAATCCATTCTTAATGAGCTTATAAGCTTGGAAGATTTCAGTAAAGATGCACAAGCTCTAAGCGAGCTCTATAAGGGTTTAAATGATTTTATAAAAGCTGCAAAAAATCACGCTTACGCACAATGTTATACAATCTTAGATATTATCCCTGCACTCATGTCATCTACTCCCTATCTTGAGATGGAATCATATGTTTTATCTACCTTTAATAAGGCTACAGCTTTTGCCCAAAATGGTAATACTCAAGAGGTCTATAATACTCTTAATGAATTTTTATCTATTAAACGTTGGAAAAAACGTTTAGATAATATTTTTCAAATTAGTTATTTTTATGAAATAAAAAATGCGGATACAAAAGGATTTAATTGGCTTGATACTCTTAAACAATACTGCTCTTTTTTTGGCAAAGGCACAGAATTGGCAGAATTATGTCAGATAAAAGGCATTAGTGATATTTATAATCAAATAAATATCACCCAGACTATCCCTATAATTTATCTTAAAACTATTCTTAAAAAATAAGGAGATATTATGCATGAATATTCTGTAGTTGCCTCACTCATTGAATTATGTGAGGAAAATGCCAAAAAACATAATTCTAAAGAAATTACTAAGATTATCATCTCAATTGGTGAGCGCGCTGGCATGGATAAAAGTCTTTTTCTTAGTGCTTTTGAGAATTTTAAAGAAGAAAGTGATATTTGCAAAAATGCTCAATTAGAAATCAAGAATGAAAAAGTTGCTCTAAAATGCAAGAGTTGCGATTATGAATTTAACCCAGAAAATTTAAATTATGGAATCTGCCCAAAATGCCAAAATACAAACTTAGATATTATTAGAGGAAATGAAATGCTTTTATTAAGTTTGGAACTCAAGGAGGGTTAATTTGAAAGATTTTAATATTCTTTTCCAAAAACTAATTGATATAAAAGAGAGTTGGGAAGTATTCAAACTATTTGAAACTGAACGACAAAAATTTATCAAAGATAGTCATGAATATTATAGTGAGTTAGAAAAAAACCAAGAATTACTAGCTAAGGTGCGTGCTCAAATTACAGAAAGTAAGCAAGAATTAGAATCCTTACATAAGCAGATAGAAACACAACAAAAAACCATAGCTCTACTTGAGGAAAAAAAATCAAAAGCTAAAATCAAAGCCCAGATCAAAACCTTAGAAGAAAAAAAAGAAAGCCTAAAAGCCAGTCAAAAAGAAATCTTGCCTAGCTCTTTAAAAAGCATTGAAGTTTTTGATGAAAATGGAGAGATTAGACTGCTTAAATCTGTGCGTCATGTTTATGATTCTGAAGTATTTAACAAATATCGTGTAGCATTAAAAGAAAACAGAATCTTGCGTGATAAAATCGCAGAATTTGAACTCACTAATTCTCAACTAAAAATTGAATTAAGAGATCTATATAGTGAAATTGCCATTAAAGAGCGTGAAGAAAATGCACTTAAAGCTGGCAAAAAACAAATCAAAAAAGAAAATATTGAGAAAAAATGAAATCAAATCAGCAAACTGCAAAATCTAGCTTGCATCTATTAGTAAGTGCGCTTGAACCTAGCTCTAGCTATCACCTAAAAGTACTAATGAAAACTTTAGATTCTTTTCTAAACTGTCCAAAAATTACTTTATTTGGGATATTTGATTTATCCCTATTAGAAGGTTTGACCAATATTACTGGCACACCTCTTTATAGCCCTAAAGATTTTTCTGTTATGGGTTTTAGCGATGTATTAAAAAAAATTAGCTTTTTACTTAAAGCCAGACAAGAAATGTTAATACTATCCAAAAAAACTGATCTTGTATTATTTTTAGATTCATCATCCTTTCACATTCCTCTGGCTAAAAAAATTAAAAAAACTTCTCCTAATCTCAAGCTTTTGTATTATATCTTGCCTCAAGTTTGGGCTTGGAAAAGTTATCGTGCTAAAAAAATTGAAAAAATTTTTGATGAACTTTTAGCTATCTTGCCATTTGAAATAAGCTTTTATAAACATAAGGCACATTATGTTGGTCACCCCCTGCTTGATTACATCAAACAATTTAAAACAAATATCAATGGGGATGGGATTATCTTTATGCCCGGCTCAAGAGAGGGAGAAATCTCGCGCTTATTCCCACTCTTTTGCATATTAGCCAAAGATTATTTTAAGGATAAAAAAAAGATTTTAGTCATACCTGAGATTTTTAAAAATCAAAATCTCTATGAAATTTATGGAAAAGAACTAGATTTATTTGAAATCAGCTTTGATGCTAGGACCTCTCTTTTAAAAGGAGAGTTTGCCTTTATCTGCAGTGGTACAGCTACCCTAGAGGCTGCCATTATTGGTATTCCCTTTATCTTAGCCTATCGTACTGGGAATTTGGATTATGCGATCTTATCTCGTATTATCAAGCTTAATTGCATAGGTCTAGCTAATATTTTCTATCAAGCCTTAAATGGAGAGATGCCAGGATATGGCAAAATGCGATTACATACAGAGCTTATACAAAAAGAATGCAATGTTTCTAATCTTATCAAGGCTTATGAGGAAATGGACAAAGAAGCTTTTTTCAAAAAAGCCAATCTGCTTAAAAAATATCTAGCTCATGGAAGTGCGCAAAATGTAGCTAAGTATATACTTAATCACAAAAATTAATTCATTGCTTTTTTAAAGTATAATAATCAAATTTTCAAGGAGATATTATGAAAGAGCCAATTACACAATATGGCTATGAAAAGCTAACTTCTGAACTTAAAAATCTTAAAGAAGTTGAGCGTCCAAATATTGTCAAAGAAATCGATATTGCTAGATCTCATGGCGATCTAAAAGAAAATGCAGAATACCATGCAGCTAAAGAAAAACAACTTTTTATAGAAGCAAGAATTAATGAACTTTCTTTAATGCTAGCCAATGCCCAAGTTATTGATCCATCTACCCTAGAGCATCAAAAGGTTAGTTTTGGCAGCACGGTTAAAATCCTTAATCTTGATAATGATAAAATCTTTAGCTATACCATTGTAGGAAGTATTGAGAGTGATCCCTCAAGAGGTCTTATTTCCTTTGGCTCACCCATTGCAAAAAGCCTTATTGGCAAAAGTGTAGGTGATGAAGTTAGTATCACTCTGCCTAATGGAGAAACTGACTTTGAAATCTTAGAGATTAATTATCAAAAAATTACTTTTTAGGAAAATATATGGATATAAAAATTAAAGTTTTACACCCTGATGCCATCATTCCAGCCTATCAAACTAGTGGGGCAGCAGGCTTTGATCTTTGTGCTATTGAAAATATAATCATACCTGCACATAAAAGTGCATTGATAAAAACTGGGCTATCTATGGAGCTAGAATCTGGTTATGAACTCCAAATCCGACCAAGAAGCGGTCTAGCTCTTAAACACCAAATTACTGTATTAAACTCTCCGGGCACTATTGATTGGGATTATCGTGGTGAAATTATGATTATTTTAATCAACCATTCTGACAAAGATTTTGAAGTTAAAAAAGGTGATCGTATTGCTCAAGGCATAGTTGCCAAAGTTGAAATTGCAAATTTTCAACTCGTAGAAGCCCTCAATGATAGCAAACGCGGTGAAAAAGGTTTTGGTAGCAGTGGAGTATCAACTAAGGAGTAAAATTTGAGTATCAAACAAAATTTAGAAACCATAAAAGAAGAATTTAAAAGTGATGAAAAAATATTTGAAAGTGCTTTTAAAATAGAAAGGATTTTTCGTCGTTATAAATGGGTATTCATAGGAATTATTGCCATTTTTATCATCCTATGGATATATACAGGTATCAAAAATATTTTAGAAGAAAAAAATGCAAAAGAAGCCTCTAAAATTTATACCCAGTTACAGCAAGAGTATTCTGCAAATCTGTTTGAACAACTAGAAAAAAAAGCACCTAATCTAGCAGAATTCCTGCTTCTAAGAAAGGCTGTGCAAAACGGCGATGAGGAAGCCCTTCAAAAGTTATCAAACTCTAAAATTGCTTTTATTTCTGACTTTGCAAAATATCAAAATGCTATGCTCCAAAAAGATATTAATAAACTTGCTTCTATCAATGGAGCCTTTAGTGACTTGGCTAAATTTGAGCAAGCTTTTTTACTTATTCAAGATAAAAAAACAATACAAGCACAAGAACTCTTGCAATCCATCCCTCAAGATTCTAGCATTAAAGAGCTAAGCAAACTTCTAGCCCACTATGGCATCCTAGAAATTCCATCAAAAGAGAAAAACTAGTGATGCGTCCTATCTATCTTTTTATCTGTCTGCTTATTCTAATTACAGGCTGTTCTCAACGCAAAGATTTCAAACCAGCACATATTAGCGGATCGATTACTTTTAATCACTTTTTAAAAAGTCCTCTTGAAAGCACCACTCGCACAAGTGCCATTTTAAAAAATGGTGAGGTATTTTCTGCAAGTGGTCAGACTTTATTAAAGCTCAAAAAACACGCTCGCTTTATCAATGAAACCCATACTTACTATATCATTGCTAATGACTGCCAAAGTGTAGAAATTATTAATAAAAATACTCAAGAATCTAAAAAATTTACACTTTCTACTTGCATCATTGCAGGTAATATCAAAAATAATTTTTTAGCCTTTGTATTGCGAGATAATACCTATGGTGTACTAGATATTAATACCGGGGAATCTAAAATGACTGAACACGGGGCACAGGTTATTGCTGTAGATTCTTTGATTGCACAACCATTGTTTTTGGATACTACTGTTGTATTTCCTACACTAGATGGACAGATCTCTCTAGTAAGTCTCCAAACATTTAAGGTTGAACGTGTGATTATTGTTAATTCCGAACAATTTTTTAGCAATATCATCTACTTAGATAAAATAAATGACACTTTAATCGCAGCCACCACCAAAAAAGTGTTAACCTTAACTAATGGGCATCAATATGAATATACTGCAAATATTCGAGATATTAAAGCAAATAAAGATTCAATTTACATCCTCACTTTAGATGGAAAAATAGCTCAACTTGATCTTACAATGCGCACTCTTAATGAAATTGAACTACCCTATGCCTTATTTAGCGGGATTATCATTGTAGATGACAAACTCTTTACGATGGAAAGATTAGGATATCTAATTGTACTAGATCTACAAAGCTTCCAATATGATGTCTATACTCTACGCAGTATTTTAGGAAAAATCATAAATCATAAAATCGTCTTTTATGACGATCATAGAGTATATTATGATAAATATTATTTGGACTTTTCTAAAGACTGGCAAAAATGACTCTTTGTGATATTGGTAATACTTATTTTCACTTTAAAACTCCTTCCCTTATTTGTAAGCAAAAAGCTGATAATCTAGACAAAAAATTTATCCAGAGTCTTGATCATATCTACTACATCAGTGTCTCTAAAACTAATGAAAATAAACTCTTATCTCTATGTAATAAAACTCTCAATATCTCGCAATACATTCAAATCCCTACTCAATATCAAGGTCTTGGTGTTGATAGGCGAGCTGCTTGTATGAGCATTAAAGATGGAGTTATCATAGATGCTGGAAGCGCCATCACGATTGATATAATGGAAAATGGAAAACATCTAGGTGGATATATTCTACCTGGTCTCTTTTCTTACATAGATGCTTACACTAGGATTTCAGAGGCATTGCACAAACCATTGCTTTTTAGTCTGCCACAAGGTCTACCAAAAAATACTCAAGAAGCCATTAGTTATGGAATTTTTGAAAGCATTATTGAGTTGATCAAAAAAGTATCAACTAACAAACGTATCATTTTTACAGGTGGGGATGGGAAACATTTTTGCCAATTTTTTGAACAAAGTATCTATGATGAAACACTAATATTTCGTGGTATGGAAATTGGCATACATCAAATCATCAAATCCAAAAAACTATTCTAGGAGATAAGCTATGAAGCTTTCACTTCCTCTTATATTTCTTTCTTTTAGTTATATAGCTTTGGCAGATTGGCAAATGTTTGCTGATAAAGATAATACTTATTTATATAACACACTAACTGGTGAAGTCTATATAAAACACTCTATGGGTGGTCAAAACTATGAGGATGTATTTGTAAAAATGCCAAAAGGCATCAGTTCTCCTACAAATCTACCTCCGAAAAAAAATACTAAAAAACAAGATGATATTCCTACTCTCCCTTTAGAAAAACCTCAAGCTAATGCACCTATTAAAAAACCTATTAAGCCAGAATCTAAAAATACAGATTCTAATAATCAAACAAATAAACAAAAAATAAAAGATTTAGAAAATGATCTTAAGACTCAAAGTATCAAAAAGGCTCAAGAAATGATGTTAAAAACTCTGGAGGATGGGAATTTATGATGGATTTAAATAGTGTACATATTACTTATGCTGGTGTATTTCTTAGTGCATTTTTTATGGGCTTTAGCCATTGTCTTGGAATGTGTGGTGGGATTGTTTTAGCCCAGGCTCACAAGTTATTACCTTCTCATTTGCTTTATAATCTAGGCAGAATCACAACCTATATGACTCTAGGTTTCATAGCCAGTCTTTTTAGTTTTAATATCAACACTAAAGCTAACAGCTATATGCTTATTATTCTTGGTATTTTGCTTTGTCTTTTTAGTTTTTGCTATGCTTTTTTTCCACGTATTATCACTCATCTTGAGCCCAATATTGCAAGCTTAAAAATCTATCGCAATGCCTTTACTACTATTTTGCATTCCAAGCACAAGCTAGCTAGCTATGCTCTAGGGATCTTAAATGGTCTTTTACCATGCGGTATGGTATATTATTTTTTAGGGCTATCATTAAGCACAAATAGCCTTATACAAGGACCTCTAATTATGCTTTGCTTTGGAATAGGGACAGCTATCCCGATGTTTTTATTAGCATTTGGGGCTAGTCTTTTTCCCAAAAAACTTTTTTTCTATCTAGGAGCTTTTGGTATGTTCGCACTTGGAGGATTAAATATTTATAAGGGTGTGTCAAAATTACATAATCAAACAACCCATATGAATCATCACTGCTGCGATCATCAACTTAAGGAGGATGAGGACAAATGAAAGCTATTTTTTTTGATAGAGATGGTGTAGTTAATCGGGATTTTGGTTATGTTTATCAACAAGAAGATTTTATTTTTATGGATGGTATTTTTGAACTCTTGGATTTTTTTAAAAAACAAAACTATCTTTTAATTCTTGTAACAAACCAATCTGGTATTGGTATGGGATACTACACAGAGGAAGATTTTTTAACATTAAATGAATTTATGCAAAATGAGATTAAAAAAAAGCTAGGTTTTAATTTTGATAGAATTTATTTCTGCCCACACCATCCAGATGATAACTGCCTATGCCGTAAACCAAAACCAGGTATGATACAAAAAGCTACAAAAGATTATAAAATCAATCTAGCCCAAAGCATCCTCATAGGAGATAGAATACGAGATGTACAAGCAGCCCAATATGGAGGCATAAAATACAAAATATTACTACAAGGTTCTGAAGTTGAACAGACAGACATTCCTATTAGTAATCTCTATAAAGTCCAAACCCTAAAACAAATCCCTGATCTCATCGTAAATGAATTTTATAAATAGGAGGTTCATTATGAAAAACCAAACCATCATCATTACTGGAGGAGCTGGTTTTATAGGGAGTAATCTTGCATTTTATTTTCAAGAAAACTACCCTGACTACCATATTATTATTTTTGATAAATTTAGAGATAATCTAACTTTTCCTAGTGGAAATCCAACTTCGCTAGGTCATTTTAAAAATCTTATAGGATTTAGAGGAGAAATCATCACTGGTGATATCAACAATCCCTCTGATATAGCTAAACTTAAAACAATAGACTTTGATGTAATGTATCATATGGCAGCTATCTCTGATACTACGGTTATGGATCAAAAACTTGTTATGCAAACCAATCATCTTGCATTCTTAGATCTACTTAATATTTGTCTAGAAAAAAATGCAAAAATGATCTATGCCTCATCAGCTGGTACTTATGGTAACACAAGCGCACCAAATAAAATCGGTAGTGGAGAAAATCCGGAAAATATATATGGTTTTTCCAAGCTTATGATGGATATAAGCACTAGAAAAATACTATGCAAAAATCCTCAATTACCCATCATAGGTCTACGCTTTTTTAATGTTTATGGAGAAAGAGAATTTTATAAAGGTAAAACAGCATCTATGGTCTTACAACTAGGTTTACAAGCATTGAAAGAAAAGAAGGTAAAACTTTTTGAATTTGGTGAGCAAAAACGCGATTTTGTCTATATTAAAGATGTTATAGATGCTTGCATCCTCTCTAGTAAGGCTACTAAAGGTGGGATTTATAATGTTGGATCTGGACATGCTAGAAGTTTTAATGATATTATCAATGCACTAAAAAGTCATTTGGGTGATTTTGAGGTAGAATATATAAAAAATCCCTATACCTTTTTCCAAACTCATACAGAGGCTGATTTATCAGGCATTAAGGCTGATTTGGGTTATAAACCACGCTTTGAATTAGAAGATGGTATTGCTAGCTATATACCTGAAATTAAAGCACGTTTTGAGGAATGTAAATAAAGGAGTAATATGCAAGCACCAAAAATCCTTGTTATTGGCGACTTAATGGTAGATCATTATATTTGGGGTAATAGCTCGCGTATCTCTCCAGAAGCTCCTGTGCCAGTTGTTGATGTAAAAGAAGAAAACAATCGTCTAGGCGGGGCATGTAATGTAGCTAATAATCTCATCTCGCTTAATGCAGAAGTAAGTTTATGCGGAGTGATAGGAAGAGATTCTATGGGTGATTGGATGATCAATGAGCTAAATAAACAAAATATTGATATTCAGTATATTTTTCAAGATCCCTTGCGCCCTACCACTCAAAAAACAAGAATCTTAATCTCATCTCAACAAGCACTACGTGTTGATAGAGAGAGTAGAACAAATATCTCCATAGCCTTAGAAGCAGAAATCCTAGAAGCGCTACAAACCTGCATCACTAAATATGATGCGATCATTCTATCTGATTATGACAAAGGCTTGCTTACCCCAAGTCTTACAAGTACACTTATTGCATACGCTAGAGAAAATAACAAACCCATATTATGTGATCCAAAAGGCAAAGACTATAATAAATATACTAATGCTACATTACTCACTCCAAACAAAAAAGAGGCTATGGATGCTACAGGAATCAATATAAAAGATGATGAAAGTCTAAAATCTGCCCTTAAAAAAATGCAAGAAGACTACTCCTTGCAAATCGCCCTTATTACATTAAGTGAAGATGGTATTGGTATTTTAAACTCTAATCAAATGCATAAAATTCCAACTATCGCAAAAGAAGTCTATGATGTTACAGGTGCTGGGGATAGCGTCATTGCTGCTCTAGCTTATAAATTAGCTCAAAATAGTAGCATTATTTCAGCTTGTGAATTTGCTAATGCTGCTGCTGCAGTCGTAGTAGGCAAGGTAGGAAGCGCTACTGCCACACATAATGAAATTAATACATTTTTAGATCATCAAAACAAAATCGATAAATATAAACATATGAATTTACTAAAAAGTACTCAAAAAGATGAAATTTTAAATCTTGTTGCAAATTTACGATCTAAAAATAAGCGTATTATCTTTAGTAATGGTTGTTTTGATATTCTTCACCTTGGGCATATACAATATCTACAAGAAGCTAGAAAACTTGGAGATGTACTTATTATAGGATTAAATAGCGATAAATCTGTACGCGAACTAAAAGGAGAAACCCGCCCTATTAATAATGAGCAAGATCGTGCTAAAGTTTTACTAGCTCTAGCCTGCATAGATTATGTCATCATATTTGAAGATAAAACACCTAAAGATCTTGTCTCTCTTATCAAGCCTGATATTTTGGTCAAAGGAGCTGATTATAAAGACAAAGAGATTGCTGGCTCTGAATTTGCCAAAGAGGTGAAATTGATTGACTTTTTAGAAGGACGATCTAGCAGTAATATCATCCAAAAAATCCATCAACTAAAGGAATAGTAATGTTGAATTTATTACAAAATGAACTTGATAATCATAACAACACAATAAAAGCGATGCATAATCTTTTTCCACAAATTATTTTGTGCTATGAGGCTATCTCCTCTTGTCTTAGCAATAATGGTAAAATTCTAATTTGTGGTAATGGTGGTAGTGCTGCAGATTCTCAACACTTCGCTGCTGAACTTACCGGAAGATACAAACGCGAAAGAAAAGCTCTTGCAGCTATAGCTCTTAGCACAGATACCTCTGCACTAACTGCGATTGGTAATGACTATGGCTATGAATATATATTTTCTCGTCAAACTCAAGCTTTAGCCAATCAAGGCGATATATTCTTTGGTATCTCTACAAGTGGTAATTCTCAAAATGTCATTCTTGCTATGCAAAAAGCCAAAGAAATGGGCTGCAAAATTATAGCTCTAAGTGGAAGAGATGGGGGCAAAATGAAAGAAATTGCTGATTTTAATCTCATTGTACCAAGTCAAGATACTCCAAGAATACAAGAGATGCATATTTTTATCATTCATTGCCTTTGTGAGATGATAGAAAGCACGATTTAAAGAAGTTTCATATGCATATCTACCCATCTAGCTTGGTGAATAAGCGCACCAGAGCTAATCGCATCTACCCCACTTTTAGCCATCTCTAATAAATTATCTTTAGTAATATTGCCGCTAGCTTCTAAAAGAATATGAGGATAATAATTATTGCGATGCTCTACTACTAATTGAATAGAATCTATATCCATATTATCACACATTACTATATCTGCTCCACATTCCATTACTATCTTAGCAAATTCCACACTCTCACTCTCAATCTCAATTTTACTTGTCCAAGGAATACGTGTACGTGCTTTTTTCAAAAAATCCTTGAGATTATGAGTTGGAATATATTTTAAATGCGTATCTTTAAGCATCAAAGCATCATCTAACCCTAAACGATGATTCCTTCCCCCTCCATTCCTTACAGAATATTTTTCAAATACACGTAAAATTGGTCTTGTCTTACGCGTATCAAGTAGAGCTGTCTCTAGCTTGGCATTTCTTAAAATCTCTGCATAAGTATAAGTCAATGTAGCTATCCCACTTGAATGCTGTAATAAATTTAGCAAGCAACGCTCTAGCTTTAAAATCACAGAATATAATCCTGAAATCTCAAGCAAAACCTCTGATGACTTAAATTTCTGCGTATCCTGTTTACAAAAACAAATCTCAACGCCATATCTCTGACATAAACGCTCTACATATAAAAGTCCTGAAAGCACCCCATCTTCTTTAGCCTTGATAACTGCCCTAACCTTAAAATCTTGACTAACTAGTCCTTCAAATAAATCTCCCCTACCAATATCCTCTGTACAGACTAAATCTAAAAATCTATCTATATTCATGATAGCTCCATCATACCAAGCAATGCCTTTCTAGCATCTTGAATAATCCCTTCATCTAAGATAATCTCATTAGCCACTCGTCCAGAATCAAAACTCTTTAAAAGTTTATAAATATCCTCTGGTGATGTTTCATTCATCGTGGGGCACTCTGGGATAGTAGAGGAAAGCACAAAAGTATTATTCTCACCATTATAAGGGGGTCGCAGTCGATTGACTAAATTATATTCTGTGCCTACTGCTACTGCTTGAGATAGCTCTAGTCCTTTTACATAAGAGATAATCTGGCTAGTGCTACCCACAAAATCAGCCAACTCCACCACTTCAGGCTTACACTCTGGATGCACGGCTATCTTGATACCCTCATAGCGCTCACGATAAAATTCAATATCCTCTATGCTAAAAAGCTGATGAACTGAACAAAAACCATTATAACAAATCACATCTGCCCTGCATATATCCTCCTTACTATCCATACCAAGCACAGCTGCTTTTAGCCCAAACTGCTTAGCCATATTTAGTCCAAGACAATAATCAGGTAAAAAAAAGATTTTCTTACCCTTTTTAAACACATATTCTAAAATAGTCTTTGCATTAGAGCTTGTACAAACAAGTCCGCCAAGTGCACCCACCTTTGCTTTCACTTCAGCATTTGAGTTAATATAAGTAATAGGTATAAAATCCTCTATTGCATACTCTTTTAAAAGCTCAACTGATCTATCAAAATACTCACTACTCACCATTCTAGCCATTGAGCAGCATGAGATTCTTGGCATAATCACTCGTTTATTTGGTGCTAGTATTTTTACACTCTCACCCATAAACCCAACACCACAAAATACCACTAAAGATCGATCATCTAAAGAGGCTTTTTTAGCTAGCTCTAGACTATCTCCACAAAATTCTGCAAGCTCTACTACAGAATCTTTTTGATAAAAATGTGCTACCAAAAGTGCATTATGTTTTTTTAATAATGCCTTAATATCATCTTTGATACTCATAGCACCCTCAAAATATTAAAATGTTGCGATACTATCTCCATAATAAACCTTCTGTTCATATGTCAGATCTAAGCTAATATCCTTAGCAAATAAAACAATCGTACTTCCCATCATAAACATTCCCAGCTCTTCACCTTTTTTTATCCTAATATTCTCTGCATAGCTAAACTTGCATTTTTGATTAGGATAGACATTAGTTTGGATTCTAGACTCGAAATGCAAAAGCATTTTACCCACATTTAACGCCCCAACGGCAACAAAATAAAGGTTTGCTCCATTTTTATCTCTAGCACATACCACAACACGCTCATTTCTTATAAAAACATTCTTATTTCTTAGCAAAGATGCTCTATTGACTGCTAAAAGCTCTCCACCAAAATAGCGTACCTCAAAAATCTCCATATCACAAGGTGCATGATAACGATGATAATCCCTTGGTGAAAGATAAAAATTAATATAGCTATAGCTAGAATTAAGCTTGTCCCCGCCTAAAAGTTCAGATACACTATACTCCATCCCCTTAATCTGCAAGGCTAAATCCCTATCTACACTCCCAAAAGCCATAATCATAGAATCAGTAGGTGCAATCATCACATTAGATTCTGTATTAAAACTTCTTGGTTTTATTAATGCGCGTGTAAAAAGTTCATTCAAACTAGCATAAGAATACACAGGAGCAAACTCACTTAAATCAATTTTGAAAATACTTACATAAGTCCTATTAATGATATTTTGAAACCACTTTGCAAATTTATAATTAGCAAATTTACCAAATAATCTAGAAATAAGATTTGTCACTTTTCCTCCTTTAATATATATTTAATACTATCAAATAAATCCGGGCTTCCGCATAAAATCTCAAAAGGTTTAAAACGAGATTTATAGCCAAGAGAATGATGTCCTTCAATCCAATATCCTGGATAAAAATAAGGGATATTACGACTTTTAGCTATCTCTAATTGCACTAATATATTAAATACACCAAGACTTAAATATCCAAAATTATGGTCATAGAAAAAATAAATAGCACTTATACAATCACTCAAAATATCTACATATCCAACTCCAACCAGCTTATCCTCAATGTAATAACAAAGCTCATAGCCAAAATCCCTCATACCCTCTACAAAAGTTTCATAATAATACTCTGGACTCACTTGATGATACCGCCATCCTTTTAAATCCCGCATTTTAAAATGATACCTATCATAAAGTTCTATTTTAGCCTCGCTAACACTGGGTCTAGTAAGCACAATCTTAGTTTTGACATTTTTATTCAATACACGTTTATGCGATCTTGTGATCTCAAAATCAGCGACAACCTAACGAATAGTCTTACAAGCATCACAACCCTTACAAATAGGAATGAAAAAATACTCTCCAAAGCGTCTATATCCACGCTCTAAAAGTCCTTTATAAAAATACGCTTCACAATCATTAATCAAAAAATATCTAAAACTTGCCTGCTTATCTTCAAGATAACTACAACGCGATGATGGAGGAAAAAACTCTATAATCTTCAAATGCCAGCTTTAAATATCAGCAATTTTCAAAGTAAACTCTACTTCTCCACGACTGATGCGCAATTCTTTAGCAATAGAATCAACACTCCAGCCTTCTTTAAAAAGTGAGATTATACGCTTTTCATCAACATCATTCATTCCACTCAAATGTCCAAAATCACGAACTCTATTATCTAGCTTAATCATCCTTTCTTCAAAATAGTTTCTATCACTTTTTATCATCTCTCTAATCTCTTTAAATTCACGATAAAAACTATTAATATTCTCTGCAATGCCTTCTTGTGCGTTATTCTGGATAAACTTCTGATGAGATATAGCACTTTGAAGCTCTTTTTGCACTTGATGTAATTGAGCATTAATCCCCTCAATAGATTCTTCTAAATGTTGTATTTTTTTAGCATTACTAAAACCACGGAAAACTGCAAATAATGCAATCACTATGCTTACAGCTATAAGAGAAAAACACCCTATCATCTCATCGCTCATAACCACTCCTATTCTTTTCTATGCTCTTTATTTTGGCGTATCCGCTCCATCTCTTTTGTAGCGATAAAAAGATCAAATTCTTGAATATCTTTTGGATTCATCATTATAATACGCAGTACATTTGTGCTTAAAGCATTAGCAAAAACTGGCATAATTTTATCAGAAAAACTTGGCAAAACAAAACGTAAATAATATTTTTCACCCACGTTCAAGCCACCATTATTAAGCCATATGATCCCATGTCCAATCGCAGTAATCTTATCTTTTTTATCCAGCAAAATAAAAGGAGATTTATCCCCTATTAATCTCTGTTCAATGCTTAAAATCCTTTTATACATTTCAAATAAAAGTTCTAATACTATAGCATTTTCTCCCTTATCCCTATGCTCTAAATCCTCAAAAAATCTTTTTAAACTCTCTGTACCATAGCTAAGGTTTTCATACTCATCTTTAAAGCTACTTCTTCCATCATCTAAGCTGAACTCCGCATCTAAACTCACTTCTACCAAGCGTGTATGTATATCATTTTGTATGCAAAAATCAGCCAATGGATGCATAATAAATCCTCACAATCACATCAAGAATCATAAAAATCAAAAATATAAATCCCAAATAACCATTAGTTACAAAAAAAGCCTTAGGGATATTTCTAAAATCTCTAGCTACTAAATACTGCTCATAACAGAGCATAAGACAACAAACCACTAACCCAAATATACCAAAAAAACTAGATTCTATCTGATATAAAAACAATCCCCAAAATATCACTGCTAAAAGATGAGAAACTCTAGAAATCCATAAAGTAGCCTGCTCTCCAAAACGAGCTGGTATAGAAAAAAGCCCATTTTTTCTATCAAATTCAATATCTTGTAAAGAATATAACAAATCAAACCCAGCTACCCAAAACATAACACCAATAGCCAAATATACACTCCAGAGCCCTATCTCACCAAGCACAGCAATCCCCCCGGCAATAGGGGCTAAACCCAGACATACTCCAAGCACAAAATGTGCTAAAACAGAAAAACGCTTACACAAAGAATACGCACCAAGAATCAATAAAAATGGTATAGATAAACTAAAAGCTAAAGCATTGATAAAATAGCTTGTAGCGACAAAAACTAACGCATTAAATACACAAAAAAATATCATAGAAATAATAGAGATCCTACCATCTACACTAGGACGATTGAGTGTGCGAGGATTTTGAGCATCTATATCACGATCACATAAGCGATTAATCCCCATAGCAAAATTCCTAGCACTAATCAAAGCTAAGGCACTTAGGACCACTATGCTTAAAATTTTTGACAAACTAAATCCAACTCCCTGCATCCATAACAAAAAACCTGCCACCACCAATGCAATCAAACTAAAAGCTGCAGAAAATATAGTATGCTCAAACATTACCAGCTCACTAAAATGTTTTAGCCTCTCTATCACATCAACTCCTTAATAAAATAGACAAGATTATTTAGTAATTTTACTTATTTTTAAGATTTTATCAAATGGTTAATAAAATATGAAGAAAACCTCTATGTGATCACATAGAGGTAGAAGTGAAAATTATTGAGCTACTGGCACAGTACCATCGCGGAGATCAGCTCCTATCTCATCACGTTTAGTAGCGCCTTCTGCACTCCATACGATACAGCCATCAGTAGGGCAAGCACTGGCGCAAGCAGGTGCATCATTATGTCCTACACACTCTACACATTTATCTGAATACACATAATAGATTCCCTCACCAGTTGGGTTATCATCATCATCTACAATTGCACTTACCGGACACTCATCGATACAAGAACCACATGCAATACAAATATCTGTAATTTTTACTGCCATTGTTTTATCCTTATGTTTTTTTTGGTTTCAAAAACCTAACATTCATTATACATTATTATCATAAAAGAAAGCTTAATGAGAATAAAAATTACCATCACCCCAAAAAGCTCTTTATCTCTTCAATTTTATCTGTCTTTTCCCAGCTAAACTCTGCGACCTCGCGTCCAAAATGCCCATAATTTGATGTCTTTCTATAAATTGGTCGAAGCAAATCAAGGCTTTGAATAATCCCCTTAGGTGTCAATTTAAATACCTTTCGTATACAAGCTTCAATCTGTGCTTGATCATATTTTGAGCTACCATAAGTATCAACAAAAATCGAGATAGGCTCCACTACACCAATAGCATAAGAGAGTTGAACACTAACTCTATCACACACACCAGCTGCCACAAGATTCTTAGCCACATATCGCGCCGCATAGGCTGCACTCCTATCTACCTTGCTAGGATCCTTTCCACTAAAGGCTCCTCCCCCATGTGGGCAGCTTCCTCCATAAGTATCTACAATGATCTTCCTACCCGTAAGACCAGCATCACCTTGTGGTCCGCCAATGACAAATTTACCTGTAGGATTGATATGATACTTAATATTGTTATGCAAATACTCTTGTGGTAGTACTTTTTTTACCACCTCTTCTATCAAAGCCTCTTTAATCTGTGCTTGAGTAACATCTGGATGATGTTGGGTAGAAATCACTATTGTATCTATCATTTTTGGTTTGCCATCTTCATAAGCAATAGTTACTTGTGCCTTACCATCTGGACGTAAAAAAGATAGCTCATTATTTTTTCTTTTCTGTGCTAAGCTTGAAGTGATCTGATGACTAAGATAGATAGGCAAAGGCATCAAAACATCTGTCTCTTTACATGCATAGCCAAACATCAAGCCCTGATCCCCAGCTCCTATCTCACCATCCTCCCTATCTACTCCTTGATTGATATCAGGACTCTGCTCACCAATACCATTTAAAACTCCCGCACTTTTATAATCAAAGCCATAATCTGCATTATCATAGCCAATATCTCTAACTACCTCACGCACTATATCAGAAATAGGCACATAAGTTGTTGTCTTAAGCTCTCCAGCCACCACGCAAAAACCATTGCTAATCAATGTCTCACAAGCTACACGTGCCTTTTTATCACGCTCTAATATATAGTCTAACACCGCATCACTAATCTGATCAGCCATCTTATCAGGATGACCTTCAGTTACAGATTCTGAAGTAAAAAGATAGGATTTTTTCATAAACTCACCTTGTGTTTTAAATTTTCTGCATTGTAACGACTTTTTGTAAATTGCTATTACACACTCTTTA
>JXTW01000001.1:78270-214479 GCA_004368235.1 Helicobacter anseris | reverse complement strand
CTCATTAAGAGATAGAGTAAGATTTTAAGTTTTAGTTATAAAGCTATTTTGGCTTTATAGCTTTTATTAAGTGATTAAACAATAAAGAGCTAAAAAGTTCTTGATTATTAGATCTTTAAATTAAGATTTAAAGTTTAAGCAATCATGAAGGGTTTAACTATCAAGCTAATTTCTTATAAGTATAAGAAATTAGCTAAAGCTTAGGTATAAAGTTTAATAATAGGGATTTGAGTTATATTAACAATAATTATAATTTTGATTTTGCTTTATCAAACAGAACAAAGAAATATAAGGTTTATCTAAATTAAAGAAGAACTAATAGAGGTTGCTTAGATTAAAATCTAAGCATTTAGAAGTTATTTCATTTCTTTAAGCAAATTTTTGAACTCGGCTATTTCTTTTTGTTGTGTAGAAATGATATCTTGAGCAAAATGCTTTATCTTATCATTATTACTAATTTCTAAAATCTGCTTAGAAGCATCAATGGCACCTTGATGATGTACAATCATTGCATTTAAAAAATCTTTATCTACATTATTGCTTTTTTTAGTTTTTTTCATCTCTTTCATCATTTTATGCATATCCTCTTTAGCCCTTTGATTAAAAGCTTCATAGTCAGCTATTTCTTGTTTATTAAGATTGCTTAAAACTTCTTTGAACTCGGTTATTTCTTTTTGTTGTGTAGAAATGATATCTTGAGCAATCTTTTTAAGACGTTCATCTTTTGTATATTTTAAAAGAGCTTCTGATGATAGCACTGCACCCATATGATGTGCAATCATATTTTCTAAATAATCCCTATTTGCATCTCCACTTTCTACCCACTTATTACACATCATAGGATTATGCATCATTTTTAAAACCTCTGAAGAAGGATTCTTATATTCTCTTTTAGATACTTTAGTGATGCACTTTGGCATTTTATGTTCATGCCCTTTGTGGTGATGCCCTGCCTCATCATTAGCTAAAGATATGCCTGCTATCAAAGTAAAAACCAATAAAATATTCTTCATAACCACTCCTTGTTTTTTTAATAAGCATCAATTCTAATTCAATTTTTTAACACAAAGATAAATAAGTTTAAATCATTGCATCTATCATATCTCTAACAAATTCGGCTGAAATCTTGGCTGATGATTCTAAAAACTCATCAAAATTTACATTAGCACTTCCATCAGCCTTATCACTGATAGATCGAAATACACAAAATGGTATACCAAAATTATGGCATACAACACCGACACTAGCCCCCTCCATCTCCACACACATTGCATTAAATTTTTGCATAATAAACTGCTTTTTTTCTAAACTATGGATAAATTGATCACCAGAAGCTATAATACCTTCTTTTAATACTATCCCTCTTTTTTTTGCTATCTCTTTAGCTAAATCATTGAGTCTGCAATCTGACTGTATATAAAGGCTACTCTCTGGAATAAAACCCAAAGGATGACCAAATGCACTAATATCAACATCATGTTGACATAATTTGCTAGCTAAAAGTAAATCTCCTACTTCTAAATCTTCACTTAATGCGCCAGCTACACCACTAAATAGTACCTTCTGGCAACCAAAATGAACAATCAATATACTTGCAGTCATAGCAGCATGCACCTTGCCAATCTTACTATAAGCAACAAATATTTGTATATCTTTATAAGCTATCTCATAAAAGATATTACCACCTAAATAATGCCTTTTAAACTCCTTACCAAACAACTCTAATAAAGGAATAATCTCCTCATTCATAGCACCAATCACTGCTATTTTCATATTCATCCTTAAGTATTAAGCAACTCTAGCATTTCTTTGAGGCTAGAAGTATCTTGAATGCTATAAGTAGGCTTATTTGACAGACGCCTATTTAAGCCCTTTAGCACACCACCATAACCAAATTCAAGATAAGCATCCACTTCCGTGTCTATTTTAGCTATACCTTGTTTATACAAAACAGGTTTTGTCAACTGAAATTCCAAAAGTCTTAAGGCTTCACTTTTACTAGCATAAATCTCATTAGTAGCATTAGAAACTACGCCTAAACTAAAACTATCTAAAAGCATAGAGTCCAAAAGTTCTTTAAATTCTTCACTTATAGATTCTAAAATGGGGCAATGACTAGCTACAGACATTGTTAAAAGTAAGGCTCTTTTAGCACCTAATGTTTTAATTTCTGATTCTGCCTCTTGTAAATCTACCTTTTTACCTGCTAGCACCATTTGTCCATCACCATTATAATTAGCACAATAAATACTTTTGCCATGGCTTTGTGCTTTTTTACAATATTCTTCTAAAATATTATCTTCTAACCCTACAATAACCATCATTCCTGCATCTTGACCTTCACAAGCCTTTTGCATCAAAGCTCCTCTTTGATTAGCCAATCTAATTGCAGCATCAAATTTTAAACCATTAGCTACATATACTGCACTAATTTCCCCTAATGAATGCCCTAAGGCAAGTTTAGCTAAAAGCGGAAACTCTTGCTGTAAAATACTATGCGCTATTGCACTATTTAAAAGTATGGCTGGTTGTGTATATTGCGTTTGATGAATAAGATCATTTTCTTCAAAACAAAGCTTTTTCATATCTATGCTTAAAATATCACTAGCCTCTTCAAACATCTGTCTAGCTAAATCAAAGTTTTCATAAAAATCTTTACCCATACCAATAGCTTGACTACCTTGACCGGGGAAAATAAAAGCATATTTCATAAAAAATCCTCTAATTTCTTGATTTTGTAAAAAGATTCTACCAAGATTAGACTTAAAATTTCTAAAATTTAAAAAATGTTGCTACAATTGTCAATCTAGTTTATAGCTAGATTTTAATGGCTGGACCGGTGGGTGAGTTGGCTTAAACCACGTCCCTGCTAAGGACGCGTAGCCGCAAGGTTACCGAGGGTTCGAATCCCTCCCTGTCCGCCATATTCCCTCCTACAAAAATCATAAAACTTCATTTTCTGTAATTTACATTCACAAATAGCGCAAATAAAGGCATTTTATATGTTTCTTAGTTATAATGGAAAAAGCGTTTTTTTTCACTAAAAATCACGCAAAAACACTAAAAATAATATTTTACAGGGGACAGATTGGGGACGAAAAAACTAAAAAGCCCCTTAAAAAAGAGGTAAAAATGGCAAAGAATGTAACATCTCAAAGATACGAGGGGGTAAGGTCTAAGATATTGAATAATGGCGATATATCTTATTACGTCAGATTTACTGATAAGGAGGGACTGCGAAAAGAAGTGAAAGTAGGCAATAAGTCAGAGGGCTGGAGTGAAAAAAGGGCATCATTAAAACGAGGAGAGCTGCAAAACCAGTCTCTGTCCGCCATATTTTCCACGAAAACTAACATTAGAATAATCTAAATACTCATTAAAGACAAAAAATAGGCAATACAACTCTAATATAAAAACTAAAATATAAGCTTCAAAAATACAATAGAAAATAAGAAAATGATATTTAAATTTACCTTTATATCATCTCAACCAAAATTCAATCACTCTAGTTATTCTTAATACCTCATATGTTCTTTTAAAAAATTACCATTATGTAATTCATTAAAAGCTTGTTGCAATTGCCTATCATTATTCATCACAATAGGACCTCCCCATGCTATAGGCTCTCTTAATGCCCTAGAAGCGATATAAAGAATGTGGATGGGCTTATCACCTGGATTAGCTAAATGTAACAAATCTCCTTGACTAAGCTTGATAGCAGTTTTTTCCTCTATATATTCATCACTAATTTTTGCTTGCCCAACAATCATGAAAGCCATCGCGCTATAATCATTCTTCGTATGCAACTCAAAACTAGCCTTACTCTCTAAACAAATATGATAATAATCAAGTGGTAAATAAGACCCTCTAAACCCTTCATATTTATCATAATTACCTGCTAATAATTTTAAATATCCACCATCAAATCTAATCTCTTGAATATCTTTAATACTATGATAACTAGGTGTGGTCATTTTTGATTTTTTGGGTAAATTTAACCATAGCTGTACGCCTAATAAATGCTCTACCTCTTGCAACCTCTCTTCATGTAAAATACCAGATCCTGCACACATCCACTGCAGCTCCCCATCACAAATCATATCACTATACCCAAGACTATCTCTATGCTCCATTTTTCCTTTTATCACATAACTAATAGTCTCAATACCTCTATGAGGATGCATAGGAAAACCTGCAATATACTCTTGCGGATTTTTACTATCAAAGGAATCTAACATTAAAATAGGGTCAAACAAATCTGAAGTATGCTTGCCAAGCACACGCACTAAATTTACTCCAGCACCATCTTTAACATTAATGCCTTGTATTTTTGAAATCACTTTTTGATAATTCTGCATTTTAACTCCTCAAAACCAAAACTACTCACCACAAAATTAACAATAACTTTTTAATGTAAGGGCTAGACCTCCTAGCGCAGTTTCTTTATAGCGCGTATCCATATCCTTACCAGTTTGATACATAGTAGCAATCACTTCATCTAATCCAACACGAGGAGTACTCATCTCATCCCTATCCATAGCCATACGTGCAGCAGATATAGCTTTTAGAGCACCAAAAGCATTGCGCTCAATGCATGGAATCTGTACTAATCCGTCCACCGGATCACAAGTAAGACCTAAATGATGCTCCATGGCAATCTCTGCGGCTGTAGCCACTCTTGCATTATTTGCCCCCAAAATTTGTGCTGCAGCTGCAGCTGCCATTGAGCTTGCCGATCCAATCTCTGCTTGACATCCCGCCTCAGCACCAGAAATACTTGCATTTTTTTTATATAGTGAGCCAATTGCCATAGCGGTTAATAAAAAATCAATTATGCTTTTCTCATTAAACTTTTTACCTAAATAACTTTTTAAATATAGCATCACTGCTGGCACTACAGCACAAGCCCCATTAGTAGGAGCTGTCACTACTCTTCCTCCTGCTGCATTCTCTTCAGCTATTGCAATAGCATATAAAGAAATCAAGTCTACCATTGCCAAAGGATCTGAATTTTTTGCCTGAAGACTTGCTAAATAGGGTGCTCTACGTTTTAGCTTTAAAGATCCCGGTAAAATACTCTCTTTGGCATTAGCCCCATTGTAATATGAATCTTGCATTACGCTCCAAATATCCAAACAATAACGCTTAATTTCATCTGTACTATGAAACTGCTCTTCATAAGCCAAAGAAAGTTCAGCAATAGTTTTATTATATTTGCTACATAACTCTAAAAGCTCTTTTGCATTATTAAATTCTAAGTCTAACTTTTTAGAATCATTTTCTTTTTTAGGGTTTTGTAATTCTTCTTCTGTGGCAACAAATCCACCACCGATTGAATAATATACCTGTGAAATAATCAGTGTTTCAGAAGCATCAAATATACTAAGTTTCATGCCATTTTCATGTAATGGCAAAAAATCCTTATAAAAAATAACATCTCTTTCATAATCAAAATCAATCATTTTTTTTTGATTAAAGTAAATTTTTTTATCTTGATAGGCAAGTTTTAGAATAGATTCCTTAAGACTAATAGTCAAATCCTTAGCCCTAATACCATTAAGTCCGATAATGCAGGCTACATCTGTCAAATGACCCTTACCGGTTAGAGAAAGACTGCCATAAAGTTCGATTTTAACCCTAGCAATATCACCTAATTGTTTATCTACTAAACCACAAAAAAGATTAGAAGCTAGCATAGGTCCAACTGTATGAGAGCTAGATGGTCCTACACCGATTTTAAAGATACTTAGATTGCTCATCATTTTCCTCACTTATGCTTAGTTGATGAATTTTAGCATCTTTAAAGTTAAGTTATTTAAGTTTCCTTATCCAATAAGACCATTAATAGATGCTGAAATAGTAATAAGACCTAAAACTAGAATAAAAATATTCTGTGCTGGGGCTTTATACTTATGCAACGCCTCAAATCTATATATCGCATAAAGTGGCATGATAAATAAAATAATAGCCAAAATTGGTCCTCCAATACTTTCTATAATGCCTAACACACTTGGATTTTTATAAGCTACAAGCCAAGCAATAATAAAAGTAATAATGGCTGTAATTTTATTAGCCAAAGACAAAGAAAGTTTATTAGAGCTTAGGTCAAATAAAATTCTATTAAGTCCCTCACGAGCACCTAAATAATGTCCAAAAAAACTCTTTCCCATTGCGATAAATGCAACTATTGGAGCTACATAATAGATAAATGGTGTATGAAATTTTTCTGCTAAATAAGTCAAAATAGATATATTTTGATTCTTGGCTTCTAGCAAATCAGATGGACTAAGACAAAGCGCACAAGAAAAAACAAAAAACATCACCACAACAATCATTAAAATATTGCTTCGTGCAATAATTTTTGAAGCCTTAGCCTCTGGATCTTTACCATAAGTTTCTTTGCAATGTACAGCCAAAGAAGAAATAATTGGAGAATGATTAAAGGCAAAAACCATAACTGGCATTACAAGCCATAAGGTCATCCAAAGATTAGAATCAGTAAATGAAAACTCTATATTTGAAAATAATGCTCCATTCCATTGTGGAATAAGCCATAAAGCTATAAGTAAAAGTACCGCGATAAATGGAAAAACTAAGGCACTCATTACACGCACAACAATTTTTTCGCCAAAACTAACAATAACCATTAAAATCCCAACAAGCACAAAAGAAAGAATAAGACGGTTTGGCTCACCTAAATGTAGCTGTTCAATCATAAACTTTTCAACTGTATTAGTAACACCTACGCTATAAACAAGTAATATTGGGAAAATAGCGAAAAAATAAAGCACGGTTAATATCATACCGCCAAACTTGCCAAAGTAATTTTCTCCAGCCACTGTAATATCATCACTTTGTTTAGATCCAGAAAGCACAAAACGACACAAGGCTCTGTGAGCTAAGAATGTCATAGGAAATGCTAAAACAAGCATAACTAAAAGTGGAATAAGCCCTCCCATACCGGCATTAATAGGTAAAAAAAGTACACCTGCACCAATTGCTGTACCAAAAAGACTTAGCACCCAAAGTGTATCGCTTCGATTCCATTGAGTAGACTTCTCTTTCATCTTAACTCCTTATGTGTAAAATCGATATACATTATCGCAAAAAATATTGCTTTTTATCTTTTTAGATTTTAGGATAAAGTATAAAGTAAGAATAAACGTTACTTTTAGTTACAATCTAGTGATATAGTTTATATCTAAAAATAAAAAGAATAAGGTAAATTAAGTAAAATTATCCCTATTCTTGTGCTAAAAGCTCCAATACTAGATTTGCTTGATGGGCAGCACAAATATTAACACGTGGAGCCATTAAACCCCTGCCTATTTGTGCTTGCTTTTTTAAATCACCACACACATAAAGATTTTTAGCAATTTTATGCGTCATAATAGCATTGCTATCTCCATACCCCGCTAAACCTGATGCACAAACCAAAGGCGATGAGTAAAACTTATGAAAATTCTGCATCATAAGACTTTTAGATTCCACATTATCAAAAGCCTCGCACACAACATTATAGCCCTTAAATAAAGTTGGGAGATTTTCCTTTGTAATTTTTAGATTTTGTACAACAATATTTAAAAAAGGGTTAATTTCTTTAATCTGCTCACTCATTGCTTCTGTTTTCAATCTGCCCAAATCACTAACCCTATAACTTTGACGATTAAGATTGCTAGCATCAATGCTATCAAAATCAATCAGCAAAAGCTCGCCAACTCCACTTCTAGCCAGCATCACGGCTATATAACTGCCAAGTCCACCAAGTCCACAAATAGCGACTTTTGATTTTTTTAACTTATCATGCAGCTTTGGTGTATGACGTGCCCTCATCATAGAATCCAATACTTCAGAAGATGGTAATGAAGCTTTAGGAATACAAAAAAGCTCATCTCCCTCTTTAAGCTCTAGGGCTTCTTTTGTTGCAAATCCATTCACTATCCAAACATCGCTATCATTTTGACTCAAAGTCATAAAAACCTCTTTTGAAGTTTTGCTATTTGTCTCTATGGGTTTAGTATTAAAAAATATTTTCATTATTTTCCTTTAAAGTTGTGAATATTATCCATAAAATAATGCAGCTTGCTATACTCTTCCCGACTTAAATAACGCCATTTACCTACAGGTAAGGCTGAAAGTTGTATAAAACCATACCCCACTCGTCTAAGATCTAAAACCTCTGTTTTAAAGTGTGCAAAAAATCTTCTTAATTCTCGATTCTTACCCTCTGTGATAGCCACTTTAAGACGAGAAAAATTTTTGTGATTTTTAGAAATACTAAAATACTCAAAAGCTCTAAAATTCATCCCCACAACCTTGCTTTTAGTATGACCTCCTGCTCGTGCATCTTCTAAATTTAGACCATTTTCCATTGCCTCAATCATTTCTTGGGTTATCCTTCCAGAGATTTTGACAATATACTCCCGCACTAGATTTGATGTCATTAGCCCCTCAACAATTTTTTTATCATCACTTAAGATCAAAAGTCCCTCGCTTGCATAATCTAGTCTTCCTACAGGACTAAAATGTGAAAATTTTTTATCTAGAGAATCAAAAATAACTCTACGACCCCTATCATCATACCTAGAGACAAGCTCACCCTTTGGCTTATGATAAACAATCACTGTAGGAAGTTTGGAAGATTTAATTTTTAAGATTTTGCCATCAATAAATACGCGTTCACCTTTTTGAATGCTATCTCCCAATTGAGCAAGTCTACGCTCAATATTTATGCGCCCAGAAGCAATAAGTCTATCAACCTCTCGTCTAGAATAGTTACTATGATGTGCAATAAATTGATTAATTCTCATACAACATCCAGCCATTCATATTCTTTTAACTCATCTTTTATACTACTTGAAACCCTAAGTTGACTGATAAAAACAAAATTTTGATCTTGATTATGTAAAATAACTCTCAACTCTCGCTCACCGCTATGCTTTTTTGCAGCATTAGCTAAGGCTGTAAAAATTTGCTCACCCCTATCTTTTAAATCCACACTAATTTTAAGCGCGATAGGTTCAGAAATATCTGGCTTTGCTTCACTAAATTCAACTTCAAGTTTTTGCTTCTGGGCAGTTTTTAAATCCATTACATCAACTACACGAATCTGATAATCTTCCTCATTACGCTCAATTTTACACTTAATAGCTATAGGCTCCTCAAGATTGTATTGATCTAAATCATTAAGATATTTTTCAAAAAACATAACCTCTAGCTTGCCAGACAAATCCAAAATATCTACATATGCATAAGGTTTACCAGATTTGCTCATTTTACGCTTAATATCTAAAACCTTGCCTACAATAATGCAATAAGAGCCATCTTTAACCTCATCAAGCATCACAGATTTGACTATACCAGAAATGGCATTAATCTTATCTGCATAAGGTTCTAATGGATGTCCAGAGACATAAATCCCCAAAAAATCAAACTCAAAATCTAATAATAACTCAAGATTATACTCTGGAATATCAGATAAATTAAGATTAGCCATATGCTCACTTTCTTCTTCACCAAAAAGTCCTGAACTCATCTGTTCTTTTACTTTATCTTTAGTCCTGGCAGCCTCACAAATATAGTCAAGATTTGCAACCATACAAGCACGGGAATACCCAAGCCCATCTAGTGCACCAGCCTTTGCTAAGGGTTCAAATACTCTTTTATTTATCTTTGATGAATCAATACGAGAGATAAAATCAACCAGATTCTCAAATTTATTATTATTTTTAGCCGCTATAATATTTTTAATAGGTTCATCTCCCACACCCTTGATTGCTGATAATCCAAAAACTATTTTTTTCTTTGTCTTTATCTTGCCTTCTTTATCAACCTCCTGAAAATCTTCTACACCAAAATCCATATCTGAAATATTCACATGCGGTGGCACCACCTCAATACCCATTTTCTCAACCTCAGCAATATATTTAGCTACCGACTCTATTTTGCCAGATTCTGAAGTTAGTAAGGCTGCCATAAATTCTTCTTTATAATATGTCTTTAAATAAGCTGTCTGAAAAGTAATCATTGCATAAGCAGCAGAGTGAGATTTATTAAACCCATAACCAGCAAACTTAACAATTAACTCAAAAAGCTCTTCAGCCTTAGTCCGATCAAAGCCCCTTTGCTGGGCTCCATTAGCAAATTCACCTTTTAGTCGCTCCATCTCTTCTTTAATTTTTTTACCCATAGCACGACGTACTAAATCTGCTCCTCCGAGGGAAAAGCCACCTATAGTCTGAACAATCTGCATCACTTGCTCTTGATATACAATAGTTCCATAAGTAGGGCGCAAAATTGGCTCTAATTCATTAAACATATAAGCAATAGGCTCTAATCCATGTTTACGATTAATAAAATCATCCACCATGCCAGATTCCATAGGACCTGGTCGACCCAATGCAATAATAGCGATGATATCTTCAAAACAATTTGGTTTAATCCGCTTATTAAGTCCTTGGAACATAGAAGATTCTATTTGAAATATGCCTAAAGTATCTCCGCTCTGAATTGTTTCATAGACTTTTTTATCATCCACATCTATACTTAAAAAATCAATTTCCTTCCCATAACGCTTTTTAATAAGTTTTAGTGCATCATCAATTACAGTTAATGTCTTGAGCCCTAAAAAGTCAAATTTAATTAAATCTACAGGCTCAAGATATTTCATAGAATATTGCGTTACTAAAGAATCATCATCCTTACCTACTGTACATAAAGGTGTCTTATGCCATAATTCCCTTTCAGAATCTAATACAATAGCAGCAGCATGTTTTCCTGTATTTCTATTTAATCCTTCTAATTGCAAGGCGTATTCCCAAACCTCTTTAGCTTTATATTGGGAATTTGCTTGGATAAACTGCTCAATTTTTGGTTCAAGCTTATATGCCTCTTCAAGAGTAATACCAAGCTGATTAGGAATAAGTTTTGCCATTTCATCAGCCTGCTTTAATGGCATTTCCATTACACGAGCTACATCTCTAATTACACCCTTTGCTAATAACTTACCAAATGTAATAACTTGGGCAACATTATATTTACCATATTTGTTAATCATATAATCAATAACTTCGCTTCTGCGTCTCTGACAAAAATCAGTATCAATATCTGGCATACTCACACGCTCTGGATTTAAGAAACGTTCAAAAAGTAAATCATATTTCATCGGATCAATATTCGTGATCTTGAGACAAAAAGCTACTAAACTACCAGCAGCAGAGCCCCTGCCCGGTCCTACTGGAATACCATTTTTCTTAGCATAATTAATAAAATCCCAAACAATTAGCATATAACCGGGAAACTTCATTTGAGTAATAATATCGATCTCTTCTTCTAATCTATTCCGATAAAGCACATGTTTTTCTTCTGGAACAATCTTCAATCTTTCTTCTAATCCCTGACGCGACTTATAGGCAAAATAATCTGCATCATTATCAATATCTAGTCCCTCATCTTTAGCATATTGTTGTGTAAAAACAAATTTTGGCGGTGTAGGGGGATTATTTTTCTCATCCTTTAAATCAATTTCAAGATTACATTTTTGTGCTATCTCCTGGGTATTTTGCAATGCTTCTGGAATATCAGCAAAAAGACGCATCATTTCTTCTTTGGATTTGACATAAAGTTCAGAAATGGTATGCTTCATACGATTTGGATCAGAGATAACCTTACCCATACCAATACATTGCACGATATCCTGCATTTTAGAATCTACCCTATTAGCATAATGAGCATCATTAGTAGCAATAAGTTTAATACCTGTCTCACGTGATATACGAATAATCATATCATCAATATTTTCTTGCTTATCAATCCCATGTCGCATAATTTCTAAGTAAAAATCATCACCAAAAATATCTTTATATTCTAATGCCACCTCTTTAGCTACATCATAGCCCTTGGCTCCTCTTTGTATATTACGCTCTGAAGTATTAAGATGGAAATTCACCTCTCCACCAAGACAAGCAGAGCTCGCTACAAGTCCATTGCTATACTCTCGCAAAAGTTTTTTATTAATTCTTGGATAGAAATAAAACCCCTTAATAAATGCCATGGAACTCAAATACATTAAATTTCTATATCCTTCTTCGTTTTTAGCAAATAAGCAAAGATGAAATCTGTACTTTGATGCCTTAGAGGAAATATCTTCATCATTATGAATATAAGCTTCCATTCCTATAATGGGCTTAATTCCTTCAGCTTTCATTGTTTTATAAAAATCAATTGCACCATACATATTTCCATGATCAGTCATGCTCACACTTTCCATGCCAAGCTCTTTAATGCGTCTAGCAAGATTTTTGACCTTATTAGCACCATCTAGCATGGAATATTCTGTATGCAAATGCAGGTGAGTATAGCTCATATTTCATTCCTATTTTGATATACTAAAATCATAGCATTTTGTAGTTTAAGAAAGACTAAGAATATTTGATTTTCATATCCCAGATTTACAATTCTAAATTATTTTCTAATCATTATCACATAAATAAAATTTTCCATTCTTTAATTTTTGGTATAATCACAAATTTTAAAATTCAAAAAAAGGATAATGATGAAGAAAATAGGTCTGCTTACTCTAACTGCCTTGCTTTTTAATACTGCACTGGCTATCACACCTCAAGAGCTACTTAAAAAGGCTTCTGATTCCGGGCTTAAGCCTCTACCTGAAGGCAAGGAACTTACAAACTACCAAATCAAGAAAATGCTTGACTTAAAAATTGGTTATAAATCAGTAATGACCAAAGAACAGGTTGAACTTGGCAAAAAACTATACTTTGATCCTCGCTTATCAAATTCAAATCTTATCTCATGTAATACTTGTCATAATCTTGGCTTAGGCGGTGTAGACTTAGTACCTACTGCTATTGGAAACAAATGGCAGCCAAATCCAAGTGCTCTCAACTCTCCTACTGTTTATAACTCGATATTTAATGATATTCAATTTTGGGATGGTAGATCACACAATCTAGGCGATCAAGCACAAGGTCCTATTCAAAATCCTGTTGAGATGGCAGCAACACCTAGTCTAGTAGTTGAAAAAATTGCATCTATGCCAGAGTATGTCAATGAGTTTAAAAGAGCTTATGGAAATGATGTAAAAATAACTTTTAAACTTATAGCAGATACTATTGCGATGTTTGAGGCTACGCTCATTACACCTAGTCGCTATGATGACTTTTTACGCGGAAATGTTAAGGCACTCTCTAAAGAAGAGCAAGAGGGCTTAAATATTTTTATCGATAATGGTTGTACCGGTTGCCACTCTGGGATAAATCTTGGTGGAAATATGCAACCATTTGGCGTAGTGAAGCCTTATCGATTTGCTAATATTGGTGGATTTAAGGGTGATAAAAATGGTATGGTAAAAGTTCCTACTTTGCGCAATATCGCTGAAACCATGCCTTATTTCCATAATGGTCAATTTTGGGATGTTAAAGATGCCATTAAAGAAATGGGCGCTATTCAGTTAGGAATGGAAATTAGTGATAGTGATGCTAAGAAAATTGAAATCTTTTTTGGTTCACTTACCGGCTCTAAGCCTCAAATTATCTATCCAAATCTTCCAAATAACGGAGCCAAAACCCCAAAACCTGTTTTCTAAAATTGTAGATTCTGAGGTTACTCAGAATCTAACTCTTATAATGTCCTTATAGCTACATAATCTCTATTGGATCAATATCTATCTCAAAAATCTTATATTTTTCTAACAAATTGTGTAAAAGTTTTAAAGTTCTTATTTGATGAGTAATTCTCAAAAATATGTGATAGCGATAAAAACCGGCTATTTTAGTAACAGAATTTTTCTGTGCACCCACTATCTCAAATGCTCCCTCTTTAACCTCTGTGCTCATCTTTAATTGATGCAAAATCATTCGCATATTATGTTGCACTTTCTCTTCAACCCTATCTTTGAAACGCAAAATCACTAGTCTTTTAAATGGAGGATATAAATCTTTTCTATTCTCTAGTTCAAAGCATAAAAATTCTTCATAATCTTTTATATATTGTGAAATAAGCTCTGTATTTTTACTTTGCACTAATACTCTGCCATCATCTTTTCTACCAGCACGACCAGCTACTTGATAGATCAATGAAAATGCTCTTTCATAGCAACGAAAATCTGGCATATTTAATAAATAATCAATCTCTAAAATTACAGACAAAGCTACATTATGATAATCATGTCCCTTAGCAATCATTTGAGTACCTATCAAAATCTCAAGTTCTCCATTTTTAAAATCACGCATTATAGTTTTCAATTTAATATCAGTGTTTGCATGATCTTTATCAAAAATACCAATTCTTACTCCCTTAAATATACTTTGGAGCTCTCCTTTAAGCTGAGCTGTACCTAAACGATAGCTTGCAAACTCTTTAGCACCACAACTTGGACAGATTACTGGAATAGGCATAGAAAAACCACAATAATGGCATAGCATCATTTTTTGCTCATTGTGTAAAGAAAGGGATATATCACAATATTTACATCCTATGCTTTGGGCACAATTCTGACAAATCAATGTCTTAAAATTCCCTCTTGTGGGAATAAATATAATTACCTGTTTTTTTAAAGCCAATGTCTGGGAAATAGATTGAATCAACTTTGGGGATAAAATCTCATCAGAAGAATCAAAAATAATAGTGTTTTGACCTTCAAAATGTTTGCCTCTTAAACGATATAAATTACCTTCTTTTTTAGCTTGATAATAACCAATAGGACTTGGAGTGGCTGAGCCTAAAATAATAGGTATCTCAAAAGTTTTAGATAAAAATAAGGTCAAATCTCTAGCATTATAATAAGGCTTATTTTGTGCTTTATAAGCATCATCATGCTCTTCATCCACAATAATTTGACCCAGATTTTCTAAAGGCAAGAATAAGGCTGATCTAGCTCCAGCAATAACTTTTATTTTTTTATTTGCAAGCCCCTGTAAAATCTGCTTTTTTTGCTTTTTACTCACCTTACTATGCCATATAGCTACAAATGCTCCAAAAGCTTGTTTGAGGCGTTTGCCCATCTGAGGAGTTAAGGCTATTTCTGGCATCAAAAAAAGCGCAGTTTGATTATCTCTTATAGCTTTAGCAATAGCATGAAAATAAATTTCGCTCTTTCCACTACCAGTATCACCAAAAAGAAAGCTATTTCTCCTTTTTATGCAAAAATCCAATGCCTTACTTTGGATAGATGACAGCTCACTTAAACAAAAATTTTGATGGGAATCTTCTGTATTGTCATATGATTCAATATTCTTGCTTTGGGCAACCAGAACCCCAAAAGCTTCTCCATAACTAACACAATAATATTGTGCAATAAACTTTGCTAAAGCAATTTGACTAGGCAAAAAATAAAACTCTGATTTTTCACATAACTTACAAGCAAAAGATGGTTTTGTAACCTCTCTAATGACAATACCTAGCTTTTTTGTATTTTTAAGTTCTATTAAAACTATCTCAAACTCTGCACACTTCTCTTTGCTCGCATAGCTAAGTAATGGAGCATTAGATTTTAATAGGGCAATAAGATAATAATACATAAATTAAATCTTGATTTTAAATTTTAGTAATTATATCGTTAAACTTAATATGGGGAGAAAGAAAGGGGAATCTCCCTTTCTTAATTAAATTCTTGTTTTGATTTTATTAACTGCATCTAACGCCTGATTAAGTGCAGTAGCCACTGAAGCTCCATTTTTAGACAAAATATCACCGATAACAAAAATCCCTTCTACGCTACTTTCAAAATCTTGTGTAATAGGCAATCCTAACTCATCTAAATCTAAACCACACTTTTTCAAAAAATCCAGTGGTACTGCGCCACCAATAGCATAAACTATACGATCAAATACATCAGAGGTAGCATCATCATAAAATACTTCAATTTGTCCAGAATTATCTTCTAATCTCTCGATATTAACACCTAGCTTCTTTTTAAGTTTAGAAGCAAAAGCCTCTTGTAAAGCCTTCGCATTAATTTCATTAATGCGACTAAATTCATTGCGCCTATAATTTAAAGTCGTATCTGTTTCATCTGCTAATGCAATTGCATATTCTACAGCAGAATTACCTCCGCCAACAACAAGCACCTTTTCACCAGGATTGATTGAATTAGCATTATAGGCTACTTTTTTTAGTAATGTTGGTGGAATTTTATAATCTGGTTTATTTGGTTGCCCCATTTTACCAATAGCAATAATGACAAATTTTGCTAGAAAAACTTCATTACTCGTGCTTGAGATTTCAAAATATCCATCTTTCTTAACAACTTTCTCAATATCAGTGCTATATCTTGGTTCAATCTTATTTTCTCTTAGCAACTCATCAAACATTGAAAGATAGCCCTCTTTATCCGTATCCTTAAAAGGGATAGATCCTCTTAAATCCACTATTTGACCCTTATAATCTTTATCTACTCTCTTACCATCTTTATAAAACTTACGGATAGTAGAAGAATGCTCATTTGATTTTTCAAATAAAATTACATTATTAATACCTGCTTTATTTGCTTCAATACTAGCAGCAATACCACCAGGTCCAGCACCAATAATCGCAATATCATAAATATTTTCCATCTTCTTTTTCCTTTTTTAAAGTTTGTTTTTTTTGCTCATTTTTGGCAGCGAGATTTAGTGCTTCTGGGCTATCAAAAAGTGCACCATTAATAAACTTTTTTTCATCTTCAAATTGCCCACTTTTAAGCCCCCATAAAAATGCAATAAGACCAAAAAGACCGATTAAGATTGACACAAATAGCATTGTGATTAAAAGTGTCGTATTCATATTATTCCAAAAAAAGGTAAAAATTTTTCTATACTTAAGCCAAGTGCGGTTGATAAGAAACCTTTTTGTTTAATAATATAGCGATTATGAAAACCTTCTATCATTACTCCTCCTGCCTTACCAATCCATAAATTAGAATCTAAGTATTCTTGCATATGATCCTTATCAAACTTTGCAAACTCTACACTAAAAGCAGAAATATCACATAACTCTATTTTAGAGTTTTTTAAAATTTGTGCACTAATAATCTTTAGCTTAGCTGCGCTTTGCGCTTCTAGCATATCTTTAGCCTCAAACTTATCTTTTGGCTTACGCAACAAAACCTCATTATCACCAACATTAAGACTAACTACAGAATCTGCGACAATAAAACTACAATTATAATATGGATTGTTTTCATCACTAAAGAGCTTGTTAGCACACTCATATTTTAGTCTAACTGCGCTATAAGCAAAACTCTTTGGATTTTTAGTTTGGATTTTATCTTCATCACAATCAAGACGAACTTGCTTAAATTCTATACCAAAATCACTTAAAATCTTAGCACGAGAAATAGAATTTGAAGCCAAGACTATAGGTTTTTTATTAATACACATATTTAGCCCAATGTTCTTTGTGCTATCTCTAAGGCAAGCTTAAGGGCTAAATCAAGTTTATCCCTATCCTTTCCGCCAGCTGTAGCAAAATCATCTCTACCCCCACCATTACCGCCTAAAGCCAAAGCCACTTCTTTTGCCCATTCACCTGCCTTAAGTGCATTATTTTTACTGGCTGCTACAATACTTAATTTTTCATTAATCAACAAAATTGCCAACTTATCATAACGATTTTTTGCCTCATCAGCAATTGCTTTAATCTCACCTTCTATATATTGGACAATTACCTTAATTCCATTTATATCCAAAGGTTTTAAATCAATACTAGTTTGTCTATTCTGTAAACTTTTTTCTAATTCTTTATTTTTATTTTTTAGTTTATTAGCAGCATTAATTAAATCCTTTGACTTCAAAATTTCCACTAATGTTTCTCGCTCTTTTGATAATCCCACATATAGATTATAAGCTGCATTTCCACAAACAGCTTCAATACGTCTAACCCCGCTACTAACTCCGCTTTCTTTTGTGATGATAAAACTTCCTAAAAGTCCACTAGATTCCACATGAATACCCCTGCATAACTCGCAAGAATCCACGCCAAAACTAACTACCCTGACTCTTTTGGTATATTTCTCTCCAAAAAGCGCTAATGCTCCTTTATTTTTTGCCTCATCTAAGTCCATTTCTGCAACTTCTCTTTTAAGGTTTTTAGCAATAAGGATATTAACCTCATCCTGCACTTCTTGTATCTCAATCTCACTTAAAGCTCTTGGAAAACTAAAATCAAAGCGCAAGCGATCTGATTGCACAAGACTACCTGCTTGAGTTAAGCCTTCTCCAAATTTCTTGCGTAAAACTGCATGTAATAAATGCGTAGCACTATGATGCTTAGCCACTTCAAATCGCATACTATCAACTCTAGCTAAAACTTCTAAATCACACTTTAAATCTATATTAGTAAGTATCTTGCTTAAATTTAGCTCAAAAAATTTCTTACTATCAAGCACTTCTGCTAGTCTCTTATCCCACACAAGCTCACCCCTATCACCTATAGCCCCTCCACTCTCTGGATAAAATGGTGTAGAATCTAGCATAACCCAACCATAAGTTCCCGCATCTAGACTATCTACATATTTAAAATTTTCATCAAAAAGTGCAAGTATTTTGGTTTTAACTTCCATATTTTCATAACCAACAAAAGTATTTTTGCCAAATTTGGAAATGACTTCTTTAAAATCCCCTTCTTTAACAGCATCTCCACTACCCTTCCAAGAAGACTTAGCCAATAATTTTTGATTATCCATAGCTCTTTGGAAACCATCTATATCTAATTTTAAACCTTTCTCTTTTAACATATCTTGAGTAATATCAAGTGGAAACCCAAATGTATCATAAAGCTTAAAGGCTACCTTTCCACTAAACACTTTCTCCCCTCTATCCATTAAGGCACTTATTTCAGTATTAAATAAAGCAATTCCACTATCAATAGTCTCAAAAAAACGAGTTTCTTCTAAATAGCATTGAGAAGAAATAAATTCTTTTTTCTCAAGCAAATAAGTGTAAAACCCTCCCATCAAATCACAAACTTTTTCTACTATAAGGTAGAAAAATAGCTTATTAATACCCAACAAATACCCATGTCTTACAGCCCTACGTAGAATCCTTCTTAGCACATAACCCCTTCCTTCTTTATCAAAATTCACACCTTGAGCTAATAAAAATGCTACTGCTCTTGCATGATCTGCAATTACTCTAAAACTAGCTCCTTCCTCATAGATATATGGTTTTTTAGCAATATTTTGGACCTCAAGAATAAGTGGCATAAATAACGAAGAATCAAAATTACTGCGCTTTTTCTCTAATAAAGCCATCACGCGCTCTAGTCCCATCCCTGTATCAATGCTCGGCTTTGGCAGTGGAGTTAATGACCCATCTGGATGTCTTTCATACTGCATAAATACTAGATTCCAAATTTCCAAAAACCTATCCCCATCTCCCCCAAAATAATCCTCGCTATCATTAAAGCTTTCACCCTGATCAACAAAAATTTCACTACAAGGTCCACAAGGTCCTACCTCTCCCATTTGCCAAAAATTATCCTTATCACCCATACGCTTAATTCTAGCTGGGTTAATATGTTTGCTCCAAATCTCAAAAGCCTCATCATCACTCTCATGTATAGTTACATAAAGCACTTCTTTATCAAATTTCAAAACTTCTGTGACAAATTCCCACGCATAAGCAATAGCCTGCTCTTTAAAATAATCTCCAAAACTAAAATTCCCAAGCATTTCAAAAAGCGTGTGATGACGACGCGTAAAACCCACATTCTCTAAATCATTATGTTTGCCTCCTGCACGGATACAAAGCTGACTAGAAGTTGCTCTACAAATAGGAGGAATGGGTATTTTACCCGTAAAAATATCCTTAAATTGAACCATACCAGCATTAGTAAAAAGAAGACTAGCATCATCTGGCACTAATGGCATAGATTCATATACCTGATGACCTTTGCTTTTAAAAAACTCTAAAAATTTTAAGCGAATATCCATAAGTTGCCTTTAGTTGGGTTTTTGATGTGATTTTATCAAAATTGCACTAAGGTTTACCATGGCTTTGTCATTCTGATTTATTTTTACACTACTTTTTCTGCTAGAATGAGAGCAAAATAGTTGGAGTTCAAACCATGTTTCCTTTTAGTGATGAAGAGCTTATCATCCCGGTAAAAATGGCTATTGATAAAGTACGTCCAATGTTACTTAGAGATGGTGGGGATATTACAATACTAGGCATTAAAAATGCAAAAGTTTATGTGCGGCTAGAAGGCCATTGCAGAGGATGTAGCAGTTCGCATTTAACATTAAAAAATGGCATATTACATCAACTTCAAATAGATATTCATCCAGAAATTGGTGTTATAGAAGTGAAGCCGCAAGAAAACTGGCAAGAGATAGCACAAGGATCTTAATGTCCATCAATAATCCTAAAAAGCGAATTTTATTGCGTCAAGCATTTGAATACTTTGAAACGCGTAGATATAAAGATGCATTAACCTATTTCTCCAAAGCACTTTGTCTAGATTCTCAAGATTTAGAAGCAAGGATTGGAATTATCCTCTCTGATATGGCACAAGATTTTCCTCATGAAGCAACTGGATTTTATGAGCTCTATCAAACTATGCAAAGAAGTAATCCAAGATCTCTCAAAAAACGGGTTCAACAAAATATCCTAGAGGCTATTGAAGGATTTGATAAAAGACTTGAAAAAGTTTCTGCAATGCTATGTGATGAAAAAAAGCTAGCTGCAGAATCTATTGAAGGCATCCTTTATAGTGACTTTAAACAAATGTGTCAAAGAGATGGCTTTAGGGAAACATTTGAAAATTTAATTTTTAGCACAAAAATTATTTTTACCTCAAAAGAGGATTTTTGCGACTTTTTAGAAAATCTACTCTCTCATGGCTTTAGCGATTATTGTCTGCAATATATTGAGAATATGCGCCAAAGTGTAGGTTTTGATTCTAAAATCAATGCCATTCTTCAAAAACTGATCAAACAAGAAAAAGCCCATTAGGAGCGAATATGAAAATCAAGCATAAAATAGAATTTTTAGGCAAATCCTATACGCATCTTAGTGATAATACAAAAGAACTTGATTCATCTACTTTATTTGTATCCACGCCTAGAAATGCTTCTTTTATTCAAGAAGTAAAGCAAAATAATCAAGCCATTTTAGATTTTAAACACTTAGCTAAATATTTTGATATCCCTAGCTGTATTATCGGTATCACAGGCACAAATGGCAAAACCACGATTGCTAATATTATTGCTCATATACTAAAAAAGCTTGGCAAAAAAACTGGGATTATAGGTACTCAAGGCATATTTATTGATGATAAAGCACTAAAACCAAAAGGCTTGACAACACCAGGGATTTTAGAACTATATGAAAATCTTGCCCTATTAAAACAAGAAGGCTGTGAAATAGTAGCAATGGAGGTTAGCTCACATGCTATTGATCAGCAAAGAATCTATGGTTTAAATTTTACTACTCGCATTCTAAGCAATATCACTAGTGATCATTTAGACTATCACAAAAATCTTGAAAACTATATTCAAGTTAAAAATGCTTTCTTAAATGATAATGGATTAAAAATTATTAATGCTGATGATAAAAATGTCAGAATCAAGCCGGAAAATGTATTATATTACGGACTAGATGAAAGCAATAAGCTTGATTTAACCGCTATTAAATACGATCTTAAATCACATATAAAAGCAAAACTTAAATTTAAACAACTCCCCCTGCAGGATTTAAACTCAAAACTTTATGGCAAACATAATCTCTATAATCTTATGGCTGCTATATTATGCGTAGATGCACTATTTGGTCAAACCTCTAAAGAATCTATAAAAATTGATACAAGCAGGATAGTACAGGCAGCTAATGACTTTGGCGGTGTAGCTGGCAGAATGGAAGTAGTTAGTACAAAACCACTTGTAATTGTAGATTTTGCTCATACACATGATGGTATGGAAAAGATTTTTGAAAGCTGTAAAGACTTAGAAATTATTGTTCTTTTTGGTGCAGGAGGGGATAGGGATAAGAGCAAAAGACCTCTTATGGGTGCTATGGCAGAAAAATATGCAAATAAAATATTTCTCACTTCTGATAATCCAAGAAGCGAAGATCCTCAAGATATTATTGAAGATATCTTAGCTGGGATACATAATCTATCTAAGGTGCATACACAAATTGATCGTGCCAAAAGCATCCAAAGTGCTCTAGAATATCAGAAAAATTACGCTCCAAATGCCGTATTATTAATACTTGGCAAAGGAGATGAAACAAAACAAATTATTGGTGATAAAAAGCTTGATTTTGATGATAGAAAAATAGCCAAAGAGCTTATAAAAAAGCTCTAGCAAATACGTGGCAAAAGCTCTCCAACTGGATTATCCAAAAATCTCATACTACCCCATGAATTTTGTAAAATCACGCGCGGAATACTTAGAGACTTTGCTCTTATCTCTCCGATAATACTAGCATCACCTAAGCCTGCTTGATGCAATATCTCTAATGCCTTTTTAGCCTCATCTTTGGGCAGTGCAAGTAAAAATGCTCCTTCATTGGCTAAACTATAAGCCTCTAGACCCAAAATCTCACAAATACCTCCTACTTCCTTTGGAATTTTTATTTCATCTTCTTGTATTAAAATATCACAATTAGCACTATTAGCCCATTCATTTAAAACAGCTGCTAAGCCACCGCGAGTAGCATCTCTAAGTGCGTGTAAGTTTAAATCTGTTTGCAACAAAGAATCTAAAAAACAAAACAAAGAGCGACAATCACTTTTTAAATCGCTTTTTAAGTTAATCTCATTTCTAGCACAAAATATCACACCTCCATGTGCACCAATTGGGGAACTCAAAATAATAGCATCACCATTAGCTAAATTTTTTACACTACAAGGTTTAATAATCTCCCCTATAGCTGTTGAATTAATAAAGATCTTATCTACACTACCCTTAGGCACAACTTTAGTATCTGCAGAGAGAATCTTTAAATCATTTTTGTTTATCTCTTGTGCCATGGATTCTAAAATTTTTTGTAGAGTTTCAATTTCTAACCCTTCTTCCAAAATAAAACCTAATGTTAAAAACTTAGGTTTAGCACCCATCATTGCTACATCATTGCAAGAACCACAAATGCTAAGCTTACCAATATCTCCACCAGGAAAAAATAATGGACTAACTACATAAGAATCTGTGCTTACAGCTAATCTACCCATATCCACATTAAAAATACCTCCATCCTCACCAAAGCCTTGCAAAAATGAGGATAAATATTTTTCAAAAACATTTGATATAAGCTCTTGAGTGGCTGCGCCTCCACTACCATGAGCAAGTTTTATTCTTTGCATGCACTCACTCCTTAAATAACTCTAATAATTTTAATCATACAATCAAATATCAATTAAATATAATATCTTACTAAAATTGGAAATAAAAAGTTAGAATAAGCCAAATGCTACTTTTTCAAAAATTAAAATTTTGGTGATAAGATAACTAAAACCAAAGAATGAAAATGCAAAAAAAATTTCTTGTTCTAATATTTATATGTCTCTTATTAAGTGGTTGTAGCATCACATATCAAATTACCCCAAAACAAGATTTTAAACTCAAGGATGGTAAAATAGTCCTTAGCTCAACCCTTGAATATTCTTCTATAAAAATAGAATTAGCCAGCCTTATTTATAAAGATAATATGCCTCTGGTTACAGCAATTTATGCTAAAGCCAATACTCCTTGTCATAACAATACTTATTGTGTCTTCAGCCTAGAAAATATTTCTCTACATTCTAGTAATTTTAATCCCAGTATTATCCCTGCTAAAACTATTTTAAATAGCTCTCTTAATTTTGTTGATATTTTACAGAGTTTTTCTATTCCAACTCCATCATTTTATTCTCCTAGAGGACCTGACTTAGTTTATTCTCCATTTTTTCCATTTGGTGGCTTTTTCTTTATTTCTAATAGATGGGATGATGGCTATTTTAGAGAAAGTGATTTTTCAAGACGCATTCTTTTTACTCACTATCTCAAACCAAGCAATCTAGATTCTAAAACATTTGCTGGAGGATTTGTTGCACTCAATCTATTAGGAATTGATAAAAAAGGGAGTGATCTATATATTAATATCAAGATTCATACTGATACTCATAGTATCTTACTACATCTTTCTCCTATAAAGTAGAGTTAAACTAAAGACCAGTCTAAACTCTTATTGTATCTTTTTAGTGCCTCATTGGCTTTAATGAAAACTCCACTCCCTACAAACCCTCTAGCCAATGGGCTAGGATGAGGTGCCATAATAATGCTATGTTTACTCTCATCAATAAGATATGCTTTTTTCTTTGCAAAATTCCCCCACAACATAAATACCACTCCTTGGCAATGCTTAGATATACAAGCAATAATAGCATCACTAAACTCCTCCCAACCAAAATGCTGATGGCTGGCTGCCCTTCCTTTCTCTACACTAAAAATTGCATTCAAAAGCAAAACTCCTCGATTAGCCCAAATACTCAAATCTCCATGATTTGGTATTTTAAAATCAAGAGTTTGTGCTAATTCCTTATAAATATTCTGAAGACTTGGTGGGGGTGGTAAAGGAGAGGGTACTGAAAAACTAAGTCCCATAGCCTGCGGAATCTCTATACCATTTATAAAATTACTTCCATGATAGGGATCTTGTCCCAAAATTACAACTTTAATATTTTTGGGTGGAGTAAGATTAAGTGCATTAAATGTCAACTTTGCTGGTGGAAAAATAATTTTGCCTTGTTTTTTGGCTTCTAGATAGTGAGTTTTAATCTTAATAAAATATGGCTTATTAAACTCATCCTTTAAAAGTTCTTGCCACTCTCTTATTATTTTTATTTCTGGATTATAAGACATAAAATTTGAGTCGGGTGCAAAGCACCCACAAAATTACTCGCCAGTAACTTCTAATGTTTGCCTAGAATAAATTCCTAGCAAAGAAAAGTTTTTAGTATCTACTGTGTGAATCTTGCTAATACCACCATTTTTAGCTGCTTTAGCAATAGAGCAATCACCAAATGCAATAAATAAAATAGCCTGACAAGTAGCTTCTCCCTTTTTACTACCCACAGAATTACTAGTTACATCAACAGCTGAACTTGTTAAATTAATAGGCGCTGAAATGCTAGAATTTGTAAAATGGCACCCTGTTAATAAAAATGCTGCTACAAGAGAGCTAAAAATAATCTTTAACATGAATTATCCTTTGTTAAGTTAAATTAATAAAATTGATTATATCACAATATCACAAAATTATTCCACGGTTACGCTTTTAGCAAGATTACGAGGCATATCTACATCATTTCCAAGTCTAATAGCCACCTCTAAAGATAATAGCTGCAAACCCAACATCATGGAGAAAAACTCTTCCATATAACTTTTAGCTTGTGGAATGATAATCATATCATCTGCACTCTCACATTCTTTAGAGCCTATCACACAAATTGTTGCATCTCGCGCAGATAATTCTGCAATATTACTTTGCATCTTATCATATAAAAGATGCTCTGATAAAAGCGCAATGGTAAAAAGATTACTATCAGCCAAAGCAATAGGTCCATGCTTCATCTCTCCACTTGGATAACCTTCTGCATGCAAATAAGAAATCTCTTTGAGCTTGAGGGCACCCTCTAGTGCTAATGGATAAAACACATCTCTACCAATAAAAAAGAATCCATGTCCATGCAAATAGCGCTTAGACAATCTCTTAATCCTCTCATGAAATTTGGATTCCACTTTTGTTGCTCTAATAGCACTTAGCATATCAGAAGACTGGAGCTTAGCCTCTCTCTCATCTAAATGACCATAAGTTCTACCCATATACACAGCCAACATCCACAATACTAAAACTTGAGAAGCAAAGGCTTTGGTACTAGCCACGCCTTTTTCAAGTCCTACTCGTGTTAAAATAGCACAATCACTAAGACGTACAATCGAACTATTATCTACATTGCAAATAGCAAGACTTTTTTGATTATATTCCTTAGCCAACTTTAATGCTTCAAGTGTATCAGCCGTTTCTCCACTTTGAGAAATACTGATAAACAGCTCATCTTCTTGACTAACAAACCCTCCATAACGAAACTCACTAGCAATCACGACATTTACACGAATTTTAGCCAGTCTTTCCAAAAGATATTTACCTACCATACCAGCATGATAGCTAGTTCCACAAGCACATAAAGTAATAGATCGTATACCTAAAAAGAAGGATTGATCTATCTCATCAAAAATGACTCCATTTTCACTAACACGCCCCATAATGGTTTCTAAAAGTACACTATGTTGCTCATAAATCTCTTTTTCCATAAAATAACGAAAGCCATCTTTTTGTGCCAAAGTCTTATTAACACTAAAATTTTGAATATTTTTTAAGAGATCAAATCCTTCTATATCCATTACACCCATATCGCCATCTTCCAAATAAACTACTTGAGAAGCTAATCCTACAAGTGGCGAATCTGAACTAGCAAAATAAATTCCTCCACTGCCTTTAGCAATAATAAGTGGTGACCCATTTTTAGCATAAAAAATCTTATTAGGTGCAATTTTACTAACTAAAAGAATCGCATAAGCCCCCTTTATGCGATTGATAGTAGCATAAAATGCTTCTTGAGGATCCAGCTTTTTTAGATTCTCTTCAAACAAATGGACAATCACCTCTGTATCTGTCTGACTTAAAAAATGATGACCCAAGATAATCAATTCTTCTTTTATCTCCTGATAATTTTCAATAATACCATTATGAACAACATTACTAAACTCTGCTGTATGTGGATGGGCATTTGCTTCTGTAGGTTTGCCATGGGTTGCCCATCTTGTATGACCAATGCCTATACAAAATCCAGAAGAAACTTCAAAATCTTTAATTTTGGATTCTAAATTTTCTAGCTTCCCCACTGCCTTAAAAGTATGAAGGGTATCTTGTTGTAAGATAGCAATTCCGGCACTATCATATCCGCGATATTCAAGCTCTTTAAGACCATTTAATAAAATCTCTTTAGCATTACTTTTGCCCATATAGCCCACAATGCCACACATAATCACTCCTAGCTAATTTTTTTGCATTTTACCACAAAGAGATTTGAAGATTTTTAAGATTAAAAAGAAGAAAAAAGGCGAGAGGGCAGAAGAATCGAACTCCTCAGCAGCCAAACACTTAGCCACTCAATGGGTTTGAAGCCCATGACACCCACCAGAGCGCTTGCCCCCCTAAAAAGATTTAGGATATGCTAGAATTATAGCAAAACAAAAGGATCTTTAATGAATCCCTCTCTTTCTTCCTTACCAAAGGTAGATAAGCTTTTAGATCATCCGCTATTGTCTGAATTTAATCATCACCCTATATTAAAAAATATTATTAAAAAATATTTATCATCTTTACGTCAAGAGATCTTAACAAATAATATCAATGAGATTCCTGCTATAAATTCAATAGCAAAACAAATTCAAATAGAATTTAAAAGTCTAAGCACTCCCTCTCTTAAATCTCTTATAAATGCTACAGGTATAAGTTTACAAACTAATCTTGGTAGAAGTATTTTTAGCCCCAAAGTAATAGAAAAAATCACCCCTATGCTTAGTGAATATCTCAACTTAGAATATGATATAAAAAAAGGGGAGCGAGGGGAGCGATACTCTCATCTTGTTCCATTATTATGTGCTATGTTTGAATGCGAGGATGCCCTCATTGTCAACAACAATGCTGCAGCTGTTATGCTCATTATCAATACTTTTGCTAAAGATAAAGAGGTGATTATCTCGCGAGGAGAGTTAGTTGAAATTGGTGGAAGCTTTAGGATACCAGAGGTAATTAAAGGATCTGGTGGACTTTTATGTGAAGTAGGCGCTAGTAACAAAACTCACCTCATTGATTATAAAAATGCTATTTCACCATCTAGCGCAATAATTGCAAAGATTCATAAATCAAACTTTGCACAGGTTGGCTTTTGCTCTGAAGTAGAATTTAAAGATCTTATAAATCTGGCTAGACAAACCAATCTCATTGACTATTTTGATTTAGGCAGCGGCTTTATTGATGGTTTTAAAACTGATGAACCCTCTGTTTTAGAAATTATGAAACTAGATCCATCCCTAATTAGTTTTAGTGGAGATAAACTTTTTGGAGGGACTCAAGCTGGGATTATTTTAGGCAAAAAAAACCTTATTACTGAACTCAAAAAAAATCATCTTTTGCGGGCACTAAGGATAGATAAAATTAGTCTACTTATCTTGCAAGAAACCCTGCTTGCATACCTTCATAAAGACTATGAGCTCATCCCAACCATCTCTCAACTCTCACAAAGTATTCAAACCTTACAAGAAAGAGCTTATGAACTTTTATCTTTTTTAGAAAATTCTAATCTTAATTTAGTATTTGAAATCAAAAAAAGTGCTGCTAGGGCTGGAGGCGGTTCACTACCATTGCAAGAGTTTGCTTCTCAAGCCATCACATTTAAAGTAAAAAATATACAGGAATTTTCTTTTTATTTGCGTCATTTAGGGCTTATTCATCGCATTCATCAAGATAGAATCTATTTGGATGTTTTTTGTATCAAAGCTCACCATTTTAAGCCTATTGCTGATGCTATTAAATATGCTATAAAAAATACATCTCATAATCTAAAATCTTAATCAAATTTTGCTTTAGCATTAAGGAAAATCAATGAAAATATCAATAAATAAATTAGTTTTAATCCTTATACCAATTTTATTGCTTTTAATCATTTTTTATATTTTTAAAACCAATTACAACCTTCAAAAAAAACCACAAAAACAACTTTTATCTTTACATAAAGAGCAAGTTAAAACACTTACTCCTTTTCAAATTGAAAATGCCAAGCTTCCATTGCCAAAAATTTTTAATAGCGGTTCTTTTAGCGGTACGCTTACCTATCAAAATGCCATCTTAATAGCTAGAGAATATTATGACAAAAAAGAATATCAAGATGCTTTAGTCTGGGCACAAAGGGCTGATAGTGTGAGCTATTTAGATCCAGAAGTCTGGATGCTTTATGCATTATGCTTATATAAACTAGGCTATAAAACTCAAGCTTATAACACACTTAAAACTTACAAGATTCTAAGGTCTACAAAATGATTTTAAATATCCATAAAGATAATTCTGCTGTTCTATCTAAAGCTATATGTGAAAAATATCAGATTCTATTATTATGTGATGAGCAAAACACCCCTCATATAGGTTATATAAATCAAACCCCTCCTGCTGCTATAAATGAAATTATCAAACAGCATTTCTCTATCCTGCCTAATATGCAAAAAATAAACCCTAAGCTTTTTTATCAAAATATTAAATTTCTACCATTCCAAGAAGAGGTTAAAAATCATACCAACAATATTAGCGCTCTTTTAGACTGCATTATTCAATCTGCTATTAAATATCAAGCCAGTGATATACATATTGAACGCTTTGGTCAAGACGGATGGATACGCTTTCGCATTTATGGAGAACTAGAGAGCTGCTCTATGCTAGATAAAAGTACTTATAAAGCACTTTGTTCAAAAATAAAACTAGAATCTCGCCTAGATATAACTCAAATTAAAGAAGCTCAAGATGGTCGTACTCAAAAAATCATTGATAATAAAGTCTATGATCTTCGTATCTCTGTACTTCCACTTTTTGAAGGTGAAAGTATTGTAATTAGAATCCTCTCTAAACACAAAAAACATCTTATGTTGGAAGATTTACATCTGGATTTATCACATCTGAATATCATCAAGAACAATATCTGTAAAACACATGGCATTATTCTTATTACTGGTCCTACTGGATCTGGTAAATCCACGACTCAATATGCAATGCTAGAATCTATAAAAAACAGAAATCTAAAAATCATCACTATAGAAGATCCGATTGAATATCAAATGTCATTTGCCACACAAATACAGACCAATGAGCAGCTTGGATTTTCTCAAGCCCTGCGTGCTATTTTGCGCCAAGATCCTGATGTAATTATGGTGGGTGAAATTAGAGATACCCAAACTCTAGAGCTAGCTTTTAGTGCTGCACTTACTGGTCATCTAGTTTTGGCTACCCTTCATGCTAATGATATATCAAGCAGTTTTGAAAGGCTACTTAATCTTGGACTTAATACTCATACAATCTTTGCTTCCCTCCTCTTAATAATATCTCAACGTCTTTTAAAGCCACTATGTCCTAAATGCAAAAAACTCCAAAACGATATATGGTATGCTGATGGGTGTGAATATTGTAATATGCAAGGAAGTTTTGGTAGAGAACTTGTGTATGAGATTTGCGAGATTAATGAAGAAATAAGAAATCTTGCCAAACAAAAAGGCTTTGAGAACTTGCCAAAGCAACAAAGTCTTTATGAAAATGCAAAATCTAAAAATTGTTTTTCACAAGAAGAATTAAATAAACTTATATAATGAAAAAATATAAAATCACTATAATTAAAAATGGTAAAATCATTAATAGCAAGCATCGCTTTGAATCTGATGCTAAAGCTATAGAATATGTACAACAAAAAAACTTAAATGTTGTTTTAATTCAAGTTTATGACAACAAAAGTTACCGAGAAATAAAAGATTTAAATATCAATACTAAAGATAGTATCTTTGAAAAGCCAAAAAAACATTTATTTGATTCTTTTAAAACTACGCGAAATCTAAGTTTTTATTTTCATCAAATCGCTCTTTTGCTAGATTCATTTATCCCATTAGATGAGGCAATAAAACATGTTCAAAAAATTACAAAACCTCCTCTTAGTGCTAAATTTCAAAATGTGCTTAATTCTCTATCACTTGGAGCTGGTGTAGCAGAAAGCTTTGATAATTTTGGGCTATCTATGTTGCACAACTCTGTACTTTATATTGGTGAGCAAAGTGGGAAACTTCAAGAAAGTTTTGAAATTATTGCTAAAGATTTATCAGAAAGTGAAGTTGTCAAAAAGCGTATTTTAAAAGTTCTTTTTTATCCTACTATTGTATTTTTAAGCATAATGATAGCATTTAGCATAGCCGTGCTTATGATTATTCCTGAATTTGCTTCATTTTTTGCACAAAATGCTACTAAACTTCCTTTTATCACGCGTAGTTTGCTGGGTTTAGAATCTTTTTTAAGACATTTTGGATTAATCATATCTTTTGCATTTCTCATAAATATTTTTATGCATTTTTGGTTTTACAAAAATTTTTTATGCTATAAACTTTTTATAGATAAGCTCATTTTAAAGTTACCCATTATTGGAAAAATTATACTTTTTAATCGCCTCTCTTATTTTTTGCATTCACTCTATTTTTTGCAAATATCAGGAAGTGATTTAAAAAATAGTTTGCAAATAGCAAAAAAAACCCTAGATAATACCTATCTATCATTACAAATATCCCGATCTCAAGAAAGCCTTTCTGATGGATTTAGTTTTTCAAAAAGTCTGGGGGTTTCATCAATTTTTGACGAACTAACACTAGGATTATTATCAGGAGGAGAAACTAGTGGGAATCTAGACAAAATGCTATTTGTCACAAGCAAGCGTTATAAAGAATTATGCAATGAAGGTTTAGATAAACTCATGCTTTATATCGAACCAATATTTAGCCTTGCTTTGGCTATTTTGGTGCTTTATCTGGCACTAGGCATATTTTTACCTATTTGGAATTTACAAAGTCTTGGACTTACCTAAACTAGCTATTTATTGAAAATTAGTTATTATTTTTAAAAATAAGGAGGCTTATTATGAAAGTTATATTGCGTCACTTTACACCGCTTGATATTTGTTCACAAGCCATTCGCACCTGTTGGCAAAGCTTTGATAAAAGCGATAATGGTGGCCAAAAAGATTTGGCACTTATTGATCGTGTTGGAAATAAAAATAAACATTCCTCTACACTAGAACATCTCTATTATAATTTTTATATTCAGGATATTTCACGTGCTTGTTTGCAAGAGTTAGCTCGTCATCGTATGGCAAGTCTTAGTGTTAAGTCCACTCGATATACGCTTAAAGAATTGAAAGAAAAAGATAGTTTTATTCCCATAAACAAAACTAATAAAAAAAGAGCTGAAGAATTTTTAGTCTTTACAGAAAATGATGAAGTTAATGATGCTTCTATTTATGCTCTAGAAAATCTTAGACTTTTATTGCACAAAAATATTAGCAATGATATTGCTAAATATGCAATGCCAGAGAATTATAAAACTGAACTTGCATGGAGCATCAATGCAAGAAGTCTACAAAACTTCTTAGAATTGCGAAGCTCAAAACAAGCACTTTGGGAAATTAGACAGCTAGCTTGTGCCATTTATAATGCTCTACCAAAAGAGCATCAATTTATTTTTAGTGAAAAACTTTACCATGCAGACAATAACTCTAATTGATACCTTTGGATTTCTATTTCGTAGCTATTTTGCTCTGCCTCCATTAAAAAATAAAGATGGCTTTCCTACAGGTCTTTTAATGGGATTTGCTAATTTACTTATCAATCTTCATAAAGATCGCAAGGGGGGGTATCTTGTCTTTGCACTTGAAGGCAAGGACAACAAAAGAAAAGCCTTTTTTTCTGACTATAAATCCACTCGTCAAGATATACCAGAAGATTTGGCTCTACAATTACCCATAGCCTTAGAATGGATTAAAAAAATGGGTTTTGTGAGTGTAGAAGTAGAAGGGTATGAAGCAGATGATGTTATTGCTTCTTTAAGCAATACTGCAGTTTCACAAGGATTTAGTGTTGAGATTTTAAGCCATGATAAGGATCTTTATCAACTCATTAGTGATAGAATCTCTTTATTTGATCCAATAAAAAAAGTTTCTATTAAAAAAGAAGGCTGCTTTCATAAATTTGGTGTTTACCCAGAAAATTTTATTGACTATCAAAGCCTCATTGGTGATAGTATTGATAATGTTCCTGGTATCAATGGCATTGGTGCTAAAACTGCCCAAAAGCTTATAGCTCATTTTAAAACCCTAGATTCTATTTATGAAAATACCTCAAATCTTCAAGAAGTGGTATCTGCAAGAATTGCGCAAAAGATTATAGAAGGTAAAAAAATGGCTTATCTTAGCAAAGAGCTTGTAAGCCTAAAAAGGGATCTATTGCCAGATTTTGACTTTACGCATACACTAATACCAGAAAATAATCCTTTAGAAAAAATCGTAGATGACCTAGAAAAATATGAGTTTCATAAACTATTACAACGCGTTAAAAAACTACCCCTAACTATCTCGATGGATAAAATCAGAGCCAAGGGCATTGGGGGAATTGGTTATATTCCACCTGATAAATCAAAATTTTCTTATATCCCGCATCTTATTACAAAAGCTTCTGAATTATTTAAAATTTTAGATTCTATTCCTGAAGACAAAATGATAGCCTATGATAGTGAAAGTAATATGCTAGATGCTGTTAATGCCAAAATCGTTGGCTTTAGCTTTTGTTTTGATGGTATTAATGGATATTATGTACCAATTAACCACGGATATCTAGGCGTTGGTGAACAAATTTCTAATCAAGATGCAAAGCGTGCTATAGAACAAATTTTTACTCATCCTATTGTCGGGCATAATCTAAAATATGATCTCATTATTGCTAATCAAAATTATCATATTACTCCTCCTAAAAATATTTCAGATACAATGCTTTTAGCATGGCTTTTAGATAGTGCGGCGCTAGTTGGTTTAGATATTTTAATGGAACGATTATTTATGCATAAAATGATTGCTTTTGATGCAGTGGTAGAAAAGGATAATAATTTTAGTGATGTAGACTTAAAAAGAGCTAGCGAATATGCTAGTGAAGATGCTGTAGCAACCTATGCGCTCTATCATAAATTATGTGAAATCTATCAAGAAAAGAACTTAGAATCTGTCAAAAAATTAGGTGAAAATTTAGAGTATCCTCTTATAAAAGTTTTAATGAATATGGAGTGTGAGGGTATTAAAATTGATATTAACTGGTTTGAAACTCTCAATCTTGAATTAAAAAGTAAAATATCAGAAAAAGAAAAAGAAATTTTTGCTGCTGCAAACCAAAGTTTTAATATAAACTCGCCAAAACAGCTCTCTGAAGTGCTTTTTACCTCTCTTGGTCTACGTGGGGTAAGACAAATTAAAGGGGGCTATAGTACAGATGAACAAACACTGGAAGAAATCTATAATGATCACCCTATTATTCCCCTAATTTTAGAATATCGAGAATATTCTAAATTAAAAAATACCTATGTAGAACCCATGCTTAAACTAAAAAGCAATAAGGATAGAATCCATACTTCATTTTTACAAACTGGTACTACTACAGGACGTCTTTCTTCGCGTATGCCTAATCTACAAAATATACCCGTACGTACAGAAGCAGGTAGGCAAATTCGCCGAGGCTTTATTTCAAGTCCTGGCAAAAAACTCTTGAGTATAGATTATTCACAAATTGAATTAAGGCTATTGGCTCACTTTTCTGAAGATCCTAAGCTCTTGAGTGCTTTCAAAGAAGATGTAGATATTCATTTACGTACAGCACAAATGCTTTTTAACCAAGAAGATGCACCAAATAAACGCCACATAGCTAAAACTATTAATTTTGGTCTTATCTATGGAATGGGTTCAAGAAAACTTGCCAAAACTTTAAAAATTAAAACAACAGAAGCTAAAGAATATATTGATCGTTATTTTGATTCTTTCCCTACAGTCAAAAACTTTCTAAGTACCAAAGAAAACGAAATTGTGGAATATGGATATGCGCAAACATTATTTGGTCATCGTCGATATTTTAAATTTCAAGGGATAAGTGAATTTATGAAAGGTAACTTCTTACGAGAAGGTATTAATGCTATTTTCCAAGGAAGTGCTGCGGATTTAATCAAGCTTTCTATGATACAAATTAATGAATATTTTAAAGATGATAGTGATGTCAAAATGCTTTTACAAGTGCATGATGAGCTTATTTTTGAAGTAGTTGAATCTAAATCTCAAAGTGTTGCAAAAATAATTGAAGAAATTATGAGTAATGTTTATGAACTCAAAGTCCCCCTAAAATGTAATGTATCTATTGGGGATAATTGGGCAGAGTTAAAATAAAAAAGTTAAAATGAACTAGGAGAAGGCAAGATGTATAAATTAGTGTGTTTTTTATTATTAGGAGTTATAAGCATGGCAGATACTCAAAAAATTACAAAAAATGGTGAGCTAGGTAGCTTTAAGGGGGATGCAAAGTTTTTTAGCGGGGATGTAGATGTGGCTATACTTTTTAAATCCGAAGCATGGAGAACTTTTGGTGGGGCTCTAGTAAAATTTGCCCCTAAAGCTCGCAGTGCATGGCATCTACACCCAGCAGGTCAAACTCTTATTGTTACAGAAGGTGAAATTATTACTAAAATCCCGGGACAAAAAGCAACAATAGCCAAAAAAGGTGATGTGATTTCATGCCCACCAAACATTAAACATTTTCATGGAGCTACAGATAAAGTATCAGGTACCCACATTGCCATCACACAAGAAAAAAATGGAGAAAATGTAAAATGGCTAGAGCTAGTCAATGACAAAGAATATCAAGAAGCTCTAATGGAAATAAAACAATAAAAGGGATAAGCCTCCCTTTTATTAGTTAACTAAGCGCTTTAGTATCATAAGCTATCATTAATTCTTCATTTGTAGGGATAGCAAAAACCATAACTTTAGAATCATCTTTGCTTATTTTTTCTACCCCGCGCATAGAGTTTTTATCCTCATCAATATTTACGCCAAGATAAACTAACTGCTTACACACTTGTGACCTAAAAAATGCACTATTCTCACCTACACCAGCAGTAAATATAATTCCATCTATTCCGCCAAGACTAACTGTAAGCTTAGCAATCTCCTCTGCTACACGAAAAGCCATAAAATCTAATGCTCTCTTTGCACCCTCATTTTGCTCATAATTAACTTCAAGTGTATAAAAATTTGAACTAAATTCAGACAATCCGCCAACACCAGATTTATAATATAAAAAATCACGAATATCATCTAACCCATAGCCCTTGCTTTCCATTAAATAAAGCAAAATACCAGGATCAATACTACCAGGACGTGTCCCCATAGGTACACCCTCTAGTGCTGTCATACCCATAGAAGTCATTACGCATTTGCCATCTTTAATCGCACAAAGCGATGCACCAGAACCAATATGAGCAATTACAAAACGTTTAGATGCAACTTCTGGATAAGAATCTTTAAGCTTCTTAGCAATATAGGCATAATTTGTACCATGCATACCATAGCGACGTACACCCTCTTTATAAAGACTATAAGGAATTGCATACATTGTAGCATTTCCTTCCATAGTCTGATGAAATGCTGTATCAAATACTGCAACCTGTGCCATATCCGGAAACATTGTACGCATAAGTTTAATAACACGTAAATTATGAGGCTGATGTAATGGTGCTAATGGGATAAGACTTTCAATGTCTGCAATGATTTTATCATCCACCCTAACAGATCTATTAAAAATAGTCCCTCCATGTAATACGCGGTGACCACAAGATACAAGTTTATATTCTTTAAATGTTTCCATAATCCACTTAATAAGATAATCTAGCACTAAACTATGATTGTGTGCATCACCTTCACTCCATTTATGCTCACCAATCACTTCACCATTAGCATTTTTAGCCTTAAAACTAGGAGCAATATCAATACCTTCTACTTGACCTGATGCAATGGCTTGATCTTGTTTATCAAAAATTTTAAATTTTAAACTTGAACTACCTGCATTAATAACTAAAATAATTTCTTTCATAATCTCTCCTTTATTTTATTCGCTAGCTAAAACCGCTAAAGCTGAAGAAGCCACGCGCGCCTCTGCATTATCCGCACGAGAAGTCAAGATAACTGGAACCTTTGCACCAAGGACAACACCCGCAACCTTTGCATAAGCCAAATAAACTAGAGACTTAAATAAAATATTTCCTGATTCAATTTGAGGCATCAATAAAATATCTGGATCCCCACATACAGGAGAATCAATCTTTTTAATCTTTGCAGAGATTGCTGAAATTGCATTATCAAATGCCAAAGGACCATGCACAATAGCATCCTTAATCTCATCTTTTGCCATTTTACTCAATTCATCTGCTTCCATAGAGCTTAATACTTTTTCATAAGGCATTTCTACAGCACTTAAAATTGCTACTTTCGGTTTAACAATACCAATTTTTTGTGCAAATTCTATGCTATTTTTCATAATACTCATTTTAGCATTGATATCAGGAGCTATATTAATAGCAGCATCAGTGATTAAAAGTGCCTTATGATAAGCAGGCACATCCATTACAAAAACATGAGAAATATTTCTATCTGTGCGCAAACCTGCATCTCTTTTTAATACCGCACTCATAATATCATTGGTATGTAGATTTCCCTTCATTAATGCTTTTACCTCGCCTTTAGTAGCAAACTCCACTGCTTTAGTCGCAGCCTCAACATCACTGCTAGCATCTATGATTTCAAAATTAGAAATATCAAAACCAAATTGCTTAGCCGCAATATTGATCTTTTCTTTATCGCCTACTAAAATTGGATCAATCAAACCTTCTTTATAGGAATCTACAACTCCGCTAAGGCTAGTTTCATCTGTGGGTTGGGCTACAGCTACTTTGATTCTGCCTTTGGCTTTTGCTTGTTGTAATAATGATGGAAAAACACTATACTCTCTGCCTTCAAAATTTTGCATTATGACTCCTTTTTATGATCTATTTTGGTTTGTATATATAAAACTTTACCAAAAAAAATTTTATTAGAGAATAAAAGTAACACTAAAAATAAATTGTTAAAAAAAATTTAATTTTTATGAATATAAATAAATCAAAATGAGCTAAAATCAACAAAATCTAAAAAATTCAACAGAGGTGTGCCATGGATGATATTTTAGGAATCGGTGTAGCAGGTAATTTTGCTGGTCATCTCTCTCAAGCTGGAGAAGATAAAGATTTTAATACAATTAATAGCAATGATAATGCTCCTAAGGGAATATTTCCATTTTATATCCCTTATAATAAAGAGGCACTGGGTCGCTATTGCATTAATAATCAAAATATTATTTTGCCATCAGATTCAAACCTATGTGTACAGGCAGAACCAGAAGTAGGATTAGAGTGTGATCTAATTTATGATAAAAATAAAAAAGTTATAAACATCATACCTAATTTTTTTATGGCTTTTAATGATGCCTCTGTACGCAATGATAAAAATGCCACAAAACTTTCTCAAAAAAAGAATTTTTCTACAGGATCTAAAGCCTATGGAAATAAAATCCCTATAGATAATTTTTGTGAGGGTGGAATTTGTGATTCTTATACTTTGGCTAGCTTTATCAAATTTGATTCTAAACTAAAAATTTATGGAAAAGCTTCAAAATTAGTTCACTATAGTTATTTTCATCAAAAACTTTTAGATTGGCTCAAAGATCGGTTAAATAATCAAAAAGATTGTTCGGTACTAGAAGACTTTAGCAAAATACTTGAATGTTCAAACTATCCTAAAAAAGCACTTTTTGCAATTGGAGCAACTTGCTATAGTGAGCTTGGAGAAACTCGTTTTTTACAAGAAAATGATGAAATATTTATTGTTTTATTTAATCACAATAAACACAATCTTGCTGAAATTGAAAAAATGTTAAATGATTGTGATTGGTCTTTTACTCCCAATCATGACATTTCTATTATCCGACAAAAAGTTCTTAGAGGCTAAATCTTTTTATGATATAATCGTAATCTACTATATTAAAGGAGTTTTTATGGCTGATGTAAATATCACCCCTGAGGGCATTTTAGAAAAACTAAAAGAAAAAGGTGCTAAACTTGTATGTCCAGCTTGTGGTGGCAAAGATTTAGGTATTGCGCCGGGTTTTGGAAATCTATCTCTACAAAATAAGATTGATGGTTCTGTTAGCATTAACACCCCTTATGTCCCTGCTGTTTATACTGTATGTAATAAATGCGGTGCAATGACTCCACATGCTATTGCTGTTCTTGGAATTCTAAATCAATAATTGAGGATAACCCTCAATTATTTTTCTGCTATCTTAATTTATCTAAATCTTTATTATATAGTGTTGTGTTTTCTTTGAATATGCTTTTGTTTTTCTAATTCTTCATAAGCCTTATCAATATCCTGTGCGCTAGTTTCCTTTTCCCAGACCCCGACTATAACCGTAGCAACTGCATTACCAAGAATATTGCAAAATGTACGAGCCATATCCATAATTCTATCTACGCCTAGAATTATAGCTATACCTTCAGTAGGTATACCAAAGCTAGCTGCTGTACCAGCAATAACAATAATAGATGCACCTGGTACTCCGGCAATCCCTTTTGTTGAAACCATTAATGTCAATAATATTAAAATTTGCTGACTAACACTCAAATCAATGTTATACATTTGAGCCAAAAATACAACGGCTAAAGAAGAATAAAGCGTGGAACCATCAAGATTAAAAGAGTATCCTGTAGGGATGACAAATGTTACTATAGATTTAGGTATACCCAGTTTTTCTAAGCAACGCATCACTAAAGGTAAGGCTGCTTCACTAGTGGCTGTAGAATAACCAAGTAATAATGGTTGACGTAAAGACTTTATTACTTTAAAATAATTTACTCTTCCGCTAACAAAATAAGCAATTAAAATTAAAATAACGATAAAAATAAAAATTGCAAAATACAAAGAAAATACTAATTTACCTAAAGGGATAAGCATAGAAAGTCCAAAATTACCAATCGCATAAGAAATCATAGCAAATACTCCGATTGGGGCACAAAGCATTACATAATGAGTAACCTTAAACATAGCTTCAGCAATACTTTGACAAATATCGATGACAATTTTTCCCTTCTCTCCAATATGAGCTATAGCCACACCAAAAAAACAGCTAAAAAATATAATTTGCAATAAATCATTTTGAGCTGCTGCATGAATAACATTGCTAGGGATAATATCTAACAAATGAGAAATAAAATCAAAACTTTTTGCCTTACTGGCTGCACTCTCTCCTATTAAAGCATCTCCTCCATTTAAAGAAATACCCTCTCCTGGTTTTAAAATATTAACTACAAAAAGACCTACTATTAAGGCTAAAATACTTGCAATCTCAAACCATAAAATACTTTTACCTCCTAATCTGCCAAGCTTTTTAAAATCCCCTGTACCACAAATCCCTATAACTAAAGTACTAAAAATTAAAGGAACAATGATCATTTTTATCATACGAATAAAACCATCGCCAATTGGTTTTAAATGCGAAGCAATATCTGGTGATAAATAACCAAAAATGATTCCGAGTGCCAAACCAATAAAAATTTGTGTAGTTAGTCCAATTTTTATTTTCACTATCACTCCTTTGTAAAACTATATTTAAACAATTTAAAACTAAAACTCTAAAAATACAAAATATTTTGAAACATTCTAATAGGAAAAAATCACGATAAGTAACATTCCCATTCATAAGCACTTTTAATAATTGTTTCTAAATCATTAAATTTTGGTTTCCATTTTGTTTTTTTAAAAATCTTTTCTACATTCCCAATCAATTTTGCTGGATCTCCTAATCTAGGTGGTTTTAACTCTACGCAAAAATCTTTTTTGGTAATCAATTTTATATTTTCAATTACTTCCTTAACCGAATGCCCACACCCATAACCTACATTAAAAATTTCAAATTCTCTGTTTTCAATAGAATCTAAATAATCATATACACATAAATGTGCACTTGCTAAATCATCAATATGAATATAGTCTCTAATACAAGTACCATCTTTTGTAGGATAATTTGTTCCAAAAATAGCCATTTTTTCACGTTTTTTTGTGGCACATTCTAAAGCTACTTTAATAAGATGTGTAGCATTTTTAGAGCGCTGACCAAGTCCATCATTTTTAGTTAAATTTTGATTATCCATACTAGCACCTGCAACATTAAAATAGCGCAGGATTCCTAGTTTTAATCCTATTTTATTTTGGATATCCATAAGTCCATCTATCAGGATTCTTTCACTCATCATTTTACTGGCACCATAAGGATTTATTGGCATAAGATTAGTATCTTCAGTAATACCATTATCTAAATTTTTAGGCTCGCCATATACAGCTGCTGTAGAAGAAAAAATAAATTTTTCAACTCCATATTTTAAACACAACTTAAATATATTGGTCGTATTAATTGTATTATTTTGATAATACCAAAGAGGCATATGCATTGATTCTTCCACACTTAATGCTGCAGCAAAATGAAGTAAAGCATCAAATTTTTGTTTTTTAAATAAAGCTTCAAGAGCAACTAAATCTGATAAATCTATTTTTTCTAAAATAAGGCGATTAGGATATTTTTTATCAAGATAATTAAAATTTTCTAAAAAACCACTAGATAAATTATCAATGATAATAATTTTTTTATCTGTATATTTTAAAAAATGCAATGCTGTATGCGAACCAATATAGCCACAACCACCAGTAATGAGGATAGTTTCCATATTTTGTCCTTTGTATATTTTTTAGATTATATCTAAATTAAAAAATTACAAAAATGCGATAAGATAAATAAAATTTTACCTTGAAGAGATAAAAAGGAGTAATGATGAGTGAAATTACTTTTGATACTCGTACTTTAAGTATGTCTATTCTCGTTAGTCCTTCCATGGCAAACTTTAGTGGTGTGATGCACGGGGGTGAGCTTTTAAAAATACTTGATCAGGTAGCTTATGCTTGTGCAACACGATATTGTGGTGTAGGTGTTGTTACAATGGCTGTAGATAGCGTTGTTTTTAAGCAGCCTATCCCTATTGGATCACTTTTAACTTTTCTTGCTAGTATTAATTACACAGGTAAAACAAGTTGTGAAGTTGGTATCAAAGTTATTGCTGAAGATATTAAAAATAAAAGTGTAACTCATTGTAATAGCTGCTATTTCACTATGGTAGCTATAGAAAATGGTAAAAAAGTAGAAATACCAAACTTTATTCCACAAACAGAAGATGAAAAACGTCGTTGGGAAAATGCACTAAAAAGACGAAATAAAAATAAACTTTAAATTATTGAATTCTTTGAGCATGAGTGATAGCTACGGCAATAGCATCAGTAATATCTAATGGATTAATTTCTCCTTTTATACCTAAAAGTTTTTTAACCATAAAAGCTACTTGAGATTTATCTGCCTTACCATTACCAGTAAGAGCTTTTTTTACTTGCAATGGTGTATATTCCACAAAATTTCCAAAATCCTGTAAAATTTTTAAACTTAATGCTCCTCTAAATTGTGCTAAGGTAATAACAGATTTAGGATTATAGGCATAAAACATATCTTCAATAGCAACGCAATCAATTTGATGATTTTTTAAAACCATATCAATACCTTCAATAAATTCTACAATTCTATATTGGAGTTTTTTCTCCTTCATTCTTATAAACCCAGCTTCTAATAAACTCATTTTTCTTTGTTTCGTCTCAATAATGGCATATCCACAATTTCTACTTCCTGGATCAATGCCTAAAATATTCATTTTTGATACTCCAAAATTTAAAGTCTGCTATAATATTACCTAGTTTTTCACATATTTTCACATACTTTCACTCTAATGTGAAAAATATTTAAAGGGTAAAAATGACGCAAGAAGAGCTAATAAAAATCTTCAAAAAAGAATTTGAAAAAAACGAATTTCAAGATTGCATTTCTAAAATCAAATATAATGAAAATGCCTCAAAGAGCGAACTTGCAGTTTTTATTGTACCTAATATTTATTTAGCAAACTGGATAAAAAATAAATATGGTGAAAAACTTAGAATTATTTTTGAAAAATATTTTAATACACGTCCTGAAATTAGGCTTGTCCCAGAACTACAAAAGAAAAATGTGAAAAGTTTAAAACAAATCACACAAAAAACTGAAACTTTGCTTAATTCCTCTTATACTTTTGAAACTTTTATCTGTGGAGAATCTAATGAAGTAGCTTATGAAATAGCTAAAAGAATTTCTGAAAAACAAGGTACACTTTATAATCCTGTGCTTTTTTACGGAGGAACAGGTCTTGGTAAAACTCATCTTTTAAATGCCATTGGAAATAAAGTTGCAGAAAAAAATAAAACAGTTATTTATGTAACTGCTGAACAATTTTTAAATGATTTTGTAAGCAGAATAACTAATAATACAATGGAAAAATTCCGTGAAAAGTATAGAAATTGCGATTATTTATTAATTGATGATGTACAATTTTTTAGTGGCAAGCAACAAATTCAAGAAGAATTTTTTCATACTTTTAATGATTTACATTCTCAAAATAAGCAAATAGTAATGACAACAGATAAATCACCAAGACAAATCATTGGACTTGAAGATAGACTAAAATCTCGCTTTGAATGGTCTACAAATTTTGAAATATATCCTCCTGGCTTAGAGACAAAAATTGAAATTATTAAGCAAAAATGTTTAATTAATAAAATCCATTTAGATAAAGAAATTATAGAATTTCTTGCTTCAAATGTAGGCACTGATATTCGCCAAATTGAAGGGACGATAATCAGACTAAATGCACAAGCAGCTATCATTAGACAAGATATAACACTAGAAACAGCCAAACAAGCACTAAAAGATCATCAAAAAGAAACTTATGAAAATATCACTATTGATAAAATCATACAAATGGTAGCAAAATATTTTAATATTAAACCATCTGAAATTAAATCCAAATCTAGAATATCTAGTATTGCTAAAGCCAGAAGAATTACCATCTACTTATGTCGCCAACTAATCCCAAATTCTATGAAAATCTTAGCTCAAGAATTAAATATGAAAGATCATAGTGCTGTGAGTAAAGCCATTTCTACCATCAATAAAGAAATACAAGCAGATTCTATGCTAAAACTACGGATTGATGAAATCAAAAAACAGCTTTAATACCTCAATCTTTAGGATTTTTAGATACAATTAATCACATCTTGTACACAGAAAAATCTAAAAGAAATTCACATTTTAAATACAAGATCAGTAGAAATTCTTAAAGTTTTTTCACATTTTTCACAGCCCTACTAATAGTGCTAAAATTTATATTTTAAAACAAAGGGATAACATGAAATTTACTATTAAAAAAAATAGTTTTGAGACTGTTCTCACTCACTTACAAGCATTCTTAGATAAAAAAGATTCCTCACAAATAACTTCCCATATTTTTATCCAAACTAATGAAAATCAAATTATCCTTAAAGCCACAGATTATGAAATTGGTTTAGAAACAAAAATAGATATCAAAAAAGAATTAGATGGCAGTGCTACAGTAAATGGTAAAAAAATCTTAGAAATTATTAAAAGATTAAAAGATGATGATCTTATCTTAGAAACAGATTCTCAAACAGTTTATATCAAACAAGGAAAAAGTAAATTTAAACTCCCCATGTTTGATAGCAGTGAATTCCCTCAAACTATCTATAATACAGATCAAAAAATAAATATTGATACAAAAAACTTTATTCATTATCTTAAAAAAATATCCCCAGCTATTGATAATAATAATCAAAAAGCTGCACTCACTGGTGCATTACTAGAACTAAAAGACTTTCATTTAAATTTTGTAGCTACAGATATTAGACGTCTTGCTTATATAAGAGAGAATATTCAAAGTATTGAAAGTTTTTCTGTAATTATCCCTAAAAAAGCTTTAAATGAAATTACAAAACTTTTTGATAACGATATGGAAATTTACTATTCTAATACTCAACTTATGATTAAAAATGAATATTATACATTTTTTACTAGATTAATCAATGATAAATTTCCAGACTATGAAAAGATCATTCCAAAAGAGTTTAAATTTGTAATTAGTTTACCTAAAAATCAAGTTATTGATTCAATTAAACTAACTAATTCTCTTTCACCAAAAGTTAAAATTACATTTAGAAATAATGAAATTTTATTTGAAAGTATGACAACAGAAAGTTCAGAACAAGCACAAACTCAATTTGAATACAATATAAATATACAAGAAGAAGTAAGTATTGGTGTTGATTCTCGCTATTTACTTGATTTTCTATCACAGGTTGAATCTGAAAAATTTGAGATTTGTATTAAAGAAACTAATGTTCCTTTTTTAGTACGCGATGATAAAAAATTTGCCACTATCATTCTTCCTATTATTTAATCAAAGGTCAGCATATGGAAAATAAAGATTATGGTGCCAATAATATTAAAGTTTTAAAAGGGCTAGAAGCAGTTAGAAAACGTCCAGGGATGTATATTGGTGATACAAATATCAATGGTTTACATCATATGATCTATGAAGTTGTTGATAACTCTATTGATGAATCAATGGCTGGCTATTGTGATGAAATCAAAATAACCCTTACAAGAGAAGGTTCTGCTATCATAGAAGATAATGGTCGTGGAATCCCTGTTGATATACATCCAACAGAAAATATACCAGCTGCTACAGTAGTCTTAACTGTATTACATGCAGGAGGTAAATTTGACAAAGATACTTATAAAGTATCTGGTGGTCTACATGGTGTTGGTGTATCTGTAGTCAATGCCCTTTCTAAACATCTCATTATGACCATTAAAAAAAATGGAAATATTTATCGTCAAGAATTTAAAAAAGGAATCCCTGTTAGTGATCTTGAAATTATTGGTCAGACTAAAGAACAAGGTACAACTATAGAATTCTTTCCAGATGGGGAAGTAATGGAAGTTTTAGAATTTGATTCTGAAATACTGATTAAACGTTTTAAAGAAATGGCTTATCTTAATCAGGCTATTACAATTACCTTTAAAGATGAACGTAATGCTAAAGAAGAAAAATTTCATTTTAAAAATGGACTTAATCAATTTATAGAAGATATTAATAAAAAACCTCTTATTTCACCTATTATTAGTTTTCAAGCTATAGAAGAGGATACAGAAGTAGAAATAGCTCTTGCCTATAATGAAGGATATGATGAGAAAGTTTTAAGTTTTGTAAATAATATCCGAACACCAGATGGTGGTACACATGAAGCAGGATTTAAAGCTGGTCTTAGTCGTGCGATCATAAGCTATATAGAAGCTAATGCCAATGTAAGAGAAAAAGATTCTAAAATCACAGGTGATGATGTCAGAGAAGGGCTTATAGCTATTATTTCTACAAAAATTATGGAGCCTCAATTTGAAGGTCAAACAAAAGGTAAATTAGGTAGTTCATTTGTCAAACCCATTGTCCAAAAGCTAACTCATGATAAGTTAGCAAAATTCTTTGAAGAGAATCCTAATGAGGCTAAAGCGATTATGCAAAAAGCTTTATTAGCAGCACGTGGTAGAGAGGCAGCTAAAAAAGCACGTGAACTAACAAGAAAAAAAGATTCCCTATCTGTAGGGACATTGCCCGGTAAACTTGCTGATTGTCAAAGTAAAGATCCAGTAGAATCTGAAATATATTTAGTAGAGGGTGATTCTGCAGGGGGTAGTGCTAAGCAAGGGAGAGATAGAGCTTATCAAGCAATATTACCTTTACGTGGAAAGATTTTAAATGTTGAAAAATCTCGTCTTGATAAGATTTTAAAATCTGATGAGATTAAAAATATGATTACTGCTTTTGGTTGTGGTATCGGTGATGAATTTGATATTGAAAAATTAAGATATCATAAAATCATTATTATGACAGATGCTGATGTAGATGGCAGCCATATTCAAACGCTTTTAATGACTTTTTTCTATCGCTATTTAAAACCGCTAATACAAAATGGGCATATCTATATAGCTCAACCACCGCTTTATCGTTTTAAAAAAGGCAAAAAAGAGATTTATCTCAAAGATGAAAAAGCTCTAAGTGAATATTTAATCGAAAATGGAATTGAAAATTTTAATTTTCAAGGGATCGGCTCTAAGGAGCTCTTAGAAATTTTAAAATTTATTTCTCATTATAGAAGTGTTCTAAAAGAACTCGAAAAAAGTTATCCTATGATTGAGCTTATTAAATTTTTGATTGAAAATAGAGATTATATTTCTTTAAGCTTTGAAGAGATGTATACTAAAATCGAGGGATTTTTAAATAGTATTGAATGTAATATTTTGAGTAAAACTATCAATCAAGATTCTATAGTACTTTATATCCAAACAAAAACAGGTTTAGTAGAGATGCAGATTAATGATTCTTTATTTAGCGATATTTTCTTTGAAGAAGCCTATTTTATATTTAATAAAATTAGAGAAAGAGATTTAAGCTTTTTAAATGGTCGTGATGCTATAGAAGTGCTAGAAGAAGTAGAAGAATCAGCTAGAAAAGGTGCTTATATTCAACGTTATAAAGGTTTAGGTGAGATGAATCCAGAGCAACTTTGGGAAACAACAATGACTCCTGCAAATAGGACTTTGCTTAAAGTTGTATTAGATGATGAACAAAAAGCTGATGAGACTTTTACATTATTTATGGGTGATGAGGTAGAGCCAAGACGTGCTTATATCCAAGAAAATGCTAAAAATGTAAAACACTTAGATGTTTAAAAGTTTATTATGCAACATATAGAAATCATAGATGGTGTAGAGATTATCAAACATACTCCAGATTTTATTTTCTACATCATAGCTATTTTAGTTAGTATTATTAGCCTTTTATTATATTTTTTACCTAGTATTATTGCTTTTAAAAGAAAGCATTCTAGTTGCTATGGAATTTTGATTATTAATATTTTCTTTGGTTGGACATTTTTTGGCTGGGTTATCGCTCTAGCTTGGTCAGTTAGCAAAAAAGATTAATAAATCATTTTATTTTTTATATTTTCATTAATATGATTAGATTTTTTAGAATCAAGCATAATTTCTTTTATCTTTGTTTTTGGGAATATTGCTAGAACTTTCCCTTGTTTTTCTTTAGGGGTAAACATTTCTTTAAATTTTTTGTGTTTGATTTTTATATTACCAAAACTTGGATCAGCAAGATAGATAAAATTTTTATCCGCACCTATAAACACACTAAAATGCTGATTTTTTCTTGTAAGAAGATAGACAATAACAGGTACTTTAACTTCTAAAAGTGTCGGAAAATCAAGGGATAATCCCAAAGCTTTGAAACCTTTTGATTTTGAAAAATTTGCAAGATCTAAAAAAGAGATTTCTTGTTTTTGAGTAAAGTCTTTTATATCTGGAAAAAGAAAATCTAAAATTTCTTTTTCGCTTGTTTTCTCATCAAGATAATAAGTGAGTAAAGTTGCAAGAGAAGCAGCACCACAGCTAAAATCATATTGTTGTTTAATAAGATTTTTGCTTTTAAGTTCACTATAAGATTTTAAAGGGATTTGAAGAAAAAAATTATTAGGATTTATTGGATTAGCAAAACTATTAATAAATAAAAATTGTAATAAAAATAAAAACTTTTTCATTAGAACTTAAATAAAAATGTCAGATTAAAGGCATTACTTGTGTAACTACTAGTCTGCAAAAATTCCGTATCAGCAAAAAAGAAAACTTTTTGAGTAATTTCACAAGAAATACCAAAATTATAAGCAATTGAAGAGCCATCTAAATTTACTACCTTATAATTGATTTTATCAGAGCTTTTATACATATATTTGATTCCAAAATTTAATGAGACATCTGGATTGATAGCAAAATAGATTGTAGGAGCAAGGCTAAAGACTTTTCCATAGCTTAAAATAACATCACTAAAATGATCATCAAGACTGAAATAAAAATTTCCTTGTAGAAAAAATACAATAGGATCAATAGTGTAATAACTTGAGATAAAAAAATTATAAGTATTTAAATAATTGAGTTTATTTTTATTTTGATAGTTTGCTATTCCAAGTAAATCTGTGCTAAATCCAAGGAGTAATGCAGGGAGTTTACCCTCTTTTTAGCCTCAATAGCTACACCAAGATTCCAATTATTAAAATTACCGCTATTTTTTTCATAAAAAGATAAGAGAGTATCTTTTGTCAAAATATGATGATAATACCCATCAACAGAGCTAAAAATTTCTATTCTATTATTAATGCCATATCTTAATGCTAAATTTACATTAAGATAATCTTCATTAGAATTAATAACATCTACTAGAGGAAGTGTAATAAAATTTGTATCTGATAAGCTATAGGTTAATGTGCTAAATTGTGCATCTTTATTTTTAATATTAATATAAGATAATTGTGTAGTTAGTCTTAAGGTATTTTTTTCACTTAATATTTCATCAATATTTATAGTAGTAGCCAAACTAAAGGAAAAAAATGTAAAAGTGATAAGAAAAAATCTTATCACTTTTATCTTACCAGCTTGTATCAAGACTAACTCCTACTTCTAACATCAAAGCAAAATTATTTGCAGAAGGGTATTGCAATGTTGGGGTGAGCTCGACTTGATTTTGCCTGTAGTAAATAGCTTTTAATCTTGTATAAAAGTCAGGGCGCTTTAATCTATCCTCTTCTTGATAGACATTTTCTAAGTCATTACGATATAAATAACCTAGATTAAATTCTATGCGATGGATATTATTGCCTTTAACAAGCTCATTATAACCATAAAAAGTACGGCGAACAAAAGGAGCGACAGAATAGCTTAGTGAGTATTCGATTTCATGCTCTTCTGTAATAGGGATTCTCTGATAGATCCTCCCACCAAAGAAAATAGAGGCATTTCTTTCACGATAATTTGTGCTTAAGCCAAATTCATAATATTCTGATGGCATTACAAAATCTATGAAAAAAGGCTTGTGTAATGATCCAGTATTTGCTCCAATATAAGGAGAAATAGTATAGGTAAAAGTTTGAGAGCCAAAATGCTTGTTATGTTGATAAGCATAAGCTGCATTTAGATCAAAACCTACATTAAAATAACGCCAATGTCCTTCCATTAATCCAGAAAATAGTCCACCAATATCATTAATATCTCCATAATGAGTTGTGAAATTTCCATAATAACTTCCAAGCCCAAATCTTAAATCCGTGCACCGATCGCTATGACAACGATACGCCCAGAGATTGCTAATGGATAAAAAGCAAATGAATAAAATTTTTATGATATTTTTTTGCATTTCTAAAACCTTACTTTAAATGGTGGGACTGAAAATTTTTTACATTGATGATTAAGAGTGCAATTAAAAAGCCAATCTAAACCACCAATACCAAGTCCTAATAAAAACATACCTCCCCAAAATTCTCCTTGAATTTCTTGCATTTGTGCATCATTTAAGACTGCAATATTGCTATGGCTAGAATTTTGATGAAACAAAATTTGAGCTTCTGCCAAAGAAAGTTCATTATCTTTTGCTTGCAGCCAACTAAAGCTGATAAAACCTAAACATAAAACAGATAAAAACATTTTTTTCATCTTTTCTCCTTTTAAAATTCATCTTTAGTATTTCTAAAGACTTCCTACTATAATCAATATCTGCTAAAAAAGTAAAATTTTTTTTAATTATTTAAAATTTGATTTACAAAAAGTAATATTTGATAAAATTTTTTAAAAAATAAAATGATGTTTCATATGAATCAATTTTAGAGGTAGTGATTTAGTAAAATTTTCTCTTAGGTTAAATTATTTAAAATTGCAATGATATTTGCTAGAATCTATAAAAAACTAAGGAAAAAATATGGCTGATAGCTTTATGTATGCAATCACAAATATTAATATTATCTTTTATCTCATTGCTTATTTTTTAGGTGCTTTGCCTTTTGGTCTTTTATTATGTCGTGTATTTTTTGGTATGGATATTACCAAAGTTGGATCAGGGAGTATCGGTGCGACAAATGTCTATCGTGTATTAAAACAAACACATCCTAATAAGGCTAAATTTTTCTCTATTTTAACGATTATTCTTGATGCTACAAAAGGACTAATCATAGTAGCTATGGCTAAAATTTTTGACTTAGACTATTCTAGTCAGTGGATGATAGCAATTTTAGCTATTCTTGGGCATTGCTATAGTCCTTATTTAAATTTTAGAGGCGGGAAAGGTGTGGCTACTGCTATCGGGTCAGTTTTTTTACTTATCCCTATTGAGGGGATATTAGGGCTTTTAGTGTGGGGATTTGTTGGTAAGGTTTTAAAGATTTCTTCACTTTCTTCACTTTTTGGTGTTTTAAGCGGCATTATTTTTACTTTTATTATCCCTTATATTTTACCTTTGCCTAGTAGTATTAATATTTTAGATCAGATTCATAGTCATGTACCAGTAGTTTTGATTGGCATTCTTATCCTTTATACTCATATTCCTAATATCAAACGCTTATTTAAAGGCGAGGAAAAAAAAGTACTTTAATGCCAAAAAATATTTTTGAAATTATTATTGAAGATTTTAAGATTAAAGCTATTATTGGTATCTTAGAAAAAGAGAGAATTTGTGAGCAAGATATCATTATTAATGCAAAGATTTCATATGTTTATGAGGATAACTTTTTAAATTATATAGAGGTTATAAATCTTATTGAGCAATTAATTAAAACTCAAAAATACGCTCTTTTAGAAGAAGCGATGATGGATATTAATGCAAAATTAAGATCAGTTTTTCCTACCATTTGTTCTCTCTCTATTTTGATTAAAAAGCCAGAGATTTTAGATTCTTGCACTATTGGTGTTAGAGGTGGTTTTTAATAAAATTATGAATTTTACTTTATAAATTTGTTAAATATTTAACAAATATTTAATTACCAGTTATAGCATATAAAAGATTCTTAATTTTTATATTTATCTATTTTAGAAGGTTTATTATGTCAATGCAGTTTTCTAAGGTGTTAAAGCCTCATGAATTACCTGCTGCATGGGGAAGTCCGGCAAAACCTGATCTACCATTAAAAGTGCGTTTTATTTATGGTATTGGTTGGTTTGTTTTGCTTATTGTTGGTAGCTTACAAAATAATCTTATTATTGCTTATATTCATCAAATACAGGGTGAGTTAGGATTATCACCATTTGAAGCTTCTTGTGTGAGTGCAGCTTATTATATGGGTAATGTTTGGGTTACTGTTGTGCTTTTTAAATTTCGCCAACATTATGGTCTTAAAATATTCTTTTTTGTTATTTTTTGTATTTTAATTGCAGTCAATTTATTAGAGCTTTTTTATAAGGATTTTAGCATTATTCTTATTGCTAGATTTGGCAATGGTTTAGTTGGTAGTGGACTTAGTATTCTTACTATATTTTATGCACTTGAGATGTTAGGGGCTACCTATAGACCTTTAATGTTCCCTCTTAGTGTTGGGTTATTACAAATCGGGGCAGCTTTTTCTCGTTTTATTACAGCTTTTATGAGTGTAAATGATTCTCCTTATTTAATGAATTTTTTTGAGACAGGCTTAGTGCTTTTAGCATTTGGGGTATTTATACTTATTGAGTTACCTCCATCAAAAGTAGGCAAATCTTTTTATTGGGCAGATTTTTCTATTATTTTTTATGCGATAGCCAGCGCTATTTGCTGTTTTATTTTTAGCGTTGTTACTATTATTTGGTGGAACTATGATTTTATTGCTTATCTTTTATGCATAGCAATGATTTGTTTTGGAGTATTTTTTATTATTGAATATTTTAAAAAATATCCTTTTATTAATTTGAAATTTATCTTTAATATTCACTTACTTGAAGTTGCTGCTTGTGGAGCATTTGTTCGGATGTGTTTAGCTGAACAAACTACAGGAGCTGCTGGGCTTTTTAGGGATGTTTTGGGATTTAGTGATTATCAGTTATCTACTTATTATGGAGTAGTGAGTTTAGGTGCATTGTGTGGAGGGATTTTATGTACACTAACTATGCAGTATGTTAGGGTATATGGTATGATTTTAAGTGCTATTGGCATGATTGTTATAGGTAGTTTTTTATCCATTAGACTTTCTATATATGTTATGCCTCATGATCTTTATTTAGGGCAATTTTTGATAGCAGCAGCCAGTGTATTTTTTATTGGTCCTTTGATGACAAATGGACTTTTATTAGGACTAGCAAGAGGAGTAAATTATATTATGACTTTTGCAGCAGTATTCTTATTTTCTCAAGGAGTATTTGGACTTTTAGGCTCAAGCTTAATTAATTATTTTATTAAAATAAGAACAAGCCAACATTTACAAGATATTATTAACCACACTCCATTTATTTCTAATTCAGAAGTCTCATTTCATACTCTAGCATCAAAAGAAGCTGGTATTTTAGCTTATCAAGACTTGTTTTATCTTATTGGGATATGTAGTCTAGTTTTATTTATTATTCTTTTAATTCGATATTTGCGTTTTAAACTTATGGCTTTTCATCCTATTGGACGTGAGCTAAAAATATTAAAAAATAAAACCATTATGGCTAATGAACGTAGTGCAAAAATTTTAAATCAATTAGAAAAAAAATATTATTAATGAGGAAAATAGATGAAATATTCTTGGCTTCCTTCCAAACCAAAATTAATCGTCATTATTATGGTTAGTGTTATAGTAATAATTGGAATTTTAATGATTCTGTATGCTTGGCAATTACCACCATTTTTTAGACATGGAGTAGTTACAAATGATGCTTATGTACAAGCTAAAACTACTCTACTTTCATCACAAATTAGTGGTTATGTACAAAATATTTATGTACAAGATTTTGAGAATGTAAAACGTAATCAAGCTTTAATTAAAATTGATGATCGATTTTATAAACAAAAGGTTGAAGAAGCTTTAGCTAGTTTAAAATCTTCACAAGTAGATTTAAAAAGCTATGAGAAAAATTATCAATTATATAAAGCAAATGTAGCTGAAAAGCAGGCTTTGATCTTAAGTATACAGGCTAATTATGAAAATGCTAAAAGTGAGGCAAAGCGTAATGCTATTTTAGCAAGTAAAGGTGGTATATCCCAAAGAGAAAATGAATTAACTCAAGCTAAGTTTAAAAGCACTAGAGCAAACCTCATCCAAGCTAAGGCTCAATATCAAAAAGCTTTAAAAGAATTTGAGGCTTATAAAATTTCTAAGGTAGGATTAATAGCTAATGTACAAAGGAATTATGCACTCTTAAAACAAGCACTCATTAATCTTGATTATACTTTAATTAGAGCTCCACAAGATGGAAAGCTTGGTGAGATAGGAAGCAAGCTTGGTGAATATATAAAAGCTGGTGATGGTGTAGTGTTTATCATACCAAATACGCGCTATATTATTGCAAATTTTAAAGAAACTAAGCTTAGTAAAATTAAAATTGGTGCCAGGGTAAGCTTTAGTGTCGATGCATTACCTAAATTGCAATTTAAAGGTATAGTAGAAGAAATATCACCAGCAATGGGAAGTGAATTTAGCTCTATTAAAGTGAATAATGCTACGGGTAATTTTATTAAGGTTATCCAAAGAATACCAGTTAAGATTAAAATCACAGATCCTAAAATAAATCAACTCAAAGCAGGTATGAGTGTGGTGGTAAGCATATATGATGATTAGTTTTATTAAAAAAAATATTTTTATCTTAGTTTGTATAGGCTTTTTTGGTTGTATGCCAAAGATACCTAATTTGCCAGAAGATTCTTATGTAGAGCTTAACTTAAAGCAAGATACAAGAATGATTAATAAAAATTGGTGGGAAAGCTTTGGAGATAAAAAACTTTTAGAATTATTAACGCTAGCTCATATGTATAATACACAAGATAAACTTGCTAAAAATAAAATTAATGCTGCTAAGGCTGCACTTAAAGTTGCCTCTGTTTCATTCTACCCTAAGATTGATTTAAAGATTAATCCAGAACATAGTAAAAATTTCCTTCACCCTCTTTATGGCTTTATTGATGTTGGTATAGATGTGGATTATCATTTGGATATTTTTGGTAAATATGGACATATAAAAAAAGCAAAAGAATATGAGTTAAAAGCCCAGATTGCTAATAGTTATGCTACTTCTTTATCTGTGGATATGATTGTAGCAAAAGCATATTTTAAATTATTGGCTTTAAAAGAGCAATTATTTTTATTACAAAATATGTTGAAATTGAGGGGAGAAAAACTTAAAATTGTCAAAGAGCAAGAAAAATGGGGATATATTAGCGATTATGATACTAAACAAACTACTATTGAATATGAAAACTTAAAAACTAAATTGCAAGATATAAATTTATCTATTATTAAAACCCAAAATGCTATTGAGTATTTAACAGGAAAAAATATAGAGATAAAAAATTTAGATTCTAATCAAAGTATAAAAAGCATCTTTGATTTAAAAATCCCTTATTTACCTAAAGAACTTTCTTCAAGACTTCTTAATAATCGCCCTGATGTACTTATGGCTGAATTTATTTTAGCTTCAAGTGATGAGATGCTAAAAAAAGCAAGAAAAGATTTTTTACCTGATTTTAATTTGGATTTTAATTTTTCAGCCGTTGGATTGCATAACTTCACTCAATATTTATTTTTTGGTGGAATAGCTGGATCAATTCTTACTCCTATTTTTAGGGGTGGTGAATTAAACGGAAAATTTGATATAGCTAATACTGATCGCATACAAGCGGCTTATATTTATAGAGATGTGGTGATAAAAGCTTATCAAGAAAGTAAAGATTCTTATGCAAGCTTGAAGTTTTTAGATTTGAAACTAAAAAATGCCAAATATGAAACAAGAGAATTAAAATCTGCATTAAGTCATATTGAATATCGTTATAAAGAAGGATATTCATCATATATAGAATTGCTTAATTCAAAATATGCATTAATGGAAAAAAAGCTAGAAAATATTAGTCTTAAAAATATGTATCTAGAATCTTTAATCAATCTCTATGGGGCTCTTGGTGGGAGCCTTGAGCTAAGAGATTTTGTTGATAGATTAAATGTTAAATAAATTAAAATTAGTGATTATATAGCCACCAAGATAAAGCACGAGAATCCTCATATCGATTTTTTAAATCTTTAAATTTTTGTTGAGCTTGTTTTTTATTTTGTGTTGTTTTAATATATTGAATATTCCCATTTATATCAAATACAAAATCTTCAGTCCCCATAGATTCAAATCCAAAAAATTCACGTTTAGAATCATATTTTAAATTAGGATTATTGCTAAAAATAGCTCTTCCAAAACTTTGGTATTTAAAGTCTTTTGGTGTACTTAATTCTAATAGAGTTGCTGCTATATCTAAATGTACACCAGAATTAGCTAATTTATTAAGTTTAAGGGTCGGCGCATAAATAATAAATGGGATTTTATGCCAAGTATTAAAACTTATATTCATAGGAGCATTATTACTATGATCACCAGTGATGACAAATATAGAATCAGGGATCTTTTGACTCATCTCTTTGATAAATTTTACTACTTGCTTGTCATACCAATAGAGGACACCAAGATCTTGAGCTCTCCAACCTTTAATATTCTTTTCTTTGATAAATTTTTTGAATATATCAAGTGAGATTCCATATTTTTCCAGTGGCACATCAAAAGGTGGATGATTACTTGTGGTCATAATCATATTAAAAGTTGGTTTAGAACTTTTAATAGTATGATCTATAATGTAATCAAAAAGGATATTATCCCATATACCCCATACATTAGAGACAGGTTCTGGATATTTGTGTGTTTTAGCAAATGATAATAAACTTGCATCATCTATCATTTCATTAAAACCTTGGCTAAGACTAAAGGTATAAAGATTTCTCCAAGCACCTGATCCACCATAATAAAATCTTGTTAAATATCCAGCCTTAGTAAAGTTATATGCAGGGGCTGTAGGTATTGTCTTTAGTGCACCAGCTCTAAGATAGAGTGGAATACCAGTTTGATAAAGTCCTGTAATTTGAGATTCTAGACTCCATATGGTACCATGTGCACTTTCATAAAATATATCTACTTTAGCCCCATGAGATGAGCTAGCTAGTTTTTTAAGTTCTGAAACAAGATTGATTTCATCATATTCTTGATCAAAAGCATAATCACCAAGAGATTCAGAGATAATATAAAAAATATGACGGATTTTAGGAGAGTTTGTTGGGTTATTAGAGGTTTTAGTAAGCAAAGTTTGGAGATCAGATATTTTAGCATTTGATTTATTAAAATAGTTTGCTACTGCTTGATCTGGTGTGCGTGGACTGAAGTTTTCAAAGCTTGATTTACTCCAAAGCCTATAGCCTTTATAAACAAGATAGAGACTACGCCAAGCACCAGGAGTTATTTTTTTAAGAAATTCATTTTTTACAGGGTGAATTTCTCTATCTAGTGATACCGCCCATAAACTTAATCGTGAATTGATAAAATATAACCACACTAAAATTAATCCAATACTAGCCAAAAATATTTTTAAAGCTGCATTTTTTAATATCTCTTTATTTTCTTTGGCAATAAAGTATTTATAAACTAGCATACAAATAATAAAACTAATACCAAGAGCTAGAAACTTAAAACTAATATTATATTCTCCACTTAGTCCTGTAGCAAAAATAGCGGCTGTATCATCATAAATAAGACCTAGTAAGATTGCATTAAATTCTTGACCATAGATGCTAAAATAAAGCATATCACCAATACCAGCAAGAAGTAAGATAAATATACAAAAATATGCAAAGAAAGCTAGAATTTTTTTAAGTTTCGTATTAGTAAAAGATGGATTTGATTTAATATTAAAAAGTCCAATAAAAAAATAGATGATCCCAAGTAAAGCAGCAATGCGATTATCATACATAGCTCCATTATAAAGGGTTTGAAAGATTTGGGTTATGATTTTTTCTTCCCCACCTAATAACTCACCTTTATAAATCCCCAAATAAAGAATAAAACCAATGCGCAAAGAAAGTAAAATAAGAGCCAATAATAATGTAAATTTTAGAGTGGATGTAAGATGATTAAAAATAGATCGTGCCATATTAGACCTTTTTATTTTTAAGTTCACGTCTTAGGGTTACATAAAACCTCATCCATTCATCTAACTCCATAAGTGGATGACCACCCCATTTAGTGTGCGGAGGGAGATTTTTACCCACAGCGCCCCTTCCTGCTATCATAACATAATCACCTATATGGATATGACCACCTGTGCCAGCTTGTCCACCCATAATTACATTGCGTCCGGTAGTAGTAGAACCAGCCAGTCCGACTTGAGATACTATGATGCTATGTTCACCAACAACACAATTATGTCCTATTTGCACAAGATTATCTATTTTGCTGCCAAATTTAATTCTTGTTTCTCCAAATACTGCTCTATCAATAGTGCAATTTGCTCCAATTTCTACATTATCTTCAATGACTACATTTCCATTATGCTCAATTTTAATATGTTCACCTTCTTTTGTATGTGCATAGCCAAAGCCATCAGATCCTATTACACTGCCTGCATGGATTTTTATATTATTGCCAATTTTACTATCTCGATAAATGACAACATTAGCAAAGATTACACAATTTGCCCCAATTTCTACATTATCGCTAATCACAACACCGGGCATAATGACGCAATTTGCCCCAATTTTTACATTTTTACCCAAAAAAACATTAGGCATAATGCGCGTTGAAGGATCAATAATAGCATCCTCTCCTAAGGATCCAAACTCATCTTTTTTAAAAAAATGAGAGATTTTTGCAAAGACTAAATGAGGATTTTCAACAACAATAGCTTCTATATGATCAGGCACTTCTTTAAGATCAGCCTCTCTTATTAAAACCCATGAGGCTTTAGATGTCTTTAAGCTTTTTAGATATTGTTTTTGATCCACATAGCCAAGATAGCCATCAGAGGCTACCTCTAATGGTGCAATACCTTTTAAAATAGCATCATTTTTAAGTTTTTTAGCCGCACTATTTTCATCTATTTTTTGCAGGATTTCTGATAATTTCATTTATGCCTCCTTGGCTATTTCTAGCATTTTTAAGAAATTTTCTACTTTAAGTGCAGCTGATCCGATAAGTGCACCATTAACATCGGGTATATTTAAAATTTCTTTGAGATTAGAATCATTAACACTACCACCATAAAGCAAGGCTAGATTAGTTTTTTGTCTTAAAAAATGATGGATAGATTCTATATCGCTTGCCTTAGCACTTACTCCACTACCAATAGCCCAAATAGGTTCATAAGCTATAGTTAATCCATTATAATCAAGATCAATACCCTCAAGCTGACAAGACAACATATATTCTATATTATCTTGTCCTTTTTGACGCGTATTAAGATCCTCGCCAATACAATATACAATTTTAAAGCCAGCATCTTTATAAAAATTAAATTTATCAGTTAAAAGCTTTTGATCTTCCCCCATAGCTCGTCTTTCAGAATGTCCTAACATTATATAGTTAATACCAAGACTAACAAGACCATCTAAGGTAAGCTCACCAGTGAATGCACCATTTTTAGCTCCATAGGCATTTTGAGCACCTAAATTAAAATTTATAGCCTCCAGATTGAGAGCAAAAGCAGGAGGAAAAATAATTGCCTCTATATCTTTAGAGGGATTAAAGCTAGAGTTTAAAGTTTTAAAATATTGTTGTATTTCTTGAATACTTAAGTTGGATTTGAAGTTAGCCGCGATAATTCTTTTCATTAATAATCCTTCTATATTTTACTATGAATTTTGCCACCATTTTAGCAGATTCTATTTCTAGCATTTTTAAAATCTTTAATGATTGATATTTCTTTTTTACTCATTTTATTATTGATTATATATAGTTTCTTGATCAGCTTTTATTAGAAGTGCTATTATCTATAAATAGCATTAAAATTTAGGAGTAAAATATGCAAGATAAAGATATAGAACCACCATTACTAATGATACCAGGTCCTACACCCATCCCTTTTAATATTTTAAGCTCTCTATCCTCTTATCCCATACCACATAGAAGCCCAGAGTTTTGCACTATTATAAAAGAATGTAATGAAGGGTTAAAAAAGATTTTTCTCACTCAAAATGATGTTTTCATCTATGCATCTAGTGGCACAGGTGCTATGTGCGCAGCACTTGAAAATCTTATAAATCCAAATGATAAAGTTTTATGTCTTGTAATAGGGAACTTTGGAGCTAGATTTGAAAAGATTGCTAAAGGCAGGGGTGGTGATGTGGATGTATTGCGTGTAGGATATGGAGAAGTCATAGAGCCTCAAGAGCTAGAATCTATGATGGCTAAAAAGAGCTATAAGCTAGTTACACTTACTCATTCAGAAACTTCAAGTGGTGCTGCAAATGATATTAAAACCCTATGTGGGATTATTAAAAAATATGGAGCGCTTAGTATTGTAGATGGCATTACTAGTCTTTGTGCTATGGAATGCAAAATGGATGAATGGGGGATTGATGTATTGATATCAGGTAGCCAAAAAGGATTTATGCTACCACCAGGGCTTGCATTTTTAGCCGCATCAAATAAGGCGATAGAAGAATCTAAAAAAACACTCTACAAAAGTTTTTATTTTGATTTTTTAGCCTATAAACAAGCTTTGAGTAAAAATACAACGCCCTATACTCCTGCTATAAATCTTATTTTTGGATTGCATTGTGCATTAAAGGAGCTTTTAAAATATGGTATTAAAGATCTAAATGCTGCGCATAAACATCGTGCATTAGCCCTAAGAGAGGCGCTAAGAGCCATGGGATTGAAGCTTTTAGTAGAAGATGATAATAAGGCTAGTTATGCAGTTACTGCGGTTTATCCACCGCAAGGTTTGAGTATCAAGGATATTAGAGCAGGACTAAAAAAGAGAAATATTATCATAGCTAATGGTCAAGGTGAATTAGAAGATAAAATTTTTAGAATTGGCACACTTGGATATATTAGAGATGAGGATTTAATTAAAACCATTAGTGTTTTAGAAATGGTACTAAGAGAGCTTGGCTATGAATTAAGCCCAAATGTAGGGCTAAATGCATTGAAAGGTAGGTTAAAATGAAAAAAGTTTTAATTACAGATTCTATTCATGAGTGTGTGCGAGATATTTTAAAACCAGTAGCAAAAGTAGATATTTTGCCTACTATGAGTGAAGAAAAACTTATAGAGATGATTAAAGATTATGATGTTTTGATGGTAAGATCAGCTACAAAAGTTAATCAAAAAATTATTAATGCTAGTAGATTAAAAATTATAGCTAGAGCTGGTGTGGGGCTTGATAATATTGATGTAGTAGCAGCTAAGCAAAAAGATATTTTAGTTTTAAATTCTCCTGATGGAAATACCATTGCTGCAGCTGAACATACCCTAGCCCTGCTTTTTGCAGTTACTAGAAATCTCTCTCAAGCTTTTAGCTCTACTGCTAGTGGGAAGTGGGAGCGATCTAGTCTTTTAGGTAGAGAGCTTTTTAATAAGACTTTAGGGATTGTAGGATTTGGAAGAATTGGTCAACATGTAGGGAAAGTGGCTAAGGCTTTGGGTATGAGTCTTGTAGTATTTGATCCTTATGCAGATGAGCAAAAAGTACAAAGCCAGGGAGCAAGGTATTTTAAGGAGTTAGATAATATGTTACCAGAGTGTGATTATCTAACTTTACATGTGCCAAAGACTAAAGAGACTACCCATCTTATCAATGAAAAAACTATAGCTTTGATGAAAAAGGGAAGCTTTATTATCAATTGTTCAAGAGGCGGGATTATTGATGAGACTGCTTTAAAAGAAGCGCTTATCTCTGGTCAGATCGCAGGTGCTGGACTTGATGTATATGAAAGTGAGCCTGATATTACTAAATCTCCTATTTTTGGTATGAAAAATGTCGCTTTAACTCCTCATATTGGTGCAAGTACTAAAGAGGCACAAGAAAAAGTAGCCATAGATGTAGCCAATCAAGTTAAAACTATCTTAGAAAAAATGGAAGCTTAATGGATTTAAAACTAGCAGTTTTTGATTTTGATTCTACTTTGATGGATGGGGAGAGCATTGGTTTTTTGGCTAAAAAAATGGGTATAGAGGATGAGGTTGGAGAAATTACAAAGAAAGCTATGGCAGGTGAAATGGACTTTTTTGAAGCTTTAAAAAAGAGAGTAGCTCTATTAAAAGGAATGCCTGTTAAAGAGGCAAAAGAAGCACTTAGTAATCTACCGCTTATAAATGGCGCAAATAAGCTTATAGATTTTTTAAAAAAAAGAGGCATTAGGTGTGTGTGCTTTTCTGGTGGATTTATGTGGGGTGTAGAAAGTGTGAGCAAGACTTTAGGACTAGATGCTTATTTTGCCAATATTTTGCATCATAAAAATGATATGCTTAGTGGCGAAGTGGGCGGATATATGATGTTTAATGATAGTAAGGGGGTTATGCTTAAGCAGATTCAAGCACTTATGGGCATAGATGAGGAAGTAACTTTGTGCGTAGGTGATGGCGCTAATGATATTAGTATGTTTGAGTATGCAAAGTATTGTGTAGCATTTTGTGCTAAAGATATTTTAAAGCCCTATGCTAGCCATATTGTAGATACTAAGGATTTAAGTCAAATTATTAAGATTGTGCAATAGCTTCTACTAAATCATCGCTTTAATAAAAACTTTAACTATCATTATTGTTTTTATGAGATATGCTACAATGCCTTTAATCTTAAAATGGAGAGAAAGTGAGAAAGTCATTGATTGCATTATCTATTTTTGTATGCTATTTACTTTCTGATACACTTGATAATGCCAAACTATACTATTCTGAAATAACAGAATACAGGGAATCATAAAAATTTTGATGCACTTATTTCTTATGATTTTTTACAAACCTTTTATTATCGTGATGGAGGCTATCTGAAATACGCACAAGCTTTTCTTAGAAAATATGGCATTAGCTATCAAAATTTAAGCACAGCTGATTTAGCTCAAATGCATAGGGATGCTACCCATATGGGAAAAGAGACAGGACAGATTATAGGTGTTTTTTTACAAGGTGGTTATGAAATAGTAAAGGGACTTGGCTTTGAGGTTGGCAGTCGCTATGATAACTACCTTTATTTTGATAAAAATTCACAAAACCATCATACTTGGGGATTTTCTCCATCCGGATTTTTGCTTTATGAGCCTTTTTTAAATTTAGATATTAAACTTGGTTATGGCTATATTGTAAGTGGGGCATTACCAGGAGATACATTTTTATTATATCAGCCAGACTTCACCATTTAAAGTAGAAGCAGATTCTTCGATTAATCAGAATGTGAATGCTATTAGTTCAGCGCTTAGAGAAAGTGGGATTAATTTTAAATTTAATTTAAGCTATCGATACTAAGAGTAAAATTTCTTTTTTATGATTTTTAGTATTGATTTAAAGTTGGCATCTCCTGATGGCTCAAAAAGAGATCTAGCCTTTTGCTTATTTTTTGTATTATTGGTTAAAATATTTTTAGCTAGCATAAAAATTTCATCGCTATTTTTAGCATGTTGCATTAGATTATTTTTTAATAAATAAATATCATGGAATAAAAATAAAGATCTTGTGGAGATAGTAGGGATGCCCAGATAACAAGATTCTAAATTCATTGTGCCTCCACCACCGATAAGCAAATCAATATAGGGGTAAAATTCTTGGGGCTTAAATTTTTGTTTGGCAATATAGATATTTTGATATTTTTTAAACTCTTGTTTTAGTTCTTTATTTCCATAGCGCGGCATAATGACAATATTAACATTTAGACTACTAAGCTTTTTGATACCTTCATAAATGGTATTTAGCCTAGATTTAACATAGTGGGCTTTATACTCTTCTTCACGCACCAAAATAGTAGGGATATTTTTAGGAATATTAAGAATATCTCTAAAATCTTTAGCAGGTTTTAAGTCTTTTAGCCACAGGGCTACATCAATGAACTTGTAACTAAAAATTTGATTTTGATTTAAGCCTAAGAGTTTATAACATTTAGATGGTACTATAAATGGATGAAATATTAATGTGCTTAGTGGCAAAGAAAGTCGTGCTACAATACTAAGTAGCTTAGAATCTACCCTATGTCCTATAATGGGAGTGTCAGAGAATTGTATAATAGGTATATTTAGCCCATAAGCAGTATGACAACCCTCTACACTCACACCAGTGATAAAAATTTTAGGAGTACCTATTTTTTTAAAAAGCTCTAAAAACTTTTGCTGACGCATAAGCCTGGCTTGCAGTTTATCTAGCTTTTCTGCTCCACCATACTCACCTATACAAACTGCTTGAATATCAAAAAGCCCTAAAAGATTAGCACACTCATCATAATCATCGCTTTTTCTTGTGGTGATAAGCACATCATCAAGCCCCTTTAAAAGCGGGATAAAATCTTTAAAAAAAAGCACATATTTTGGATCAGTAATATCAAGCCAGATCAAAATGAAAAATCTCCGCTAGTGCCTTTGTTCATACTAGTATAGACTGCTTTGACATAACTTTTTCTAAGCTCACATTCTAAGATTTTTTCACATTCGCTACAGCTTTGTTTTTGCTTGTTTTGTTGACAAGTTTTTAATTCTTCGAGTTTCTCTTGAAGTGTATATTCAAAAGTATCTAGTTTAGGATCATTCATTTATTCTCCTTATAGGCTTGCTTGAGAGCATTGATTTCTTGCTTGCTACCCAAAAAACAAGGTGTGCTTTGATGCAGGCTATCACATTCTAGATTTAAAATTCTCTCTCTCCCATCTATGGCTTCCCCGCCTGCTTGCTCATAGATAAAACTCATTGGAAAAACTTCAAAAAGTCTTCTTAGTTTACCACTTGGCGCATCCTCTGTAGCAGGATAGCTAAAAAGTCCACCACCTTTGATTAGAATTTGATGCAAGTCTGGGACCATTCCACCAGAATAACGCAAGCGATAACCATCTGTAAAAAGAGAATCTATAAAATTTTTATGTGTTTTACTCCAATATTTTTGTGTGCCACCGGGTGCATTTATTTTCCCTTTTTTCCCTAGCTTTGGAGGAGTTAGGCTAATATATTCTTGATTACTGGTTTGTTTTTGATAAAAAAGAGCATTTTGTGTAGCAAAGATAATCTCTGTTCTAGGTCCATAGATAATATAGCTTGCAGCAATAAGATTTTGGGCACTAAAACTATTTTCATAGATTCCAAAAATGCTACCTAGGGCAAGATTGCTATCCATAAGGCTAGAACCATCTAATGGGTCATAGGCTATATAAAGTTTTCTTTCTCCTCCTAATGGACTTTTTTTTAAAAGATCTTTGGAGTCTAAAATACCATTTTTGCTTATAATATCAGCCTTTTCTTCGCTGCATATACCAGCTACGCATTCTAGTGCTAAGAGTTGTTTTTCTATATAGGTATCTGCTAGCACATCTACAGCTAATTGAGTATCCCCGCTAGAGTTTGAGCTTTTTAAATATTCATTACTAGAATCTTTTAAAAGCTCGCTAATATGGATACTAATTTTTTTAAATTCATTAAAAATGATTTGTATTTTAGAATCTATATTTAGCATTTTTGCTCCTTGGTATCTTATTTTTAGATTATAACAAATGCTAAAACTAAAAAGATTTAATATCATCATAAGTGTCTTTTTGATATGCTTTAAAAAAATAATTAAGGAAGGCAATGTTAGTAGCCCCCAGTATTTTATCAGCAAATTTTTTATATCTTAAAGATGAGGTAATAAGCGTATGTGAGGGTGGAGCAGATTTGCTTCATATTGATGTTATGGATGGTCATTTTGTGCCAAATCTTACCTTTGGTCCAGCTGTTTTGCAGGGTTTAAGTGAAATTAGCACCATTCCTTTAGATGTGCATCTAATGGTGGAGAATACAGATTTTTTTGTTGAGCTTTTTGCACCATTAAAGCCAAAATATATGAGCGTTCATTTAGAATCTTGTAAGCATCTTCATCGCACCTTAGAGCGTATACGATCTTTTGGTATTAGCCCTGCAGTCGTGATCAATCCACATAGCAATGAAGAGGATTTAAAATATATTTTAAATGATGTGGATATGGTTTTGGTAATGAGTGTTAACCCCGGTTTTGGCGCACAAAGCTTTATTCCCTTTTCGCTAGAAAAAATTAAAAATCTTAAAAACCTTATTTTGGCTCGCAATGCTAATTGTTTGATTGAAGTAGATGGCGGGGTGAGTGATAAAAATATCTCTCTTTTAAAAGATGGTGGCATAGATATAGCTGTAGCTGGAAGCTATATTTTTGGAGCTAAAGACAGAAGAAGTGCTATTGCATCTTTAAAAATATAATGATACACAAACCTAAGCATCTCATCACTAGATTGAAAAATACTCAAGCCATATTGCCCCCCTCCCCTAAACCCAAGGTAGAAAAAAGCCTTTATACTAAAGTATATGAAAAGCTTAGTCAACCTATGAATAAAAATAGATTTTTACCCTTTGCATGTCATATTATGGGTGTAGATGAGGGGGATTTGGCATTAGAGATGATGCGCTCTTGTGGGCTTTGGATCGAGGTAGAGGGAGAGGATATATTATTTTTAGGTAAGCAGACAAATTTTAATGATTGTGAGTTTTGCTTTGTAGATATTGAGACTACTGGATCTAGACCAAATACTGCTAGTATTATTGAGATAGGGGCTATTAAGGTAAAAAATAATGAAGTTATAGATAGATTTGAAACTTTGGTTTATTCTAAAGAGGTGCCTGAAGAAATCACAGATCTTACTGGCATTAGTTCAGAGATGCTAGTTGATGCTCCTAGCGAAAGAAAGGTGCTACAAGATTTTAGATCTTTTTTAGGAAATTGCGTATTTGTAGCACATAATGTTGTATTTGATTATGGATTTATTAGTGCAAGACTGGAATATTATGGAGATTTTGGGCTTTTAAACCCTAGGATTTGCAGTGTAGAGTTTGCTCAAAAAACCATACTTTCTCCTCGCTATTCTCTAGCTTTTTTAAATGAGTTTTTGGGTATCAATGCTCCAGCATCCCATAGAGCATATTATGATGCTTATGTATGCAAAGAGGTTTTTAGCATCGCATCTTTGATGTTGCCAAATGATGCGATTAGCTTGCAGGATGTTATAGAGTTTACACGTGGTAAAAAGCTCTAGTTTACGAATCTTTTAATTTGAGATACCCGCACTAATGAGTGTATGCAAATGCAAAATACCTAAAATTTTATTATTTGCATCTGCGATAATTAGAGCTTGAATCTTGTTTTGTTCAATAAGTTTTAATGCATCATAGGCAAGCATTTCTGGATCATTGCAGATTTTAGGATTTTTTGTAGCATAGTTAATCGCCATTTCATTGAGATTAAAATCCTCTCTCATCATTGCGCGTCTTAAATCCCCATCGCTTAAAATACCGCATATTACTTCATCAGAGTTAGTAATAATCGCATTTCCAAGTCTACACTCACTCATTTTTATAATCGCCTCTTTAAGTGGGGTTTGCTTAGTGATTATGGGGAGTTTTTGAGTTTGCATCAAGTCTTTTATCTTGATAAAAAGCCGCTTTCCAAGTGCTCCTCCAGGATGAAAAGAGGCAAAGTCTTTTTTGCTAAACTCTCTAGCCCTCATCAGACATACTGCTAGAGCATCCCCTAAGGCTAGTGTGAGGGTAGTAGAAGTAGTAGGAGCGATTTTAAGCGGACAGGCTTCATGCTCAATTATTAGAGGGATAAAAAAATCTCCCTGCAAAGATAGGGCAGAATCTTGACTTTTGCTCATGGTGATGATAGCTTTGCTTAGACGTTTAAGATGAGGCATAATAGCTAAGAGCTCATCACTCTGCCCACTATAGCTAATAGCTAAAATAATATCCTCCCTCCCTACCATGCCTAAATCTCCATGAAGTGCTTCTGTAGGATGGAGAAAAAAGCTAGGTGTACCCGTAGAGGCAAGTGTAGCAGCTATTTTTGCACCTATTAGGCCGCTTTTGCCAACACCGGTTACTATTAATTTACCCCTAGAGTTCAAGATCGTTTGGATGATATCATGCCAGTTAATTTTGGTGCAATCAAGATTTTTTAGAGCTAAGGCTTCAGATTCTAGCACCTCTTTAGCGATCAGTCCAAAATCTAAATTTTGCATAAAACTCCTTTTTACTTGATATATGAGTGTATAACAATAGTAGGATATTTTTTAGTCTTTTTAAATAGAAACTTTTTAAGCAAATGTCGCAAGTCTGTTTCTAGATTTTTAGCATTACTTAGAATTTCTGGTTTTAGGTTTTTAATATGTAATTCTAAGAGCTCCGCAATTTCTTTATTAAAGGCTTTTTCATTTTTAGGGTTAATGATACCTAGTGAAGTGATTTGAGAATCTTTAAGGAATTTTTGACTAGATTTTTCGATCATAGCCATAACGATTAAAAGACCACTTTCAGCTAAAGTTTGACGTTCAGTAACTACTATATTATCAATCTCTGTGCCAGCTTGATTATCGATAAATACTTTACCGCTTTTTATGGATTTAACCTTGCGAATATAGCTTGGATTAACTTCAATTTGATCACCATCTTCCATTAGGTAGATATTTTTTTCTAAAACACCACATTTAATAGCCGTTTCTTTATGTTTAGCAACATGGTTATATTCTCCATGCACGGGAAGAAAGAATTTTGGTTTAATAAGACGTAACATTAATTTTTGTTCTTCTTGTGCAGCGTGCCCACTGACATGAATTTCACTAAAATCTTGGTAGGCTACACGTGCGCCTGCTTTAATAAGAAAATTTAATACCGCCGATACAGATCCTTCATTTCCGGGAATAGCTTTGGCTGATATGATGACCATATCAGTTGGTTTGATCTTAACATGACGATGCTCATCTGTAGCCATACGATAAAGCGCACTCATTGTCTCACCTTGTGATCCTGTGGTAACTATCAAAACTTCAGAATCAGGATAATTGTTTACCTCATGAGCTTCAATAAAAATATTGCTAGGTAATTCAATATAGCCAAGCTCTCGTGCAATATCGATATTTTTTTCCATCGATCGACCAATCACTGCAACTTTGCGTCCATATTTGATGCCATAATTAATCGCTTGATAAACGCGATGTATATTAGATGAGAAAGTGCTCATAATAACTCGTCCTTCAGCACTTTTAAATAAAGCATCAAATGTAGGACCTACGCTAGCTTCTGATGCAGTTGATCCACTTTTATGCGAGTTGGTAGAGTCGCTTAATAAGAGCATAACTCCTTGTTCGCCATAATAGGCTAGTCGATGCAAATCAGTAGGGATATTATCAATAGGAGTGTGATCGATTTTAAAATCCCCAGTATGAATGATAATCCCAGCCTCTGTTTTGATGGCTAATGCACTAGAATCAATAATAGAGTGGGTTATATGAATCCATTCAATTTCAAAATCACCAATGGGAATGGGATGGCGCTTTTGGACAATTTTAAAGTAAGATCTATATTGCTTTAAGCCATGCTCATCAAATTTATTGCCAATCATACCTAGAGCTAGAGGTGTACCATATAATGGAAATTGCAGTTGTTTAAAAAGATATGGAACTGCCCCAATATGATCTTCATGAGCATGCGTGATGATAATCCCTACAATTTTTTCTTTAATAGCATGGATATAGCTAAAATCTGGTATAAGAATATCAACACCATGCATATTTTCTTCAGGAAAACTCATACCTACATCAATGATAATAGCAGAATTCTCTGTTTCCATTACCATCATATTTCCGCCTATTTCTCCTAAACCACCCAATGGAGTAATTCTAACTTTTGCTTTTGTGTTTAAGTTTAGTTTATAGTGGGGATTAAGGCTTGATTTTTGGACACGATGATTAGCTTCCACACCTTTTTTTAATTCTTTATGAAAGCCTAAATTTCCTCTTTCATTAACGCTTAAGATATCACGTGTGCCATCGATACAAGGGGCACTTTTTATATCATGAGATTCTTTATTTTTATAAAAACGATTTTTATTTTCTCTATCTTCTTTATTCTGTTCTTTAAAATTCCATTTTCTAGGACGATCAGGCTTCTCTGGTCGCTCTTGATTAATATTTTTCTCTCCCTCATCTTTTTTATGGCGAGGCTTAAAAAATCGTTTTTTTTCCGGCTTATTATGATTTTCATTATTTTCCATTTTTATCCTTTAATATTTCAAAAATTTGGTGATACATTTGCGTTGATAGCTCGTGTGCTCTAGTTTGTCCATGGATACCTAAGGAATCAAATACAGAATCTAGAAGCGTCTTATCAAAGTGTGAAAGTAGGTTTTTAGAAAGTTTTTTTCTTGGCGCACTAAAGGCTATTTTGAGAAAGGATTCTAGTTTTTGTAGTTCATAAAAATCCTTGTCCTTTTTTAGCATAAAAACAGCAGATGTTACTTTAGGCTCTGGGTTAAAAGCCTCTTTAGGAACATCAAAAAGATATTTTACTTCCCCCATAGTCTGTGCTAGTACGCTAAGCGCACAAAAATCACTATTATTAAAAGAAGCACAAAACTTTAATGCAACTTCTTTTTGCACCATTACAATAAAACCTTTGCATAAAGGATCTCTAAGTGCTTTTAAAATAATATGTGTAGCAACATAGTAGGGGAGATTTGACACTAGGATGTAGGGTTCTGGATGTAGCCATCCATTATTTTCTTTTAGCTCGCATACATCTTGATGTACAAGTGTGAAATATCCACTTTCTAAAACTTCATTATACTTTTGTCTAAGAAAAGAACATAAATCGCTATCGATTTCATACGCTTTTAACGGATAAAGTTTAAGCAACTCATCACTTAAATCACCCAAGCCAACCCCAATTTCAATAATTTGTTCATTATGAAGAATATTGGGAATGGATTGAACAATTTTTTGGACAAAATGCTTGTCTTTTAAAAAGTTTTGCCCGAACTTTTTTTTTGCCTTATATTGCATTGTATCTGGAATATCTCCAAAATTTTTTAAATTCTATCATTTTTTTGTAATTTAAGACCAGTATTAAAACTTAAAATATAAACAAATAATGCGATATAGATTAGAAGCTATAAAATAATTAATTAAGGTGTAAGATGAGAAAAGATGGCGGACTTTTTGTATGTGCTGGAAGGGGAGAGGATTTTAGCTTTGCACAAAGTATTGGTGTAGGGCTAGTAGAAAGCGCTATGGGTATGACTAGAATCTGTCAGAGAGATAAACCCAGCTATATTGTTTTTGTTGGAAGTGCAGGTAGTTATGATCTGAAATCTACACTTTTAGATCTTTATGTTAGTAATCATGCGACACAAATAGAAGCAAGTTTTATAGTTGGGACTAGCTATACGCCATTGCAGGATCAGATTTCAGGTATATTTAATAATAATGTTTCATATGAAACTTTAAAAAAAGATAATTCTGATGAGATGAGAATTTTTAAAGCACTTTGTTCTTTGCCATATGCTGTGGTTAACTCAAGTAGCTATATTACAAAAGATGAAGATATAGCTAAGCAATTATTTGCTCGTGGAATTATGCTAGAGAATATGGAATTTTTTTCTGTGATGAAGGTGGCACAAGAGTTTGGTATTAGTGCTATGGGTGTATTTTGTGTAAGTAATTATTGTAACGATTTGGCTCATCAGGATTTTATTAAAAATCATAATGAATTAAAGAGAAGGTTAGAGTGTCTTTTTTATAATCTTGAATATAGCTAAAATTATAATTGATAGTTTAATCATAGTTTTTCTGTTAATTTTTCCAAAGTTAAATAATTTTAAGTAAAACTTATTTTAGGATTTGAATATAAGGAGTTTTGTAATCTAAATAATGTACAAAGTAAGTAAGCTTTATGGTTTTAAGTGCTTGTGAATCTTGTCTAATATCTATTTTTGCGTTACAAGTAGCCTGTCTAATGCTTGTATTAATATTTTGTGTTATTATTTTTTTATAGGTAATTTTTGGTTGTAGATTCTTTGCTTGCTTGATAGCTTGGTCGGCTGCTTGGTTTTTATCAAGTCCTTGAGCAAAGCTCTGTATAATAGTTTTGATTTCAATTTGTTCTCTAAGGTCATCAATGATAAGATTTCTTAATGATTTTCTTATTGTCGGAGTATCACATTTTGTATCATCTTGAGATGAGGAGCAACCCAAAAATAGAATCACTATAATACATAAATATAATTTTGTTATAACTTTCACTAGATATCCTTGATAAAAAGTAGCGAACAATTCTACCCCCCCCCCCTTAAAAATTGCTTAATTTTACTTTGCCTTGTTAGAATTACAGGATATTTTAGTCAAGGGGCTATATGCATAATATTTATGGTTACACCTTAGAAGAGTTAAAATCTTTATTCTCACCATCATTTCGTGCTAAACAAATTTATAATTGGTTATATATATGCTATGAAAATGAATTTGATAAAATGGAAAATTTACCAAAATCATTACGTCAAGAATTAGCTAGAGACTATAGTGCAAAGAATCTAGACCTTATTAAGCTAGAAGAGTCAAATGATGGAACTAAAAAATATCTTTTTAAAACCTTTGATGGACATACTTTTGAAAGTGTATTTTTAAAGATGAAAGATAAAAAGAAGAATGAGAATAATCAAGTGATTGAGGGTGAAAAATATACTTTTTGTTTATCCAGTCAGATTGGTTGTAAGGTCGGCTGTACTTTTTGTTTTACCGCTAAGGGGGGATTTGTAAGAGATCTTAGTGTGGGTGAGATTGTCGAGCAGGTTGTGATTTTAAAAAGAGATAATGGCTTGGCTGCACATAAACGTGTTAATATAGTATATATGGGTATGGGCGAACCACTTCATAACCTTGCTAATGTTGCTAAGGCTATTAAAATATTGAGTGAGTTGGATGGATTAAGCATATCAGCTCGTAGACAAACCATTTCAACTAGTGGTATTGCTCCTAGAATTAAGGAGCTAGGAGAATTAAATTTGGGTGTGCAATTAGCTATTTCTTTGCACGCGGTAGATGATGCTTTGCGTTCGCGTTTGATGCCTATTAATAAGGCTTATAATATAGAGAGTATTATTAATGCTGTGAAGGAATTCCCAGTAGATGCTAGAAAGAGAGTGATGTTTGAATATTTGGTTATCAAGAATATAAATGATGATCTTAACTCTGCTAAAAGACTTTTGGCATTATTAAATGGAATTAAAGCAAAAGTAAATTTGATTTTGTTTAATCCACATGAGGGGTCTGAATTTGAGCGCCCAGAGATAGACAGGGTCAAAAAATTTGCAGATTTTTTAATACAAAGAGGGCTTTTAGCCACGATTAGAGAATCTAAGGGTATTGATATATCAGCAGCTTGTGGTCAACTTAGGGAAAAGGAAAATAATGGAAATTTTAATGTACGTGCTAGAAAGAAATAATAAAAATTTATGTTTCATATGAAACGATATTAGGTTGAGGAAAATGGATATTTTGGATTTTGTCTTGATGATTTTTTTGGTTTTGGTTTTAATCGCAGGGGTTGGATATTTTATTTATATGGTTAAGAAGTAGGAGGAAAAATTATGCTGGTTCATATTTGTTGTTCTGTAGATAGTCATTATTTTTTAAGTGAATTAAAAAAAGTTTATCCAAATGAAAGGTTGATAGGCTATTTCTATAATCCTAATATTCATCCAAAAGCAGAGCATGATTTGAGATATTATGATGTGAAGAGAAGTTGTGAAATGCTGGATATCGAACTTTTTTTAGGTGAGTATGATGATGAAAAATGGTGTGGGGGAGTAGTGGGTCTAGAAGATGAGCCAGAAAAAGGTGAACGATGTGTGAAATGTTTTGATATTAGATTGGTTAGAAGTGCTAAAAAAACATATGAGTTAGGAGAAAAAAGATTCACAACTACACTTCTTTCAAGCCCGATGAAAGAACAACAAAGATTATTTGTTGAAGGAGATAGAATTGCAGGGGATTATGGACTTGAGTTTATAAAAATTGATGTTAGATCAAGAGGTGGAGTGCAGCGTCAAAATGCATTGGCTAAAAAAGATAATCTTTATCGCCAGAATTATTGCGGGTGTAAGTTTGCACTAGCTAAGCAGAGGGACAAGCAACAAAAGATATCACTTGAAATGATGAGTGATGTTTCTCAAAAAAGACAAGAATACCAGCTAGGGGGTATACAAGAACGTATTCATACTTTTGGGTTACGCGATCAGCTAGATTCTGAAAATAAGAAATATATTTTGGCACAAAGAAGATTTCTAATCCATCGGGTATTAAAAGCAAAACTTTTAGATTCTCAAAATCAAATAATACCTAGTTATGTTTTAAATTATTCACATAGTAAAAAGCGAACCAAAATATCAGAGATAATTTGGGCTAAGCCCGAACTTTTGTTATCAAAAGATTTGCAAAATGAGTATTTAAAAAGTAATATTGTACTGGGATTTTGTGTACAAGATTCCGTGATTTTCATGCCACTTGCTACATTAAATTTTTTGCTAGGCAAGAAATTTGTAGATATGCATGAGTTAAAAAATATGCCAATGAGTTTAGATGAAGAATGTGAGTTAAGAAAAATAATAAGCGGACATCATAGTCAAAATCCTATTATTATTATAGAGGATGTGTTTGATGGTGAAGTGAGTTATGAAATTGAGAGTATTTTCCAGGAAGAAAATATTTTTCGTGTTGTACCGCTTATATGATTCTATGCTAAAAATTAAGTTTATTTTTGTTAAAATTTTTGACAAATTTTTTTGAAGGGTTTATAAAATATGATGGATATTAATATAATTAAAAAAATTTTACCTCATCGCTATCCTATGCTTCTAGTAGATAGGGTTATTGAGCTAAAGGAGAATGAGAGTATTTTAGCTTATAAAAATGTAACAACTAATGAAGAGATTTTTAATGGACATTTTCCAGATCAACCGATTTATCCTGGCGTAATGATTATTGAGGGGATGGCACAGGCTGGAGGACTTCTAGGGTTTATTTCTATGTCTGGGCATAATTATGAAGAAGCTAAAAACAAAATTGTATATTTTATGACAATTGATAAGGTAAAATTTAGAATCCCTGTAGTACCGGGAGATAGATTAGAGTATCGCGTTAGTGTTATCAAAAGTAAGGGGGCTGTATGGCAGTTTGATGCCAAAGCTTATGTTGATGATAAAATGGTGGCAGAAGCAGAACTTAAAGCAATGATTGCTGATAGGAAAGAGTGAGGTTTGTGAGTGAGAAAAATTGCAAAAACAGCCATAATTGAAGATGGGGCAATTTTGGGCGATAATATAGAGGTTGGCGAGTTTTGTGTTATTGGTGCAGATGTTAAGATTGGTGATGGCTGTAAGCTTTATAATAATGTAACTATTTTGGGTGATACTACTTTGGGAAGAAATAATGTTATTTTTCCCTATGCAGTACTCGGGACAATACCTCAAGATCTTAAATATAGAGGAGAAAGGGTAGAACTCATTATTGGCGATGAAAATATAATTCGTGAACATTGTATGTTTAACCCTGGTACTGCAGGTGGAGGAAGCAAGACCATATTAGGTAGTCATAATCTTTTTATGGCTTATGTGCATATGGCACATGATTGCATCGTAGGCAACCATTGTATTTTTGCTAATAATGCTACTTTAGGCGGACATGTAGAGGTTGGTGATTATGTAAACTTTGGTGGTTTATCTGCAGCTCATCAGTTTGTAAAGGTTGGGGATGGGGCTATGGTGGCTGCTGCTAGTTTGCTTACCCAAGATGTACCACCATATTGTATGGCTGAAGGAAATCGTGCAGTTATCCGTGGATTAAATCGTCATCGCTTGAGACTACTTTTCTCTCATGATGAAGTAGATGAGATAGCTAGAATTTATAAAAGACTTTTTGCTAAAACAGACACTATTACTAATTTAGCTAGAAATGAAATCACTAACAATCCAAACAATCCTCATATCAAAAAAATTTGTAATTTTATTTTAAATTCTAATCGAGGAATCCCCCTTAAAAAGGCATCTTATGAATCATAAAAATATGTGTTGTAATTTTTGCGGAAAGCAGTGTGGAGAGAGCGATATTTTTATTTGTGGAAACAAGGGAGAAGATGGCAAAGATGCCTATATCTGTAAATCCTGTATGACATTTTTATATCAAAGTCTTATAGGCGAGGAAGCCAAAAATCCTATCAGCTCATCTAAAGAATCATTAGCACTAGAGAATATCCCCTCACCAAAAGAGCTTAAAGCAATTTTAGATGATTATGTGATTGGTCAGGAGCGCGCTAAGAAGGTATTTTCTGTAGCTATTTATAATCATTATAAGCGTCTTTTATCTCGAGAAGATAATGATGATATTGAAATTGCAAAATCCAATATCCTTTTTATTGGACCTACAGGTAGTGGCAAAACCCTAATGGCACAAACTATTGCAAAAGCATTAGATATTCCTATTGCTATTGCTGATGCGACCAGTCTTACAGAGGCTGGATATGTAGGAGAAGATGTGGAAAATATTTTAACACGTCTTTTGCAAGCAGCAGATGGTGATGTAGAACGGGCTAAGAAGGGGATTGTATTTATTGATGAGATTGATAAGATTTCCAGACTTTCTGAAAATAGGTCCATCACACGCGATGTATCTGGTGAGGGTGTGCAGCAAGCACTTTTAAAAATTATTGAGGGTAGTGTGGTTAATATTCCACCAAAAGGAGGGCGTAAGCATCCAAATCAAGATTTTATTCAAATAGATACTAATGATATTTTATTTATTTGTGGGGGTGCTTTTGATGGTCTTGCAGATATGATCAAAAGGCGTCTTGGTAATACTATGCTTGGCTTTGGTGGTGAGAAAAAAAAGAATATTGATGAAAAAGAGGATGTGTTAAGTTTAGTAGAGTTTGATGATCTAATAGCTTTTGGTATGATTCCAGAGTTTATAGGTAGATTGCATGTTATTGCTACATTGGAGCCTATTAGCAGGGAAGCTATGATTAGTATTATGACTAAACCAAAAAATTCAATCATTAAACAATATCAAAAACTTTTTGCCTTAGATGAGGTAGAGCTTGTATTTGAACCTGAAGCATTAGAAAAGATAGCAGATTTGGCTATTGCTCGTAAGACAGGAGCACGTGGTTTGCGTAGTATTATTGAAGAGATTTGTACTGATATCATGTTTGATTTGCCAGATATGAGGGGGTATAGTGTGATTATCAATGCAGATGTGGTTGATGGTAGAAAGGAACCTATTTTAATTAAAAAAACTAAAGCAAAAAGGATATAAATGTTACTAGATAGAATAATTGGACTTTTTTCATATGATATTGCCATTGATTTAGGTACTGCAAATACAGTTGTTTCTGTACGCGGACAAGGTATTGTGATTAATGAGCCTTCCATTGTTGCTGTTAAAACAGATCGTTTTGATGGACATGGAGCAGTGTTAGCAGTGGGGCATGAGGCTAAAGAGATGGTGGGTAAAACACCAGGTAGCATTAAGGCTATCCGCCCGATGAAAGATGGGGTTATTGCTGATTTTGATATTACAGAAAAGATGATTCGTTATTTTATCGAAAAAGCCCATAAAAGAAAATCACTTATTAGACCTAGGGTTATGGTATGTGTGCCTTATGGTCTTACGGGTGTAGAGAGAAAGGCTGTTAAGGAATCTGCAATGAGTGCTGGAGCTAGGGAAGTGTTTTTGATAGAAGAGCCTATGGCAGCGGCTATTGGTGCTGGACTCCCTATTCGTGAGCCTCAAGGTAGCTTGATTGTGGATATTGGTGGAGGGACTACAGAAATCGGAATCATTTCATTAGGCGGACTTGTAATTTCAAAATCCATTCGTACTGCAGGAGATAAGATTGATTGTGCGATTGTAGATTATATTCGCAAAAAGTATAATCTTGTTATTGGTGAACGTACAGGTGAGGATATCAAAATTGAAATTGGTTGTGCTTATCCTTTAAATCCACCTCTTACAATGCAGGTTAAGGGTAAAGATCAGGTAAGCGGGCTTTTAAATTCTATTGAACTTAGTAGTGAAGATGTTAGAGAAGCAATTAAATATCAGCTGCAAGAAATTGGTAATACATTAAAAAATATTTTAGAAGTAATACCACCAGATTTAGCCGGAGATATAGTTGAAAATGGAGTGATTTTAACTGGTGGTGGAGCTCTTATTCGCGGATTGGATCGTTATTTGTCAGATGTAGTAAAATTGCCTGTAGCTGTTGGTAATGAGCCTTTACTTGCTGTAGCAAGAGGTACTAGTGAAGCATTGGATAATCTGGATTTATTGCAAAATCTTAAATATGACTAATGCGATATAGATTTTTATTTTTATTATTTTTTTGTTTTTTAAGTTTATGTGTGCTTTTTTGGTTAAATCAAAGCGTAAGAAAGTTGATTTTTGGTCTTACAGATGGTATTAAGATTAGTTATCATAATGGTGTAAATTTTTTTAGCGAGCATCGTGAACGATTTTTTTCTCAAGCCAAAGCAATAGCTAAATATCAAGAAAAGATGAAGGAATATCAGGAGCTAAAACTAAGGTTTACTGAAATACAAAATCAAGTAGACTTGATGCTTAGATTTTATCCACAGATGGATTTATTTCAAAAAGCTGTATTTGAGCCAGCATTAGTAATTTCTTATGCAGAAATGGCAGAGTATGATAGAGTTTGGCTTAATACTGCTTTGGAATATAAGCCTGATAAAATATATGGTATTGTGAGAGATGGCTATGCACTAGGGATTGCAATGATGAAAAATGGACGTTTAATGGGGATGTTTAATGGGGATGAGAGTTGCAGTTATGGTGTATACATTGGAAAAAATAAAATACCGGCTTTTATTCATTATGATCCGAGTAACCATAAAAAAATTTTAGCAGATTATATTCCTCAATATATGAAGATTAATATTGGTGATGAGGTGTATACTAGTGGACTAGATCATGTTTTTAGCGCAAATATTCCTGTAGGCAGAGTAGAAGAGATTTTTGATAAAAATGGTTATATTACAGCTTCTATTACTCCTTATGCCAATAAACAATCCCCAGAATATCTTTGGATTATTAATAGGAATGATTAATGAATGAGTTAAGATTTTTATTAGAAACTGCTAATAATAAACATAGTCTAGATCTTGCTATGAATAGACTTTTAGAGATTATTGAAAATGATCAGCTAAATGAAATTGATTCTATTAAATCCGAAGTATGTGAGCTTTTTAGAGATAAGCTTTATAATATTATTACTCAAGGAGATATGCCAAATAAACTTTATTTATCACTTTATGGATTATTTGATAATGTAGAGGTAGATAATCGATTTATTAAACTTAGCGAGATAGGTAAACAAGGAATTTTTAATGAAGGTATAAGTGATAATGAAAATATTATGCTTATTGAGCTTGTTTGTCTAGCTAAAATACTTTCAGGTAAACGTGATGAGGGACTTAGTTTTTATCTACAAAATATTATGCGTACAGATATTCATTGCATAGAAGCTCAACGCAGTAGTGATTTTATCCTTTCTTTTTTTAAATATTTACATATTTCTTTTGAGCGTTATAAATTAGATTTAAAGATTGTGCTAAAAGAGGTTTTTCATTCTTTGAGCTATAAACAAAAGCGTTCAGTCTTTAATTGGCAGTTACATGTTTTTTGGAATATTAAGCATTTTTATAATCACAAAGGTTGGTTAGAGCTATATGATATTTGGCGAGATTTATTTTATGCTGAACTGGCTAAAAATAGCATCGAGAGTATAGATCTTGCAATGTATCTGCAATTTTTTATTTATCATCTTTGCGGTAATAATTTTTCTAGCCAACAACAATGGTCTCTTTTTAATAAAGAGATTACGCGTTATGCTAGCAGTTTTTATATGGAGTTTGGAAAATCACATCTAATAGATGCACCACAAGTTAAAAAGCCTAAAAAGATTGTAGCAATTTTGCGTGATAGAATGGTAGAAAATTCGCCTCATAAGGTAGAATACAGCTTTTTAAAAAGCCTAATGAGCAAGGAAAAATTTTATCAAAACTATGAATTAAAAGTTTATATAATCAGTTTTATAGAAAAGAGTGATAATGACCCAAGATTAATAAAAAATTATCAAGATTTGGGTATAGAGGTGGTTGATATTGGCTTAGAGCATAATCAAGCTCTTTACTACAATTCTCATCTTGCAAAAGCTTTAGCTTTACGTGAGCGAATAATTAATGATAAAGTAGATTTGCTGATTAGTCCTAATAATGGCTATGGAATTTCTGATTTTTTATTAGCTACGCGTACAGCCCAAAGGCAGATTTTTTGGAGTCATGGAAATTTTGTATATGATAGTTCTTTTGTGGATTTAAGAATTACTCATATTTGTGGAAATGAAAAACAAATTGTTCATGAAGGATACAAATTTTATGGAATTCCTGTAAAAATGGATAGTGTTTATTATAATCCAGTCATTCCTGATACTTTGATTGAAAAAGAGCGTTTGAAATATCCTAAAGATGCATTGATATTAGGTGTAATTGGACGTTTAGTAAAAATAGATTCTAAGCAGTATTTAGGAGCAGTAATTAAGATTTTAAAAGAGAGTAAAAACACGATATTTTTAGCTTGTGGAATTGGCAATGAGCAAGAGATTAGGCAAAAGATCAAAGAGATTGATAAGGAAATATTAAATAGATTTTATTTTCCAGGATTTGTAGATAGTGGAATTTATGGTCATGTTATTGATATTTGGCTTGATTCTTTTCCTATGGAACAAGGGGAGTCTAGGATCGAGTATGTAGCTAAAGGACGTCCCTCAATTGTTTTTTCAAAAGAAGATGCAAACTCAAGATTAGATCGTCTTAAAAATTTTTATATTAAAAATGAGGAAATTTTTACTCTTATTGCTCAACAAAAACAAAATAATCTAGAGGAACTAAAAGAGTTTTTCTTACAAGATACAAGTTTAGTAGCTTTTAGCGAAAATGAATATATAAAAAAAGCTTTGGAGCTTATTAATAAGTTTAGAACCAATCCAGAGGAGATAGAGTTTAAAATGTGTTTGCAAGCGAGCATTAAAGCGGTTAATGATTTCTTAAAAGAACGTGATGGAGTGGATAATTTCATCGCAGTTTTAGAGAAATAAAAATGAGAATCCTTGTGCTTTGTGCAGCCAATCCTGCTACTAATCCAAGACCTTCTCGCCTCATTAATTTTTTAAAAAAGAATCATAGTATCACAGCTATGGGTATTGATGCAAGTGCTATTAGTGGGACTGAAGTAATAAGCTATAGTGCGTATAAAAAACGAAATATTTTTCAAGAAATTTGGTTGTATTTTAATGTATTTTTTAAGCGATGGGATCGTTTAATATTTACTAAAAATCGACGTGAAATATCAGCATTTTTAAAAAAGCGAGAATTTGATTTTATTATCTGTCATGATTTGGTACTTTTGCCTATTGTGCTTGGAGATAAAAAAGGAGCAAAAGTTTTATTTGATGCTCGTGAATTTTATCCTAAACAAAATACGACCTCTTTGCGTTGGAGAATTTTATTCGAGAGATTTAATGACTATTTATGTAAGACCTATCTACATCAAGCAGATAGGATTACTAGCGTTTCTAGTGGGATTAAAAAACTTTATGCGCAAGTTTATGGTGTTAATAGTGAGGTGATGTATTCATTAAGTGAATATTGCGATATTACTCCAAGTGTCATAGAAAAAAATAGAATCAAAATGATATATCATGGGAGTGCTAATACTGCTAGAGCTATTGAAAAAACAATTTATATTATGGATTATTTATCAGATGAATATAGTCTAGATTTGATGTTAGTTTTTGATTGTAGTTCTGCTTATGAAAAGTTTTTGAGAAATCTAGTTAAAAAACGTGCAGCTATTGGTAAAAAGATTAGAATTATTCCTCCTGTTCCATTTTCTGAACTTGTTAATTTTACTTCAAGCTATGATATTGGGATTTATGCATTAGCAGATTCAACCCTTAATCTTAAATATGCTATGCCTAATAAATTTTTTGAGTATATTCAATCTCGTTTGGCATTAGCGATATTCCCTCATGCTGAAATGGAGGCATTTTTGAGAAAATATCAAAATGGTGTTGTATCGGTAGATAAAACTTCAAAGTCATTAGCTCAAGCAATTTCAAGTATAGATCGTCAGAAATTAATGCAGATGAAAATAAAATCTCATATAGCCTCAAAAGTGCTTAGTTATGAACAAAATGGAAAGAAGATGCAAGCAATTATGCGTGAATTATTCTTCAAGATACCAGAAGAGAAAGAAGAAGTAGAATATATATAAAATATTATTTCTAAAAACTTAAAATAATCCCAGAATTTACTATTGGGGAGAAAAATGCATATAGAGTTTTTACACAATCCACCACTTAATAAAAAAGCTAATGAGATTCTGATTAATTTGGATTTTCCAAATGAGAATATTTTTTTACCTTCAGTTTGTAGAGAAAATAAGGAGAGGCTTTTAGAAAAAATAGGGAAGAAAAAGGCAATACAAATTGGCTTTGATTCCTTAAGCCTACAAGGACTTTTTACATATTTAGCTAAGAGGTTTAACTCTGAGATTTGCTATGGGATTGGCAATCATCAGCAGGTTTTTTTGGCAGCTAGTATGCTTAGCTCACGAGAGATCTTATTGCTTAAGGATGGTAAGATAGATTTTGATTTATTAAATGAGGCAATTGTTTCAGGCTGTAGAGTATTTATTTTCCCTTCGATTAATCAAGATATTTTTAGTGTTAATGACTTGGATGAGATATTTAATTTTATTAAAAAACGTATAGATGAGTTTTGCTTAGTTTGGGATGTTAGCCTATCTTTTTTACAGGGTGAGGGTATAAAACTTGTAGATGATCGTATTGCTTATTTAGTAAATGCAGAGACTATCGGTCTTGTGAGGGGATTAGGTGCATTTTTTTATAGTTTGGATTTAGAATTTTGTCATATAAGTGAGAATGCAAGATTTTTTGAAGCACTTGAATATGCTTTAGTGGATTGTTGTGTATTTGTAGAGCAAAAAAATATAGAACTTTTTAATAGAGAAGATTTATTTAAATATTTGCGAGATGCTCTAGGAGAATGTATTAATCTTTTTGTTCCTATTAAAAATAGTGCATCCAACACGCTGGCACTAAGATTTGCTGGTATTAAGGCTAGACTTTTATTACAAGATTTATTTATTAAAGAAGTATATGGAGCAAATGGACAAGAATGTCTTTTTGGACTTTTTAGACCCTCTTTTGTTTTACAAAAAATGGGATATAGCGAGAATGAAAGTAGAGAGCTTATATCATTGTCTATAAAGGCTATTTCTGATTTAGAGAAATTAGCTTTAATCTTAGCTCAAAGTTATAAGCAGATTAAAGCTATAGGGCTTTAGGCACTTTTTTTGATAAAGCTATAAAGAGGAGCTGTAAAATCAAAATCTGGATAGTCTTTCATTGCTAGAGGTATTTGAGCAGCCGTATTATTATCATGATTAAAGATAATGGGTGCTAAAAAATTAACCAAAGAATTTTCTAAATCTTTTTGTAAAACCAGAACACAATAAACTTCTACTTGAGAATCTTTTTTAAGATCTAATAAAAGTTGAATATTTTTGGGAATATCAAAAGAATATTCTCGTAATACATAAGGATTTACTAGGTAAATTTCAAATTTTTCTGATTTGCTTTGTATTTTAGCTAAGATAGAATCAATTTTTATTAATTGCACCTTGGATAGATGCTCAAATCCTAATATGGGTGATTTTAATTCATAGGTCATAAAAACTCCTTTTTGATGAACATTTGATATACTAATTCAAGCAAAACTCATACCACTTTAATCACCAAGGATGTAATAATGAGCGATCAAAAAAAGCTAAATGATGAACAGATTTACGCACTATGGGAGGCTAGTGGTTTATTTGAAATAGATGGAAATAAAAAAATACAAAATAGTGATAAAAAATTTAGCATTATGATGCCTCCACCTAATGTTACAGGAGTATTGCATATAGGGCATGCCCTCACTTTTTCTTTGCAAGATATCATTGTGCGTTATAAGCGTATGAGTGGTTTTAAAACTCTTTATCAACCAGGGCTTGATCATGCAGGGATTGCTACGCAAAATATTGTAGAAAAGCAGCTTTTAGCTAAGGGTATTAGCAAAGAATCTTTAGGACGTGATGAGTTTGTTAAAAAAGTGTGGGAATGGAAAGAGGAGAGTGGGGGTAAAATAATCCATCAAATGCGTAAACTCGGGATTTCTCCAGCTTGGTCTCGTCAAAGATTTACTATGGATGAGGGCTTAGAAAATGCAGTTAGGGAAGCTTTTGTAGAGTGGTATGAAAGAGGGCTAATTATACAGGGTGATTACATGGTAAATTGGTGTACTCATGATGGTGCACTTTCAGATATTGAAGTAGAGTATGAAGAAAATAATGGCAAACTTTATTATTTGCGTTATCCTATTTTAGGAAGTAATGAATACCTTATTGTAGCTACTACGCGTCCAGAAACTTATTTTGGTGATGTAGCAGTAATGGTGCATCCAGATGATTCTCGATATCAACATTTAATTGGTAAAAAAGTAGTTTTACCATTAATTAATCGTGAGATAGAAATCATTGCTGATAGATATGTGGATATGGATTTTGGTAGCGGTTGTGTAAAGGTTACCCCAGCTCATGATATAAATGATTATGAAGTAGGTAAGCGTCATGGGCTAGAATCAATTGTGGTTTTTGATTCTAAGGGTATTTTAAATGATTATGCTGGAGAGTTTGAGGGACTAGAACGTCTTGAAGCCAGAGATAAGATTGTTCAAAAATTGGAATTAAATGGTTATGTAGAATCGATACAAGAGCATAAAAATCAGATTGGTAAATGCTATCGTTGTGGCAATATTGTAGAACCTTACATCTCTAAACAATGGTTTGTAAAAGCAGATATTGCTAAGAGTAGTATTGAAAAAATTGCACAAGGGAAGATGAAATTTTTCCCAAAAGAGTGGAAAAATAACTATGATGCATGGATGAGAGATTTACGCGATTGGTGTATTTCTAGACAGCTTTGGTGGGGTCATAGGATTCCTGTTTGGTATTGTGATGATTGTGGAGAAAAAACAGCAAGCAGAGTAGCTATTTTGCAAGCCTGCCCTAAATGTCAAAGTAAGGAGATTCATCAAGATAGCGATGTGCTAGATACTTGGTTTAGCTCTGGGCTATGGGCTTTTAGTACGCTTGGTTGGGGAAATAAGATAGAAAACAAGCTTTTTAATCTAAATGATATAAAAGATTTTTATCCTAATTCTTTATTGATTACTGGATTTGATATTTTATTTTTTTGGGTGGCTAGAATGGTTTTTAGCGGGGATAGTCTTATGGGAGAGCTTCCCTTTAAGGATGTGTATTTGCATGCTTTGGTTAGAGATGAGAATGGACAGAAAATGAGTAAAAGTCGTGGTAATGTCATAGACCCTTTGGATATGATAGAGAAATATGGTGCGGATAATTTGCGTTTTTCTTTAGCGATTTTATGTGCGCAAGGAAGAGATATTAAGCTTTCTAGCAAGAGACTAGATGATACTCAAGCTTTTATTATCAAGCTAGAAAATGCACTCAAATTTTTAGAGCTTTATGCCAGTCAGCAAGATGGCAGCTTTAAACATTTCAAAGAGCTAAAAAAGCTTGATGAGTATCAAACTTTGCTTGGTCGATATATAAAAAGTCGTTTTAACGCAGTGGCTAAAAAGGTGGCAAATGAGCTTGATAGCTATCGTTTTAATGATGCAGCTATGAGTATTTATAGTTTTTTATGGATGGAGTTTTGTGATTGGGGTATTGAGCTAGCTAAAGAACAAAAAGAAGCAGTTTTTGAGCTAGGATCAATCTTTATGGAATCTATGCGCCTTATTCACCCATTTATGCCATTTTTAAGTGAGAGGTTATATCATCAGCTAAAAGGAAGTGATATACAAAGTAGTGATTCTATAATGATTTGTGAGTTTCCTAATGATTGTATTCAAGATGAGAATCTGGAGTTAGAATTTAGCATTATTAAAGATTGTATTATTTCTGTGCGCAGGGTAAAAAGTTTACTTGATTTTGGAGATAGGTTAATAAATCATATTGCCATTAAGCTAGATAAGCAGATAGATTTAGAGCTTTTAAGCAGATTTGTTAGAAAATGTGCCAAAGTTACAACTCTAGAAGTCGTAAATAAAAAACCTCAAAATTGTGTTGCAGATGTAAGTGAGTTTTGCCAGAGTTTTTTAAGTTTAGAAGGTCTAGATCTTAGCGGGATAAAATCACGTCTCAATTCTCAAGAAAATAAACTATTAAAAGAAATACAAAAACTAGAAAATATGCTTAATAACCAAAATTTTATTCAAAATGCACCTAAATCTGTATTAGAACAAAATCAACAGAATTTGCAAATAGCTCAAGAAAAACTAAAGAAGGTAAAACAAGAAATTTTAGCGTTATGCTAAGCTTTATTTTTATTTCTTATAGCATTTAATTAAAGGCTTGTTTAGTGCCTTTTCTTGCTTTAGTAAGATAGCTTATAACAATGATAACAATGATTGCACCTATAAAGTCAAGATAATCTTGTATAAAGGAAGTTAAAATCACAGCTAAATAGTTTTTCAGACTATTGTATAGTAGCTCTTGTAATTATCCCAGCTATAGCTTTCTTCTAGTCATTTTGCCCCAAAAAGTGAGATTAAAATAACACTGATAGCCCTTAGATAAGATCTCTCCAGCATACTGCCCTATAACTGCCAAAAATATAAGCGATAATGATTATGCTGATGCTAAGAGCATAGTTGTAGTTTAGAAAAAAATGTTTCAAATAATTTCCTTATTTTTGATACCAGTTTGATTGATAATTTAAGTTTTTACAAAATGGCATAACAATTTAAAATGAGTTTTTAGGGGTATTTTGAATTGATAATTTTCCCCTATATAGCTAAATAGATAAAAAGTAAAATAAAATTTTAAAAAATTATAGAAATCAAGGTAAAAGTAGTATAATGGAAACATTAAATTACGAGGAGAATAGGCATGCAAGAGGAAAAAATTATAGAGGGCTATTTGGGTATTACACCTGAGCGTAAGCTTAGTAAAATCCCAGCAAGGCTTGATTTTTGGCAAAGTGCGACAGGGTTATTTTTAGCACTTTTTATGATCGCGCATATGTTTTTTGTTTCTAGTATTTTGCTTGGCGAAAGTGCAATGTATAAGGTTGCTAAGTTTTTTGAAGGGAGTGCTTTTTTAGAGCATAACCAACCTTATTTAGTAAGCATTGTAGCTTTTATTGTGATTGTAGTATTTGTAGCTCATGCTTTTTTGGCTTTAAGGAAGTTTCCCATTAATTATCGTCAATTTAAGATATTAAAGGCGCATAAATATGTTATGCATCATAGTGATACAAGTTTATGGTTCTTGCAGGCTTTAAGTGGATTTGCACTGTTTTTCCTTGCTAGTATTCATCTTTATGTTATGCTTGTGCAGCCAGATACTATCGGACCAAATACTTCTGCTTATCGCTTTGTTCATCAACATTATTGGCTGCTTTATATTGTATTGCTATTTGTCGTAGAGATTCATGCTTCTGTAGGTTTGTATCGTTTATGCGTAAAATGGGGATGGTTTGAAAGTCTAAAACTCTCTACCTTGAGGACTATTAAATGGATAATGAGCATATTTTTCATTGCTTTAGGGTTAGTTACTTTTAGTGCATATGTCAAGATTGGTCTTTCACAAAACATTGTGCCAGAATCTCATCAGACTATGCAGTTTTTTAAACAATATGACGCTATTAAATATGGGAAAGGAAACTAATTATGAAGGTTACTTATTGTGATGCTTTGATTGTCGGGGGAGGACTTGCAGGACTTAGAGCAGCAGTATCTGCTAGAAGAAAAAAATTAAATACAATTGTTTTGAGTTTGGTGCCTGTGCGACGTAGCCACTCTGCAGCAGCACAAGGGGGAATGCAGGCTAGTCTTGGCAATGGAAAAATGAGTGAAGGAGATAATGAGGATCTGCATTTTGCAGATACAGTTAAAGGTAGCGATTGGGGATGTGATCAGAAGGTAGCTAGAATGTTTGTTACTACAGCGCCTAAGGCTATTAGAGAGTTAGCTAGTTTTGGTGTACCATGGACTAGGATTAAAGCTGGGGATCGAGGAGCTGTTATTAATGGTGAACATGTAACTATTACTGAAGATAGGGATAGAGAGGGTTATATCCAAAGTCGTGATTTTGGAGGGACAAAAAAGTGGCGCACTTGCTTTACTGCTGATGCAACTGGTCATACCATGCTATATGCTGTTGCAAATGAAGCCTATAAGAGTGGAGCAGACATTCAAGATAGAAAAGAGGTGATTTCTCTTATCCATCATAATGGTACTTGTTATGGTGCAGTAGTTAGAGACTTGATTAGTGGAGAGATTTCAGCTTATGTAGCTAAGGGGACATTGATTGCTACTGGTGGTTATGGTAGGATTTATGCTAATACGACTAATGCGGTTATTTGTGAAGGCATAGGTCTGGCTGTAGCTATGGAGACTGGCATAGCTAAACTTGGTAATATGGAAGCAGTTCAGTTTCATCCAACCTGCTTAGTACCAAGTGGTATTTTGATGACTGAAGGATGTAGAGGAGATGGTGGCGTACTTAGGGATAAGGATGGGTATCGTTTTATGCCAGATTATGAGCCAGAGAAAAAAGAACTCGCAAGTAGAGATGTGGTTAGTCGTAGAATCTTAGAGCATATTAAAAGCGGTAAGGGAGTAGATTCTCCATATGGTAAACACGTGTGGCTAGATATTTCAATTTTGGGTCGTGCGCATATTGAAAAAAATTTACGTGATGTACAAGATATTGCCATTACTTTTGCTGGGCTTGATCCTGCTGAAAAATGGGTGCCAATTCGTCCTATGCAACATTATTCTATGGGAGGGATTAGGACTGATCATACAGGGCATACACATTTAAAAGGACTTTTTGCTGCAGGTGAGGCTAGCTGTTGGGATTTACATGGTTTTAATCGTCTTGGAGGTAACTCTGTAAGTGAAGCTGTCGTGGCTGGTATGATTATTGGAGATTATTTTGCTATTTATTGTGAAAATGCAGATATTTCCATTGATACTAATATTGTTAAGCAGGCTATCTTAAAACAAGAAGAATATATGCAAAGTTTGCTTAATGGCAATGGAACAGAAGATGTCTTTGCTATTAAAAAGGCGATGAAAGAGATTATGGATGATAAGGTAGGGGTTTTCCGTGATGGAGTTGGCTTAAGCGAAGCTGTTAGCGAGCTAGAAGAGCTCTATAAAAAATCTCGCTGTGTGCAAGTAAAAAATAAAAAACTTCATAATAATCCAGAGTTAGAGGAAGCTTACCGCGTACCTAAAATGCTAAAACTAGCTCTTTGCGTGGCTAAGGGAGCATTAGATAGAACAGAATCTAGAGGGGCACATACAAGGATAGATTATCCTAAGAGAGATGATGCTAATTGGCTAAAACGTACCCTTGCTAGCTGGAGTGATGAAAATCAAACAATGCCTACTATAGAATATGAACCATTAGATGTTATGCAAATGGAGATTACACCTGATTGGCGTGGATATGGAGCTAAGGGGAATTTTATCCCTCATCCTGATAAGGAAAAACGTGATGCAGAGATTGCAAAAATTACTCGTGAAAATGAAGAAAAGGGCGGGGATAGATATAGTTTACAAGAAGCTTTAATGCCATTTGAGTTGCATGCAGAATATAAAGTTAGAAATCAAAGATTGGGAGATGATAAATGAGTGCACCACAAACACAAGGAAGAATCTTAACTATTAGAGTTTTAAAGTTTGATCCACAAAGTGCTGTCAGTAAGCCACATTTTAAAGAATATAAGATTGAAGAAGCTCACTCTATGACTATTTTTATTGCACTGAATATGATTAGAGAGAGATTTGATGCAGATTTGAGTTTTGATTTTGTTTGTAGGGCTGGGATATGTGGTAGTTGTGGAATGATGATAAATGGTCGCCCACGTCTAGCATGCAAAACCTTGACACAGGATTTTAAGGATGGCGTGATTACACTTATGCCATTACCAGCATTTAAGCTAATTAAGGATTTGAGTGTAAATACTGGAGAGTGGTTTGCTGGTATGACTAAGCGAGTGGAAAGTTGGATACATGGTAATGAGCAGGTAGATATAAGTAAGGTTGAAGAAAAAATAGATCCTGATGTAGCCCAAGAGGTTTTTGAGCTAGATCGATGCATTGAGTGTGGTTGTTGTATAGCCAGCTGTGCGACAAAATTGATGAGAGAAGATTTTATTGGTGCTGCTGGTATGAATAGAATCGTACGTTTTATGATAGATCCTCATGATAAAAGAAGCGATGAGGATTTCTATGAGATTGTAGGTAATGATGATGGCGTATTTGGTTGTATGAGCTTGTTGGCTTGTCATGATACTTGTCCAAAAGAATTGCCCTTGCAGAGCAAGATTGCCTATTTGCGTAGGAAAATGGTTGCTATAGGTAGTAAGAAATAGGCTATTTTGGCATTGATTCTACATAAAGACTTTGAGAAGGAAAGGCAAAACTAAGAGAATGCCTTTCTACAATTTCCATAATTTTAAAAATAATATTTTGTTTAGCTGCCATATATTCGACTTTTTTGATACTCTTGGTATAACAATAGATTAAAATATTAATACTGCTGTCTGCTAATTCATCAAGACCTACATAAAGATTATGCTTATATCCTAAGAAATCTTCCATACTGACTACATTTTGTTTAAAGGCTAGCTCATAATTGTTGAATTCTATTGTTTGTGCATCTGTAGCAATATCTGGATGAGAAAGCAGCATAGCATGAATTTCTTCAACAACATTTTTAATTTTTTCTCTAGGAGAATCATAGGTTAATCCTATGCTAAATTTAATCCTTCTACCCATTTTGCGTCGTGTCCAGTTGGTAATAGGCTTATCGGATAATGTGATATTTGGCATAGATATGAGAGCATTTTCAAAAGTACGAATAATAGTGCGCCTAAGTCCAATTTCTACAACAGTACCTTCTATACCATTGCATTCTATCCAGTCTCCCTGTGAAAATGAATTTTCAAAAAGAAGCATTACAGATGCAAAGAAATTTGCTAACATATCTTTGAGTGCAAATGCGACTGCTAACCCACCAATACCAAGTGAAGCAAGGATAGCTGAAACATTAAAGCCCATTTCTTTAAGTGCGATTAAAAGTCCTATAATAGAGATGGCTACATAGCTTATTTTTAAAATAAGATTAATAGCTTCTTTTCTCATTCCTTGCTTTGTGTTTATGGCTTTACCCATTAGTCCTGTGCCATAGGATTTTAAAAGTACGATAATAAACCAAGTAGCAAGTCCAATATAAAAAAGACTAAATATATCCCTTAGCTTTAAAGGCAAGATTTTTGGATAGTAGAGAATTTCTATAGCAATATCAATACAAATAGCTATAGATATATAGATGACAGGGCGGATCATACCTTGACAAATAGTTTTTTTGGTAGTTTTGTCTTGAGTAGATAAACGCAAAAAAAGATTCATAACATAAAAAATAGCCGTTACAACTATTCTGCTTAGACTTAAGGCAAATAGGAAAGTTAGGCTTGATAGGATAAATTTGGCCATAATGGGAGAATTAATATGGAATAGACTAAGCTTATGGAGACCCCATCCAATAAATGGTGTTAAAAGACTATGAATCACATCTTGTGATTGGCTTAGGGTATCAGCAGCAAGATAGCTAATAGTGGTCAAAAAGATAAAAAACTTTTTCATTTTATCGACCTAATAGAATCTAAAATACCATTAATAAGCTTTGGAGCCATTTCTTCTGTGTAGTTTTTGGCTAGTTCAATAGCTTCATTAATCACTACTGGACGATCAGTTGTGGTAAATAATAATTCATAGCTTCCTAATCTCAAGATGGCTCTTTCTAACCCACCAAGCTTATTAAAATCCCAGTCTTTTAAATATTTTTTAATCTCATGATCAATATTATTTAGGTTTGTTAAAACTCCTTCAAAAAGATTGATAGCAAATTCTTGTTGTTTATGACGAATCTTTTTATCCTCTAATATTTCTCGGACTAATTTGGTAATATCTTTATTGCCACTATCATAAGCATATAATAGTGCTATAACCGCTTCTCTAGCTTGTGAACGTGTTGCCATTAAAGTTTCTTATATAGATTGATAAGCTCAATTAATGAACTCATAGCTTCAAAACCTTTGTTTCCAGCCTTAGAACCAGCTCTCTCAATAGCTTGTTCAATATTATCAGTAGTTAATAATCCAAAGGTTACGGGTTTGCCAAATTTTAAAGTAGTATTAGCAATACCTTTTGTTGCCTCAGCACTTACATAATCAAAGTGAGGTGTGGCTCCACGTATAACAGCCCCTAGTGTACAAATACCATCATATTTTTTAGATTCTAAAACTTTTCCTAGTACAAATGGAATCTCATAAGCTCCAGGGACTAAAATGAGATCCAAGTTTTTTTCATTACCCCCATGACGTAGGAAACTATCACGCGCACCTTCAACTAAACGATCTGTAATAATATGATTGAAACGAGAAGTAATAATAGCTACCCTCTCATCACCATTTAATGTAATTTTTCCCTCTATAATATTTATATTATTCATACCCAATCTCCTTAATCTAAAATTTCTCTAATTTTTAAGACTTTCTCTACCAAGCCACTTAGCTCACTTGTGGGAATCATATTAGGACCATCACTTAGCGCATTTTTGGGATCATAGTGGGTTTCAGCAAAAAGCCCATCAATACCTACAGCTCCAGCAGCTCTAGCTAGAATAGGTGCAAAGCTAGAATCTCCACTACTTTTTCCATTCCCTCCACCTGGCATTTGTACACTATGAGTAGCATCAAAAATTACAGGTGCAAAGGTGCGCATAATACTAAGAGATCGCATATCAACGACCAAATTTCCATAACCAAAACTAGAGCCACGTTCAGTAAGATAAATTTTGTATTTTTTTGATTCTTCATAGCTAGGAGCACTACCACTAAAACCACGAGTTTTTAGGGCTTTTAGTACTGAATAAGACATATCTTTTGGATTCATAAATTGACCTTTTTTGATATTAATGATGCAGTCTTGTTTAGCTACTGCTACAATAAGATCAGTCTGACGGCATAAAAAAGCAGGAATCTGAATGATATCTGCAACTTTAGCAATATCATTTGCTTGATGTGATTCGTGAATATCTGTGATAATTTTATAGCCAAATTTTTGTTTGATTTCTTGAAGCATTTCTAGACCTTTGTGTAGACCAGGTCCACGATAAGACTCTAGGCTAGTACGATTGGCTTTATCAAAACTAGCCTTAAAATAAAAATTAATTTTATCATGACTAGCTAATGGTTTTAATTCTGTAGCAATTCTTTCTAATTGTTCCATGCTTTCAATTACGCAAGGTCCACTAAGCAATATCATTTTTTCCATATTCACCTCATTATTTAGGGTTATTTTCGTCTTTTTTAATGGGTTTAAATTCTTTGGTAATCATATTATAGTTATAAATCTCACCTGTAGGTATGATGTAGTACCATCCATAAATATGTAGCTCACCACGATCAAAACGCTCTTCTACAAACGGGTAAGTCATAAGATTCTCCAATTGTTGTTCTATATTAAATTGTTCAGTTAACCACATTCGCTTAATTTTACTCTTTGGTTTTAAATCAAGCACCTTTTTTTTAACTGGTTCTAGTAGCTCTACCCATTTTTTGACATAAGGAGCACGATTTAAAACTTCCTCATCTTCATAAATTGCACTACATGCTCCACAATCACTATGCCCACAAATAATAATATTTTGAATATTAAGTATGCTTAATGCATACTCTATGGCTGCTGTAGTGGCAAGATAGCCTTCTCTTAGATTTGAATCTTGTGTATAGGGAGGGACAATATTACCTACGTTTCTAATAACAAATAAATCGCCAGGTAGAGAGTTGGTAATAAGATTTGGCACAACCCTAGAATCAACACAGGTAAGAAAGAGCGTGTGTGGTTCTTGATGCCTTTTTAGACTTTGATATAAATCTTTATAATCTTCAAAGTCATCCTCTAAGAATTTGACTGCACCATCAAAGAGTTCTTTCATTTAATTATATTCCTTGTGATAATGTTTCAAAAATTTTTACATTATATCAAAGTAATAATATACAATATACTTTAGATATTTTACTCTTTATTTAAAAGGAGAAGTTATGCAACTTTGTCTTGCTCTTGATTTAGAAAGTATGGAGGATAATCTTGCTCTTTTGTCTAAACTTAGTCAAATTCGATCTGATTGTTTTTGGGTAAAGATAGGTTTGCGTAGTTTTATTCGCGATGGTATTAGACTTATTGATGAGATTAAAGCACTTAAATTTAAAATATTTTTAGACTTAAAACTATATGATATTCCAAATACAATGGCAGATGCTGCTTATTCTTGTTTTTTGCTTGGAGTGGATATGATAACTATTCATGCATCAAGTGGGAGAGAGGCTATGACTAGAGTAATGGAGCGTTTAAATGAAGCAGAACAAAAAGAAGGTAGAAAGCGTCCGCTTGTATTTGGAGTAACTGCACTTACTAGCTTTGATGATGCAAGTTTTTTTGAGATTTATCATACGCCTATTGATACGCAAGCCACTCTTCTTGGAGTTATGGCTTATGAAAGCGGATTGGATGGAATTGTATGTTCTGTATTTGAGAGCTTAGAGATTAAAGCAGCAACTAATCCAAATTTTTTAACATTAACGCCTGGTATTAGACCTTTTGCAGAATCTAATGATGATCAAAAGCGTGTGGCTAGTATTGCCCAAGCCAAGGAAAATAAATCTGATTTTTTAGTGATTGGCAGACCTATTTATAAGGAGAATGATCCACTTTTTATCACCCAAAAAATTCTAAAAGAAATGCAAAGTTTATAAAGCCTAGGAGATTTATTATGAAAATACTAAAGTGTATCGAGGATTTAATCGTATATAGAAATGATTTGGGTAGCCAAGAAATAGGTTTTGTGCCAACTATGGGAGCACTTCATAATGGTCATGCGAGTTTGATTGAAAAATCAAGAAAGCAAGATAATCATACGATAGTAAGTATTTTTGTCAATCCTACTCAATTTGGGGCTAATGAGGATTTAGATAAATACCCTAGGACTTTTGAGAAAGATAGTATTTTATGCGAAAAATTGGGTGTAGCAGCTATTTTTGCCCCTGATCCTAGGGATATGTATAGAAAAAAAGATGAAATAACCCTCAATCCTCCTAAATCTATGGCAAATGTTTATGAGGGAGCATTGAGAGCAGGACATTTTAATGGTGTATTGCAAGTTGTATTAAAACTTTTTTCTTTGATAAGACCTAAGAGGGCTTATTTTGGGCAAAAGGATGCCCAGCAGCTTTTGATTATTAAGAGGATGGTAGAGGATTTATTTTTGGATGTAGAAATTGTACCTTGCGCTACAAAAAGGGATTTTGATTCTTTAGCGCTTAGTTCAAGAAATATATACTTAAATCAGATGGAGCGTAAGAATGCCTTGCAAATTCCTATGGCTTTAGATCTGATAAAAAAAATGGTAGATGAAGGAATAAGAGATAGTAATAGACTTATTTTAGAGGCTAAAAAGTGTATTAGAGATTTGGAGTTAGACTATTTGGATATTGTAGATTATGACTTGCAAAGAGTATCAGAAGTTATTTTAGGAAAAAGTATTGTGCTTATAGCTGCTAGAAGTGGAAAAACAAGACTTTTAGATAATTTATGGCTATAGAGAGGTAAATATGGCTAGGATAGCATTTGTTTTATCGATATTTTTTAGTTTACTTTATAGCTATGATAGTATTGATGAAGCATTAAAAAATGGCATCACTAAGGGAGATGTGATTTTTTATGGAAATTGGCAACATAAAAGCAATGATGCTTTAGCCTTGTCAAAAGGTTATGGAAAAAATCTCGCTACCTATGGCTATTTGGGTAATATGGGTTATCTTTTGGGTAGTGTAAGACTTGGTTATACATCAGGTTTTTATAAAAATGTGAGAGCTTCTATTTCTTTTGCAAGCGCACTTTCTTTTTATGATCACCATAAAGATTTAAATATTGGGTATAGTAGCGGTCATAGGGATTCTCAAGCAGATTTTTTTGATGGAAATGAAGCTAGTCTTGGTGAAAGTTTTATAGAGTATTTTGATGGGGATACAAGTATTAAGGCTGGACGCATTGGGATTAATAGCGAATGGAGCAATATGTTAAGTGATGGAATCTGGATTCGCAACAAATCGTTTAATAATCTTTTAATCGAAGGTTTTTGGGTAGGGGATAGCGGTAGGATTAATTATTTCCAGATGACAGACTTTAGAAGATTAAACTTAAAAAATGCATCAGGTGTGATGAATCTAGGTATAAAGTATTATTTCTTTGATGAGCTTTTAGCTTTAAGAGCTTATAGTTATTTTGCTCCAGGAGTATTTTATTCTTTTGGCAGTAGGGTCAGCAGTGATTATGCTGGAGAAAGACTTAAGTTTGGGGCACAGGCTGGAATAACTTATAGTTTTGAGAGTATGTTGCCTAAAAATGCATATGAGGTTGATTTGTCTTTGTATGCTGGATGGGGAGATTTATTAAATTTTAAAATAGGTTATATTCGCACAGATAAAAATAGCGGTCTTGGTAGTTTAAATATTATGGGAGATAATTTAGCACCATTTTTTATCTGGGGAGGCAAGGCTTTTAGAATTTATAGTGATGCCAACTTATTTTACGGGGTATTAAGCTCAAAGATTAAGAAATTTAATTTTTTCATCACTTATGCTACAACATCATTTTCAGATGGTAAGCTTTCTTCTCGACAAAATGAAGTGGATTTTTCTACAGAGATTAGTATTACAGAAAATATTTTTGTTTTATTTAATTTGATGAATACTCATTTGGATTCTAATATTTTGCCAACACTCACACAAATAAATGGCGGGATTAGAATGAAATTCTAGGCTCAAAACTATTTTTTTCTTTGTGTTAGAATTGATTGAACAATATAAAAAGGGAATTTATGCGAAACTTGTATATTTTTTTATTATGCGGGGCAATTTTATTTTCTAGAGTGGTTGCAGGCGTAGCAATTACTGTAAATGGGGATCCTATCACTCTTTATGAGATCGAGCAAGCACAAAAAGAAAACAAACTTGATAAGAAAGCTGCTATTGATTTTTTAATTTCCCAAAAGATAAAAGATCAGGAGTTGGAGCGATTAAAAATTGATGTGTCTGATTTACGGATTGATAGTGAGATACAAGAAATGGCACATAGAAATAATTTAAGCGTAGGTGCATTCTTAAGAAAGGTTCAAATTCAGGAGAAAATGTCTATAAAAGAATATAAAAAACAGCTTAAAGATCAAATTAAAACGCAAGAGTTGATGAGGGCTATTTTGTCAAATAATATGGCTGGAGAAGATGAAATAAGAGCTTATTTTAATAAACATCAAGAAGAATTTAATGTAGCCAAAGAGATTGTCGCTATGCGTTTTAGCTCTAATAAAAAAGAGCTACTAGAAGAAGCTATTAAGCAGCCTAATATAGCAACTAGAGGAGTAGAGAGGGCAGAAGAAAAGATACCCACTAATACACTGCCTCCACAAATTGTTACAATTTTTTCTAAAGCAAAAGTTGGAGAATTTACCGAGATTTTAAATGGTGGAAATGGTAATTTTATGGCTTTTTTGATTAAGGAGAAAAAGGGAGAAGAAAATATGGGCTATCAACAGGCTAGAAATATAATTGCACAAAAGCTTATTGAAAAGCGCCAAGATAGAATTCTTGAAGATTATTTTGAAAAAATTAAACAAAAGGCTAATATTGTCACTCTAAGAGATTAGAATGGAAAATTTTGTATTTTTTTATCGTGATCCACTTTTTGGGATTATTATTTTTATTTCTATTATTGCTTTAATAGCACTTCTAGATTATTCAAGAAATAGAGTACGTGCCCAGAAAAAAGAGCAGTCATTAAAAGATTTGGCTAAATCTTATGAGTATACTACTCTTAATGATGATATTGCTAAATTTATACAAATATCTCCCAGTGCCCTACAGCCATTAATGCTAATGGCAAAGTCTTATGCCCAGAGTGGAGATAATGAAAGTGCAATACAAATCTATCTTAGCGTTTTAGAATCACTTAAGTCATCTAAAGATAAAATCCTAGTATTAGAAAGGCTTGGTGAGGTGTATTTACAAGCAGGATTCTTAGAACGTTCTAAGGATATTTATACGCAAATTTTACGCACCTATCCTCGTAATCCTCATGCTTTAAAATCTCTTATGCAGGCTTATGAAAAAATGGGTGAATATGAAAAAGCATTAGAGGTTTTAGAATGTCTTGATGAAGTTCAAAATGCTCAAAATAATATACATATTTCAACTGATATGGAGGAATTCAATAATTTTGTGCAGAAGTCTCAAAGTTATTTTTATTTAATGATGCTTTTGCAATCTTGTGATATCCCTTTGGTTTTAAAACTTAAAAACCTAAAAGAGATTGGCAAAAATCATCCTATGTTTAATAAAGTGATTTTAAATTTTTTAAAGATTAATGATAAGAATGCATTTTGGGAGTATATAAAAGGATGTGAAAATATCCGCAATTATATTGATATTTTATATCCTTTTAATGAGCTACCAAAGGATATAAAAAAATATCCAAGAATTTATGAGATATTTGTGGCTAAGGGTATGATAGAAGATGAAATGGTCTGTGAGGTTTTTGAACTTGAGATTTTACATAGATTGAGATTAGTTAAAAAGGCTTATCTGGGATTTGAATATCGTTGCCATAGTTGTAAGGGAATATTTCCTTTTGATTCTTTGCGATGTCCTCAATGTAGTGAATTGGGAGAAATGGATTTAATAATTAAGATATTAGAGGATAGGAGTCTTTGAGTGAAATTTATTGAAATTTTCTGTGATGGCTCTTCTTTAGGGAATCCTGGATATGGAGGGTATTGTGCCATTTTGCGTTATCAAAAGATAGATGGTTGTGTAGAAAAAATAGTCTGTGGTGCTTGTAGGAATGTGACAAATAATCAGATGGAACTTTTAGCAGTAATTGAAGCTTTAAAAGTATTAAAAACTTCTTGTGAAATTAAGCTCATTTCTGATTCTAAATATGTATGCGATGGTATTGCTAAATGGATTTTTAATTGGATTAAAAAAGATTTTAAAGGTGTTAAAAATACACATTTATGGAAAGAATATTTATTACTATCTAGTAAGCACAAGATTCATACTGAATGGGTAAAGGGGCATAGTAGCCATATCGAAAATGAAAAATGCGATACAATAGCAAGAGAACAAGCCACAAGATTAAAGGAATATGATGCAAAAGCTTGAAAAAATTATAGGCTATCATTTTAAAGATACTTCTTTGCTTATTTTAGCTTTAACTCATAAAAGCTACAAGAAAGATTTTAATAATGAACGTTTAGAATTTTTAGGTGATGCAGTCTTGGATCTTTTGGTGGGTGAATATCTTTATTGCGAGTTTCCAGATAAAAATGAGGGTGATTTATCTAAAATGCGTGCAGCACTTGTCAATGAGCAGAGTTTTATGCGTTTTGCCAAAGCGATACATTTAGATGAGTTTATCATCATCTCTGCAAATGAAGAAAGCAATAAGGGGAGAGAAAAATCATCTATCCTTTCTAGTGCCTTTGAAGCACTGATTGGAGCTATTTATTTAGAGAGTGGATTAGAAAGAGCTAGAGAGCTTACTTATAGTATCTTAAGAAAGATTTATCCCAAGTTAGATTCAGAGGTTTTATTTTTAGACTATAAGACTGCCCTGCAAGAAGAGACACAAGCACTTTTTAATGAAATTCCTCAATATCATTTAATCCAAGAGATTGGACCAGATCATTGTAAACAATTTGAGATGGCATTAGTGATTAATGGAATTGAAGTAGCGCGTTGTTTTGGCTCAAGTAAAAAAGCAGCCCAGCAGAATTGTGCCAAGGTGGCTTATCAACAGATTATGCAAAAAAAGCTAGATTCTAAAGTTACTTTAGAAATTAGTTCATCTTGCAGCATACAACAAGGAAAAAATGACAAATGAATACTTTTGGTTTGCATCTTAGAGTGAGTACTTTTGGCGAGTCTCATGGCAAGGCTATTGGTTGTGTGATGGATGGCTTACCAGCAGGGCTTAAGATTGATGAGAGTAGAATTGCTTTTGAATGTAAACGTAGGAGTGGAGGTAAAAGTGAGTTTACTACACAGAGAAAAGAGGTAGATGAGATTGAGATTTTAAGTGGAATATTTGAAGGGAAAACTACAGGTACCCCCTTGGCAATGATTATTTTTAATCAAGATATAAAAAGTCGTGATTATGCAGATATTAAAGATATTTTTCGCCCCTCTCATGCAGATTTTACCTATTTTCACAAATATGGTTTTAGAGATTATCGCGGAGGTGGGAGAGCTTCTGCTAGAGAGAGTGTGGCACGTGTTGCAGCAGGAGCAATAGCAAAGATGCTTTTAGAGCATTTTGGTATTTTTTGTGAGAGTGGAGTTTATGCAGTAGGAGGGATTGAAGCTAGTGAGATTGACTTTGAATATGCAAAGAAAAGTGAGATTTTTGCTTTGGATAAGGAAGTGGAATTAGCACAAAAAAACCTTATTGATGAAGCAAGAAGATCTCATGATAGCATTGGTGGGAGTGTCCTTGTTAGAGCAATAGGTAAAATTCCTATTGGGCTTGGTGAGGGTCTTTATTATAAATTAGATTCTGCTCTTGGATCATTGATGATGGGGCTTAATGGCGTGAAGGCTTTTGAGATTGGTCTAGGTATAAAATCTGCTCATAAAAGAGGAAGTCAAAGCAATGATTGTATGGATGAGAATGGTTTTTTGAGTAATTATAGTGGGGGTATTTTAGGTGGGCTTAGTAATGGAGAGAGTATTGATTTAAGAGTGCATTTTAAACCCACACCGAGTATTTTTTTACCACAAAAAACAAGAGATATCACAAATAGGGCAGTTGAGCTGAAATTAAAAGGGCGTCATGATCCTTGTATTGCTATACGAGGTAGTATAGTATGTGAAGCAATGCTGGCATTGGTTTTAGCAGATATGCTTCTTTTAAATACAAATTCAAAGCTAGAATATTTAGAAAAAATATATAAATAAATTTAGATTATAGGCTTTAGGGTTTTACCATCCCAGAAGTATATTTTGGTTTAGATTTATTTTGTGATTTTTATATCAAATTAAATAATCTAGATTCTAGAATCTAGATTATTTAAACATTAAATTATTTAAATGATGGTGTGATATTTTTCACCCAGTTTGAAATTCTTTCCTCATTTAATTCTTCTTGATTGTCATAATCAAGGACTAAGCCCATAAACTCTCCAGAATCTAAAATCGCTTTGCTATCGCTAAAATCATATCCATCACTTGATGTTTTACCGATAATATTGCCACTTTTAGTTTTTTCATAAAGATAAGATAGGCTATCACAAAAAGTATCACTATAAGTATCGCTATCGCCTATGCCTACAAGACCAATAGTTTTATCTTTAAAATCAGATTCATTAAAGCTATCAATCTTATCTTCCCAATCCCCTTGTAAATCACCACAACCATAAGTAGATGTTACTAAGATTAAATTCTCAAAATTTAAAACTTCTTCTTTGCTAGCTTTAGCTATATCTTTTATTTCTATATTATCTTCTCCTAATAATTTGGCAATATTTTCAGCCGCATCACGAGCATTACCACTATCAGTTCCATAAAAAATTCCAATTTTTTTCATTTTAATCCTTTATATAAATTATTTTACAAGGAGCTTATAATAAAAAAACATTAACAAAAGTTAATGTTTTTTCTTACTTATTATTTGCATACTTAGAAAAATACAACTTAAAAAGATAAATAAAATTAGCGCAATTTGCCATCCTTTTATCTTTTCGATTTTAGAAAAAAGATCTAGCATCCAATTGCTGGCAAAAAAACTTATCAATCCTATACTTCCTGTAAATAGAATACAAGCAGGGATATTATAAAGGATAAATTTTTTTAAACTATAGTGGCTAAGACCAATACCAAGTGGCACAATAGTTTTGATTCCATAGAGAAATTTGCTAAAGAAAATCAGCCAGATGCCATATTTTTGCATATAGATATGAGTTAGGGCTAATTTTCGTCTATGTTTTTGCAATAACCTTGTAAATTCTTTTTTTTGAGTACGAGCCAAATAGGCTAGTAGACTAGAGCCTATACAGTTACCTGTAAAAGAAATCAACAAAGAAAGAGTGATATCTAGTTTACCTAGTGCACAAAATACTCCAGCAGCTACAATAGCTGTATAACCACCTCCAAAGCTGGCAAAAAATAATAAGAGATATCCCCAGTGCTCTAGGCTTGTTTGAAAACTTGCAATATCCATAAAAATGCCTCAATTTTAAGTTAATGATAATCATTATTATAATTTATAAAATTAATTTTTATAGTAAATATTATAATTAAATACCCTTGTTATATCTATTAAAATTGGTTAATCTTAAATAAGTCCAGCATCTTGTTTTAAGATAGCAAATAAGCTTGCTATAATTTTTTAATTTTTAATCAAAGGTTTTTTAATGAATAGCATTACTTTGAAGAATCCATTTGATATGCATTTGCATTTACGTGAAGGTGAGATATTAAAAGCAGTATTACCTTTCAGTGCACAAAGTTTTAGTGGTGGTGTGATAATGCCTAATTTAAAGACTCCAGTGACAACATCGCAGTTAGCCCAAAGTTATAGAGAAGAAATTGCATCCTTAGCCCCAGATTTTTTAGCATTAATGACTATTTATGTTACTGATTTTCTTGATAAAGAAAGTTTGCAAGATTTGAGTGAGGTTGGTATTAAAATCTTAAAACTTTACCCCAAAGGGGCAACTACTAATTCAGATTCTGGAGTAAGCTCTATTTTAAATCCTAATCTTTTGGAAATTTTAAAGGTAGCACAAGATTTAGGTATGATTTTGAGTATCCATGGTGAGAGTGATGGTTTTAGTATGGATAGGGAATATGAGTTTTTAAAAGTTTTTGAAAATTTGGCTAAGCGCTTTCCTAAACTCCATATTGTTTTGGAGCATATGAGCGATCATAGAAGTATTAAAGTATTAGAAAACTTTGAAAATATAACTGCCACACTCACTTATCATCATATTACAATGGATTTAGATTCTCTTTTAGGGAAAAATTTAAATCCTCACTATTTTTGTAAACCAATTTTAAAGACACCATATGATAAAGAAGCACTTTTAGATCTGGCATTAAATGCGCATAAAAAAGTAAGTTTTGGTTCAGATTCAGCTCCTCATTTAATAAGTAATAAATATAGTCAAAATGCTTTTGGCGGTATTTTTAGCGCACCAAATTTATTGCCTAGACTAGTAGAGCTTTTTGAAAGACACAATAAGCTAGAAAACCTTCAGGCTTTTGTAAGTGATAATGCTATAACAAATTATAAGATAAAGGTAAAAAAAGATAAATTTATTACTTTAAAAAAATCACCATCTAAAATACCAGATTCTATTCCTGTTTTAGATTCCAAGATTATCCCGCTTTTTGGTGGATCAGATTTAATGTGGCAAGAGCTGGTTTAACTTAAGATTTATATGAATGAAGAAAATATTATAGACTATTGATCTGATATATTTAGAGAAACTTTATTTTGTTTTTAGCCTCTTTATTATCTTTAAATATTTGTGCTTTTTTTAATATTTCTTCATCATTTTGTAGATCATAGAATTTAAAGCTTTCACCACTCTGGCGAGCTCCACTCAAAAGATCACCGCTATCCCTATATTTTAAATCAAGCTCTGCAATATCAAAGCCACTAAGCGTAGAGCTAAATTCTTCTAGTCTTTGACTTGTTGAGAGATTAGTATATAAAAAGCAGTAGCCCTTAAGTCCATTACGACTAACTCTACCGCGTAATTGATGAAGAGTGGCTAGACCTAATCTCTCTGGAGCTAGAATAATAATAGTAGTGAGTCTGGGTAGAGAGATACCTACCTCAATGAGTGTGGTAGCTAGCAGAATATCACCCTTTTGTCTAAATTCTTTTAAAACCTCATCTTTATTTTTATCTTGACCATGGGTAATATAGACATTATTAAAATATTTTTGCCAAAAAGGTGCCCCCTGTTTAATTGAAAGATAGTCAATATGTTCACTTTCTTCAACAAGTGGGTAGACTATAATGGTTTGATGTTTATTTTTTATCTGCTCTTTAATGTGATTTATAAGATTTGGAAAGTCATTTTTATGGATAATTTTAGTACTGATATCCTTTTTAAAGGGTAGGTCAGTAATAAGACTAAAATCAATTAGATTTGATTCTATCATACCTAGGGTACGAGGAATAGGTGTAGCAGAAAATTGAAGAAAATGAGGTTTCTTAGATGGAATGTTGGATGAGGAGTTTAGTATACTTTGGAGTGCTTGACGTTGATTAGTACCAAAGCGATGCTGTTCATCTATCATAATGAGGGCAAAATCCAGAGAATCAAATTCTGTATGCAATAATGCTTGTGTACCGATTAGAAAATGTGCCTCGGAATATTCATTTTTATGACGAGATTGGCTTAGAATAAGGGAAGTTGAAATATAGCTGGGTAAAAATTTTTTAGCTTCATTAAAAATTTGTTCTGCTAAAATTGTTGTAGGTACCATAAGGACAGATTTTTTAGGGTAAGCCATAACTACGCTACATAAAATTACTATTGTTTTTCCACAGCCTACATCACCTACAATAATTCTACGTGCAGCAGTATTTGATGAGAGATCCTTGGCAATATCATTGATTGTATTTATTTGAGATGGGGTAAGAGAGAAGGGCAGGGATTGGATAAAGCTTTGATATTCTCCATTGCAAATAAACTTAGCTTCAAAATATCGACGCTTTTTAGATAGACGTGAGATGTGTTGATAAATTTCGATAAATTTAAGTGCATCAAGACTTTTTTTTGGAAGGATTTTATGTTTTTGGAAGTGAGATAAAAACTCAGAATCAGGATAAAAGATTTTTAAGAGTGGAGGGATAATTTCTGCAGGAAGAATGGAAATTAAGTTTTCTTGAGTGATATATTTACTAGTAATAATTTTTAGTGTGGAATCTTTAATTTGATTTAGTTTGAAATGAGGTGTAATAGTATTGATTTCATAGATAACTTTAGGCTGTCTAATGGATGGACGCGGGCTAAGCTCTAAGGTGCCATAGATAAACATTGTTTTATTTGGAATAAAGATATTCTTATGGTACTTTTTAGGATGGAATATAAAAATTGTAATAGGTGTATTAAGATTAATAATATAAGCAGGGATTTTAAGTAGCTTTGCTCCATATATTGGCATATTATAAGGAAGAATAGTAACTTCTAGAGCACCAGTTTGATGAGATTTTAATTTTGAGATAAGTGTCGTATCTGTGTAGGATTTAGGGATACACAGACATAGGTCAAGGAGGCTTTTTATTCCTATTTTTTCTAACTTGATATAATCATTTTTCTCAAATTCCATAGAGACTATTTTAGCAGATAAAGGGTTGTAGATGTTCAGTATTTTAGGGAATCAAGATATAAAATATAGCTTTGAGTACAATAGAGATATTTTAGAGACCTTTGAGAATAAGCATAGGGATAATGATTATTTTGTGAAGTTTAATTGCCCGGAGTTTACTTCATTGTGCCCAATTACTTCCCAGCCAGATTTTGCCACTATTTATATTAATTATATTCCTGATTTAAAGATGGTTGAGAGCAAATCTTTAAAGCTTTATCTTTTCTCCTTTCGTAATCATGGAGATTTTCACGAGAATTGCATTAATGTAATTATGAAAGATTTGATTGAGTTGATGGATCCTCGTTATATTGAGGTAAGTGGAAAATTTTTACCTCGAGGTGGTATTAGTATTGATCCATTTGTCAATTATGGTCGTAAGGGTACAAAATATGAAGAGATGGCAAATTATCGTTTATTAAATCATGATTTAAGTTTTGAAAGAGTAGATAATAGGTAATGGCTAAATTTAGTTATATGCAAGAAGTAGAATTTGTAGATGTAGATTCTATGGGGATTATGTGGCATGGAAATTATGTTAGGAAAATGGAATTAGCACGTTGCAAATTTTTAGATTCCCTAAAATATGGTTATAAACATTTAGAGGATCTTGGATATTTCTTTCCTGTAGTAGAGATGAATATTAGCTACTTTTATCCTACAAGATATGAAGATGTGATAGAGATATTTGTGCAAGTGCTTGAAGCAAAGGTGTATATAGGTTTGGAATATCAAATGTATGCTGCAGGCAAGCATATTGCAACTGGCTATACTCGCCATATTTTAGTTAATGCTAAGACCAACAAAGCATTAAGAAAAATTCCTCAAAATTTTCTAAAAGCCTTATTAGAGTTTAAGGAGCAGGTATGAAAGTTTTATATAAATATTTTTATTGGTTTTTTCTTCTATCTTTAAGTCTATGGGCTATGGATATGGATCAATTAAAAGAAATATTTTCTCATCGACATTTTAAAGGAGAGTTTAATTTAGAGAGAGTAGATGTTAATCTTCCTATTCCTATGAGATTTGATGGAGTTTTTGAAATAAAAAATAACCAGCTTTTTATTCAAGTTAAAACACCATTGCAGATGAATCTAAAATTAGATTCTACAGGGATTTTTTATCAAACTACAGAGGATTATCAGCGTTTTAATGGAAATTTTGATCCAAATCTATTTAATATGGCTGTAAATTTTGATTTTCTAAGTTTAGAACAATACTTTTCTATTCGTCTTAATGGTGATAAAAATTATTGGACAATACAGCTAATACCTAGACAAAATATAGGTATTAATGTTATTGAAATAGATGGTGATAATTTTATAAAAAGTGTTTTTGTCAAAGAAGCTAATGGTAGTACCAATACTTTAAAGTTTAGCTTAATAAAATTTTTGGACTAAACTTTTTCCCAAATGCTACCTTCAGCCGTGTCTAGTATTGTAATACCCATAGTTTCTAATTGAGATCTAATTTCATCGGCTTTAGCATAATCTTTTTGATTTTTGGCATCCGATCTTTGTTGGATAAGTTTTTCTATTTCTAGTTTTTGTTTTTCATCCACGCCAAGTTGAAAGTATTCATTTGCATTCATTACGCCAATGCCAAGCAAAGAAGCGATAAATTCGAGATTTTGAATAACTTCATTTTTAAGCATTTTGTTTTTAGGTGAGTTATCCAGATTTTGATTAGATTCATTGAGCATAGATTCTATAATTGCCAATGCCTTTGAGATATTGAGATCATCACACAAAGCATCTAAAAGTTCATTTTGAAAGTCATTTTTAGGCATTAAGTCTTTTTGGGAATCAAAATGGGAGTTAAAACCAACTCGCTTTTTAAGGCGATAGATTTTATCCAGACGTTTTTTAGAGCTTAATAGATCCTCCTCGCTGAAGCTAAGAATGGCACGATAATGCGTAGAGATTAAATAATTGCGTAAAATTTCTCCATTATAGAGCTTGAGGGCATCTTTGATAAAAAAGCTATTACCTAACGATTTACTCATTTTTTCACCATTTATATTGACAAAACCATTATGCATCCAATATTTGGCGATCTCTCTACCAGTAGCACAACGAGTTTGAGAGGCTTCATTTTCATGATGAGGGAAAAAAAGATCTGCTCCACCCCCATGTATATCAATACCAAACTTTTCATTTTTATATGCTAAATGTTTTTCAATCATAGCTGAACACTCTATATGCCATCCAGGTCTCCCAAGACCTAGTATACTTTCATAGCCAATATCATTTTCTCCTTTATAGGCTTTCCATAGGGCAAAATCTCTAGGGTCTTTTTTTTCTTCATTTTCTTGTATTCTGGCTTGTGTTTCTTCATCATTGCCTCGCATAGATAGGCTGCCATAATCAGGATCTTTAGCTACTTCAAGATAGATATCACCATTTGTACTTTTGTATGCAATTTCTTTTTGTATTAAAGTTTGTATCATAGTTGAGATTTCAGAAATGCTTTCTGTAGCTTTTGGCTCTATATCAGCTTGTCTAATACCAAGCTCGCGCATATCTTTAAGATAGGATTGTATATAAGTTGAGGTGATTTGCGTGATTTCTTGATTACTCTCTTTGGATTTATTGATAATCTTATCATCAATATCTGTGAAGTTTTTAGCTAATGTTACTTTGTATCCAGATGCTCTAAAAACTCTAGCTAAAAGATCAAAAACAAGAGAGGAGCGAGCATGACCTAGATGAGCATCATCATAAACTGTAGGTCCACATACATAGATCCTAACTTCACCTTCTTTGATAGGTTGAAAATCAAGTTTCATTCTGGCTTTGCTATCATATATTTTCATAATAACTCCCCTAAATTAGTGATTACTCATTCTATCTTAAAATGAGTAATCACTAATTTATTAAGCTATAGAGTAAAACATTAAAAATATTTTTAAGGCTATGATCTCTAGAGTTAAAAGTCCTATGAGTATGAGATAAGCTTTTTTATATAGCAGGATAACCTTAAATTCTTTTAAGCCAAATTGCTTGATTGTGAGGATAAAAAGTACTAATCCTCCTATACTTGAAGAAAGAGCTAGCCCATATAGAGTAAAAAATTGCATTAAGATTACAGAGATAATAAGACTAATGCTTAATGATATGGCAGATATAGTTGCTGCTTTTTTTTGCTTTTTATGGGCATAGAGCCAAAGCGAAAAGATTCTGGCTAGACCAAATGGCAATAAACCTAAGAGATAAAGTGCAAAAACATTAGCAGTAATCAGCGTATCTTCTCGTAAGAAGTTACCCCTTTCAAAGAGAATGAAAATAATTTCATCTTTTAGCATAATGCCACCACATACGCATATAGCTAGAGTAATTAATAAAAACCAGAATGCATTTTTAAGAAGATTTCTAGCTTGTTGTTCTTGATGATTGTTGATAGCTTTTGCTATAGTCGGAAATAGAGCTGTAGAAATAGCAATTGCAAAAATAGCTAGAGGGAGTTGAAAAATACGATTAGCATAATAAAGATAAGAAATACTGCCAGAAGCAAGAAAGCTAGCTAATATCGTATCTAAAAAAGCAGCTATTTGTGCCGTAGAGCTACCAAGTAGAGCAGGGAAAAATTGAGCAAAAAAACTTTTAATACTATTATGATAAGCATTTTTAACTCTACTTTTAGCCCGTTTTGTAATCAGTAGGCATAAATCCTTGATTCCAACATAAAAAATTTTTAAAAATCGCTTTTGATACAAAGGATAGAAATGAATAATAATCTGTGCTATTCCTCCGCATAAAACACCATAGCTAAGAAAGTATACAACTTCCATACCCTCTTTATTTCGCGCTAAAAAAAGAGAGAGAATCATAAAAATATTTAAAAGAGCAGTATTATAGGCACTTACCCAAAAGATATTCTTATATTGTAAGAGAGAGCTTAGAAAAGTTGCAATAAATACGAGTTCTAGATACCAAAAATTAATTACAACAATAGGGCGAGCAAGCTCAATTTTTGAATCATCAAATCCATAGGCTAAGATCCGAGTAAAAAATCCAGAGAACCACCATACAAGTAAACTTAGAAGTAAAATGATGCATACAAATATAAGAAAAGTTGCAACTATAAAAACTCCCTTACGTCTTGTAGAGATGAGTGAGGGTAAAAAGCTTTGTATAAATGCACCTTCACCGAAGATTCTACGAAAAAGATTAGGAAATTTAAAGGCAGCAAAAAAGATGTCTGAAAATGTGCCAGCCCCAAGGATATGTGCCATCAACACATCACGCAGAAAACCAAAAATGCGTGAACATAAAATACCACTACTATTTGTAAAAAATGCTTTTTTTAGCAAAAAACCCCCTTAAAGTGTCAATAGGCACCCATTTTTTAGTTTGTTAGTATAATATGAAATATAATATCGTAAAATTTGGATTTGCTTTAAGACAAAGGAGTGTACTTGAAATTCCCCCAGCAGTTAGTTAAACAATGTAGTGATATTCAAATAGAGTTGGCAAAGGTTGCTGATGCCTTTAAGGTGGATCCGCAGTATGTAGGATTTGAGCTTTTGGCTGTGGGAGTCTTGCTTGATAGAAACGATAAAAATGGTTTTCAGGTTGTTACAAAAGAAGAAATGCAACAACTTGAAGATGAAGAGCTTTTTAACACAGATAACTTTAAAATTAAACAACGCTATGATATACGCATTAAACCAATAGAATCTAAACCTTTGATCTCGCTTAGAATTTCTCCTTTTGGTGATAAGATGCGTTTGCGCTTTAGTGAGGGGATAGGATTATTAGATGAAGATATATTTTATGAAGAGATGATGAGAGAGATTGAAGCGCAAATGGCTTTTGAGGGCATTATTATTCGTAGAATGAAAGATATTAAACAACGATTAAAATCCCAAGTACAAACACTAATACAAAACCAAATTTTTCCTCCTTGTGAAATTGATCTTATGGAATCTGTTACATACTCCCCTCATCGTGAAGCTTATAGCGAGTTTTTGATTCCTTGTGAGGAAAGATATAGAGATTATAAAGAAGCTTATTTTGCTGTTAATAAGGGCGAGAATATAGTGGCGTTTTATAAGGCAAAGCCATCATCTAGTGGGCGAAATTTGTATGGAGAGTTTATCTTAGCTACGCATATTGATTTGATGCATACTAATAGTTTTCCAAAGTTTAATAGTGATGAGGTGGAACAAATAGAGGAAGATGAGCGTGTTGTTTTTAGATCATTGATTGATTCTTATGTACGATTGAGGGGAAATGAAATTGACTTTTATCGTCAAAATGAGTTTAACCATATTAACGCAAGTTCTACACCACCCTTATTAGGCGGTATGGGGAAGAATCTAACTCTTACAATTAAGGCTTCTAATAATTCTCAAGACGCGATAGGAGAGGGGGTAGTTTTAGAGGCTGCTAATATAAAGATTATCGGCAATGTGGCTAAGAATGCAAGAATTCAAGCAAATGAAATTGAGATTGAAGGTACTACACATGAGCAGTCAGAGATTATTGCTAATCGTGCAAAGATTACAACTCATCGCGGTAATCTTATTGCTGATGAGGCGATGATTGAGACTCTAGATCAGGGATTTGTGCAGTCAGAGAGTATTCATCTTGATTTGTGCCAAGAAGGAGAAGTCTTATCTAAAGAAGCAAATATTAAAAAAATTGCAAGTAATAATAAAGTAACTATTAGTTATCGTTTACATGTTGGAAGTATCGAGGGAGAAAATAATATTATTACTATTTCTTCTTTGGCTTATCATAAGACAAAAGAATTAATTGATGTTTTGGTAAAGAAAAAGAATTTTTTGATTAATAGTGCTAAAGAAGTATATAGTAAGTATCATAAGATTTTGGCTTCTGTTAAAAAGAGTAAGCCATTAATAGAGCAGATTGAAGGTGCGCAGGAAGTGATACGTGAGCAAATGATGCAGAATAAAGATATTGCTGAAGCATATGGAAGACATCATACGATGATAAAAGATTTGCGTATGTTTAGACAAGAATTGTTTGATTATCAGCAATTTATTGAAAAGACTGTTAATAATCTTGTACAGATCGATGAGGAGATTTTAAATGCTCAAATTTATTGTGATAAATCATGGGGTGAAGATACTAAGCTTATCTATCAAAGAGAGTTTCCTAAAAAACAGGTAAAAAGCTTAAATGTAGATAAGGATTTTAAAGGTGGGTATAGGATTGATTCTGAAACTGAAGAGTTTGTGGGTATATAATGGAGTTTTAGAATGATTTTTGGACTAAGTGGAGAGATTTATCGGCTTGAACCAGCCAGAGTTTTACTTAAAGTCGGAGGGATAGTTTATGATATAGCTATCTCTGTACAATGTTCATCTCATTTAGCTAAAGAGAATGAGGTTTTTTTATATATTACACAAATTATCCGCGAGGATGCGCATCTTTTATTTGGCTTTTATGATGAGATGGAAAAGGGTATGTTTGATCGCTTGATTAAAATTAATGGTGTTGGTCCAAAAGTAGCCTTAGCAATTCTCTCTACTTATGAAACAACCGAGATTTTAGAGATTATTAAGAGAAAAGATGTAGTTGCACTGCAGAGAGTACCGGGCATCGGTGCTAAAGGTGCTGGCAAGATTATGGTAGATTTGAGTGGTTTTTATGTGGATTTACTTCCTAGATCAAATATTTTAGATTCTGTATATCAAGAAGCCAGAATGGCATTAGAATCTCTTGGATTTAAAGCTAATAGTATTGATAAAGTATTTAAAGATATTAAGGCTACAAATACTCAAGATATTATTAAAGAGGCATTGAAAATTTTACGCTAGAAATACTCTAAAAGAATATGGATTTACCAATCATATTTTCTTGACAACAAGGTTCATTTTTAAGTATAATCGACCCTCAAGACTTTTAGGTTTCGGGGCGTAGCGCAGTCTGGTTAGCGCACTTGGTTTGGGACCAAGGGGTCGAAGGTTCGAATCCTTTCGCCCCGACCATTGTCTAGTTATTATTGCCTATGGTGGGTGTAGCTCAGTTGGTTAGAGCATCAGGTTGTGGCTCTGAGGGTCGTGGGTTCGAGCCCCATCACCCACCCCATTACAAATGAATACATAAAAATATTTATACAATAATAACTTGCGTTCGTAGCTCAATTGGATAGAGCACCAGACTTCGGATCTGGGGGTTAGGGGTTCGACTCCCTTCGGGCGTACCACCTGCTCTCATTTGTCTGGTTCATTCGCGCTCGTAGCTCAGCTGGATAGAGCAACAGCCTTCTAAGCCGTAGGTCGCAGGTTCGAATCCTGCCGGGCGTACCACTTCTTCTAGTTATTCATAATATTTATACTTTTTAAGTCTATCTTAACAATTTATCATATAAATTCTTATTTTCTTGACTTTTTATTTATATTTTCTTATATTATTATTTTAACTTTTAAAGTTTTAGGTTAATTTTTAATTTATCTATAAGGAGATTTTATGATTATTGATAGACGTAACTTTTTTAAGTTATCAGCTTTAGCCAGTGGAGCAGTGGCAGGAGCGTTTAGTTCACCTCTGGCAGCTAAAGAAGATATGAAATCAGATATGAATATGCCACAGACTCATAATTTTACATCTAGCTCAAAATTACGGGGTAGAATGTTTTTCCAAAAAGATATTGATTTTGAAAACTTGAGTTCAGCTTGTCAGAGAATCTGGCCAAAGGATTCTACACCAGGAGCCAAAGAGTTGGGTGTTCCTTATTTTATTGATAATCAACTAGCTTCAGGATATGGTTTTAATGCTACGCTTTATATGCAGGGTCCATTTTTTGAGGGTACACCACAGCAAGGATTGCAGTCTCCTTTAAATCGTAGAGATATGATGCTTTTGGGTTTAGAAGGCTTGGAGCAAAATGCACAAAAGCTTTATCATAAAAGTTTTTATAATCTTAGTGATGGGCAGCAAGATGAGATTTTAAAGAGTTGTGAGCAAGACAAAATACAAATAGATGGTTTGGGATCAGCTTTATTTTTTAGCTTACTTTTTGAGATGACAATGGCAGGTGTTTTTAGCGATCCTATCTATCAGGGTAATGAAAACAAAATAGCTTGGCGTTTAGCTGGATTCCCCGGTGCACAGATGAGTTATGCAGAATATATTACAAGAGACAAATATAAGCCTATTGAGCCCATGGGTATTTCAGATATGTAAGGAGTTTTGTAATGAAAGTGTTAAAAAAAGTAGATGTTTTGACAGTAGGGGCTGGTTGGGCAGGTAGTATAGTGGCACTTGAGGCAGTAAAAAATGGTTTGGAAGTATTGAGTTTGGAACGAGGAGGTATGCAAGGGATAGAGAACTTTCAACATTTGCATGATGAGTGGCGTTATGGAGTAAACTATGGTTTAATGCAAGATCTATCTAAGGATACTGTCACAGTAAGAAATACCTTAGAACAGAGAGCACTTCCTTATCGTAAGATGGGGTCTTTTTTATTAGGTAATGGAGTTGGTGGTGCAGGAGTGCATTGGAATGGATGGACTTTTAGATTTATGCCTTATGATTTTAAGATTAAAACTCATAGTAAGAAGAGGTATGGTAATAAGCTTGGAGATGAATATTTACTAGAGGATTGGGGCATTAGTTATCAAGAGATGGAGCCTTATTATGATAGATTTGAAAAGCTTTGCGGAATAGCTGGTCAGTCAAATCCGCTAGAGAAAGAGCTCGGCACCTTTAGGAGTAGCCCTTATCCTCAAAAGCCTCTTGAGAATACAAAGATTTTAAAATACTTTGATGAGGCAGCTAAACTTTGTGGTTTACACACCTATCGTATGCCCGCAGCAAATTCTAGCACTAGCTATACAAATCCAGATTCCGCAGTATTAAATCCTTGCCAGTATTGTGCATTTTGCGAACGTTTTGCTTGTGAATACAATGCTAAGGCAAGCCCTATATCTACAACTATTCCAGTGGCAATGAATACAGGTCGTTATAGCATACGGACCTTTGCAAATGTGACTAAAGTAGTTAAAAAAGGTGATAAGGCAGTAGGTGTAGAGTTTGTAGATTTAAAAACAATGCAAACTTATTTCCAGCCAGCCGATATTGTGGTTTTAAGTAGCTTTGTATTAAATAATGCCAAGATTTTGATGGTAAGTCAAATAGGTCAAATGTATGATCCAAAAACTGGTAATGGTACTTTGGGTAAAAATTATTGCTATCAGATCAATGCAGGTTGTGAAGCTTTTTTTGATGAGCAGTTTGATACATTTATGGGTGCTGGAGCATTAGGTGTGGCTAGTGATGACTTTAATGGAGATAATTTTGATCATAGTAAGCTTGATTTTTTACATGGCGCAGGACTTTATTGTGTACAATCTGGTAATCGTCCAGTGCAGTATCGCCCTGTACCAGAGGGGACCCCTAGCTTTGGGCTAGAATATAAAAAGGCTGTAAATTACAATTTTACGCGTTCTATTTATGTGGGTGCACAGGGGGCTAGCCTACCTTATAAGTATAATTATTTAGATTTAGATCCTACTTATAAAGATGCTTTTGGTTTACCACTTTTAAGGATGACTTATAATTTTACATCCCAAGATAGAGCATTGCATCGCTATTTTATTGATAAAACTGCAGAGATTGCTAAAAAACTTAAGGGCGTAAAAAGTATAAAAAAGGAAGCTTATATTACAGATTATAGTGTTGTACCTTATCAAACATCACATAATACAGGTGGTACAACAATGGGCAGTGATCCTAAAATCAGCGTAGTTAATACTTATTTACAACATTGGGATTGTGAGAATCTATTTGTCGTAGGAGCGGGAAATTTCCAGCACAATAGTGGATATAATCCTACAGATACTGTTGGTGCATTAGCCTATCGCTGTGCTGAAGGTGTACTTAAATATCATAAGGGGCAAAAATTAAGCTAATTTGTAAAAATCCTAAGATTTTATGCTTAGGATTTTTGCTTCATACTTATCAACTAGAAAAATAGGGTTATAGCTCATTTTAGCTTTTCTTAATCCTTCAATTCCTAAATCTTCTTCACGATTAGCATATTCATACTGACTGAAATGATTGCTTAGTAGTTGTTGATTTATAATTTGATAAGCACCATGAATAGCAGAATCGGCTTTTTCAATATGGATAACAACCATTTTTTCATTGATTACTTCACCAAAACTAAAAGCAATGATTCTCCCATCAATGCGTATCATCCCTCCAATAAAATCTAGCTCATCCCAGTGATTTAGTGCATTTTGAATACCAATAAACTCATTTTTTAAGCCATCGCTTGGATTTGGTGTGGCTTTAAACCATTGCTGATAGGTTTGATTTAACTCATTAGTATTTTGTGCGGTGATTTTTTCATAAATAAAATTTGGGTAAGTCTGTAAAAATTTATTAAGATGATTTTTTTTCTTATGATATTTGCGTCCGGAGAGATTTATAAGTTCAGGTATGCTATAAACATAATCACTTCTATCACGATTTAGAAAAGATTCTAATTGAAAATGTAGCTTTAAAAAATCTAAATTCTCTAACTCTAAAGAGTGAAATTCCAAAATCTCCCCTTTGTTTTGCATAAAATTAAATAATTCTTTTATCGCTGCTAACTTATCACCTCTGCCAATTGGGAAAAAATAAAATGGTTTTTGATTTTCATAGATAGTTTGTATCACAAGGCAGTCTGATATAATGGCATAACTTATTTCACGGGCTTTATGCCAGAGATAAAGATTACCAAAGTTAATGTCTGATATCTGATATTGATCTTGCAAAAGATAGGTTTCAAAAATTTTTTTATCTTCAAGAGTGATATTTTTAAAAACGATATGTTCCATTTTAATTTCCAATTTTAAAGTCAAGATGATTGATCACAAGCATAGCTACCCAACCATTTTAATTGGCTTGATCGTTTGGCAAAAAGCTTGGCTATGTTTTCATCATCTTTATGTCCAAAAAAATCGATATAAAAACCAAAGCTAAAATTATTTTTGCTTTTAATAGTATGAGAATCAATTCTGCTAAGATTAATCCCATAATCTTGAAAATCTTTAAGTAGTTCTAAAAGCGCCCCAGATTTATCTTTTAGTGTAGCAAAGATGGATGTTTTATCTTGCTGACTAGGGGCATTATAAAAGTCGCTAATAATAATAAAGCGAGCTTTATTATTATCTTTATCTTCGATATTTTCAAACATAATAGGGATATTATAAAGTTTTGCGGCAATCTTAGAGCAAATAGCAGCGCTATTTTTCTCTTTTGTTGCAAAATTGGCAGCCTTAGCAGCACAATCAACAGGAATCCATGTAATATTTTTAAGCTCATGAGATTGCAAAAAGGTATTACATTGATTAAAAGCAATATCTTTAGAGTAAATCGTTTTGATATTTCTTATGCCCTCTTCTATGCTGGCAAAACAATGATGAATAGGCAAGACAATTTCAGAGATAATTTTGAGATCACTTTGTATAAGGCAATCAAGACTTTCCCCAATAATTCCATTATTATTTTCTAGTGGTATCACACCATATTTGGCTCTACCTGATTTGATAGCGCTAAAAACAGCAGAAATATTATGCATAGACATATATTCACTCATTGCACCAAATCTTTCTTCTGCTGCTTGATGGGTATAGCTACCAATAGGACCTAGAAAAGCTACTTTTTCTTTTTTTTCTAAATTTCTTGAAATTGCAAATATCTCTAAAAATATAGCCTTAATAGCCTTAGAATCTAGATGAAGGGTTTTATTTTTTTTTAAGCGATTTAAGATTTCTTTTTCTCTGTCTGGACAATAGATATTGGCATTATTTTTGATTTTTTGGAAGCCAATTTTTTTTACATACTCCATACGAGTATCTAATAATTTTAAGAGCTGATCATCTACTTTATCAATTTGATCTCTTAGATTCTGGATATTATCTTTTGGCATTATTTATCCTCTTGAGTTTAATATATCCTCAAATATGGCAAGTCCTTCTAGCTCATTCTCAAATAATTGATCTAATTCTTCTCGTGGCTTTATAATATGGGCTTTATTGTGAATAATTCCAATCTCACAAGCTCTAGTTCTAGTATTATAATTACTTGACATAGAATAACCATAAGCACCAGCATTTTCAAATACAATTAAATCGCCATTTTCTACATTATTAAGTAGTATATTTTTTGCTAAAAAGTCACCAGATTCACAAATAGGACCTACTATATCTACGAGTTTTGAATCATTAGTGTTTTTTTGACATTTTTGTGAGAGGTGATTTGGTCGGTGATAGGCATCATAAAGACTGGGGCGCAATAAATCGTTCATAGCACCATCTATGATTACAAAATGCTTATTTTTATGCTGCTTTTGAGAAATAACTTTGGTGATAAGATAGCCAGATTCTCCTACAATACTGCGACCAGGCTCACAGATAATAGTAACATCCAATCCTTTGATAGCAGCTAAAATGCCTTGTGCATAATCATAAAGAGAGATTGTATTCTCATCTTTGTAGCAAATGCCTATGCCTCCACCAACATCAAAAAATTTAATATTAATTCCTAGTGCTATAAGGCTTTTTGTAAAACTGGCAATTTTTTGTGCTGATTGTAATATAGGCTCTAGCTCTGTAAGTTGAGAGCCTATATGAAAATGAATCCCAATAGGAGAGAGAAAATTTGACTTGTGTGCATAAATATAAAGTTTTTTTGCTTCTTCTATCTCTATACCAAATTTATTTTCGCTAAGTCCTGTAGAGATATAGGGATGAGTCTTAGGATCTATATCCGGATTAACCCTAATAGAGATTCTTGCATTTTTATTATATTTTTTAGCAATCGCTTCAATTCTTAATAGTTCATCATTGCTCTCTACATTTAAGAACAATATTTCAGAATCTAGCGCTTCTTTAATTTCATCATCTCTTTTCCCAACCCCACTAAAAATAATTTTATAAGGTTTGATACCTGCTTTAATCGCGCGTCTTACTTCACCAATAGATACACAATCTGCTCCACCTTCTAAAGCTGCTATTTGAGCGAGTATAGATAGATTTGAGTTTGCTTTGAGTGCATAACAGATGAGTGATTTTCTAGCCTGAAACACTTTTTTATAGGCTAAAAAATTACTCTTAATCTTTTCAAAGTCATAAGCATAAAGAGGCGTACCATATTGTTTAGCTAAATTTTTAAAATCCATAATTCTTAATAAAATCCTAATTTTTGCTATAATTTTACCTAAAAATAAAAGGTTATGTAGCTTGATTAGTCCAGATGGCGTGTTTATGGTGACATGTTTTATAGGTGTGGGGTTACTTGTAGCACTGACACTTTTTTATTACCAGTCGCCAAGGAATAAAAAAGTACCTAAAGAAATCAAAAGAGATGAATTAGATTGTAATAGTATTATCTCTTTTTTAAAAATTTCTGGTAGCTCAAAAGATGATTTGTATTTTCTAGTTGATATTTTCTTGAAAGATTATTCTCAACTCAATCCTACGCCCCAGCAAGTTAAAGATTTTCTTAAGGCAGTATGTTTGCATCGTCATACTAATGCACAAATTATCCTTCGTACACAAGAGACTCTCTCTGAGTTAAATCCAACACTTAAGTCCCAACTAAATAAGATAGTAGAGATTAGAGCAGGGATTATTTAATGCCCCAATTTTTTTTAGAAGAAAAGACTTTGCTTAAATTACAAGAGCCTAGAATGGCTAAGGTTTTAATGCTTAATGATGATTATACAGCTATGGATTTTGTTGTAGAGATTTTAATGGAGATTTTTGAAAAATCTAATCAAGAAGCCTTAAAAATTATGTTAGATGTGCATAATGGAGGGAGTGGTATATGTGGAATATATCCTTATGATATTGCAGAGTTAAAAGTACAATTAGCTAAGGATAAATCACGTGAGAAGGGTTATCCATTAAATTTTGAAATTGTCTATGGAGTTAGGGATTTAGATGATGGAAAATTTACTTTCTAAAAATTTTTCCCAGATTATTAATCAAGCTGTTAATATTAGTAAAAAAATGCAACATAATATTTTAAGTATTGAGCATATTTTTTTGGCTATTTTACAAGATAGCCAAAGCGCAAAAATTTTTCGTAATTCTGGTGCAGAAATTTCAGAGCTTCAAGAGAATCTAAGAAATTATCTTGTTAAATATATCCCTAGTCAAAATCATCCAAATAACTCTATCCCTCACCAAACTCCAGCTCTTCAGCGTGTATTTTCTAATATGTTAAATCATGCTGCTAATGCAAATGCAAAGGAGATCAATGTTAGTGATTTTTTAATTTTTGTATTACAAGAAGAGCATAGCTATAGCGCCCAGATTCTAAGATTTTTAGGGTTAGATGCAATGGAGATTTTACAAAATAGTAGCGAAAGTGAGGAAGAAGAACTTTTAGAAACCTATGCGAAGAATCTAAATGCTCTAGCTAAGCTCGGGAAGATTGATCCAATTATCGGAAGAGAAAAAGAGATTATGCGTTTAAGTGAAATCCTTTGTAAACGCAAGAAAAATAATGCAATCTTAGTGGGTGAAGCAGGTGTAGGCAAAACTGCAATTGCTGAAGGTTTGGCACTTCTTATTGTCAATAAACAATGCAGCCCGATGCTTTTTGGATTTGAGATTTATAGTATGGATTTGAGCTCTATGGTAGCAGGAAGTAAATATCGAGGAGATTTTGAAAAGCGTTTAAAGGGTGTCATTAAGGCATTATGTGCGAGAAAAAAAGTAATTGTTTTTATTGATGAAATACATATTTTGATGGGAGCTGGGAGTAGTGGAAGTGGCAGTATGGATGCGGCTAATATTTTAAAACCTTTACTTGCAAGTGGTGCTTTACGTTGTATAGGTGCTACTACTTTTAATGAATATAAAAGTAGTTTTGCTAAAGATAGAGCATTATCTAGGCGGTTTGTAAGTATAGAGGTGGCTGAACCTGACTTTAAAGATTGTTTGGAAATTTTAAAAAAATCCGCCCCATTATATGGACACTACCATAATGTTAGCTATACTGATGAGGCAATGAAAGCTTGCATAGAATTATCTTCACGTTATATTAATGACAGATTTTTACCAGATAAGGCTTTAGATTTAATGGATGAGTGTGGAGTAAATCTTAAATGTAATGCAAAATCATCTGCTAAACCAAGAATAATTACTAGAGCTGATGTAGAAAATTCATTATCTCGTTTTATTAATATCCCAAAAGAGAGATTAAAAACACAAGAGAAAACAACCTTAAAAAATTTAGCTTCTATTTTAAAGAAAAAGATTTTTTCACAAGATGAGGCTATTGATGAAGTGGTAAGATCTATTAAGATTAATAAAGCAGGTCTTGGTAATCTTAAAAAACCTATAGGTAGTTTTTTATTTTTAGGAAGCAGTGGTGTAGGAAAAACAGCATTAAGTGAGGAGTTGGCTAAGGCACTAGGTATTGATTTTATAAGATTTGATATGAGTGAATATCATGAAGCCCATAGTATTGCTAAGCTTATTGGAGCACCAAATGGTTATGTTGGCTATGAGCAGGGTGGACTTTTGGTAGATAAGATTAGACGTAATCCACATTGTGTACTTTTGCTTGATGAAATTGAAAAAGCTCATCCTGATGTGTATAATCTTCTTTTACAGGTGATGGATGGGGCAGTTTTGAGTGATAATCTTGGCAATAAGGCAGACTTTAAAAATGTTATTTTGATCCTTACTTCAAATGCAGGGAGTACCGATTTAAAACCTATAGGTTTTGGCTCTATACAAAAAGATAGCAGAGTTTTAAAAGAGATTTTTAGTCCAGAGTTTAGAAGTAGATTAGATGGAGTTATACAATTTAATACTTTAGGCATATCAGAAATGAGAAAAATTGCTAAGAAATATATCCATCAAATTAATGATCAGATTAAGTCTAAGAATATTAATTTAAAAATTGATAAAAAAGCTTTAGACTTTATTGCTAATTTGGCATTAGATCCATCGCTTGGTGCTAGAGAGATTTATAAAGTTATTGATAGAATCAAGGCAGATTTAAGTGATTATATTTTATTTAATGAAGATAAAAAAAATCATCAGGTTTTGGAAATTGTTTTAATAGATGGACATTTGAAGTTAAGATAATTTTAGACTTTGAGCACGATCAATTTTTATATCAATCTTTTATAATAAAATCCCTAGAAAATAAGGGGATTTTATGCAGAGTTTTTATGTAATTTTTTTGATTATTCATTTATTTTGCGCGATTATTTTTGTTGGATATTTATTTTATGATGTAGTATTTGTCAGGATTGCTAAGAAAGTTTTTTTAAAAAATAAAATCGATGCTAATCCATTTTTTGAAATTATCGGTAGTGTAATTTCAAGGTTTATGCCATTTGTTGTTTTATTGCTTTTAGTAAGTGGAGGGATTTTATCATCCAATTACTTTAAGGTTGAAAGTTTTGGGATAATGCAGATTTTATTATTAGTCAAGATCATTTTAGCTAGCCTTATTGTCTTGCTTGTTATTTTTTCTCTTAGCTGTTATTATATTTTTAAGTGTAAAAATCCTTTAGGAAGATTTATACATATTATTGTGCTTGGCATTGCTATTATTATAATTGTGCTAGCCAAGCTTATGTTTTATATTTAATAATGATAGATAAAGCGCAAGCCAAAGTTAAGGGGTGCATTAGTGATATAAGCGCGTCCTTGAGTATCCCAAATCGCTGTAGTCAATACACGAGTATTAGTTAGGTTTTGAGTATAGAAAATGAGTTGATAATGTTTTAAAAAATCATAATTTATACTTGCATCTAATGTGGCATAAGCTTTTTGAATAAGTTCTTCTTGATGGTTAAAGTCATCCAAGAAATAGGAGCTTTGCGTATTAAGCAAAAGGGATAGGCTAAGATGATGCTTTTCTTTTTTTAGTATAGTCGTATCAATTCCCATATTAAGACTAAAAATAGGGGCAAACTTTGGAGTGAGCCCAGAAAGGTTATAAGATCCTGTTTGTCCTAGTATTGTGATGTTTCCTATATTTTTACCCCCTTGATTGAAACCAGATGTATTTAGATTAGTATTGAGAAATATGTTGAAAATATTCCATTTTAAATTTAGATTTGCATCTAATCCATAAGCATAAGCACCACCAATATTTTTAATACTTTTATAATAGCCTACACCAACATAGCTTTGTACATTATCACGCCAGATTCCATAAAGAGCAATTTTGATCATACCTTTTTTTTGCGCAAAGTAAGTCTGTATTCCTAGCTCTGTGCTATAGATAGATTCCTGAAGATAGGGAATTGTATCTGTATCTGCAAAGGGAAATTTAGCAAATCCCCCTGGTTTAGTGGTACTTGAAGTTTGTAGATAGATTCTGCTTTGCTTCAAATTATAAGATAGGAGTAAGAATGGATTAAAAGCTTGAAATATTTTGCTATTACTATAAGGGCTAATTTCTGCAACAGGAGGAGTTTTAGATTCTATATGATTGTAGAAAAATTGATAGCGTGCCCCTAGATCAACACCAAAATTATTTTTTTGATAGCCAAGTGCACTAAATATTGCAAAGCTATTTATCCTTTCTTTTGCATTCCAATTTCCAGAGTATCCCAAAGAGCTTGTATCCACCCCATTCATTCCATTATCTAGTAATAGGTATTTATAAAATACCCCAAAAGTACTTTTAAAATTATGATGATACCCTTCAAGTCTAGCTTCAGAAATGAGCTGTGTAGTATTATAGTAATACCCTTGAGAATGTTCATCTCTTACATAAATTCCAGGATATTCATTGGCTAGTGAAGTGGCATTTTGAATGGCAGTAATAAAGTTGAAGTCAAAGTTTTTAAATGTGTGATCAAGTTTTATAGAAGCATTATGGGTTTGAGCATAGTTATAAGGATTGATATTTAAAATTTTGTCTTGATCCCCATTTTGAAAATCACTCCAGCTTGCAAGCTTATCTGATTCTAGCTTGAGATTAATAGCTTGTTTGTGAGTGAGATAAAAGTCTTTGTGGCTGTTTAAAAGTTGATAGTCATAATGTGTTACCAAGATTGTGGAATCTAGGATTTGTGCATATAAACTTCCACCCACAATAAAAGAATCCGCACTATTTAAAAGCTTGTTATTAGTAGGATGGCGTATATATCCATTGTCATGGATATATTGTATATTTGCTTTTCCCCAAAGTTTATTTTTGATAAGTTCATTTCCTATATTAAAATTAATTTTTTCTTGTAACCTACTAAAACTAATTTCTGAAAAAAGATAGTTCTCTTGCATCGGATTTTTTGTTTTGATATCTATGATTCCAAGTGGGGCATTTTCACCATAGAGTATGCCAAGTGAGCCAGGAATAATGTTGATACTTTGGATATCACTAAGATTTTGTATCAAAAAATTTGGTGCTTGAGGTATACCATCTATATAGACCCCCAGTACAGATGAATAATAATCCGGACTAGATATACCTCGAAATGAAACCATAGGAAAAGTATCTGATCCTTGAGGATAGATTCTAAGAGAGGGGATAATTTTATGAATATCTGTTGTTGAGTTGATAAGATATTTTGTACTCTCTTTTGCAGAAATATTATCTTTATTGAGAATAGTTTCTAGATTTGCTTCTTTGCTGGCTTTTGTTTCTATAGAGTCTAGATCTTTGGTTTCTGTTTGTAGTTTTTCTGCCTGTGTAATTTGTATTATCAAAAGTAGTAGAATTGTTTTTTTCATCAAATGTCCTTAAAATAAAGTGACAAATGAAGGGTTGTAATGATAGTAGATTTTGAAGTGGTCCCGACGCTGGCATTATCCAGATCCGGTGCGGTCAAAGTCTGCGCTTACTCTCAGCCAAAAGGCTCCCGTCACTTGTGGATGGTATTATGCCATAAATGCTAAAATTATGTAGAAATTTTTGGAGAAAGCAATGAAGTATGCTTTAAATCATAGCGGCAATGAATTAAAAGATATGCTATTTTGGATGTGCAAATATTTACGTTATAAAGCCACAACACTATCTAATCGTCTCGTGCAAGATCGTGATATTTTTCAATGTGAATTAGAGAACTTAGCTTGTAAAATTAATGATAAAAATGATTTAGAAAAAAGTATTAAAAGATTGAGAAATATAGGATTAATCGGTATTAATACTTATGCTAAACCACTCTTAGCGTTACTAGAGTTTTTGGAAAAAAAATCAGATTTTAGATTGATAGATATTGATGATGAGTTACTAAGTGATTTCTTAGCTATCCATACAAGTACACTTTCTATGCAAAGTAGAAAGAATTACCGTATGGCATTATTGAATTTTTTTAAATATATTGATGAAAATCAGGATGATAAAAATGCCCATATTTTTGGAATCAAACTAGAGATAAATTCTCTTAAAACCTTAAAATCAAAATTACCAGCCTATCTTAAAGAAGATGAGATTAAAGCCTTTTTATCTGCACTAGAAACTTTTCCATTTTCACCAAGTCTAAGGGCTAGAGATATGCTTATTATTTTGCTTATTATCCATACAGGGGCTAGGGTAAGTGAGATTTTGTTTTTAGAAAGAAAGCATTTTATAATCGAAGGAGATTTATGCTTGCTCCATATTGTTGGTAAGGGTGGGAAGTCTCGCAGTGTTGCTGTATTAAAAGAAATAATAATTGAGCCCCTAAAAGCTTGGCTTTTGATAAGAAACCAGTTTAAAGATATTAAAAATGATCTTTTATTTTGCAACCAAAAAGGCAGAGCCTTATCTCAAGCATATGTTTATAGAAATATCGAGAGTATATTATTATATGCAGGGATTAAAAAGCCTAAAATGGGCGCGCATTTATTAAGGCATTCTTTTGCTACTCTTTTATATCAGAAACATAAAGATTTAATTTTAGTGCAAGAAAGTTTAGGACATGCAGATTTAAACACAAGTAGAATCTACACTCATTTTAACAAGGATCAGTTAAAAATTACAGCTTCACTTATTCCTAGCGTAGATAAGGATAACTCTAAATAGCTATTAGTTTTAAAAAATTTTAGAAAATATAATTAAGTTTAGAATTTTTAGATTTTAAAGAGATTTTCAATTAAGTCAAATATCGGAATTTTAAAATAAAAATAGCTTACCACGATCTATGTAAGGCTAGATTCTCATAACGATAAAATAAGTGGCAATGCAGATTTTATAATTGAGGATGCTTTCTTGTAATATGGTAATCTTGCAATGACAGGGCAGGAAGTAATATGAATTTTTGCAATAATACAGAAAGTGATGTAGATTGTATAGATTGTTAACGAATTTGAGGTCTCTTGCGATTGAAAGGAAGAATAGGCATTCTGGTAATGACAATATGGATAGATAATACTTTATATGTTGTGGTTATCCCAAATATTGCATTTGGGATTTAAGTAAATTAATGCAAAAAGTGTCTTTTGTGTGTGAAAAGTAGGGCAATATTATGTTTATTTGCACAGGCTATCACTTCATCATCTCGGATACTACCACCCGGTTCAATAATAGCACTTACGCCAATTTCTGCAGCCATTTCTATGCTATCTTTGAATGGAAAAAAGGCTTCAGATGCTAGGACGCATCCATTAAGATCTATACCCATATCTTTAGCCTTAGTAATCCCAGCACGCGAAGCATCAATACGACTAGTCATCCCCATGCCAATGGCTACAAGCATTCCATCTTTTACATAGCTAACGCAATTTGATTTTGTTAGCGCAGCAATAATATAGGCAATTTTTAAATCTTGCATTTGTGAGCTAGTAGGTACTTTTGTAGTCATTATTTCAGCATTGCTAATTTCTGTATCTATCACTTTGTCATTATCCTGATAGACAATCCCACCTTCAATATGTTTAAAATCAAAGCTATCTCTAGGTAAAGATAATAATCCATTCTCCCCAAATGAAAAGATTTTAATACGTTTTTTAGAATCAAAAACACTTAAAGCTTCAGGACTGATGCTTGGAGCGATTAAAACTTCAATAAAAGTTTCATTGATTTTTTTTGCTAGATCTAAATCAATAGGTGCATTAATAGCAACAACCCCACCATATGCGCTTAATGGATCACATTTAAGTGCATATTCATAGCTTTTAAGCGCACTCTCTTTTATCGCAAAGCCACAAGGGTTGCCATGCTTGATGATAGATACAGCTGGAAGATCTTCAAAGCTAGAGGCAAGTTTGATAGCTGCATTCATATCTGTAAGGTTATTAAAACTTGGTTCCCCCTTAAGAATTTTTAGATTCTTGGTAAATTGATTTTCAAACTCATATAATGCTCCTTTTTGGTGAGGATTCTCTCCATAGCGTGTGGTAAATGCGCGTTTTGCACTAATAAAGATATTTTCACCCAGTCCATCACAAAATCTTTTATTCATATAGTTGGCAATCATACAATCATAATTAGCTGTATGATTAAAAGCTTTGATCATCATCTCACGTCTAAAATCAATAGTATTAGTATTCTCTCTCAAAGTTTTTATTACTTTATCATAGTCGCTCCAGTGTGTAACCACCAAAACACTCTTAAAATTTTTCGCTCCAGCACGAATCATACTCGGTCCACCAATATCAATATTTTCAATGATTTCATCAAAATCATCAGTACGATTTATTGTTTCTTTAAAGGGGTAGAGATTGACACAAATAAGATCAATAGATTCAATACCTTTGATTTTTGCCATAGTGCAGTCATCTTGATTATCTCTTTGGAATAATATCCCACCATGAATTTTTGGATGTAAGGTCTTCACTCTTCCATTGAAAAGCTCTTCACTATTTGTATAAGTGGCTATATCTAGTGCCTCAATCCCTTCTTTTTTTAAAAGTGATAGCGTGCCTCCTGTGCTTAAAATTTTGTAGCCAAGAGATATTAACTCTTTAGCAAAATATTCAATATTTGTTTTGTCACTCACGCTTAATAATGCATACATAGATAAACCCCTTAAATTTTTAAAATAATTATGCCAAGTCTTTTTTGAAAGCACAATAAATTCGTTCAATAAGTTCATCTTTTTTTAGAAAATGCACATGTTTGAATTGGGTATTATTAAATGTAGTTTGGCGTTTTGCAAGTTGATTAGTATGAGTTATGATAAGATGCTTGCATTCATCTAGACTGATTTCCCCTGAAATATAGGCAATGCATTCTTTTGGTCCAATAGCTTTAAAGGGTTGTGATTCTAATGGATAGAGCTTAAGAAGTTTTTCCATTTCTTTAATGGCGCCACTTTCTAACATTTTTTCTGTGCGCAAAGCAATTTTTTCTTTTAGTATTTGTCTATCTGTATCAATAGCATAGAGATGAATTTGATACTGGAATGGAATAGGAGGATTGTTGATGAAATATTGACTTGGTATTTGATGGGTAGATAGGTAGATCTCAAAGGCACGAGAGATTCTGTAGGTATCTTTTAGATTAATTTTTGTCATAAAGATGGGATCAATATTTTTTAGTTCTTGATAAGCAGAATCAAGATTTTGTATTTTTTTTTTCACTTCTATTTTGATATTTTGAGGGATGTATGGCATAGGGCTTAATCCATCTATGATGGATTTAAGATAAAAACTACTACCACCTGTAATAAGAAGAAAAGGTTTTTTGCATTCTTTTATTGCATCTTTTAAAAGACTATGGAAAAGAGCAGCATTATTAGGTAGATTTGGTGAGAGTATATCAATAGCATAGTGTTTGATTTGTTTTAGTTCTTCTTTGCTTGGTTTGGCAGATAGAATATCTATACCTTGATAGATACTAAGGGAATCTAAACTAAAAATTTCTGCATCTATCATTTTGGCAAGTTTAAATGCACTCTCACTTTTACCACTTGCTGTAGCTCCTAAAATAGCAATTAAAATAGGAGGATTAAAGTCATTAAATTTTGTCATTTTTTAAATCAGTAATTTTTTGTAATGTATCAATAATTTTTAAAGTATGGTTTTTGTCATTTTGATGCAATGCCAAATCTTTAAAGATGATTTTTTTAGCAAAATGAGCAATAGAATTATCTAAAGCCATAGTAGTTTGTAGTTTTGGATAATGAGTTTGACCAAGTTTGTATTCTACCATTTTAGCATAGAGGTTTGGCGGGGTAAAAGTATCTTTTATCACTACACCAGTATCATAAAGAGCAATTTTATCTCTTTTGGTTTCATCATAAATAGCAGTACTATTTTCGCCACCAATAATTATTTCACGTACTTTAATTGGACTAAGCCATGAGATATTAATTGTGATGATTACACCATTTTGTAACTCTAGATTGATATTAGCAAGAGCATCATTAGGGTGATTTTGATATTTACGAGTAAAAACCTCTATATCTTTAATATCTAAACCAATAAGATATTCAATAATGCTTAAATCATGAATGGCTAGATCCCAGATCACATCTACACTATTTTGGAAAAGACCTAAGTTAATTCTTCTAGCATTGATATATATGATATTACCTAGCAAATGCAGATTTTCTTTCAGCCAACAAACAGCAGGGGAATATAAAAAAATATGATCACAATGAAGACTTAAGCCTTTTTTTTCAGCTAGATCATAAAGCTCTTTTGCTTCATTTAGATTAGTACATAGTGGTTTTTCGACAAAAATATGCTTGCCTGATTCTAGTGCAAGTTTAGCAAGAGAATAATGGCTATGAGGAGGTGTAATGATAAAAATACAATCAATGCTATCATCTTCTAGAATTGATTGTATATCTTTGTAAGTTGTAGATAGGTTGTGCGAAAGATTTGCGGCATTTTGTTGGTTTTTGTCTAGATCAAAAATAGCTTTTAGCTTAAAGTGAGGACTATTTTGCAATGCTTTAGCGACGTTGCGTCCCCAATAGCCATATCCTAGCATTGCAGAAGAGATTTTTCTATTCATAATAGACAAGATTAGCCCCTATTTTTAGATGTTATTGTAGCAGAAGCCTTTGGGTTTTGTTGATTAAAGAGTAGGAGTGATTTTTGAGCTAAGGCAGATAGCGGAGCTTGATTATCCACCCATTCTAGAGTATCAAACCCAATTACATTTTTAAAGATAGACAAATTTTCATTATTAGGTTGATATACAGTAGCAGTGATTTTGTAATGAGTGCGTGTGTGTTTAAAGATTCCAAGCTTTTTAAGTTTTTTATAATCACAATTCTGATGATTATAAAAAATTTTTCCAGAATCTTTAATTTCACATCCTATTTCTAATGGAGTATAAAGCAAGCCATAACGTTTATCTTTAAAAAGAGCAAAATAATTATTTTGATAAGGGAGCAGAAGATGCAAAGAGACCTCTGTATAGTTTTTCTTTGGACGTATATCATAGCTTGTTGGTGAATTTTTACCTTGACACATAGAGTTTAGTGGACAGAGATTGCAGTATGGAAGTTTTTTGCAAATAAGTGATCCTAAATCTAGTAGTGCTTGATTATGCTCATAGGCATTAATATGATTTAAAAGTTTATAAGATAAGAAATTTAGTTGACTTTTAGAAGCTATGGGGATGGCAAAAAGACGAGATAAGATTCTTTTAATATTTCCATCCCAAAAGCTTTCATTTATACCAAAGCCAAAACAAGCTATTGCTCCTGAGCTATATTCCCCAATGCCACTAAGTTTTTTTAAAGCCTCTCTTTGGCTAGGCAGTGTGATGGGGATATTTTGTTTTTGACATTCTTTAGCACAAATTTTAGCCGTTTTTAAAAGATTTCTAGCTCTAGAATAGTAGCCTAGTCCAGACCAAAGAGCCAGGACATCTTTTTCTTCAGCATTAGCAAGATGTTCTAGCGTGGGAAATTGTGTGATAAATTTTTGAAAATATGGCAGGACAGTAGATACTTGAGTTTGTTGAAGCATAATTTCAGAAATATAGACCAAATAAGGGATATTTGGATTTTCTTTTAAGGCACTAGAGATGGAATCTTGATTAGAGGTATCTGCTTTTTTAGCGAGGATTCTCCATGGAAGGTTTTTTCTCCCTGAAGTTTGATACCAAGATAAAAGTTTAGTTTGAAAAGTATGGATTTGAAAGCTAGCTAAGAGGGTAGAATGATCTGACATTATAATCCCATTTTATTTGGGTTTAGAATATTGTTTGGATCAAAGGCTTTTTTGATTGATCGCATTAAATCTAATTCTGCTTTGCTAAAGGCTAGAGGCATAAATTCTGCTTTGGAGATACCAATACCATGTTCTCCACTAAGAGTGCCTTCTAGTTTTATAGTAAGCTCAAAGATTTCTTTTACAGCAGAGTACCCACGTTCTAGTGTTTGCTGATCATTATTTTTTAACATTACATTAACATGCACATTTCCATCTCCAGCATGCCCAAAACAAGGAATCTCAAAATTATATTTTTGACCAATTTTATAGATACCATCTAGGAGCGTTTGGAGATTGCTTCTAGGAACAGTGATATCCTCATTAAGTTTTTTTATTCCATAGCATGTGATGGCTTGAGAGGCATTGCGTCTGATATTCCAGATGAGATCAAATTCCTGTCTTGTATCTGAAATTTTTGTTTGCAAAGAGGCATTATTTTTAAATATAGATTCTAAGGTTTTTATTTGCATATTTAGACTATTTTTATCCATGCTATCAAGTTCACAGATAAGTAGAGCGTTGGCATTAAAAAATGAGATAAGTTCATTATCATTTTTTATTTTAATTTTGACAGCTTGTAGGGTTAGATAGTCTAAAAACTCCATTGCTACAGGGATAACTCCACTACTCATACTTTCATAGACAGCATTCATCGCATCTTTAAAGTTAGCAAAGCTAGCTATAAGAGCACAAGAATATTTAGGTTTAGGTAAAACTTTAAGAGTAATTTCTGTAATCACTCCTAGAGTCCCTTCACTAGCTATTAAAATACCAGCTAGATTATAGCCAGCAACATCTTTTATTGTTTTTTTGCCTACACGGATAATCTCACCATTAGGTAGAACTGCTCTAAGGGCAAGCACATAGTCTTTTGTAGTGCCATATTTAGCTGCTTTCATACCACCAGCATTTTCAGCTACATTACCCCCAATAGTGCTAAACTCCATACTTGCTGGATCTGGTGGATAAAATAGATTTACTTTATTTAGAGCATTTTGTAGTTCTTGATTTCGTACCCCAGGTTGCACGCATGCAAGCATATTTTTAGAATCAATTTCTAATATCTTATTGAAATATTTCTCCAAAGCCAGAATAATGCCACCTTTAAAGGCTAATGATCCTCCGCTCATACCACTGCCAGCACCACGAGGGATAATAGCAATATTGTGTTGATTGCAATAAGACATAATTTTAGATATTTCTATTTCATCTCTTGGAAAAATCACAGCTTCTGGAAGAAAATTCAAACGTGTAGAATCATAACTATAAGCATATAGATAGTGAGGTTTAGTACAGAAATCTTCACCTAGCAGATTGGTAAAAAAAATAATATCTTTTTCAGTTAGCATAAAGATCCCTAATTTTGCAAATCTTGTGTTTCCTTTTTTTGCTCTTTTTGTATAGCTTCTTGTTTTTGCTTTTTTTGGGCTCTTAGGGCATCTGTGATTGGTTTTTCTTTTTGTAGCATTGTTTGATAAGGTCTATCAGGATGTATAAGATTTGTATAGTAAGAAAAATAGTATTCAGATTTTTTTGAAGCAAGTACACTAAAGAGCGTACCAGTTTTAACTGGCTCTATTCTTGAATAAAATGGTGTGATGGTTTGCTTAATTTGACTTGTATTTAAAGGCATGCTATCTAGTATTGTTAGACTTTGGCAATCTAAAATAGCTAGCTCATTTTCAGCTACGATATATAAAAGTCCTACAGCATATACATCGCAAGCATTTTTTAAGAAATTTGGTGTAGGATCATAGTTGCCATAGGCATAAAGATAACCTATAAGTAAATCAGAGCTCATAAATTTTACTTCTTTGCGTGTTTCTTTGATTTGCTCATAAAGCTCAAGATTTGGTGCAATTAAAAATGCACGAGAGTTGAGTTTTCTAAAAATTACCTTATCACCTACTTTGGGTTTATTGGTTGGGTTTGGGAGATAAGCTTGTTTTAGCGTATTATAAGCTATGATTTTAGCTGTGACAAGAGAATCTTTTATATGGATAATTTGTGCTTGATAGAGGATGGCTGCATAGTCTGTGGTATTGATATAAATCCAGCCTACTTCGCCTATTTTCATATCTTTGGCTTCAAATTCTATTGTTTCTTTTGCTTTGTTTATGGCTGTGATTTTAGCTTCTATTGGAGTTTGCAAAGAAGCATAAACTAGATGACCAATTAGCAAGATACTCAAAATAATTTTTTTCATCAAGATTCCTTCTTAAAAGTATAATGATACCAATGAATTGCCAAAAAAAGGGAAGTAGTTTTTTTAATATTATTATCAAAAATAAATTCTAATGATCGGCAAAGTGGTAGGCTTAAAACTTCAATACATTCATCATCTATCCCTCCACCATTTCCACATTTATCCTCATCTTCTATTTCTGTATAAAAAAGATGTTGTAATGCCCCGGAATTACCAGTGTTATTTAAAAAACTTTGAATAGGGATAAGATATTTAGGTCTATAGCCGCACTCTTCAATCACTTCTTCACAAGCAATTTGTTCAATACTCTTGTTTTCTTTATCTATAAGCCCAGCACATAGCTCATAAGTATATCCAGCTTCGATAGATTGATTATTTGGTTGGGAGAGATTTTGTTCAGCATAATAGACTGCAGGACGAAATTGCCTGACAATAATAAAAGCATCTTTTTGTTTGTGATAAATAAGGATGCCAACGTTATGATTAGGTTCTAATATCTCCCATTTTTTGGAAAATTTACCCTCTTGATATTCCATAAGTTTTGTTTTCAGATAGCGTGGATTTTCAAGTTTTTTTATTTGTAATGAAGCTGGAATGAAAGATATTTTTGGTGGAGGAAAATAAGGATTAATCATGGATTTTGCTCTATTGGTGATAAAATAGCATCTAGTTGTTCTTGATAGTTTCTAGCTAATCTTAAAAATTCTTGTTTTTTAGTTCCTTTTAATTCTTTTTTTGTTGTCCTAACAATACCCATTGGATTAACTGGTCGATTGTTTTTATAAACACCAAAATGCAGATGAGGACCAGTAGATACCCCAGTGCTACCTACATAACCTATGAGTTGCCCTTTTTTGACAAAACTCCCACTTCTAGTTGAGCGTTTACTCATATGTCCATAAAGTGTGCGAATACCATCGCCATGATTAATCTCTACAACATTGCCATAGCCGCCACGATAACCAGAGTAGATTACTCTACCACTGGCAGCTGCATAAATAGGAGTGCCATAAGTGGCAGCCAAGTCTACTCCATAATGAGGGCGAGTTTGTTTTAAAATAGGATGAAATCTACCATAAGAAAAAGGTGAACTAATCCGATTGTATTTTACAGGCATTTCTAATAAAAACCCTACAATTTCTCTGGCTTTCAAGTCATAAAAAGTATCTTCAAAGCCAAAAAGATAATTAGATTTTTTGTTAGTTTCAATCATGGCAGCTTTAATTTCTGGAGTAGAAAATGTGCGACCTAAGCGGTATTTTCTTGTATAAATAACAGCTAGCAAATCATTTTTTCGTATAAATTTTTCTAAATTGATAGATTTTTTATAAATATTGATAACTTGATTTGTTAATACAGAATCATTAGTTTTTTCTAATAAGTCTTGATAAGGAGATTTTTGTATAGAAAGTGCCACTTTATGAGTAATTTTAGTAGTGATAATAGGGATAAAATCAAGACTATATCCTTCCTTGGTCGCATAAATGTGAATTTGTACATCTTCACTAATAGGTATTAATATTTGTAAGATTTTACCTAAGTCATCACGAAGAATGTAGCATACAGATCCTACTTGTACTTCTGAAGAAAGCTCTTTATCAGCATTAGAGAGATTATAATAAAGGCGCAAGGGTATGGAGTGAGATTCTAAGAAAGCAAGTAAAGACATGCCACTACTCCATACGACACGCTCACCCACTGCACTAAATCCAAAGCTTATCAGTAGCAGCATAAGCATAAAAAGCCTAATCATTATACTCCTTTATAAGGCTTTATTGTGCCATAAAATGGTCAATGCCTAAGATTTGCACCTATATAGAAAAAAGATTTTTTCCTTTCCCAAAACTTAGACGCCAGGCTTTATTGATAGCTCGTATAATCAGTGGTGCGGGTTTGTATGAAAGCTCAAAATCTTTAAGATCAGCTTTTATATTTTGAGTGATATGGCTAGGATGTTTAATAGGGCTAGGAAAGTTATAGGTTGGTAGATTGTCATATTTACTAGGAGCTTTAGTATGTAGGGCATCTGGAGTATTAAAACCAATATTTGCAATCATATTATGTTTTGGATAAATGCTAAAAGCTTTGTATTTCCACATTGTATAGCCCCATGGATAATCCCAAGTATCTATTTTACCCTTTGCATAACGTTTAAGAATTTTATACCAATAATTTCTTTCTTCTTTTGAATGAAATACATCCAAGGATTTAAATTCTTGTTCAAAATTAATAAACTCTTTTTGATAATATTTCCAAGCCCTTCTCCATGATCCCCAACCCCAAATATGCCCATATTTAGAAAAGAAATAATCTTCTTGAAAGTTTTCTTTAAATTTTTTATCAAGATCAAAGGCGCTAAATCCACTAACCATAAAAATATTTTCAATATTTTTATAGCGCTCTAGCATTTCTTTACAATAAGGAAAAAAAGATGGATGAGGTAGGCAATCATCATCAAAAATAATCCCCATTTCTTCTTTTTGAAAAAAATAAGTAATACTGGATGAGACAGACTCTTTTGCGTTTTGATGAGTAGGTTTAATAATGAATTCTAGTTCTACCCCCCCCCCAATTCATTTATTATTTCTTGTAGTTGTTTGCGTAATTGTTGTATACGAGGTTTTTCTTCCTCATTTTTCCAATGATTAGAGGCAATATAAATTTTAGTTGGATGGACTTTTAAGATGGCTTTTAATACTTTTAGTGCAGTAGGCTTTTTATAAGTGAGTAGTAAGATAGGAATATCAAATTTCATTATATCTCCTTGTTTTGAGGTTTAAAAAAGTCTTTCAATAAATAAAAGAGACTGAAAAATTTAGAAATCCAATCTAGCCGAACAGCTAGTTTATATTTTTTAATTAGATTTTCTATGTGATTGTATAAAATAGGGTAATTTATAAGTTTTGTTTGAAGAATTTTTATTCTTTTATATCGTAGCATCTTGGCATAGAATTTAGGCTTTAGATGCTGATGCATCGAGTAGAAAAAAGTAGGTGAGATATAGCAGTAATACATAGTGGTTTTAGGTGTCAATCCTTCGCTAATATTAGTGGTTTTATATTGTAAAGCTTTTAGATAGATAGCAACCTTGCTATGATAATAAGCACGTGTATGAAAGCTGGTATCTCCCAATGGATATTCATCTTGATTATATCCACCAAGTTTAATACATTTTTGTTTGTTATGTAAGATTGCACTAGGAGGTAGCTGTATAACTGGACCTTGCAGGTTGCATTCATCAAATATTTTTGCTTGATTTTTTTTACTTATTAGATTCCTTGATTTTATGAGAAAATGTGCAAATTTTTCTCTTAGACCACCATTTATAATATATGGATTTTCTTTTTGTTCAAGACATCCAATGAGACTATATTTTTTTACTCTCTCATCCCCTACAACTTTGTTCATTTCTTCAATATAGTTTGGCATAATCCTATCATCACTATGAAGTATGCAAACCCATTTTCCTCTAGCTAATTCTAAACAACGATTCCAGTTGCCAAACATACCTAGATTCTCTTTATTTTTATAATAGGTTATTTTGCTTTCTGCTTTATTAAATTCTTTTTGTAGCATTTTTTCAGCAAGACTTTCGGATTTAAAATCATCAACATTTTCTACTACAATAATTTCATATTCAATA
>JXTW01000001.1:75804-78260 GCA_004368235.1 Helicobacter anseris | reverse complement strand
TAAACGATTATAGGTAGGAATAGCAATACTAAAAGTAGGATTATTTATAATTTTACTAGCTTCAAATATTTTTTTAGATTCTATATGAGAATTTAGGGCAAAATTATCTCTGCATTTCAAAAAACAACTAGAATCAAAATTAGGATCTAAGAATTTAAGATATTTAGATTCTACTTCTTTGATAATATTGTGTTGAGCTTTAGTGGATAGCATAAAGGGATTCATCTTATTTCTTTAATTCTAGTTTTTCTGCAGCGTTTTTGCCACTTAAAAAGCTTTGATCACTCCATAGATAGTCCCATTCACCAAATCTACCACAAGAGATGATTTTCTTATCTGCTAAATATTTTAAAACAATTGATCTATTAGATTCCATATTATGAGTGAATATAACATTTGCATATGGCAAGATTCTAAAATCTTGACAAATAATGTCTTCTTTTTTGCAAATACCCATTTGGATAAAATTGTCTATAGTGTGATTTAAAAGATAGGTTTTTGGATCTTGGTTATTGATTATAACATTTAGTGGTTTTAGATCAGAAAAGTAAATTTCTGCCTGTAAGCTAGAACAACCATTTGGAGCATTATTAGGACTTTTAAATGATGGGCTATAAACTCTTGCAAAGAGTTTATCCTCATCATAGATATAAAACCATAAATTTTTAGCAATATCATTTTTTTTAAAACCAAGTGAGACTATTGCTGTGGATGTGGCTTTCAGGTTTTGTGCAGCATATATAACTTCTTTTGGTGCTTTATCGGTGATTTTTGCCATGATGGTGATAGGGATGGTTGAGATGAGGTGATTATAGCTTTCTTGAGTATTATCAGAGAAGAAAATAATCTTTTTTTGCGTATCGATCATACTGACTTCTTTGTTGTATGTAATATCTATTTGTTCTTTTAAGGTTTGAAAAAAGGATCGGTAATGACCAGATTCTGGATATCTCATCTCTTGTGCATAATATGTATTTGGTGTTTGATCGCTCATTGCACCTTGTAATATTTCCTCAAGACTTGGTGTATAAAGTCGATTGCTAACCCAAGAAGTGCTTAGGTCCTTTGCTTCTACACTCCAATATTTTCTCGTATATTTGAGAGGAAAATTTTCTGTAAAATAGTTACCATATTGAGCATATAGCCATTCTTCAAAATTACTTAGATTTTCTTTCTTATTTTTGTTGTTTATCATATCTTTGAGTACAGCTATTTTTTCTTCGATAGGCAAGGGATAAAGATTGTTTTGAGCAGGATGTTTTAACCAAATATTATTGTAGTAATTTGTCGGGATAGGGATATGTCTTATTGGTTTGCTTGAAGTATGGAAAATATTTTGCACATAAGCATTATCGGCAAAAGATAAATGTACCATATGATCAAACCAAAAATCCCCAAGGCTTGATGCAACATAAAAACCACCACATAATCCACCCCAATCATTTGTTTTTTCAAAAACCTTAATTTGTGCATAGGGGTATTTTTTCTGTATATGATAGGCTGCAGATATTCCTGCTATACCAGCTCCTAGGATGATAATTTTATTTTCCATAAACTATTTTTATTCCTTCTTTTATTGAGATTTTGGGTTGCCATTTGGGTAGCTTGCTGAAATTTGAATTTTGCTCACTTATGGGATCAAAGATTTCATTAGTTCTATATGGTTTTGCACCCCAAATAATAGGTATTTTTTTATTTTTGATTTGTGAAAAAAATTCTTCTAGCTCTTTAAGACTATATCTTTGATTTTGGAGTGTAAAAATAGAGTTATTATCAATTTCTTTTTTGATACATAAGTTAATTAGAATTTCAAAGCCATTGATAACATCATCAATATGGCTAAAATCTAAAAGTTGATCACCATTACTCATTTCTATAGAAATATTATTTTTTAAGCTTTGATTCCATAAATTAAAAATTTTTGGTCTGGGATCGTTATGTCCATAAGTATTATAGAGCATAAGATTGCTAAAAAAGCAAAAAGGCATTTCAGTACTATAGTACTTGATAATATCTAAAAAAGCTTGTTTGGTAGAATCATAAAGACTGGCTGGTGAATAACTTGGAGGTTTTGCAAATTGACTGAAGGTAATTGTATTGATAAAAATGCAAGGTAATTTATTTTGCTTAATGGCTTCTAAAATACATACACCTAAGGTAATATTTGCTTGTATTATCTCTGAAATATCATCAGGAGTATGGGATGGTTTATAGCAAGTGGCTAGATGTATGATTGTATTAAATTTTTCTTTCTTAAATAAGGAAATAAGTTTATTTAAATCTCCATCATAATGATATATTTTGCAAAAGCTGCTAATTTCTGAAATTTTGCTTGTAGGTCTTAAAATAGCAGTAATATTATGATTTTTGGAGAGTTGTTTGATAAGATTTTTGCCTATAAAACCACTTCCACCAGTAAGCAAAACTTTCATTTTTTATCCTTGAATTTGAAGAGT
>JXTW01000001.1:73175-75794 GCA_004368235.1 Helicobacter anseris | reverse complement strand
TAAACGATTATAGGTAGGAATAGCAATACTAAAAGTAGGATTATTTATAATTTTACTAGCTTCAAATATTTTTTTAGATTCTACTTCTTTGATAATATTGTGTTGAGCTTTAGTGGATAGTGTTTTTTTCATTACATAAACCTAAGATTATAAATAGAATTATTTTGATTAGAAATCTCTTTAAATTCTTCCCAGGCAGTAGCAATGATAATGACAGAATCTTTTATAGCTTCTTGTAGAGTTTGTGCATAATTTATATTAAGATTATAGGTATTTTTAAAGACTTCTATAGCCATAGGATCATAAGCTGTAATATTATTATACCCAGCTTGAATGAGTTTTTTAATAAGAGTGGCTGATTTGCTATCTCTTACATCATCACTATTTGGTTTAAAACTAAGTCCAAGAATACATAGTTTTGAATCTTTTGATACTTCAGAGGTAATTTTTTGAATATAAAACTCTAAAATATCATCATTAATTTTAAGTGCACTTTGGAGCATCCTGGCATTAAAACTTTTTTCTTTAGCTTTTTTGTGTAGGGCTAAAGTATCTTTGGGTAAGCAGTATCCACCAAAGCCAAGTCCTGGATAAATATAGCTGGCAATACCTGCTGGATTTCCATAGAATCGTTTATCTTGATGCAAGATTTCAAAAGATTTTTTAATATCAATATCACCTATATTTTGAGCAATCATACTCATTTCATTAGCAAAACTAATATTGACTGCTAACATTGTATTACTTAGATATTTTATGAATTCTGCAGTATTAAGCGTGCTGAAGAATATGGGTGCGTTAAAAGGGGTATATATTTGTTTTATTTTTTCTATTTCTTTAGCATTACTTGTGCCAATAACAATCCTATCTGGATGCATAAAATCCTTATATGCACTTCCTTCTCTAAGAAACTCTGGATTATTAACTAAAAATACTAAAGAATCAGAATCTTGATTAGTTTTAATCCCAAGTTTATTATTTAGAAAGGGTACAAAACATTCATTGCAACTAGAGGGTGGTACTGTTGATTTGATAACTAAAATAGGTTGCTTTTTGCAGAGATGGATATTTTTTGCTGTTTGTTCTAGTGCTTGAAGGATATAAGAAAGATCAGCACTTCCATCCTCACCCATTGGAGTGCCTATACAATAAAAAATTACATCACTATCTTTTAGGGCTTGTAATATATCATTAGTGATAAATAATGTTTGTTTATAGACTTCATTAAAAGCCTCTTGTAAACCTTCTTCATAAAAAGGTATTTTCGCATTTTGTAGTTGTTCTACCTTTTGAGGGAGTATTTCATAGCCATATGTTTGGAATCCTTTTTTGGCAAAACCTACTGCTGTAGTCAGTCCTACAAATCCTAAACCAAAAATAGTAATTTTAATTTGATTATTCATATTTTAACCTTGATTTGTTTTTAAGAATGTTAAAAAATTTCTTACGCCATCATGGATGAGAATTTGAGGATCATAATTGAGCAATTTTCTTGCTTTGTTGATATTTGGACAGCGACGATTGGGATTGTCAGTTAGATAATGTTTATCTTCAGATTTTTTATAGATTATTTTTTGAGTATAGCCACAAATTTCTTTACCTATTTCTTGATAGATTTGAGCTAGATGATTGATGGAAATTTCTGGTTTATCAATACCGATATTAAAATAATCAAACTTACCATATAAAAGGACTTTTAAATATCCAAGAATGGCATCTGCAATATAACAAAATGTCCTTGTAGGATTGCCATTACTAAGAATTTCAATAGCCTGATTATTTAAAATGGATTTTGCAAAATCCGCAGGCACTCTTTTATCATTGATTCCCATTCCAGGACCGTAGTTGTTAAAAGGTCTTGCAATTGATATAGGCATATTAAATTTTTGTGCAAAAGTAAGGCAGATAGTTTCTCCAAAGCGCTTTGATTCATCATAACAGGCTCTAGGACCTAAGCAAGAGACATTTCCACGATATTCTTCATCTGTAGGGATTTGATCATAGCTTGGATCACCATAGATTTCAGAACTAGAGAAAAATAAAAAGCCTCTAATCATTCTGTTTTTATAGAAATCTAAGAGATTGCGAAGACCCCAAATATTTGCATCAATAGTTTCTAATGGATATTGACGATAAAAACTTGGACTTGCAATGCTGGCTGCATGGATAATAAGATTGGCATTACCAGCCTCTTTGATGTTTTGTATAGAATCTGAAATAATATTAAATTTTTCTATTTGTAGTATTTGGCTGTAATTTGTTTGAAGTTTTTGTAGCCATATAGGATGTTCTAGCATAAAATTATCTAGACCAATAATTTTTTTAATCTTTAATTCTTTTGCAAAAAAAGTAAAAAAATTTAAAAAATAAAATCCTAAAAAACCCGCACAACCAGTCATTAAAATAGTACTATCAGCAAATTGATTTTTTTCTTGATTAGATAGCCCTTCTAGTATGTAGTGCATATCTTGCATTAAAATTGTTATTTCTTGATTTTTCATAAAAACCTCCTAACTAGCAGTTCCACAAGGCCCAAGGAGCCTCTTTTGATAACCACATTTTTGTTAGGTCATTTTTATCTTTAAGAGTATCCATGCATTTCCAAAATCCATGGTGTTT
>JXTW01000001.1:13538-73165 GCA_004368235.1 Helicobacter anseris | reverse complement strand
CCCCCCCCCCTTCAAAGTTTTGAATATAATCAAATACTTTTGGTTCACAAACAAAAAAACCACCATTAATCCAGCCAGCATTTTCGTGCTTGCTATCTCCTTTTGGTTTTTCGGTAAAAGATTGAATTTGATTATTTGTTTGGCTAATATCAAGCGCACCAAATTTTCCTTCAGGAAGTACAGAAGTCATAGTGATAGCCTTTTTGTGTGATCGATGAAACTCAAGCAGGCTATGCAAGTTGATATTACTTAAACCATCTCCATAAGTAAGCATAAAAGTTTCATTGTTTATATATGGTTTAGCATAGGCTATTCTGCCACCAGTCATAGTATCTTGCCCTGTATAGAGTATAGTGACTTTCCATGGCTCATGCCTTATTTTATGAATTTCTACATTATTATCTAGCATATTGATAGTAAGATCGCTATATCTTGTATAGTAGTTTAGAAAGTAGTCTTTAATGATATGATTTTTATAACCAGTTAAAATGATAAAATCATTAAAACCATAATGGCTATATATTTTCATAATATGCCAGAGAATTGGTTGTCCACCAATTTCTACCATAGGCTTTGGTCTAATATCAGTTTCTTCAGATAGTCTTGTACCAAAACCACCTGCTAGAATCAGCACTTTCATTAAGCTCTCCAATCTTTATTACTAATAATATCATAATATCTTTTTAAGGGATTATCTTTTTGGTTTTAAAAAAGTGTTTATATCACCATTATAGCGTATGTCTTCAATGGGTGTAGTATCAATAAGTTTGGCTATTTCTCCGGCTTCTAGTACACAGGTTTTAAAGCTATCTTCATTATAACTTAAATGCATATTAGCACTGATGATACCAGAAATATTATTGATAGTATCAAGCGCTTCAATTTCTAAATGAGTATCTGGAGCTTCAATAATAACAATAAGACTTTCTTTTTGTTTGTCTTGTATGGCAATTTCTACATAAGGTATTTTAGCAATTGCATTGATTGCCTCATCCCATTTTTCCAGATTAACTTTTACAATAATGCTTGAGATATTCATACTTAACCTTTTTGTTGGATTTTATCTAGTGAAATTGCATTGACTGGACATGGTGCAATGCATTTTTGACAACCTGTGCAGCTATCTTGTATCTCTGGGTAAAAAGAGGAGCTAAAACTAATATGAGATGGGCAAATATCTTGACAAATTTGGCAAATAGTATGATTATATGCCATACACTCTAATATATTGATTTTAGCTATAAAGCGATGGGATTGATCATCATGCACTTCTTGTATATTTTTGATTTCATCTTCTATTTCTAATTCAAATGATGAATTTATAGATTCTAAAATAGAATCTATAGAATCCATAGCTTTTTGATTAAGAGAGTTGCTAGATTTGATGGATTGAGATGTTGGGGAAATATTTTGCTTTTTTGATAGCCCATTTAGACGCAAAAAGGATCGTCTACTAGGGCTATGATTTGGCATGGTTGACCTTATTTTACACCTTGATTAATGACATCTAAAAGATTAGAGTTGTGTTTAGAATCCGGATTTCTATAATCAGGTTTAAAGGTATTGTCTACTAGTGGTTTTGTTTGAGCTTGTGGAACATGGCATTGAGTACAATTAAAGCGACTTTGTGCCAATTGTTCTGCTTGATCTTTATGATTACGTAGATCATAGAAGTGGGATTTAGGTAGTGGTGTAGCTCCCATATCTTTTGCCATTTCTGGACTATGGCAACCAAGGCAGGCATTATTATCTTGGGTTATAGGGGTAAGACCTTCTATACTATGTGGTATAAGAGGAGGAGCATTTTCATAGCTTCTATCAAGACGCTTACTCTCTCCAGGATCCCCACTACCAAAAGTATAGTTTTTAATTTCACTATCTTTATCATCAGTTAGAGGTGTATGACGCAGACCTATATCAGTATCTGAAAGAGCTTTATTTCCTTTATTGTTTAAAGTGTGAGCAAGACTGGCTAAAAGCATAGTCATTAAGATGGCATAAGATATTTTTTTCATTTTCTCTCCTTGTTTTGTAAGTTAAGTATATGGAATTTTAGCGCAGAATCATTGCAAACTTCAATGCAACGACCACATTTTATACATTCACTATTATTGATAGTGCCACTTTTTTTGCCAATGATCCCTAATACTTGAGGTTCTGGACAAATCCGTATACACTGATGGCATTTTGTGCAATTATTGAGGTTGTGTTCTACTTTAAGTAGAGAAAGTTTCCCAATAAGGCTGTAGCTAGCCCCAAGTGGACAAATATGTCCACAAAAACCATGTCGCATAATTAATAAATCAAACAAAAATATTGCTAAAACTCCAAAAGCCCCACTACCTAGTCCAAAAATAAGACTTCTGTGTAACATAGAAATCGGACTAATACTCTCCCAAGCTAAAAAACCAAATATAAAGCTTAAAATTAAGCTAATAATTAAGATGAGGTAACGAGCGTTTGGTTTAATAATGATAATAGGAGAGTTTTTAAGCTTAAAAATTCTGCGTAGAAAATTCGCTAGATCAGTAATTAGATTCATCGGACAAACAAAAGCGCAGAAACCTCTTCCCAAAAATACACCATAAATCCCACAAACTATAATTACACCTAGTATTAGATCAAGAGTAATTGCTCCTCCTGAAAGTAAAATTTGCATAAAAGCTAGAGGATCGCTAAGAGGAATTGTATTAAATATTTTAGAAAAACTTAGATTTCCTTCCAAGATGGGGTGAGGCAAGATAGTATCTTTAGGTATCGCAATGGCTGGATTTTTTCCATAATCTTCAAACTTGCTAATATTATTTGCAAAAACAATATGTATATTACTAGCAATTGTTATAAGACTAGTATTTCCTAAAATAAATAGTATAAGAATAGAAAGTTGAGAGATTCTACGTAAGAATAGGAAGCGGTGCTTAAAAAAATAAGAAATAATAATTTTCATAATAAGCCTCCATGATTAATCCGCATCAAGATCTTGAGAGTTGAGATAGTTTTGAGCACTATTTGGGCGAGATACTTTTTGTTGTTGAGCCCTTATGGCTGGATATTTAGCATTCTTGAGACGTTCTTCATCAGTCATTTCCCAGCTTTTTATGTAATCTGAAGTTATTTTACCAAGTATAGTGCTTCTTGGTAAGACACGTATGCTGGGCAGATCAGTTATGCAAGCATGTTCACATTTGCCACAACCAGTGCAGATATCATTATTGATCATAGGCAAGAGCATGGCGTGTTTTCCAGTATACTCATTGCTTTTATATTCTAGATAAATAGCTTTGCCAATTAAAGGGCAAGCACGATAGCAAGCATCACAACGAATCCCGCTATAAGCAATACAATTAAGAGTATCCATTACTGCCACTCCCATTCTAGCTTTAGCGATATCCAGATTTTGGGGATTTTGTTTTAGTTCTTTTTTGGAGACAAAAATACCATCTTTTATCATTGATGTTATTTCTAATGCATCTGTTGGGCAGGCAATTGCACAAGGAATGTTATTGCACATAAAACAAGGATTTTCTCTAGGAGTAAAAATGGGTAAACCATAGGGTGCGTGATCGGTACTTCTGCTGCCTGATAGGCGTAGAGTGGAATATGGACAAGCCTCTACACATAATCCACAGCGGATGCAAGTTTGACTAAAATTTTCTCTAGCTCCGGGTGGATAGAGTAGAGTGGGGACTTGAGCTTTTGCTTCTTTAAGATAAGCTCCCCAACTAAGAGCCCCAATACTAGCTAATCCCATAAATTGAAGGATGTTTTTTAAGGCATCCCGTCGGTTTATTTTTTGCATCATAAGACCCTAGCAATAGCGGCAAAGATTAGGCTTTATAAACTTTAATGGCACATTTTTTAAAGTCAGTTTGTTTAGAAAGTGGACAAGTGGAATCTAGACAAACTTTATTGATATAAACCTTTTCATCAAACCATGGAACATAAACTAGCCCTTTTGGTGGTCGATTACGTCCATCTATTTCTACATGGGCTTTAACTTTACCGCGGCGAGATTCTATCCAGACTGTATCACCAGATTTTAACCCCATTTCATTAGCATCACTTTTGCTCATATAACACAATGCTTCTGGAACAGCGCGATATAGCTCAGGTACACGCATAGTCATAGTACCGCTATGCCAATGCTCTAAAACACGACCTGTACATAGCCATAAAGGATAGTTTTTATCAGGTATTTCAGCTGGTTCCATATAAGGGCGGAAGAATATTTTTGCCTTATTAGCGATAGATTTTTTCTCACCATTTGGTTTTATTAAATCTCCTTGCTCTAAGGAAGCATTTTTATTACCATAGAATGCAAATTTAGTATTACCACCAAATTTTTTTACATAAGGATCATAATCTGCATTAAAGCGCCATTTGGTTTCTTTGCCATCCACTATTGGCCAGCAAAGACCACGTGCTTTATGATAGGCATCAAACTCTGCTAAATCATGACCATGACCTAATCCAAAAAGGCGATATTCTTCCCAGAGGTATTTTTGTATAAAAAATCCATAACCATTAAATTCTTTACCATCACTACCTACTACTTTTCTAGAATCACCAAATACTTCAGAATTAAGAGGCTTATCTTTTAATAAAGTTTCTTTTAGAGAAAAATTTTGAGCATTTTTATTAGCATAAAGCACCTCAAATAAGGTACTATTTTCACTATAACCCATTTTTTTAGCCTCATCTATCACGCTTTTTAGCTCTAGTGTTTGGTAATCTTTACTCCACACATCTTTGAGTTTAAAGCGCTTAGCAAACTCTAGGATTTGCCAAGTATCACTCATTGAGTTTCCTTGTGGTTCTACTTGTTGTTTCCAATGCTGACTTCTACGCTCTGCATTCCCATAAGCACCCCATTTTTCATATATCATAGAGCTAGGGAGGATAAGATCTGCTACTTTGGCAGTGATTCCAGGATAGCAATCGCTTACTACAATAAAATTATCCATTTCTCTTGCAGCTTTGATCCAGTGGTTGGCATTAGCTGTGTTTTGCCATGGATTATTGACCGCGACCCATAACCATTTTAATTTACCATCTTCAAGTGCACGCATCATATCAACATAAGCATAACCCACTTTTCCATTAAGAGTTCCTTTTGGTAGATTCCAAATTTTTTCAGTTTCTGCACGATGAGCAGGGTTGGCTACTACCATATCAGCTGGTAAGCGATGAGCAAAAGTCCCTACTTCTCTAGCTGTACCACAAGCACTAGGTTGACCTGTGAGAGAGAAAGCACCATTGCCGGGTTTTGATTGTTTACCCAATAACATATGTACCATATAACTTTGTTCATTAACCCATGAACCTCTTGTATGTTGATTAAAGCCCATTGTCCAAAAACTTACAACTTTTCTATCTTTTTCTATATAGTAATTAGCCAAAGCTTGAAGTTTCTTTTTAAAACTTTCTAAATCTTCTTCAGAATCACCACGTGCTAAATTAGCAACAAAATCTAGAGTATAGGGTGCTAGTGCTTTTTTAAACTCATCAAAGCTAATCTCCCAGTGTTCATCCGGTTTTTTAGTATGCTTATTTTCCATAACATCACCTGCTTTTAGTCCTAAATAAGCCAGACTCACTCCCTCAGAATCGCTTAATTTTTTTCGTAGTTGTTTTTCTACAGTGTCTTTTTCGCTTGATTTAAAGCTTGGATGGTTTGGATTGTCTCGCATACCATAACCGATATCTACATAACCAGTACTAAAGACGCAATGATTTTTCACAAATTCAGAATCAATAGCTTGTGGGTGATTGTAAATAATTTCACGCGCAATAAAATTCCAAATTGCCAAATCGGTATTTGGTTTAAAAATGATTTCAATATCGGCAATATCTGAAGTGCGATTTGTATAAGTGGATAGATTGATGATTTTAACTTTATCTGGATTTTTGAGACGTCTATCTGTGATACGTGTCCAAAGTATAGGATGCATTTCTGCCATATTTGCACCCCAAGTAACAATAGTATCAGTCAATTCTATATCATCATAGCATCCAGCGGGTTCATCAATACCAAAAGTTTGCATAAATCCAACAACAGCACTTGCCATACAATGTCGCGCATTTGGGTCAATATTATTAGACCTGAAGCCAGCCTTAAAAAGTTTGAGTGCAGCATAGCCTTCAGGAATAGTATATTGACCACTAGCCATTAAGCCTACAGCATTGGGACCATCTTTTTCATAAGCTTTACGGAATTGCTGCTCCATAACATCAAAAGCTTGCTTCCAAGAGATGGGGACAAATTTACCATTTTTATCAAATTCTCCTTTAGAGTTTACGCGTAAAAGTGGTTGAGTGAGTCTATCTGCACCATACATAATTTTGGCGCAGAAATATCCCTTGATACAATTTATACCGCGATTAACAGGGGCTTCAGGGTCACCTTTAACAGCAACGATAGAACCATCTTTGGTAGCCACCATAATCCCGCATCCTGTTCCGCAGAATCTACACACCGCCTTATCCCATTTCCATGATTTTTGTACATCATCAGCCTTGGCTAAGAGATTAGTAGGTATATTTAATCCAGCTACAGATGCTGCAGAAGCTACTGCAGCACTTTTGATAAAATCACGACGATTTATAGTGCTTGCCATTTTTTCTCCTTTTTATGTTTGTTTTTGTTGCTGATTATACTATTTTTTTAAATCCATTTTATATTTTTGACGCTCTTTAAGTCTCTTTGTTCATAATAGATATTTTTGTATAATCATAGTTTTGAATACTTTCTTTGAAATTGTTAGGATGCTTGCATGAAAGTTTTTTTAAAGTTTGTATTTTCTGTGGTTATTGGACTTATGTGGTATCGTATTAGCGAAACAGATGATGTAGCAATGGCAATTGCATCAGCATTATTTATATTTTTACTTTTAGTGCTTTTGGTTCGTCCTATTGAGTTTCAATCTCCTGAAAAACGAGAAGAATATATTCAAAATATGAAAGAGAAAAGAGAGCGTAAAAAAGCTTTGGAAGCAAAGCAAAAAGAAGAGTTGATGAGATTAAAGAAAATGCGCAAAATTAAAGATGAGCAAAGTATGATGGATTTTAAGCAAAAGAGAAAGTAGAAATAAATAGTTTTAAGGATTAAAGTATGGAATTTGTGTTATTAATCATTGCCGGGGCAGTTGTTTATTATTTATATATTAGCTTGCAGGAATATTTAAAAAATCCACTAAAACAAAGAGATCAAGAGGAAAAGATCTCAAATTTTAATGATCCTTATGAGGTATTGCAACCAGAAAGTTTACAAGAAAAGTATCTTACTACAGAGCTTGGTGCCATGCAAGCAGTAATCTTGTCAATACCAAATTGTAAAAAAGAATATTTAAGAGCTATAGCTCAATGTATGGGAGAGTGGTATCGTATCCATTATACAGGATTTGATTATAAACCACAGGAAAAAGAGCTCTTAGAGTATGGTGGAGAAGTAGATTATTCTAAACTCTTAAATGCAACTTATGCAGAGTATAAAAAGCGCTTAAATTTTGTTGGTTTAATGCTTGTAGTGATGTATCTTGATGGCAAGCTTGATGAGCAAGAAAGAGAGCTTTTGCTTGATGTGGCTGCTCATTTATCGTTAGAAAATGCAGATTTTAATGTACTTTATGATGAGTTTGAGTCTGGATTTAAAGACAAGCAAGCAGATGTAGATTCTAAAATAAATCAAGAATCTAGTCAGGTAGAATCTCAAGAAAAAGAAATTGATCTTAATGGGATTTTCAAAGAAGAGTTGATTGATATTTTTGATTATAAAAATCAAAATAAGAGTTTTTTAGATTCTGCTCTTAAATTATATAAAAGACTTAATAGCTAAAGTAAGTATTTTAAAGGTAATGCTTACTTATGCCAAAATAAAAAATTAAAATAGCCATATTTTATGGTTTTTGTTCTTTGTGCTTATACTATTAAAATTTTATTCTAGCTCGGTTTTCTAAAGTGGCAGAATATCTCTTTAATTCTATCTTATTAAATGATGCAGATATATTGAAAATACTTTAATGTGAGAATCTAAAGAGCTAAGAGATGAAAAAGATTATTTATAAATTAAAAGTACTTTTAGCTAAAGCCTCTTAATAAGAGTGTTTAATTGCTCTAGATAATTAAGCCAAAATAGTTGGCTTAATTATATGTTTGTTAGTCATTAGTCTTTTCAATAATTTGCCATGGAAGACCTTGAATATTGAGTTCAGCCATGAATGGATCTGGGTCTAATTGCTCTAGATTCCATACACCAGGGGATTTGCTCCAAGTGCCATTAATGATAAGTTTTGCTCCGATCATAGCTGGTACACCGGTAGTGTAGCTAATAGCTTGAGCATTAACTTCTTTGTAGGCTTCTTGATGGTCGCAGATGTTATAGATATAAAGGGTTTTATCTTTGCTATTTTGTGAACCGATAATATAACATCCAATGTTTGTTTTACCTATTGTGCGTCCAGCAAGTGTAGCCGGATCTGGTAATAAAGTTTTCAAAAATTGAATAGGGATGATTTTTTGCCCTTCATGTACAACTTCTTTTATCCCTAACATACCGACATTTTCTAGACATTTCATATGAGTAATATAGTTTTGTGAAAAAGTCATAAAAAATCTAATTCTTTGTAAGCCGGGAATATTTTTCACTAATGATTCTAATTCTTCATGATAAAGAAGATAAGAATCTTTTTCTCCAATTTCTGGATATGCCCATGTTTGCATAATTTCTAATGGCTTTGTTTCGATCCACTTTCCATTTTCCCAGTATCTTCCATTGGCGCTAACTTCACGCAAATTTATTTCAGGATTAAAGTTTGTAGCAAATGGATAGCCATGATCACCAGCATTGCAATCTAGTATATCAATTGTACGAATAGAATCAAAATAATGTTTTTGAGCATAAGCGCAAAATACATTTGTAACACCAGGGTCAAAACCACTACCAAGAAGCCCAATAATCCCAGCTTCTTTAAATCTATCATGATATGCCCATTGCTCCTTATATTCAAACTTAGCAGTATCTGGGTGTTCATAATTTGCTGTATCAAGATAATGTGTTTTTGTTTTAAGGCAAGCTTCCATAATAGTGAGATCTTGATAAGGCAAGGCAACATTAATGACTAATTTTGGTTTGTATTTTTCAATAATCTTGATAATTTCATCAAGATTATCTGCATCAACAGTATCGCAAATAATTTCGCCCAAGTTTTTTTCACGAATAGATTTTGCAATAGAGTAACATTTGTCTATATTGCGTGAAGCAAGAATGATTTGACTAAATGTGTCACGATTTTGAGCAAGCTTATGTGCTACTACTCCTCCTACACCCCCAGCTCCTATCTGTAGAACACAACTCATATTTTCTCCTTCATCTTAACATTAATAAATGGGTAATCATATCAAAGTAGCTTAAAGATTTTGTTTTTATTCAAATAAGCTTTATATATTGAGAGCATTTGGCTAGAATTTGCAACTTAATTTAATATTTACAAGCATAAGAGTGACGAAATATTTTTTAATTAGAGTTATTTGGATATCGTTTAGCTTATGGATTAAATAAATGATATTTAAGAAATGAAATGAGAAAAATTTATATTGAAATTAGTGATATTTGTTCCTTGAAGTGTTCTTTTTGTCCGAGCGTTAAGGGTGTGAGAGGGCAGATGGATTTAAGGATTTTTGAAAAAATATGTAAAGAGATAAGTCAATTAAAGAAATTGCAAAAAGCGCTTGTGTGTTTGCATATTTTAGGTGATCCAATGCATAGAAGAGATATCATGGATTTTATTAATTGTGCACATAAATACCAAAGAAAGATAGATCTAGTTACAAGTGGATTTTATACTTTAAGAGATGAGCTTTTGATGCATCCATCTATTCATCAGATTGCTTTTTCGCTAGATGCTGGGTTAGATAAAAATAATCCACAGCCAAAAAACTATTTGGAAAACATTTTACATTTTTGTAAAAAGCATATAGATATCAAGGCTAAATGTTTTATTAATCTACGTTTACAGGATGGATTTTTATTTAAAAATCAAGACAAAATTAAAATGATTATAAATTTTTTTGATAAAAATTTTAATCAAGAGGATTTGCAAAGTACTCTTGTGGCTGGATCGAGAATAAAACTAGCTGAATATATTTTTTTGAATATAACTAAGAGCTTTGAGTGGGCAGGATATAAAAAGGAAAAATCTATAAAAAAGTACTGCCATGGAGGTAGTCAGCAAATAGGTATTCTCTCTGATGGGAGGGTAGTGCCATGTTGTATGGATAGTGCAGGGAGCATCACTCTTGGAGATATTAATCAAACAAGCTTGGCAGAAATTTTAAAATCCAAAATCCTACAAGAGATGATAGAAGGTTTTAAAAATGGTGTAGCTACTCAAGCATTATGCCATAATTGCGGGTTTTTAGCTTAGGATTAAGGAGAGATATGCTATATTTGTAGCAAAGTTTTATATTGCATGATTTTAAAAATTAAGTGTTTTTGACTAAATTTTGCTACAATGCCCAAACTTTAAATTATAGCTAAGGAGTTCTAAATGGCAATTTTAGATGAAGTTAAAGAAGTGATTGTTCAGCAGTTAAATGTAGATGCAGCACAGGTAAAGCCTGAAGCAGAGTTTGTAAAAGATTTAGGAGCAGATTCTCTAGATGTGGTAGAGCTTGTAATGGCACTTGAAGAGAAATTTGATATTGAAATTCCTGATGAGCAGGCTGAAAAAATTTCTACAGTAGGTGATGTAGTAGCTTATATTGAAGCAAATAAAAAGTAACTTTGATATTGCAAGGGGCTTCCTTGCAATAAATTCATTTTTTAAGTTTAGATTTAAGGAGTAGATGTGCGTCGTGTTGTGGTGACAGGTTTAGGAATGATTAATGCGCTAGGATTAAACAAGAGCGATTCTTTTGAATCTATTGTTAATGGTCAGAGTGGAGTTAAAAGAATTACTAGTTTTGATGCAGAGGCCTTTCCTGTCCAAATAGCAGCTGAGATAGAAGGCTTTGATCCAGAGAGTGTTATGGATGCTAAAGAAGTAAAAAAAGCAGATAGGTTTATTCAACTGGCTCTTAAGGCTACAAAAGAAGCCATGAGTGATGCTGGAATCTTGGGTAGTAATGGAAAAGTAGATGAAAGCATTAGTGAGAGTTTTGGAGTGAGTAGTGGTGCTGGTATAGGAGGGCTCGGTAATATTGAAAAAAATTCTGTAGTTTGTGCTGATCGTGGACCAAGAAGAATTAACCCTTTTTTCATTCCTTCAGCACTTGTAAATATGCTTGGTGGTTTTACATCAATTGAATTTGGTTTAAAAGGACCTAATTTGGCTAGTGTGACTGCATGTGCTGCCGGGACTCATGCAGTTGGTGAAGCAGCAAAGACAATTATGCTAAATGGTGCAGATAGAATGTTGGTTATTGGTGCTGAGTCTGCTATTTGTCCTGTCGGTATTGGTGGTTTTGCCGCAATGAAAGCATTAAGCACTCGCAATGATGATCCAAAGTCAGCATCACGTCCATTTGATAAAGAGCGAGATGGATTTGTTATGGGTGAGGGGGCTGGTGCTCTAGTTCTCGAAGAATATGAGAGTGCAAAGGCAAGAGGTGCAAAAATCTATGCAGAGCTTGTGGGATTTGGTGAAAGCGGAGATGCAAATCATATTACAACACCAGCTCCAGGTGGTGCAGGAGCAGTGCGTGCAATGAAGGCAGCTCTTAAAATGGCTAATGTGAAAATTGATTATATCAATGCACATGGTACAAGTACTTATTATAATGACTATTATGAAACTATGGCTATTAAAGAGGTTTTTGGTTCAGAAGTCCCACTTATTAGTTCCACTAAAGGTCAGATTGGGCATTGTTTAGGTGCAGCTGGCGCCCTAGAGGCTGTTATTTCTATTATGGCAATGCAAGAAGGAGTATTACCACCTACCATAAACCAGTATACAAAAGATGAGGAATGTGATTTAGACTATATCCCTAATGTCGCAAGAAGGCAAGAGATTAATGCTGTTATGAGTAATTCTTTTGGCTTTGGCGGAACAAATGGAGTTTTGATTTTTAGAAAAATATAAAGTTATGGCTATTTATTTAGAATTTGAACAAAAAATTAAAAGTATTCAAGATGAAATCGAGATGGCTGTTATTCGTGGGGATAATGCAGCCAAAGAGATTTTAGAAGTTGAGTTAGAAAGAGAGGTGCGATCTGTTTATGGTAATATGAGCGATTATCAAAAATTGCAGTTAGCTCGTCATCCAGATCGCCCATATGCTATGGATTATATTGAGTTTATCTTAAAGGATGCCTATGAGATTTGTGGAGATAGGCATTTTGGAGATGATAAGGCAATTGTTTCCTTTTTAGGAAAGATTGAGGATCAGAGTGTTGTTGTTATTGGTGAGGAAAAGGGTAGAGGAACTAAAAGTAAGCTTATGCGTAATTTTGGTATGCCTCACCCTGAAGGATATCGTAAGGCACTTAAAGCAGCTAAATTTGCAGAAAAGTTTGATTTGCCAATTTTGATGTTAGTAGATACTGCTGGGGCATATCCAGGTATTGGTGCAGAGGAGAGAGGTCAGAGTGAGGCTATTGCTAAGAATTTGCAAGAATTTGCCGCACTTAAGGTGCCTACGATTTCTATTATTATTGGTGAAGGTGGCAGTGGAGGGGCTTTAGCTATTGCTGTTGCGGATAAATTGGCAATGATGCAGTATTCCGTATTTAGTGTTATTTCTCCAGAGGGTTGTGCAGCAATTTTATGGAATGATCCAGCTAAAATAGAATCTGCTACAAAGGCTATGAAAATTACTCCAGATGCACTTAAGGAATTTGGGTTAATTGATGATATTATTAGTGAGCCTGGTCGAGGTGCGCATAGGGATAGGGATTTTGCTGCTCAAAACATCAAGAAATATTTTCTTGATAGTTTAGAAGAGATAAAAAAACAGAAGAATTTTGTGCAAAAGCGCTATGATAAATTAATGTCATATGGAGCTTTTGCTTAATTGCCAATCGTGTAATCAAGATAAGGATAAATAATGAAAGTGGCATTACTAATGAGTGGAGGAGTAGATAGTTCATATTCTGCTTATTTGTTGAAAAGTCAAGGCTATGAAGTAAAAGGTTTTTACCTTAAACTTCATGATAGAGAAGATAAACACGCTGTATTTTTGCGTAACTGCCATAAAGTAGTGGAAAATCTTGGAATCGAGTTTGAAGTTATTGAAGCAAAAGAGGAATTTAAAAAGCGTGTTTATGATGAGTTTGTTAATAGCTATCAGCGTGGTGAAACACCAAATCCTTGCGCATTATGTAATCCATTGATGAAATTTGGTTTAGCACTAGATATAGCCTTAAAGCAAGGATGTGAAAAAATTGCTACAGGACATTATGCTCGTATTGGTGAAGTTGATGGAAGAAAACGTATCAGGGAGGCTCGTGATAAAAGTAAGGATCAGAGCTATTTTCTTTATGCAATTTCTCAAAAAGCTATTGATAGATTGATTTTTCCACTAGGAGATATGTTAAAAGAGGAGATAAAGCCCAAGGCTTTGCCTGTAATGCCATGGCTTGGAACATTAGAAACATATAAAGATTCACAAGAAATTTGCTTTGTAGAAACTGATTATATAGATGTCCTTAAAAAGCATGTAAATGTTGAGCAAGAAGGAATAGTGCGCAATCTTAAGGGTGAAGCCATTGGTACGCATAGGGGTTATATGCAATATACAATTGGTAAACGCAAGGGTTTTAATGTTAGGGGTGCTCATCAACCTCATTTTGTATTAGATATTCATGCAGATAAAAATGAGATTGTTGTAGGCACTAAAGAAGAACTAGCAATTCATGAAGTTAAGGCTATTAACAAGTCTTTACCTAGCGATTTTAAGAATGGGGAGTATTGGGTAAAAATACGTTATCGTTCTGTGCCATCTAAAGCATTTTTGCAGATAGATAAAGATAAGATTATTGCTCGTTTTAAAGAACCTGTTTATGGAGTTGCTAAAGGTCAGGCACTGGTAGTTTATGTGGATGATTTAGTGCTTGGTGGTGGGGTAATTGTTTAAAAAAGATAAGAATACATTAAGGATCCTAAGAAATCTGTTTGCTCGATAAATGGAGCAAAAATGTCTTTTTGTATGGGGGTAATTTTTATTCCAAGGCTGATACGATGGCGAATGGCAAGAGTTAGCTCTACACCTCCTTGAACAATAAAACCTCCAGAGATATAAAGATTTTTAAAACCAGAGTAGGATTGATTATCTCCATAAATAACTCCACCTATACCTGCACCTGCATAAAATCCTAGGAAATGCTGATTTTTCTGCGTTAGTGCAAACTCTATAATTGCATCTAGTCCTAATGATAACATCATAAAAAATGATTTATAGGAGGTTTTTTTTAGCTCATAATTTATCTCATCGCCAAATGTATCCAAGGCTATAAAACCTCTAACCCCAACATTTTTTGTAAAAAAACTCTGTACACCTGTTTGAAAGCTAAAAATGATTGGATCATATGGAGTAGGAGGTGAGTACGGTTTTGGTTCTTGTGCTCGGATTAGGCGCATAATAGACATTCCTAGACCAAATCCAAAATAAGTTCCACTCTTTTTTTTGATTAGCTCTTGTTCTTGATAGATTTGTTTAATATCATCAGAGTTGAGAAATTCTGTTTCATCTTGAGCAAGAATAAAACTACTAAATATAAAAAAACCTAAAAATAATATGCGTTTCATTATTGCTTTTTATCCTTTTGCTTTGAAGGAAAATCCTAAACCTTTTATAAGGCTTTGGGATTAAGAATTTTGCTATAATTTTAGCAAAATTAATTGAGGCTATTTTGCAAGATTTTTTTGAGTTTGTACCACAAAAAGAAGGCTGCATTGTCAAGATTAAGGGAATCTGGGATTTTAAAGTTCCAAAATTTATTTTGAATAATTTTGAAAAAAATATTCTATCTTATAAGCATGTATTTTTAGATTTTGCAGAAGCTACTAAGGTTGATTTTAATGCAATTTCTTTTATTCTACTTATCCTGCAGAAGGCTAATATTAGTTATGAGATAGGGCATGCTGCTCCAGGAATCTTGGTTTATATTTTAAATTTTGAAACTCTACATAGTCCTCTTGATACACAAGATTGTGTACCTGCTAGTAAAACTACGCATATTTTTGGCAAGTATCTTGCAAGTTTTTACAATGATATGATAGATTTTTTTAATTTTTCAGGTCTTTTATTATATTACTTGTACTTAACTTGTCTAAATCCCTCTCGTTTTCGTTGGCGTTCTTTTATTTATCATATTAATGAATCTGGCTTTCGTGCTTTGCCGGTGGCACTTTTAACAGCTTTTATTGTTGGCGGGGCAATTAGCTTGCAAGGGGCGATACAGCTTCAAAGTATGGGTGCACCACTTTTAAGCATTGATACGACAGCCAAGCTATCTTTAAGAGAGATGGGACCTTTTATTTTAGCACTTGTTATAGCTGGTCGCTCTAGTTCTAGCTATACAGCTCAACTTGGTGTAATGAATATTACTGATGAAATTAATGCTATGAGAGTAATGAATTTTAGCTTAATGGAATTTTTGGTTTTACCTAGATTTTTAGCACTTGTTATTGTTATGCCTTTAATGGTATTTTTGGCAGATGCAGCCAGTATTTTTGCTGGTATGTTGGCTATTAAAGCTCAATTGGGTATTAGTTTTTTGCAGTATGCAGAACGTTTTTATGAGAGTGTGGGATGGAGTCATTTTATTTTAGGCATTATAAAAGCCCCATTTTTTGGTGCAGCTATAGCGATAGTAGGTTGTTTTCGTGGTTTACAAGTATATGGTGATACAGAGCAAATTGGTAAGGCAACTACTACTTCAGTAGTTAATACTCTTTTTTGGTGTATTTTTATTAATGCTGTTTTTTCTATTATTTTTACAAGGTTAGACTTATGAGAAACCTTATTGAAGTACGTCATCTTGTTACTGCTTATGGAGCTAATATTATTCATAATGATATTAGCTTTGATGTAAGAAAGAATGAAGTCTTTGGGATTTTGGGTGGATCTGGTAGTGGCAAGTCTACACTTTTAAATAACCTTATTATGCTGCAAACTCCAAAGTCTGGCAGTATCAAAATATTTGGATCTGATGTAGGGCGATTAAGTCTTTTGGAGCGAAATGCTATTGCTAAGCGTTGTGGAGTATTGTTTCAATTTGGTGCTTTGTTTTCTAATCTTACGGTTTTGGAAAATGTAGGACTGATGTTAGAAGAATATTCTTGTTATCCAAAATCTGTCATTACAGAGATTTCAAAAATGTGGCTTGAACGCGTAGGTCTTTCTAAAAAAGCATATAATTTACATCCCTATGAGCTTAGTGGGGGTATGAAGAAGCGTGTAGGTCTAGCTAGAGCAATGGTGTTAGATCCAGAGATTTTATTTTTAGATGAGCCTACAAGTGGTCTAGATCCCTTAAGCGCTGGGAAATTTGATGATTTAATCTTAGAAATTAAAGAAAGCAATGGCTTTAGTGTCGTGCTTATTACCCATGATTTAGATACAATTCATGATATTGTTGACCGTTTTATTTTATTAAAGGGTGCAAAGATTGAGTTTCAAGGGAGTTTAAAGGAGTTTTCTGCACATTCTAATAAGAAAGGTATTGATAGGGATAATCTTTTTAACTGCACTCGAGGAGAGAGATTTTGGAAAGACGCGTAAATTTTTTATTTATCGGAATCATCTTTTTTACCATTTTTGCAGCATTAGTAATTTTTATTATTATTATGGGTCGATTTAATTTTGATGACAAGCATTATAGACATTATGTAGTTTATACGACCCATGATATTAGTGGACTTGGGATTAATACTCCAGTACGTTATAAGGGGATTGGTGTTGGAGGAGTTGCTAATATTAGTTTTGATTCTGATCATTTGGGTGTAGTGAGAATAGATGTAAGGATTAAGGATATAATTCCAGTGCGTGAGGGATCTAGTTTAATAGTAGATTCTCAAGGATTGGCAGGGATGAATTTCTTGTCATTGAAGCAAAATGAGAATGCCCCTTTTATTAAGGATAAAGATAAAGCGGTATTAAAGTTTGAACCGAGTTTATTTGGTAGATTGGGCAATAAGGCAGATCAAGCAAGTGCAGAAATTTTGGAACTATTAAAGAATATGAAAGTCTTATTAAGTGAGAATAATCTTAATAATACTGGCAAAATTATCAATACTATCGATAGGCTTAGTTTAGATTTAGATGAATTGATTAGGAATCTCAATACTCAAGTAAAAAATGGGGATTATAATATTAGAGAAATACTTAATCCTTTAATGCTTCGTTTAAATACTAGTTTAAATTATATGGATCAATTTTTTAAGCGTGGCAGTAACGTATTAGAAAAGTTTGAAAAAGATCCTTATAATACCCTTTTTGGAGAGCAGAAAAAATGAAAGGTATCTATTTTGTCCTGCTTGTATTAGCTATATTTATTAATGGTTGTGTTGATGTAAAAATTAAATCAGAAATTCCTAAAAAAAGTTATTATGATTTAGATATAAGTGAGATTGATTCTAAAACTTGCCATCATTTTGCCAATATTGGTTTAGGTGGAATTTCAAGTGTTTCATCTTTTGAAACACCCAATGTAATAAAAAAACAAAAGAATGGTCAAACTTCTGTTGTTGAGAATACTCTTTGGGTAGATAATCCTAAAGAGATGTTTAAAAATATTCTCATTAAAAATGCGCTTAATGAGTGTATTAATTTAGATGCTGGTAGTATGCAGTATATGGATAGGATTGTTTTTGTCAAGATTTTATTTTTAGGCTTTTTGGATAATCAAGCAGTAGTAGAGGTATCTTATAGAGTGAGCGATTCTAAGTTAAATACACTTAAAATGGGTATTATTAAAAAAGATAAAGTCTCACAAAATATTGCTTCGCTTCAAGATCTTAGTAAGCAAGTTGCATTAGATATTATTACTATTCTTAAAGTAGACTAAAGTGGGGTTAAGCCCCACTTAGCTAGAATTCTTTTCTTGGATCACCTACGCCATAATAAATTCCATTATTTGGATCTTTAATAATTGCATTAACATCTCTCATATCCGGAAGCTCTGTGATTTTATATCCCATTTTCTGTAGATTGTTTTGTGCATCTTTAGTCATGCCATAGGGCTCTATGCGAATTTCATCAGGTAGCCATTGCATATGAAATCTAGGGGATTCTACAGCCCTTCCAAGATCCATTTTATAATCAATAACATTGAGTATCACTTGTAATACTGTAGTAATGATTCTAGCTCCACCAGGACTACCAACTACCATATAAAGTTTATTATCCTTTAGAATGATTGTAGGAGACATCGAGCTTAATGGTGTTTTGTTAGGCGCTATTGCATTAGCATCTCCGCCTACTAGTCCATATAGGTTAGCTGTTCCGGGTTTTATAGAAAAATCATCCATTTCATTATTTAATAAAAATCCAGCTCCATCAATTGCGGCAGCAGAACCATAGCTAGCATTAATGGTATAAGTTACTGCTACTGCATTCCCCCATTTATCTGTAACTGAATAATGTGTTGTATGATTGCCTTCTTTGAGATTTGGCATATCGTTATGCTTAATTATTCCCATACCCGGGATGATGAGATTGCTTGGAGTAGCCTTATTCTTTTGGATAGATGAGAAAATTTTTTTGGCATATTCCTTACTAGTAAGCTCTTTTACTGGCACATTTACAAAATCTGGATCTCCTAAAAATACAGATCTATCAGCATAGGCTTGTCTCATTGCTTCTGCGATAAGGTGGATACTTTGTGAGGAGCCAAAGCCTAGTTTGCCTAAATCCGTATTTTCTAATGTATTTAGAATTTCAAGGATATGTACCCCACCGCTACTTGGTGGTGGCATAGCAATAATGGTATAACCTCTATAAGTCCCATATAAAGGTTTTCGCCACTCAACTTTATAGTTTTGTAAATCTTGTTTTGTAATAATGCCGTTATTCCTCTCCATATCTTTAACAATTAAATCAGCAATTTCACCTTTATAAAATGCACTTTCACCTTTTTGCTGTATCAATTTTAATGTATTTGCCAAATCTTTTTGCACTAAGAGTTCGCCACCTTTGTACGTACTACCATCATTTTTAAGAAAATATTTTCTTGAAGATTTAAATTTTGCAAAATTGTCTTTAGCTTCTAACATTGTTTGGGCTTGTCTATCAGTTAGCACAAAACCATTCTCTGCTAGTTCAATGGCTGGAGCTATCAGACTAGATAGTTGTTTTGTACCATATTTCTCAAGCATAGCACTCATACCTTTTACTGTACCAGGTATACCAGCAGATAAATATCCTATAGTAGAGGCATCAGGTATGGGGTTATTATTTTTATCTAGATACATATTTCTTGTAGCTTTAAGTGGCGCTCTTTCTCTAAAGTCAAGAGCTATATTCTCTCCATTTGCTAGATGAATAAGAGCAAATCCTCCTCCACCGATATTGCCAGCAGCAGGGTGTACCACAGCCAGACAATACCCTATAGCTACTGCAGAATCAATAGCATTGCCACCAGAATTTAAGACATCTTTGCCTATCTTTGTGCAATAAGCACTTGAGCTCATCGCTAGTCCTGAACCATTAGAATCTTTTATGGGTGGATAGCTAGCTGCTTGTAGTCCTAAAAAACTAAAACTTATGCCTAAGAAAAGTGTGATTTTTTTTGAAAACCATATTTACTCCTTTTTGTTTTTATCTCTATGCTATAGCATTTCTTATATAAAATCAAAATTAAGTTTAAAATTAGTATGAGAAGTACTACATTTTGTAACCTAGTAGAAGAAAGATATAAAAAGTATGTATCAAATATTTAAAAGAGATTCAAACTAGATTTTTCGATTAGTACAGAGTACTAAAATTAATATCGGTAAGGCAAAGAGTGATGCAAAAAAAGGATTAGCCCCAATTCCAATTAAGCTTACTACAAGTCCACCAAGGAAACTAGCAAGAGCAATTCCTACATTAAATGATGCTTCATTAATACTGACTGCAGCTTCGCTAAAATCTTTGGCATATTTTTTTGCACTTAACATAGCCAATGTTTTAAGTGGGGCAATACCACCAAATGCCCAAAATCCCATTAAAAATAGATTGATACATAAAAGAGCCTTAGAATGTATGCTAAAAGCCATTAGGGCAAAAAATATAACTTGTCCAAAAAGAATAATACGAAGAGCCATGATGCATCCTTTGGAATCTGTAAGTTTGCCACCAAAAAGATTTCCTAAAATAGCGCTAAATCCATAGAGTAAAAATAATAGACCTATACTTTCTTGAGAAAAATTTGCCATTTCTAGTAAGAACTTAGCCATATAAGTATAAAGTACAAAAGCAGCTCCACAAGTACCAGCAGTAATAGCATATACTTTGAGCATTTGTGGAATCTGAATAGATTTAATAAGAAAATCAAAACGTGCCGGGGTGCTTGGTATATCTTTTGGCATTAATATCCATACTCCTAAAAAGACAATAAGGGCTAAAATGCAAATAAGTAAAAAAACACTTTTAAAACCAAAAATATGTCCAACAAATGTTCCTATCGGGACACCACTAACAAGCGCTATTGTCAATCCTGATGCCATAAGAGCTAGAGATTGATTTTCTTTGCCTTTAGGCGCGATAATGAGCGTGGTTAAAGTGGCATTGACAAAAAAAACTCCGTGCATACAGCCTGCTATAAATCTGGCTATAAGGCTTGTGGTAAAATTATTGCTTAGCACCAAGATAAGATGTGCAAAAATAAAAACAATCAGATTTATTAGAAGTTGCGTACGACGATCGGTATGTGAAAGAGGAATGGATAGCAGGGGTGCACCTAGTACTACACCGATTGCATAGATGGTAACAAGCCAACCAGCACTAGATTGAGAGATATGAAAAAAACTGGCAATATCTGGCAATATGCCCGCAATAATAAATTCTGTAACACCCATACAAAATGAGCTTAGTGCTAGAAGCATAATAATGCGAGATGCCTTAAATGATCCCATATAAGTCCTTTATTTTCGTGGTATATACATAATCATAAAAATACCAAGTAGGATTAATCCCACACCCATCATATCCCATTTATCAGGCTTAAAACCATCAAAGCCCATAGCCCAGAGTATGGAGAAAACAATAAAAATCCCCCCATAAGCTGCATATATTCTTCCAAACTCATTATTTTGCAGTGTGGCTAATATGCCATATAAAATCAAGGCAGTCATACCAATAATGCCAAAGTATAAAGGTTTGTGTTCTTTTATCCACAGCCATATTAAAAATCCACCACCCACTTCAAATAAAGCAGTAAGGATAAAAAGGATAAGAGATTTTAGCATTCTGTATTTTGTAGCATTATTCTTGCACGTTGTAAATCGGCTTCTGTATCAATACCGATATTTTCTGTTTGTACAACGGCTATTTTGATGGGTTTTTGATGATGGATAGCACGAAGTTGTTCCAATTTTTCTATTTCTTCAAGTTCACTTTTTTCTAATGCACAAAATTCTTGCAGACATTCATTTCTAAAGCCATATAAGCCTAGATGTCCAAGATAGGTTGGTAGGGTTTGATTTTTGTCGCGTAAATATGGAATAGGTGCTCGTGAAAAATAGATAGCAAAGTTTTTAGAATCTAAAATAACTTTAACAATGTTTGGATCTAAGCTGTCATTAGATGTAATTTTTTTAGCCAGACTGGCCATAAATGGAGTTTGGCAAGTAAGATCAGCAAGCGTTTGTATAACAGAAGATTCTAAGAATGGCTCATCCCCTTGAATATTAAGGATAATCTCATCATTTCTTAATCCTAAGATTCTACAGGCTTCTGCGCATCTATCTGTACCGCTGCTATGAGATTTGCTTGTAAGGATGGCATATATTTTATGCATTTTACATACTTCTAAAATTTTTTCATCATCACAGGCTACAATTACTTCATCAACTTTTGCGGCATTTTTGGCTGTACGGACAACTAGAGGCAGACCAGCAATATCTGCCAACATTTTTTGTGGATAGCGACTAGATTGTAAGCGAGCAGGGATGATAATCATATTTTCCTCTTTATAAGTCTATGGCAAAGTAAAAGTAAAAATATAGCAAAAAAAATATAGGATAAAATAGAAGGGATTTTGGAGGCTAGCATCATATGTATACTTCCTAAAATTCCACAAATATAGCCAAGTGAGCTAAGATGTTTGAAAAGCTTTTTACAAAAGATACTACTGATAGCTAAAATGCCAATAAATATAAAAGATAGAAATCCATAAAAAAGATAAGCGCGTTTAAAAATCTCTGAAAAAAAGTCAGCGGGATTGATTTCAGATAGTATATAGATGCCAATATGAGCTATAGTATAAAAAAATGTAAAGATACCAAGTAGTTTTATAATTTTTATGTGAAAGAATTTATTTTTATTAATAAAAAGACTAGAAAGCATTATCAAAACCAGAAAATAAATACTACAGAGACCAAAATAGTGAAGAGTATATTTGAAAAATTCCTCACTAAAATGTCTGTGGATATAGCCTAAAATGTAGCCAATAGGCAGTAAGCATAAGATAATACAGGCAGAGAGTAATAATTTGCTTTTCATTAATTTGCCTTTGTTGTATAAAATTTTATCATCTTACACTTCAAGGATTAATTATGAGGAAAATTTTAGTTGGTTTTTTAATAGGATATTTTTCTATGGGATTTGCTTATGCTGGGTTAAAAGAAAATCTTAGTAAATTAGTAAGCGAACAGACAAAACAAGAAGTTGAGATTGATAGTGTTACTATGCTTCATGGAGACCCTAATTTAGCCATTGTTTTACTTAAAGATAAGCTTTCTCTTAATCTTATTCCTATAGTGACAAATAAAGATGGCAATATGCTTTTTATATTGACTGATGTTTTTTTCTCACAGGACAAAAAGGATATGCAACTAGTGCGAGAGACACTTTATAAGGTTCAAGAGACAAATAATAAGACTGTAAACAAAGAAGAGCTTAATAAACTTTTATCAAGTATTCCTGATGATTATGTGATTAAAATCCCTTCAACTACTAAGGGAGTAAAGAAAATAACTTATATTGTATCTGATCCTATGTGCCCGCATTGTCAAGATGAGCTTCGTCATATTAATGAGCGTTTAAAAAATAGCAATGTTTATATGGTTGAGGTGGCGTTTTTAGGTCTACAATCTAAAGACAAAGCAGCAGAGATATTATCACGTGTTAAAAATGCTAAAAGCACTAAGCAAAAAGTGGCTTTACTTCAAGAGGTTTATGCAAATACTTATGTAGCTAAGAATCCAGATAAGAAAGAGCTTCAGAAAGTTGAAAACATCACAAGAAAAATTGCAGATTCTGCACTGATTAAGGGCGTACCATTTATTTATGAAATGGATGAATAAGTCTTATGTCTTTTGAGATTGGTCGCATCAATCATTTAAGATTGATGCGTTTTGCTAAGCAGGGAGCATATTTAGTTAATGAGCTGTTTGAAGAAGTGCTTTTACCTAAAAAGTTTGTTCCTATTGATGCAAAAATAGACCAATATTTAGATGTTTTTCTCTATACTGATTCTGAAGATAGAATAATAGCTACGACACAAACTCCTTTTGCTTTGCGTGATGAGGTTGCTGTTTTGGAGATATGCGATATTGTCAAAGAAGGTTGTTATTTGGATTTAGGGTTGGATAAACATATTTTTATGCCAAGTAAGAATCCGGCTAGATTTAATCTTGCAGATAAGGTTGGTGTTTTTATCACATTAGATAAACAAAAGCGTCTAATAGCTAGACTTGGAATAAAGGAATATTTAAAACCTGCTAGGTTGAAGAATCTTTATATAACTAGAAAAGCTCTTGTATTTGAGCGCACTCCTCTTGGCTTTGGATGTGTTGTAGAAGGACAATACTATGGGCTTTTATATCATGATAATCTTGTTTTTAAGCCTAAGCTTTTTGATTGGGTGAGTGTACAAATTAATAAAATAAGGACAGATGGCAAGCTAGACTTAAGGCTAGATGCTAATCAACAAAAGAATATAGTAAAACAAATGCTTCAGCAAGAAGGAGTACTTGAGTTTAACTATGATTCTTCACCAGAGGATATTGCCAGGGTTTTTGGTATTAGTAAGAAGCTTTTCAAAAAAACAATAAGTGAGATGATAGCCAGTAAAAAAGCAATTTTAGAAGGCGGAAAAATTATAAAGATTTAGGATGAAATATGAATAGAGTATCTTTAATATTTTGTATGTTTATGGGTTTGATATTTGGGAATAATATTTATCTTAATGGGAATTATGAAATTATAGGTGTTCAGACAAATGATGCCTTTTTTGATATTAGGGGAAGAATTAGCTTTGGTAGAGATGGCTATAGTGGTAATGTTGGATGTAATAGTTTTTTTGGTTCAATGAGACAATCGGGAAATATGGTTGAAATTGCCTCTGGAGGCTCTACAAGAAAGGCATGTGAACCAAATATTATGAAACTTGAACAATCTTTTTTAAGGGTTTTTAATGGTCGATTTAATATTGTGCTTAGGGGAGGAGATATTGTGCTTTATGATAAAAGAGCTTCTATTATTTTGAGGACAGGATTTTAGCTAGAGGATTGATTTATTTGCTATTTTATCTTTATCAATAATAATTATTAAAATTATTTAACTATAATATAAAGAAAGCCTTTAAAAGGGTTAAAATTATGCAAGAAATCAAAATAGCGCTTGTTGGACAGCCAAATGTTGGCAAAACTTCTTTGATAAATAATTTATCTGGTGCACATCTAAAGGTTGGAAATTTTAGTGGAGTGACTATAGAAAAAGCGGAGGCTTCCTTAGTCTATAAAAACACTCTTTTTACTATTGTTGACTTACCGGGTACTTATGCATTAAACGACTTTACTCAAGAGGAAAAAATCACTAAAGACTTTTTAAAAAATGCAGACTATGATGTAATTTTAAATGTGGTAGATTCTACAAATTTAGAAAGAAATCTTACCTTAAGTGTACAAGTAATGAATCTGCAAAAAAAGTGTCTAATTGCACTTAATATGACTGATGAGGCTAAGAAGGAAAATATTCATATAGATTCTAATCAGCTTTCTAATATCCTCGGGATAAAGTGTATTCCTACATCAGCAGTACAGAATAATGATAAAAGTGAGCTTTTAGATGAGATTTTAAATTTGTATACCAGCCCTTTTAGTCCACCTAAATATTTTTATAGCCAGGAACTAGAAGAGAGAATCAAAGAAATAAGTGTTTTTTTAGATAATAGAGATTATCCAGAGATTAAAAAGTTTATTTTAGACAATAATCCAAACTATACTAATCGAACAATTGCTATTTTGCTTTTAAGTCAGGATGAGCAAATTTATGATTTTCTTCACAATAAGCCTGCTTATTTAGAACTAATGCCAAAGATAAAATCAGCTCTTGAGACCTTGAGCAAACATATGGATAATCCAAACATTGCCACTATTTTTTTAAATGATGAGAGTGCTTTTATACGTGGTGCTATCCAAGAGTGCGTGAGGCAAAATTCATCATCTATTAGTCTTACTAGAAAGATTGATAAAGTATTTTTACATAAGTATTTCGGGTTGCCTATCTTTTTATTTTTTATGTTTATGGTTTTTAATCTTAGTTTTCTTGTTGGAGGATTTTTTCAAGATAGTATTGATACTGGTATCGCAGACCTTGGGGATTTTGTCGCAGAGCTTATACCTAATGAAGAGCTTGGTTCTTTGATTGGTAATGGCATTATTGGTGGGGTAGGAGCAGTGATTTCATTTTTACCCTTAATTGTAATTCTCTATCTAGGCATTTCTTTGTTAGAGAGTACAGGATATATGGCAAGGGTAGCTTTTTTATTAGATGGGATTTTTCATAAATTTGGATTGCATGGTAAGAGTTTTATTCCTCTTGTAACCGGTTTTGGCTGCTCTGTGCCAGCCTATATGGCTACTAGAACTTTACAAAATAAAAATGAGCGTTTCATCACACTTTTTGTCATAGGGTTTATGAGTTGTAGTGCTAGATTACCTATTTATGTACTTTTTATTGGGACATTCTTTCCAGATAAATATGCAGGAATTGTGCTTTTTTGTGTGTATGTTTTAGGGGCAGTGGTGGCTTTATTGATGGCTAAATTTTTGAAATTGACTATTTTTTCAGGAAAAGATGAGCCATTTGTAATGGAAATGCCAAAATATCGTCTACCTTCTTTAAGGTTGGTATATTTTAGTATTTATACAAAAGTATTGATGTATTTAAAGAAAGCAGGGACTTTTATTTTATTTGGTGCAGTTTTGATTTGGTTTTTGGCTCAATACCCTAAAAGCGAGACTATAAAACAGCAATATACTCAAAAAATAGAACAAGTAGAAAAAAGTACAATGAGTATTGAATATAAACAACAAGAAATCCAGTATCTTAAGAATGAATACTCTGAAAATTTGCTTCGTCATAGCTATGCTGGATGGCTTGGAGAAATAATAGCGCCTATTTTTAGTCCGATGCACTTTGATTGGAGACTTTCTATATCTCTTATTACAGGATTTGCAGCTAAGGAAACATTGGTATCTACACTAGGTGTGCTCTATGCTTTGGGTGATTCTCAAGATGAAAGCTCTAAGGGTTTGCAACAAGCTATTAGAAATTCTATATCGATGCCAACAGCAGTCGCATTTATTATTTTTATTATTTTCTATATTCCTTGTTTTGCTGCTGTAATTACTTTTGGTAGAGAGAGTGGAGGAATAAAGAGCGTATTTGGGTTATTTATTTTTACAAGTATCGTAGCTTATATTTTTGCACTTTTGGGTTATTATATAGCATTTTATAGTTATTGGGCTTTGAGTTAAGGAGTATTATGTCAAATGTATCCTGTGATACAGATTTAATTTGTAATCCAAATTTTTTTTTCAATCGAGAGCTTTCTTGGCTTGCTTTTAATACGCGTGTTTTAAATATGGCTAAAGATGTTTCTTTACCTCTTTTAGAACGTCTAAAGTTTTTGGCTATTTATGGGACAAATTTGGATGAATTCTATATGATAAGGGTTGCTGGTCTTAAAAGACTTTATGCACAGGGTATGGTAGAGATTGCTCCAGATAGATTAAGCATTAAAGATCAGCTAGATAAGATACAGACATATATTTATTCTGAACAAATTGAACTTGATGCTTTGTATGATGAAATTATCCAATCTTTAAAAAAAGAAGGACTTTTTTTACTAGATTTTTGCGAGCTTAATAATGAGCAAAAATCAGAAATGAGAAATTATTTTAAGCATTTTATTTATCCAGTAATTGTACCTATTGTAGTTGATTCTACCCATCCATTTCCTCATATGTCTAATCTTAGTTTTACTTTGGCATTAGAGTTAGAGAGTGCAGGAGATATTCATTATGGTTTGATTAAGATCCCTAGTGTATTGAAACGTTTTGTATCTTGTGGCAAGGGTATTTTTGTAAGCATAGAATCTATTATCGCTGCATTTGCACAAGAGTTATTCCCCGGGTTTAAGGCGCGTTCATTTTTATTTTTTCGTGTAACTAGAAATGCAGATATTGAAATTGAAGAAGAAGAGGCTGATGATTTTTTACAAGTGATGAGTGAGGGACTTAAGGCTCGCAGAAATGGTCAAATTGTAAGACTAGAATTTAGTGGAAGAGAGCTTTTTTGGGCAGATTCTTTTGCTCAAAAAAGTTTTTTTAAAGATGGCAATAAAGAGACTTATGGGGGCGTGGATATATATTATTCTTCTGGTATTTTAAATAAGGGGGCTTTATGGGAAATAGTTGATCAAAAAGATTTTGCATATTTGTGTTTTAAGCCCTTCACTCCAAGAAAACTTTATGCTGATTGTGATTTGTATGAAGAGATAAAAAAGCAGGATATTTTATTGTTTCAGCCCTATGATTCTTTTGATAGTGTTATAGATTTTATTACACAAGCTGCTTTAGATGAAAATGTGTTATCTATTCGTATGACTCTTTATCGCGTGGGTAAAGATTCGCCAATTGTAGAGGCTTTAATTAGAGCTGCAGAGAGCAAGCAGGTAAGTGTTTTAGTTGAGCTTAAGGCTAGATTTGATGAGGAGAATAATTTGCATTGGGCACGTGCACTTGAAGAGGCTGGAGCACATGTTATTTATGGTCTTCCTCATCTTAAGGTTCATGCTAAAGTTGCATTGGTTATTCGTCAGGAAGGAGATAGCTTAAAAAGATATGCTCACATCTCTACAGGTAACTACAATCCCCTAAGTGCTAAGGTTTATACAGATATTAGTTTTTTTAGTGCAGATAATTACATTACAGAGGATGTTTTAGAGCTATTTCATTCTTTATCTACTGGACTTGCACATAAGACAAAGTTAAAAAATTTAAGCCTTTCACCTATGCAGATTAAACCAAAGATTTTAGAGTTAATTAAACAGGAAGCCTCCCATGGTAAAGAAGGGCATATTATTTTAAAAGCAAATGCTCTAGTAGATAGTGATGTAATTTTAGCACTTTATGAGGCTTCACAAAAGGGTGTAAAAATAGACTTGCTTATTCGAGGAATTTGTACTTTAGTGCCAAAGCTTCAAGGAGTGAGTGAGAATATATCTGTATTTTCTTTGGTAGGAAGATATTTAGAGCATGCTAGAATCTACTTTTTTAAACATAGCGAGTGTGTATATTTTTCAAGCGCGGATTTAATGCCACGTAATTTGATACGCAGGGTAGAGCTTTTGTATGGACTGAAAAAAAGTGGACTTGGTTCTAGGCTTGAATTTATTTTACAGACTCAATTAAAAGATAGTCATCTTTATGAGCTTCAAAGTAATGGCGAATATATAAGAGTAAATAAACCTTTTTTTAATGCACAAGGCTTTTTTGAAATCTCTTAAGGAGGAAATATGAATATTTCAGTGGTAATTATGGCTGCAGGCAAGGGCAGTCGGATGAAGTCAGATTTACCCAAGGTTTTGCATAAGATTGCTGGTAAGAGTATGTTGGCTCATATTTTAGATTCTGCTTTGGCTATTAGTGATGATGTCCATGTGATTTTGCATCATCAGGCTAAGCGTGTTCAAGCAGAGATTGAGCAAGAATATTCAGGGATTTATTTTCATATCCAAGATGCACAGAGATTTCCAGGTACTGGCGGAGCTCTTATGAGAGGAGGAGAGGAAGCTAAAATGCCTATTGATTTTAAAAATAAGCGTGTTTTAATTTTAAATGGAGATATGCCATTAATCCAAAAGCAGGATTTAGAAGCTTTGATTAAAGAAAATAGCCCGATGGTCGTGAGTGCTTTTAGATTAGATGACCCCAGTGGATATGGGCGTGTGATTATAAAGGATCAAAGTGTGCAAGCTATAGTTGAGGATAAAGATTGCAGCCTAGAGGATAGGGAGGTTAAGCTTGTTAATGCTGGAATCTATGTATGTGATCAAGATATTTTAAAAGAGTTTTTACCCAAACTTGAAAATCTTAATGCCCAGCAAGAATATTATCTTACAGATTTAATCCATCAATGTGTCAAATCAGGTATAAAGGTAGGTGTCATAGAAGGCAAGGCAGAGTCTTTTATGGGGGTAAATTCAAAACTGGACTTAAGCTTAGCAGAAATGACTATGCTTAAACGTCTAAGAAATAGGGCAATGGAGAATGGCGTCATAATGAATATGCCAGAGAGTATTTATATAGATTGTCAAGTAGAGTTTATAGGAGAGTGTGTACTTGAGCAGGGAGTAAGGATTACAGGTAAAAGTGTGATTAAAAATACTCATATTAAGGCTCATAGCGTGGTGGAATCTAGTGTGATAGAAAATAGTGATATAGGACCCATGGCACATATTAGACCAAAATGTGAGATTAAAGATTCACATATTGGCAATTTTGTCGAGACAAAATCAGCCAAACTTAGTGGAGTTAAGGCTGGGCATTTGAGTTATCTTGGAGATTGTGAGATAGGCAGAGGAAGTAATGTGGGTGCAGGTGTGATAACTTGCAATTATGATGGAAAGAAAAAGCATCAAACTTTAATAGGAGAAAATGTATTTATAGGCAGTGATTGTCAGCTTATTGCTCCATTAAAAATAGATTCTAATGTATTAATCGCAGCAGGAAGCTGTGTAAGACAGAATGCCAAAAGTGGAGATTTAGTGATTGCTAGATCAGAACAGAGAAATGTGATAAATGGCTATTTTAAGTTTTTTAAAAAATAGATTCTGGAGGTTAGCTCTTTAGATTTTTACTTATTTTTTTATTTTAATAAAAATTTTTGCCAAAAATCTTTATTTATTAATTATAATTATCATTATTATAATTAATAAGGAGTTAATATGAATAGAATTATTAGATTAAGCTTTGGTAGTTTTGTAGGTATGTTATCTCATATATTTGCTCAAGAAATTGATAATACTCAAGATTATTCTTTAAATAAAATTGTTGCTAGTGCAAGTGGTTTTAATCAAGAGTTGAGAGATGCACCAGCTTCAATGTCAGTACTAACAGGCGAAGAATTAAAAAATAGACCAGTAAGAGATCTGGCAGAGGCGCTTTCATTTATAGGAGGAGTAAGTATTGATCAGGGAGTAGGTAAGACTGGTGGTTATGACATTTCTATTCGTGGAATGGGTGGTAACTATACATTAATCCTTATGGATGGTAAGAGACAAAATACAACTACAGCAGGTTTTCCAAATGGTTTTACCGAGGTAATAACGAGTTTTATGCCGCCTATTTCAGCTATTGAGAGAATTGAGGTGATTAAAGGACCTGCCTCTACTCTTTATGGAAGTGATGCAATTGGTGGAATTGTGAATATTATCACTAAAAAGCAGTTTGATAAGTGGGGAGGAAATTTGACGCTAGATACTACCTTGCAAGAAGAGAGTGCTTTTGGTCATTTATATGGATTGGGACTTTTTATAGCTGGACCACTAGATAAGGATAAGAAATATTCTCTTTCTTTTAGGCTAAGAGAGCAGTATAGGCAAAAAGTCCCTGATAGTGCACTAAAAATAGTACCTAGTGCAATGGGTGATAATATATCAGTAGGACGCAATTCTATTGTTGGATTAAGTCAAAATAATAATTCTAGTTTGGGACTTAGATTGGGTTATGTACCAGATTCTAAAAACTATTTTTATGTAGATATTGATCATGGTCTACAGTGGTATGATAACTCTCAAAATTTGCTAGGCACAGTGGGGGTAAGGGGTGGTTATGATAAAAATTTATTTTTTACTCGAAATAATTTGATTTTAGCCCATCAAGGAAAATATGATTCTATACGTACAGATACAAGCATTCAGTATATTTCTATCTTAAATGCTGGTCGAGTAATCACAACCACAGCAGTCCCCTCAAATAGCCCTCTTGTAGGTCAAAATAGGGATTTATTGGGTGGAGATGTATTATTGGATCATAAGAGTGTATTTGATGTTGGTGAGTTTAGCACAATCAGTATAGGTGGACGCTACTTTTTTACCTCATTGCATGATAGGGTAGTGCCAGATCCTTTTATGTTTCAGCATAATTTTAGTTTTTTTGCAGAAAATGAAACTCATCTAACATCAAAATTAGCTATTACTTTAGGACTTAGAGAAAATTATAACTCGGCTTTCGGTTTTAATGCTTCACCTAGAATCTATGCAGTTTATAATGCCCTTTCAAAATCAGCAATAGGAGATTTGATATTTAAGGGAGGGATTTCTACAGGATATAAAACCCCTACGGTTTCTCAGCTAGTGAGAGGTATAAATGGACTTACAGGACAAGGCACAATCCCAACTTATGGTAATCCTAATTTAAAACCAGAAAGCTCTATAAATTATGAAGTAAATATTTTCAATGAAACTAATTTCACAGAGGCTTCCTTAGGTGTATTTTTTATTCAGTTTCAAGATAAGATTCAAAGTGTGGGAGTATCTCATGGGACTATGGTGCCTGTTCCTGGTGGAGGAATTTGTCAAGTTGATAATACTAGCTTAAGATTTAGACAGTGCAATTATAGTATCAATGCAGATGAGGCTATTTCATATGGATTAGAAAGCTATTTTGCGCTTAAGCCCTTGGATATGGGTTTTGGAAATATAGGGATTAATACTTCCTATACATTTAATAAAACAATGCAGACATCAGGTACAGCTAAGGGATTGCCTCTTACAGATATTCCTATGCATACGTTAAATAGTGCTATTACTTATGGTTATAGGGATTTAAGTCTATATTTAAGAGGAGAGTTTAAGGCTAAGCAGTTGCGCACACAGATAGTAGGAAGAGGAAATACTCTTAGTACTTTACAGGCTTTCAGGGCAGCTAATCCAGGATTAAGTGAGTACTATAAACCTTATTTTCTTTTACATATGGGTGGCTCTTATGCCATTACTAAATCCTTGAAACTACATTTTGGAGTTTATAATCTTTTAAATCATAGCTTTATTGATTATGTGGCAGTATCTGCAGGAGGTTCAATATCTTATCTTAATAATTATAATTATGTAAGAGAGGGAAGGAGATATTATCTTGCTTTGAATGTGGATTTTTAGCCCTTAAATAGGTATTTAATTGTATAATATGAGCCTTAATCTAAAGGGTAAAGATGTATTATTCATATGAAGATTTTTTAAAAGATTTGATGATTTTGAAAGATAAGGTAGAAAAACAAATTGGTATTCCTGATGCGTTAGTGTGCATTGCTCGTGGCGGTATGACTATGAGTCATATGCTCGGGCTTGCCTGGAATATACGCGCAGTTTATAGTCTTAATGCTATTTCTTATAGTGATCATAAGGTACAAAGCTCACTTATTTTAGAGAATATGCCAGTGATTAAAAAAGAACATAAAAAAATTTTAATTTTAGATGAAATTATAGATAGTGGTAATAGCGCAAGTGTGGTTATGCAAAAGCTAAGGTCAAGTTTTCCAGAGAGTAGCTTTTCTATAGGCGTGATCTTTCAGAAGCCAAATGCAAAGATTGTGGCAGACTATTTTGTAAGAGAAGCAGGAGAGTGGATAGATTTTTTTTGGGAAGTAGATATGCTAAATAGGGCATCAAATGACTAGGAATTTACACTTAATTTCTTTAGGCTGTACAAAAAATTTAGTAGATTCTGAAGTGATGCTTGGCGCACTTAAGGATTATAAAATTATTGATACTATAGAACTTGCGGATGTAATTATTATTAATACTTGCGGTTTTATTCAGTCAGCCAAAGAAGAAAGCATAGGTGTAATTTTAGATGCTGCTTCAAGGCGTAAAAAAGATGCTTTAATCGTAGCTAGCGGATGCCTCACTCAACGCTATGCCAAAGAGTTGCAAGAAATGATTCCAGAAATAGATATTATTACTGGAGTGGGAGATTATGATCGCATTGATGAAATGATCAGACAAAAAAAGGGAATGCTCTCTAAATCTACTTTTTTAATTAGTGAGGATGAGAATCGTATTATTACAGGTTCTAATTTACATGCTTATATCAAGATATCTGAAGGTTGTAATCAGGCTTGTAGTTTTTGTGCCATTCCAAGTTTTAAGGGTAAGTTATTTTCGCGTACATTAGATTCTGTACTTAAAGAGGTGGAAAATCTTTGTCAAAAGGGTTATCAGGATTTCACTTTTATTGCACAAGATTCTAGCTCTTATTTAAGAGATAAGGGAGTGAAAAATGGGCTTATTGAGCTTGTTAAAGCCATCGATAGACAGGGTTTGGCAAGGAGTGCAAGGATACTTTATCTCTACCCATCTACAACTACAAAAGAGTTGATTGAGGCTATTGCTAGATCAAAAATATTTGTTAATTATTTTGATATGCCAATTCAGCATATTGCAGAGGGGATGCTAAAGAGGATGAAAAGAGGCGTGAGTGCTAGTAAGCATAGAGAGCTTTTAGAGTTTATGCGCACAGTGCCAGATTCTTTTGTTAGAAGTACTATAATTGTAGGTCATCCTGGTGAGAGTGAAGAGGAGTTTTTAGAATTATGTGATTTTGTAAGAGATTTTGGGTTTGATAGATTGAATATTTTTGCTTTTTCTTCTGAAGAAGGAACTTTAGCTTATGATATGGAATTAAAAATTCCAACAAAAGTAATAAATGCCAGAATCAAGACCCTAGATAAGATTTTACAAAAATCTCAAAAGCAGATTTTGAAAAATATGATAGGTAAAAAACTAAATATCATCATTGAAGGTAAGAGTGAAATAAGTGAGTATTTTTACCATGCACGTGCATTAAATTGGGCACCAGAGGTAGATGGTGAAATTTTGGTAAATGATAGTGAGATTGGGGATTTAATAGATGGTTATTATGAGGCGGTGGTAAGCGAAGTTAAAGAGGGTATGATCTTTGCGCGTGTTTTAAAGAAAATATAGATATGCAACTTGATGGTTTAACATACTTAAGGGATAGAAAAAATATACTTGCATTTTCAGCAGGCGTAGATTCTACAGCTTTATTTTTTTTGCTTTTAGATTTGCATATTGACTTTGATATTATAATGGTTGATTATCACACAAGATTACAATCAAGCCTTGAAGTAAAGTATGCTAAAGAGCTTTGTAAACGTTATAGTAAAAGTTTCTTTTTATTAGATTCTCCAGATATTAGTAGGGACTTTGAAAATACAGCACGTCAAATCCGTTATAAATTTTTTGATTCTGTGATTGTAGAAAATGGATATGAAAATCTTATTTTGGCTCATCAGTTAAATGATAGGTTAGAATGGTTTTTGATGCAGCTTTTAAGAGGAGGGTCTTTGAGCTCTATCTTGGGGTTTTCGTGTATGGAAAAAAGATTAGTTAAAGAGTATAGCTATCAGATTATAAGACCATTGTGGGAAATATCAAGAGATGAAATCTTAGCATTTTTAAAAAAAGAACAGATAGATTTTTTTATAGATGATAGTAATGATGATGAGAAATTTTTTAGAAATCGTATTCGAAAGAATTATGCTAACTCTTTAATAAAAGAAAATCTACAAGGCATTATTAAAAGTTTTAGATATTTAAGGGGTGAGCATAAAAGACTTTATGGTACAAGAGAGATGCATTGGCTAGCTGGTGTGTGTATCATAAAAAGAGAAAATGATAAGACGGATTTATACTTTGTAGATAAAGCGCTAAAAATTTTAGGGTATGTGATGAGCAAAAAGACTAGAGAGGAAGTATTTAGATGTGGTTTTAGTTTGGTTTTAGCTCAAAAATATGTATTAGATTGTAATGAGAGATATATTTTTATATCTCATAGAGGTGAAGGAAGCTTGTCTAAAGAATTTAAGAATTTTTGTCGTGCGCATTCAATCCCAAGTAGAGTGCGTAATGTATTTTTTAATGCATTAAATAGAGGTGAAGTTACTAAAGAACAATTAAGGTTTAATATTTAGTTAATTTTTTTACAAAATTAAGTTCTTTTACAAGAAAAACAAACTATAATGCATAGTCTACTATACTTAATAATTAAGGAGATGGTTATGCAGGAAAAAAGCTTACAGTATGATTATTCCATTGCTAAGCTGTTTTTATATTCTATGCTTGTATTTGGGTTTATTGGGATGCTAATAGGTGTTGTTTTAGCTCTCCAGTTGGCATTCCCTAGCTTAAATTATATTGCTGGTGAATATGGTATTTTTGGTCGTTTACGTCCACTTCATACAAATGGAATAATCTATGGTTTTACTATTAGTGGTATTTGGTGTGCATGGTATTATCTAGGGCAGAGAGTGCTTAAGATTACTTATTTTGAGCATCCATTTTTACGCTTTATAGGATTTTTGCATTTTTGGTCTTATATTGTTTTGATGATATTAGCAGTATTAACGCTTTTTGGAGGTCTTACCCAGTCTAAAGAGTATGCTGAGCTTATTTGGCCATTAGATTTGTTAGTGGTATTGGTTTGGGTACTTTGGGGAATCAGTCTTTTTGGTTCCATGGGTGTTAGACGAGAGAAAACAATTTATATTTCTTTATGGTATTTTATTGCAACTTTTACAGCTATTGCTGTGCTTTATATATTTAATAATCTTGCTATCCCTACTTATTTGGTTACGGGTGTGGGAAGTCTTTGGCATTCTATTTCACTATATGCAGGCAGTAATGATGCTATGGTACAGTGGTGGTGGGGACATAATGCTGTTGCTTTTGTTTTTACTTCCGGAATTATTGCCATTATTTATTATTTCTTACCTAAGGAATCTGGACAACCTATCTTTTCTTATAAGCTTACGCTATTCTCATTTTGGAGCTTAATGTTTGTTTATATTTGGGCAGGTGGACATCATGTGATTTATTCTACAGTGCCAGATTGGGTACAGACACTAGGTTCGATTTTTTCTGTTATTTTGATTCTGCCTTCTTGGGGAACAGCCATTAATATGCTCTTAACAATGCGTGGTCAGTGGCATCAGCTTAAAGAATCTCCGCTAATTAAATTCCTCGTGCTTGCCTCTACATTTTATATGCTAGCTACCCTAGAAGGACCTATTCAGTCTATTAAATCTGTTAATGCCTTGGCTCATTTCACAGATTGGATTATTGGGCATGTGCATGATGCGGCTCTTGGATGGGTTGGCTTTACTATTATTGCTGCTACTTATCATATGCTGCCAAGAATCTTTAAGCGAGAGATCTATAGCAAGAAGATTATTGAAATACAATTTTGGATTATGACTATCGGAATTATCTTATATTTCTCAAGTATGTGGATTGCTGGTATCACACAAGGTATGATGTGGAGAGATGTGGATCAGTATGGTAATCTTACTTATCAGTTTATTGATACTGTTACTAAGCTGCATCCTTATTATGTAATTCGTGGTATTGGCGGGGCTATGTATTTAATTGGTTTTATGATGTTTATTTATAATGTATTTATGAGTATTACTGCAGCTAAAAAGATTGAGCGTGAGCCAAACTATGCTTCACCAATGGGCGCTTAAGGAGGACTTTTATGTTTAGTTGGTTAGAAAAAAATCCATTCTTTTTTACAGTGGCATTTTTATGTGTATTTTCTATTGCAGGTATTGTTGAGGTAATCCCAGACTTTAGCAAGTCAGCCAGACCTATTAGTGGCTTGAAACCATATAGTGTACTTGAGACTGCTGGACGCCAGGTTTATATTAAAGAAGGATGCTATAACTGCCATTCTCAACTTATTCGACCATTTCAATCTGAAGTAGATCGTTATGGTGCCTATAGCTTAAGTGGAGAGTATGCTTATGATCGACCATTTTTATGGGGATCTAAGCGCACAGGACCTGATTTGCATAGAATTGGAGATAGTAGAAGCACAGATTGGCATGCTAATCATATGTGGGAGCCAGAAAGTGTAGTACCTGGATCGATTATGCCAGCTTATAAACATCTTTATAAAAAGAATAGTGATTTTGAGACTGCTTATGCTGAAGCACTTACACAGAAAAAAGTTTTTAATGTGCCTTATGATACACAAGGTGGTGTGAAGCTTGGTAGTTTACAGGAAGCTAAAGAAGCGTATATGCAAGAAGCTTCAGTTATTGTGGAGGATATGAAAAATAAAGAGATTAGTGAATCTTTTGCTAGGGGAGAGGTACCAGAGATTGTAGCTCTTATTGCTTATCTTAATCATTTGGGTCAGGCACGTATAGCCAAATAGGGATTGAGTATGTCTGAAGTAGAAGTTTGGCGTGGCGTGGCTTATTGCATAGCTACAGTTTTGTTGGTTGTATTTTTGTATGGCTATATTTTTAGTCTTTATTCTCGTCAGAAAAAGGGGATAGAAGACTATGAACGTTATGGTTATTTGGCACTAAAAGATAGTCTAGATGATGAAATCATTGATGAAAGAAGAGGAAGGAATAAAAATGGGTTGGTTAAGTGATCATATTAATATGATGGCTCTGATTGCAGCCATTGTAATTTTGGTATTGACAATTGTAGTGGTTGGAAATCTTATAAAAAAGATGCGGGATTCTAAAGCTGATGGAGAGTTTACCAGTCATAAGTGGGATGGAATTGCGGAGTTTGCCAATGATATTCCAGTAGGTTGGATTATAAGTTTTATTGTGTTGATTATATGGGGTTTTTGGTATATATTTTTTGGCTATCCATTAAATTCTTATTCCCAAATTGGAGAGTACAATCAAGAGCTAAGTGAATATAATGTGAGATTTGAAGAAAAATGGAAAAATCTTTCTGATGAGGATAAGATTAAGATGGGACAAGGGATTTTCTTGGTGAAATGTTCTCAATGTCATGGGGTAAATGCTGAAGGCATTAATGGTAGAGCACAAAATCTCACTCATTGGGGCAAGGTAGCTGGTATTATGGATGTAATTAAGCATGGTAGTGTTGGATTAGGATATATGGCTGGTGAAATGCCTGCCCTAGAAGTAAGCAATGAGGATTCTGAATTAATAGCAAAGTATATTCTTTCACAAATCTCTAATGCACATATTAAATTTGCTGATATGGATGCAAAGAAAATAAAAAAGGCTAAGGAACTATTTGATTCTCAAACTTGCTCATCTTGTCATGGCGAAGATGGTAAGGGTGCTGATGGTATGGCGGTAGATTTGAGTAAATATGCTACTGTTGACTTTTTGAGAGAAGTACTTACGAAAGGAAAAAAAGGGCATATTGGTCATATGCCTTCATTTGATTATGCTAATTTTAGTGATACACAAATTGAGGCACTTAATGCTTTTATTAACTCACTTCAGCCATTAGATGATTAAGGAGAGATGATGAAAATGTTTGGATTAAATGGTCTTTTAGGTTTGCTTATCGCAGTGATTTTAGTTGTAGGTTTGGCATTTTTATTAGGTAAAAAAGGTATACAAGCTCAAGTAGAAGAATCTACAAATTATTATAGTATTGATAAAAATTCTATTAAGATGAAAAGTGTAGAAAATGCTAATAGTTATAAGCTGGAAAAGGAGCAAAAATGAAATTTACATTACTTGAGAAAGTTTTAGCCTGTTTTATTGTGGCTATGATTATTATGTCTTTAGCTATTTTGTTTATTCCTAATTTTTTCCTTCATATGAGTTAAAAGATGAGAGGCACAAGAGGGATTTTATTTTTATTGTGTCTTTATGGTTATTTGACCGCTCATGATGTTTTGCTTGGAGATAGGGCTTTATTAAGCCCATCTACACAGGCTGCCATTGAAAATGTTGCTTCTGAACTTCTAGAAAAAACAAAGATTCATTCTTATGTCGTTATAAAAAAATCAATTAAAGATCAGGCATCTAGCAGTAGAATTGATAGGCAGCAGTTTATTCAACAGACATTACAAAGCCTTTCTAAGCCTTATTTTGTATTGTTTTTTATTAAACAGGATAAAAAGATTGATTTTTATACTAGTGATGATATTAAGGATCGAATTGATTTGGAGGACATATATCAAAAATATATGGTCCCCCTGTTGCCATTAAGTCAAAAAGAGATGCTAGATGCTTCTAGAATCTCTGCTATCGTTCTAAATGGTTATGTGCATTTTGCAGATGCTTTGGCTAAGAGTTATGGAGTAGAGATAGCCAATAGCTTAATTGATAGGAATGGAGATTTATTAGCCTATTTTGCAAGACTAGCAATAATTGGTATGATAGCAGCACTCGTGATTTTATTGATATATACTAGATTAAGGAAAAGATAATGAGCATTCAAAAGACTTGGTGGCCTTATGGCATTTTAAGTGTTATTGTATTTGGTGTTGTACTTTTGGTAGCACTAGTGTATATCTCTTTGCATCAAGTAAATCTTAATGACAATGCTTATATGCAAGGCTATAGTGATGTGGAGAAAAATATTGATATACTTTTGCCTTTAACGCAAGAATTTTTAAGAGACTATGATATAAAGGCTTTTATAGATTCTAAGCCATTAAATTTTATCTCCCCTTACTCTAAGAAGTCAAATCCAAAAGAAAGACTAATACTTAACCTCAACCTAGATCACCATATTTCAATTAATTTTATCCCTAAAAATACTAGATTTAAACTCAAAGACTATGAGATATACACTTCTCGCTACTATGATAAAGAATATAAAAATCATTATGATTTGTTAGATAAAAAAGGCTTTAGATTTAATAAAGAAGGTCGCTATAAGATAATTTTAAAAATTATACTTACTTTGAATAATAAAGAGTTGATGCCAGTTTTTCTACAACAAGATATAGTGATAAAAGCATTGTAAATGAGAGCTTTTGTTCTCATAGAGATTTTATTAGCAATGCTAGTAATGGTTTTTGCATTGCACCTATTTTTTGATTTTTCTAAAAACTATAGTCGCCATCTTGATATTTTGTTATGGTTAGATTCAATAAGCGATGCACAGATAAATCTTATAGCAAATCAAAATATAACCAAGCAAAATGCAATTTTTAAAACTACTACTTTAAAATGTAATGCAACTCTTAGCTATACAAATGGAGATATAGTATATCGCCAATTTGAGATTAAGAGCTGTCAATGAGGCAGAGGGCTTTTGTGCTCATAGAGCTTGTAGCTGGTATTATGATATTAGGTATTATTAGTATTGCTTGTTCCAAAATTTTATTAGAGCTTAGAAAAAAAAGAACATTTTTCTTATTGGTTAGCAGAAAATCTTATCAATCTAGAAGTTGGTTTATTACAAATAGAGCATTTATTAGAAAATGCCAAGCAGATTAAATTTGATCATAATATTTTGATTTTTAATAGTGAGGATAAAACGCATAGTTTGAGTTTAGATTCTGAAAGATTGAATTTAGATGGTTATGAGATTTTAAGTGGTATTAAAAACTTTAGAGCTTATAAAATTGGAATGGATTGGGTTGTAGAGATATGTGGGGTTAGAAAGTGTTTTAGGCGCGTAGTGCTTATTTATGGAGATTAGTAGTGAGGGCTTTTGGGATGGTTTATGCCCTGCTTGTATTGCTGGCAGTTGGTTTTGTATCTAAGATTAGTCTTCGTCATTTTGGCTTGATTGAGGATGCGAGTACACATTTTTATGGAAGTTTTCAAAATGCTCTTTATGCTAAGACGCTCTATCAGGTAGCAAAAGCTTGTTTATCTCGCTATGAGATGCAAGTTTGTGATAATCAAGATTTTAATGAGGGTATTTATAAGGGTGGTTATGAGCTTTTTGATGATAAGGATAGCTATAGAGTAGAGATTTGGGTTTTGCATCAAAATCCTAGAAATTTGCATATAATAAGGAGTTTTCTAGTAAAAAAGATTAAAAAGGTGCAAAATGCAACTCCTTGATGCATTTAAATATTTAAAGTTAGATGAGATTAGTGATATTTATATTACTGTAGATGGTAGCTATTTTTATAAGTGTTTTGGGGAGATTGCTTTTGGTGGGTATCTTTATCAGGATAAAGCTGCTTCTTTGATATTGATCGCAGATTTTTTGCATCAACATTTTAATGCCAATAATATGGAAAAGCTTTATAATGGAGTTGAACAAAGTTTTTCTTTAAAGTTTGAAAATTTCTTTATGCGTGTCCATGTATTTTTAAGTGAAGGCAATCCAGCTTTAAATTTTAGAATCTTACCTTCTGCTATTAGATCAGTACCTATTTTTGAAAAGCTTTCATCATTAAAAAATAGCATAAATTGTGCAAGTGGTTTATTTTTAATCGCAGGAGCTACAGGAAGTGGTAAAAGCACTTCTGCTAGCCATATTTTAAGATATTTAGCTGATCTTAAGCCTTGTCATATTGTTTGTATTGAAGATCCAATAGAATATCGCCTATCGCATACTAAATCAATTTTTAGCTATAGAGAAGTAGGCAGAGATACCCAGAGTTTTGAGAGTGGGATTATTTGTGCTTTGAGGCAGGATGTGGATGTGATCTTTGTAGGAGAATTGCGAGAAGAAGAGAGTATACAATCTGCACTTTTAGCATCCCAGACTGGACATTTTGTTTTAGCTACGATCCATGGTGGTGATGTGAGCAGTGTGGTTTTGAGATTCTTATCAGGTTTTAAGGATATGACTAGGGCTAGTTATGAGCTAGCCCAATCATTGTGCGGGATATTGATGCAATATCGCATAGATAATAAGATTTATTATGAGTTTACGCCTATTAATGCTGCTTTAAGGAATCTCATTAGAGAGCAAAAGTTTAATCAATTAAACTCGCAGGCTAAAATGCTTCAAGAAAGTTTTGATATGGATATAAAAGAGAAATGATGCAATATATAATGTTGATTTTAATAGCTTTTATTATAGATCTGCTAGTTATTTTTTTGAGTAGATATATGCATATTGGTTTAGACTTGGCTAGTAAATCTAAACCTCAAAAGATGCACTATATAAGCACACCTCGCATAGGAGGCATAGGGATTTTTCTAGCCTTTGGTGTAGGGTTTGGCGATTTGAACTGGATTATATTGGGTCTTTTTATAGTTTTTTTAGGAGGATTGCTAGAAGATTTGTATGATTTTATAAGACCTATTTATAGACTTTGTATCCAGATTTTTGGTATTGCACTTATGCTTTTTAGTGGTTATGGGCTTATTAGCGATTTATCGCCTATTCTTACTTTATCTTTTTATGCAAGTATTATTTTTAGTATTTTTGGGATTTGCGGGGTATGCAATGCACTTAATATTATTGATGGGCTTAATGGCTTATCTAGTGGTGTAGCTATGTTGGTTTTAGGGGCTATTTTTTATCTTAGTGATGGGGCTATTAGCCATATTGCATTAGTTGGATTATGTGCAAGTTTTGGTTTTTTTGTGCTTAATTTTCCATTAGGGAAAATTTTTTTAGGTGATGGTGGGGCTTATTTTTTAGGTGCTTTGATTGGTTTTTTATTAGCATGGATGAGCAATGAAGGATTTTCAGCGTGGCTTGGACTGGCATTAATGATTTATCCTGTATGGGAGGTTGTTTTTTCTATTATTCGTAGAAAGCTAAAAGGTGCTAAGGCTATGCAACCAGATTCTTTGCATTTACATAGTTTATTATTTTCTATTATGGGAAATGCTAAAGCATCATTATGCCTATTGATTTTATATGGAATCTATCTTATTTTGGTTGTAAATTTGGCAAATTCTGCATCAGGATATATGTTAGCAAGTCTTATCTTTATACTTTGTTATTGTATATTTTATTATTTTTTAAGTAGGGCTAAGACTACGCCTCTTCAGACTGGGACATCACTTCAGAGATGATTTTATTAGCACCATTTTTTTGTATGATATTTTGCAGCCCTTTGCTCATTGTAGATATATTTTCAGAGATATTATCTAAAGCTTCAAAAAAAATTTTTTCATTTAAACGACTTTGATCAATGCTTATACCAAGCTCTTTAAGCTCAAAGAATCTAGCATTATGATATTGATGATTTCCAGCAGCATATGGATAGGGTATATAAATACAAGGTATCCCACTAGCAGCTAGCTCCCATATACTACTAGCCCCAGCTCGACATACGCATATATCGCTTTTTGCGATATATTTTAAAATATTAGAATCAAAACTAAAAAGTTCTATTTTTTTACGAATTTCCATTTTAATATATTCTTGATTTATTCTTTCAAAGTCCTTAGATCCACATTGATGAATAATTTTATATCCACGCAATAGTAGTTCTGTGGCAACAGATAAGGCAAAGTCATTGATTGCTACAGCTCCTTGTGAGCCACCTAGAAAAAGGATTGTTTTTACTTGTGTGCGTTGGAATTGCTCAAGGAAAAATTCTTGACGTACTGGATAGGGAGTGAGCATAAAATTTTTTTCTTTATTTTCAAAGCTGCCAAAAATAGTTTTAGCAAATGGACTTAATTTTTGATTTAATTTACCTTTAATGGCATTTTGCTCATGAATAAAAAGTTTTTTAAAAAATATGACAGCTCCAATACTAGCAGGACCAGCGCTAAAACCTCCTACACTGATAACAGACTTAATGTTATGTCGTTTAAATATTTTGCGTACTTCAAAAATGGCAAATATTTGCAATAAGAGTGCATTAACATACCCTGTACCTTTTTTATTAACCACACCTGTAGTGTTAAGAAAATAGGCTGCATCAAAAGTTTTATCAAATTCAAACCAGGACATATCCTGTCCGTTGCGTGAACCAATATAAATAACTGATTGTTTTTTTTCCTTAAGGGCTATGGCTAAGGCTTTAGCTATGGCAAGATGTCCACCTGTTCCTCCACCTGTGATAGCATACATAGTTTAAAATCCTTGAGACTTTTTGATGTATTTTAGCAAAAACTAATAAGGATATATCTTATGCACAAAAATGCATAGAAAATCCCACTTAAGACAATAAGAGTAAAAAATAATAATCTAAATTTAATAGATAAGAGTGAGAGGGATATGTAAAGTAAAAATAGCCATAGCGGTGTGAAGAATTCAATATAATTTATTTTATGAGATAGTGCCCAGATATAGATGAAGTCAAAAGTATTGCCAAAACTTAAAAAGTGCAAGCCCAAGACAAGCAAGAAGAATGGACCAAAAATTATAGAAATGGGAATGCTAACAAATTGATAAGGTGAAAAATATGGAAAGTAAAAATGAACAATGGGTCCCATAAGTAGAAAAATAACACAATCAAAAACTATAAAGTATCCTAGTAGGGGTAGCTTAGGCATATGGTTTACAAAAAGTAGGATATAAAATACGCCAAAAACAGATAGAATGAAACCAATATTCCATAAAAATCCAGGAAAAAGAGCAATAGCGATACTGGATGCTAGAATGAGGCTTTCAAAAGAAAGTATTTTAACTCCACTATAATAGAATATAAATCCTAAGGTTGCCATAAGAAAGGCTCTAAAAAAAGAAGGTTGAAACTCAAGAAGTAAAAGATAAAAAAACATAGATATAAGTACAAGTGCCCCTAAATCATAAAAAATATTACGATAGGGAAAATATCGCTTTTGTAGTGGTCGATAAAATATGAAAGATAGAAAAAAGACCATAACGCTTAAGACACCAAGATGAAAACCACTAATTGCAATAATATGGGCAATACCTGTTGTATTACTAAATTCACGCCAGACTAGATTGATATTATCTCCAAAGAATAGCGCGCGGTATAAAATAGCACTATTAGTATCACTATGTTGAGAGTTTATCCAAGATCTTAGGGGAGACTTAAAGCTTTTATTTGGTAGCACAGAGAGACTAAAGGTATGAAGATAGCAACTTTTTAGAAACTCTATAAAACTGCATTGACTAAGGCGACCATAAATTCTTAGTTTTTTATATTCTAGCGGCTTTAGATCTAATCTTGATGTGGTATAAAATATATGACCTCTCTCATCTTCTAGCTTAAGGACAAAATATTGATGATTATTTTTACTTTTTTTGTATTGAAGTTGCACAGTAGCTTCAAGTACTAAGGAGTTATTTTTGGTGTAATGTTGATAATCTTTATAGTCTCTATAAAGATTGAGATTAAAAATACCAATACATATGCCAAAAAATATCAACCATTGATGATAGCTTGTAAGAAACCTAGTTTGAAATGGTGAGGAGTGTGGTTTTTTAGGAGGTTTAATTTTTTTAAAATATTCTATGGATAGATGAAAAAAATTTCTCATTACATTGAGAATTAGATTATGATACCTGGCATACTCACTTCAATGGAAGTATCATTCATTTTTGTGGGTGTATAAGAAGTTTCTTTTTCTGTACTAATATTTTCAAAGCGTGTGTAGCGTTTATTAAATTGGATAGAAATATCACGAGTTTCACCATTTCTATTTTTGGCAATAATAATTTCAGCACTTTCTATATCTTTTTGTCTAGCTTTTATGATTGCTTCTTTCTGTTTTTTAGCTTCAGATTCTTTGCCATCTTTTTCTAATTTAGCTAGCTTTGAGGTCATTTCTCTCATATGATAAACTTCATCACGATAAAGAAATAAAATAATATCTGCATCCTGTTCAATAGAACCAGATTCTCTAAGATCTGATAGGATAGGTTTTTTATCATCACGAGTTTCTAGCGATCTATTTAATTGAGAAAGTGCAATAATAGGTATTTGAAGCTCACGAGCCAGTATTTTTAATCCACGAGAAATTTCACTTATCTCAATATGCCTTTCCTTGTTATTGCCATGCATAAGCTGAAGATAATCAATAATGGCAATTTGGATATTTGGATTTTTAGATTTTAGCTTTCTAAGTTTAGATCGCAAGGTAGAAATGCTAAGATTCCCCCCATCATCGACAAAAAAATCTTTTTGTGCCATAAATTCTGCTTGTTTGCTTAGCTCTATCATCTCATCATCATTGAGATCACCCACTTTCAATTTTTGAAGAGGGATATTAGAAAGTGCACTTAGCATTCTTAGCATCAGCTGTTCTGCAGGCATTTCAAGACTAAAAACAGCTACACCATTTTGATGCTTTAAGATATTTTGTGCCATATTTAAAAAAAGTGTCGTTTTACCCATACTAGGGCGAGCACCAATAATAATCAAATCCCCCTTATTGAAGCCAGTAGTAGTTTTATCAAGCTCTATAAAACCACTTGCTATGCCTGTTACAAGTTGATTTCCTTTAGTTTTTAACTCTTTTATTTTCTCCATTGTGGAATCTATAATCTCTTGAGCATTCCTGAATTCACTTTGTACGCTTTGTGTGGAGATGAGATAGATTTTTTTTTCGATGTTGTCTAGGATTTCTTGACTTTTAAGATTGTCATTTTGACTTTGTTCACGCAAAAGCATAGCAAGATTATGTAGTTTGCGCTTCAAGGAATTCTCTTTAAGTAGAGTGATATAGTTTTCTATATTGGCAATAGGATTGGTTGCAAGAATACTTAAGAGCTCATCATCTCCAATAATCTTGCTATCAATTTTGTTTTTGATAAATTCTATATCTAATGGATTGTTTTGTATGTAAAGATGGTTACAAATCTCATAAATATGGCGATGGGCAGGATAAAAAAAGTCATCATTGCTAACTTCTTCTCTTATTGTATCAAAGATGCTAGGATCAAATAAAATCGCTCCAAGAATGGTTCGTTCAATATTTGCTTGAAAGCTATTGCTAACCTCTGTCATATCACCTCTTTGATTTTTGTATAAATTTTTAAGTATAACTTTTTTTAGAAAATGATAGAATAGATCGCATTTCTTATTTTTTAATTATCTAAATTTGATCCCCCCCCCCTTTTTTTAAATTATTTTGTATGATGTTTGTAGAGCTTCTATTCTTGTTTTGCTGTATTTACTTTGACCAAAACTATATCTATATCCTAGACTTACTTGATATTGGGTAATAATCTTGCCAAAGAAACTTCTTTCAAAATCAAAGTAGATTCTATGATGATCTTTGATAGTAAAGTTTGTTCCTAGATTAAGCGTCCATCTGGCTGTAGAGTTTAGCGGAGAAATGCTAAAAGTTGTTGTATAAGGATGAGTGAAATTAATCTTGCCACCAGTTATATAATCACCCACAAAATAACTACCTAAGTAAATTTCAGATCTAAAATTTTTATCTTGAGTGTATCTATCAAACCTATATCCAAAATTAGATCCAACCCTTCCTCTAAAGGTAAAAATAGCATCTTGATTTCCTATGAGAGAATGACCTGCTAAGATTTGTTTCAAAATACTTTGATCTAGATAGGCTATAGCAAGCTCTATTTGAGGATCGATATACCATTGTTTTGATCCCCCTAATAAGAATCTCTAGCCTAATTCATCTGAAATGCTAAATAAAAAGCCATGGACTACATCTGAATGAGTGATAATGTTTGCATTAGTTTGGTTGTAACCCAGTTTAATAATCGTATCATTATAAAAACCATTTTTAAAATTGTTTTCTTTACTCCCTCCATCTTGTACATAAGAGTTATAGAGTGCTAGTTCAACCCCATTAGAATTAAGAGTATTTTCATAATTTGCTATTGCATTAGTATAGCTTAGGGCTACACCTAAATAATTATTAGCCTCGTTAAATCCAAAGGCATAGTCATATCCACCTTGAATGGTTGTATAAAAAATATTAGTTTGATTACTAAATTTAGTTGTCTGTAATCCTGTAAATGCTCTAGCCCATATGCCATGAGAGTTAGGATTTTCTCTTAGCTCACCCATTCTTTTATTTAATGAATTTAAGTTGGCTAGAAAAAGAGAAAAACCAGAGCCAAATAATGAGCTAATAGAATCATTGCTATTTCCCTTTAGATAAGTATTTAATTCGTTGAGTTCAGTTTGTAGAGCAGATAGGATAGAATGATTCTTTTGGAGTTGTGAGGTAATCATGGTTTTATCTTTTTGGTAGGTTTCTGTGATTTGCTTCATTTCTTTAAGCCCATCTTCTCTTTTCTTTTGGATATCATCTATCTGTGCTAAAATCTTTTTATTTTCTTCAGTGTTATTCATAGAGTTGGCATATGAAGCGCTATCGGTTAATTTTTTTTGTTGTCCACTAAGAGTGGTATCTTGATTGATGAGTGTGCCAATTTTTGTGCTAAAGTCTTGATATTTCTCTTGAAGCTGTTGCTGAAGTTGTTGATTTTGTTGAGAAGCACTTTGAGTTTTCATCTCAAGTTCATTCAAACTTAGAGCAAAGAGATTTGACGAGTATATTGAAAATAAAAATATCAAAAATAAGAATCTTTTTTTAGTCATATTTATTCCTTCGGTTAAAATGATTCCGCCTCCCGGCAGTTATTATCAAAGAGACAAGATTTAATAACTGCCGGGAAGGGAAGTTTAGATTGACTATCTCTAGTTGTTTTGATTATTTGCTCTAATTGACTAGATATGCTTTATGGCTTGAATTTTGATTACAATAGATTTTGCAATGTTGATTTGTTGACAAGTAGCTGCTTGATAAAATGAAATATTTTTTGATAATTTGATAGAGTTGGTTTTTGCTCAATTTATCCTCTGTTTTGCTGTATTTTAGGATCGGATAAGCTTTAAAAGTAGTTTGAATGAAAGAATTAAGTTTTATAATTAAGAGTATTATGGCATTTAAATAAGAGTGATGAGTCTTGTTATACCCCCCCCCCCATTTGTTTAAAAGTAAAAACTTTCATTGATTAACTCCTCACATAATATTGAAAATTTAGGAACATATTAAATCAAAATTACTTAAATATTTTTAAAAATTTATACTTTAGTCTAATATTTTTAGATTTATTTTGGTAAGTTTCATATTAAATTAAGATATTGCAACTTCAATAAGCAATAAATATTTTTAGTTTAGTTATTAGATAACTAAACTAATGACCTTGCTTACTCTTACACGCTAAAATTTGATAAAAATTTATTAAGGTAGAGATTAGTGAGATGAAGATTACAATTTTTGGTGGGGGTGCTTGGGGGAGGGCACTTGCTTTTGCTTTTAGTTTTAAGAATGAAGTAAGGATTGTTTCAAGACAGAATCTTGCTACTTTCCTCTTTAAGCTTAACTGCTCTATTAAGCAAGTAGACTTTGAGGAAAGTCTAGATTCTGATTTATTTGTCAATGCAATTAAAACGCAGGCATTGCGTACATGGTTTCAAAGCCATAAGTTACCTAAAAATATATTCATGATGCTTGCTAGTAAGGGTATTGAAATGGAGAGTGGAGCATTTGTTAGTGATATTGCTTCAGATTTTTTACCAATGGAGAATCTTTGTTTTTTGGCTGGACCTAGCTTTGCTAAAGAGGTATTAGACAAGCTGCCTTGTGCTTTATGTGTACATAGCGAGAATGAGGCTTTAGCCAAAAGATTTGCTGATGCTTTGCCAGATTTCATAAAGGGCTATGTAAAGGGCGATGTGATTGGTGGAGAGGTAGCTGGAGCATATAAAAATGTTATTTCTATTGCTAGTGGGATTTGTGATGGGCTTAGCTTGGGTAATAATGCTAGAGCTAGTTTATTGGCACGTGGACTTGTAGAGATGCATAGATTTGCCAAAAGTTTTGGGGCAGATATGGAAACATTTTTGGGGTTAAGTGGTGCTGGAGATTTATTTCTTTCTGCTTCATCTGTTTTATCTAGAAACTATCGTGTGGGGTATGGTCTTGCTAAAGGTAAGAGTTTAGATGCGATTTTAAGCGAGATTGGTGAGGTAGCAGAAGGTGTGATTAGCGCACATGCTATTTGTAAACTAGCAGAGGCTAGAGGGATTTATACACCTATTGCTAAAGAGGTGCATGAGATTTTAGAGGGGAGAAGTTTAGTTGCTGATAGTTTAAGGCGTTTAATGTGTTAAAGGAGCGTTCAGTTTGGCTGTTTTTAGCCCTATTTCTAGTTTTTTTATATTGGGATTTGCATAAGGGCTTATTCGAACTTTTAGAATATCTTTTTTTTAAGGTTCCATTAGGAGTGGAATATCAGATTCTTCTAGAGATAAAATTACCAAGAATTTTATTAGCGCTTTTGGTTGGAGGGGTTTTATCTGTCTCTGGTGCTGTGATGCAAAATATTTTTCACAATCCTTTAATTGATCCTTATTTGCTGGGAGTGGCTTCTGGTGCGGCTCTTGGTTGCGCATTAAGCATTGGTTTTTTTGATTCTGCATTTTTATTTTTCTTTGCTTTTTTAGGTTCTCTTTTTTCTAGTTTTTTAATCATTATTTTTGCCAGATTTTTAACAGATTCTAATATTTCCTTGGTTTTGGTGGGCATAATTTTTAGTGCTTTTTTGGGTGCGGCTGCAGGGCTTGTTAAATTTTTTATTTCACCAGATAAGGCTCAAGCAGTTGTAATATGGCTTTTAGGCTCTCTTTCCTTATCTCGTTATGAAGATGTTGTGATTGTTGGGGTTTGTGCTTTTGTAAGCTTATTCTTTTTATGGCTTTTGCGTTTTAGACTTGATGTGCTTTCTTTGGGCGATGCACAAGCCTTTAGCCTTGGTGTTAAACCTTTTTATGTGCGTATTTTTAGTATAGTTTTAATCTCTTTGGCTTGCAGTGCGTGTGTAAGCGTAAGCGGCACTATTGGTTGGATTGGACTTTTGATACCTCATTTTGCACGAAATATAGTTGGTCAGACTTTAAACCGTTTATTTTTATGTTCACTTATTTTGGGAGCGTTTGGATTATATATAGCAGATTTTTTAGCAAAAAATTTAACTTCTGTTGATTTACCTGTGGGCTCTGTATGTGCATTATTTGGTGCACCTTTATTTCTAGCTTTTTTATTAAAAAAAGGTTTGTATGAATAGTCTTAAAATTAATGATTTATCACTTGGTTATGGAGATGTAGAGGTTTTAAAAAACATTAATTTAGACGCCTATGAGGGAGATATCACAGCGATTTTATCACCAAATGGTAGTGGAAAAACCTCACTTATGCATACATTAATCGGGCTTATTAAGCCCATTAGAGGGAATGCTATATTTACTAATCAAAATGGGTCAGATATAAGTTTGTTTGCTTTAGATGCGAGGACAAGAGCGAAATATGTAGCATTAATTTCGCAAAATGCAATGATACAAAGTCATTACTCTTTGCTTGAGTTTATCATGCTTGGTTTTAATGCCTATTTAAAGTGGTATCAAACTCCTAATCAAGAGATGAGAAAAAAAGCGATGCAGATGTTAGAGAGGCTTGAGATTTCACATTTAAAAGATAGGATATTTGGTAGATTGAGTGGAGGAGAGAGACAGATGGCGGCTTTAGGACGAGCGCTTCTGCAAGAATCAAAGATTTTATTATTGGATGAACCAACTTCTTGGCTTGATTTAAGAAATCAAGTGATTTTTTTTGAAGCATTAAAAAAAGAAGTAAGAGATAGGGGGTTGGTAGCTTTGATTAATATCCATGATCCTTATAGTATTGCTAACTATGCTGATTATGTTTATCTATTAAAAGATGGAATGAACTTAGCCAGCGGTAAGCCAGAGGAAATGCTAGAATCTAGACTTTTAAGTCAGCTTTATGGTTTAAATATAAAAGCAGAGTATTTTAAGGAAAATAAGATTTTAATACTTAAGGCTAAAAGATAAAAGATAATAGAAACTACATAAAAACTGATAAGATTTGTGAAAAAGAAAAGGTATAAATAATGTTTGAAATATTGAGTATTGATGGGGGAGTATGTGCTGCACAAGGTTTTGTAGCCGATGGTATTTGTGCTGATTTAAAGGGGGATAACAAGCTTGATATAGGTTATATTTATATGCAAAAACCATGCAAGGTATATGCCTATTTTACAAAAAATGCTTTTAAGGCAGCTCCATTGCGCCATTTCTTAGAATATGTGCAAGATAAGGAAAGTAATTTTATCCTCATTAATACAAAAAATGCTAATGCCATGACAGGACAAGAGGGCATAGAAGATATTAAAGAGATTTTGGCTAAATTGTGTCAAATACATCAAGAAGTGCAAAATCCTATTATGTGTTCAACAGGTGTGATTGGCATACGCTTGCCTAAAGAAAAGATTATTGCTGCGCTTAGCAAAATTAGACTAGATATTAAAGATGAGGGTGCTAATAAGCGCGCTGCAGAGGCTATTATGACAACAGATTCTTTTAGCAAGGAAGTAGCACTTATGGTTAAGCTTGAAAATGGAGAGAGCTTTAAGATTGGAGCGATGGCAAAAGGGGCAGGAATGATTGCCCCGAGTTTAGCAACGATGTTATGCTTTATTACTACTGATGCTAAGATTGATGAAAGTGAGATCAAAGAGATTTTACAAGAATGCATACAAGATAGTTTTGATAGAATTAGTGTTGATGGAGATATGAGTACAAATGATAGCGTGATGCTAGCTTCTAGTGGGCTATCAAATGCATATGATAGGGATGCGTTTAAATATGCATTAAAGATGATCTTACAAAAGCTTGCCTATGATATCGTGCGTGATGGTGAGGGAGCAAGTCGAGTGGTAAGCTTTAGGGTAAGCGGTGCTAAGGATGATTTAGAGGCTAAATTTGTAGCTAAAGCATTATCTAATTCCTTGCTTGTTAAAACAGCAGTTTTTGGTGGTGATCCAAACTGGGGTAGGATAGCATCTACAATCGGGGCTTGTGGATCTTATGGTATTACTTGTGATGAAAGAAGATTAAAAATTAGCATTGCTGGGATTTTGATTTATGAAAATGGTAAAATTTATTTTACTAAGCAAGAAGAAGAAAAAATAGCCCTAAAGATGCGAAGTGATGACTTTGAAGTGCATTGTCAATTAGGGGTAGGTAATGGAGAATATATGGCTTTAGGTTGTGATTTAGGTTATGAATATGTTAAGATTAATGCAGACTATCGCAGTTAATGTAATTTAAGAAAATATGAATAAAGGTTTAAAGTGTTAAGAGTAAGAGATGGGATAATGAGGGCATTTTCTATGATAGAGCTTGTGTTTGTTGTGGTGATTTTGGGTATCATTGCTTCTATCGCATTACCTAAAATATCACTAACGCGTTCAGATGCCCTATATACAGCAGTGCTAGCAGATATTCAGAGTATCCAGAGTGCTCTAAGTCAGAAGTTTATCATTGAGGATTTAAGCACCGCTACACTTAATGGTCAACTCATTTTAGATGCTGCAGGTTTATCTCAAGCTAGATGGGTGGCAAGTGGCAGTGGAGTAAGGTTAGGCAAAAATGGTGTAATAGATAATGCAAATAATTGTGCTTTGATAGATTTTAGCGGGAATGATTTGGTAATTAAAATTGATGCATCTGTGAATTCAGCGCTTTGTAGAAAACTTTCAAAAACTTACCCAAACCCAATAGTAATTTCACTAGAGAGTTCAGCCATTAAGTTTTGATTAAAGCATTTAGTTTTATTGAACTTATATTTGTTATTGTTGTGGTGGGGATTTTATCCTTAGCGTTTTTGCATTTACAAAATCCTAATCCAACAATTTGTATCCAAAAACTAGAATCTTTTCTTTCTAGTTTGCAAGATGAAATATCCAAGGGTTTTATGCATTCTTACCTAGGGAATAAAGACTTTAATGTCTTAAATCATGCTTTAAAGATCAAGCAATTTGCCTCAACACCAATGTGTAGAGTAACTATTAAGAATCAAAAAATACAAGTACAAGCTTATAATTTAAAAACTACTTTTAGCTTTCAGATTCTAGCACCAGATACTGCCCCAAGGCTTAGTTGCCCTTTTTCAAACTCTTTATGTAAAAAGCTTAATAACCGCCTTTTGTCTAAATAGGTCATTTGCCCATAAATGCTACAATTTATATATCTTGATTATAAACTTTAATAATGAGGAAAATTATGCGCACTATTCAAGAATTTTTTGTATTTTGTGAGGAAAATGAAGTAGAGTTTATAGACTTTAGATTTACAGATATCAAGGGGACTTGGCATCATATGGCTTATCATATTAATTCGGTGGATTCTAAAATGTTAGAAGAGGGAATCCCTTTTGATGCAAGCTCAATAAAGGGGTGGCAGAGCATTGAGAAATCAGATATGATGTTAAGACCAGATTTAGTGCGTTATTTTATTGACCCATTTAGCGCAGATTCTACAGTGGTAGTATTTTGTGATATTTGGGATATTTATAAAAATGCTCCTTATGAAAAATGTCCTAGAAGTTTGGCTAAAAAGGCGATCGCACATCTTAGAGCTAGTGGGATTGGTGATGAGGTTTATGTAGGGAGTGAAAATGAGTTTTTTATCTTTGATAGCATAAAGATGAGGGATGCTAGCAATAGTCAATATTATGAGATAGATAGCGAAGAAGGGGACTGGAATCGTGATAAAGATTTTGAGAATGGCATAAATATCGGACATCGAGCTGGAATTAAAGGAGGGTATTTTCCTGTTCCACCTGTTGATAGTATGATGGATTTGCGTGCAGAAATGGTAAAGGTATTACATCAAGTGGGGCTGGAAACTTTTGTTGTTCATCATGAAGTGGCTGTAGGGCAAGGCGAGATTGGTGTGAAGTTTGGTGATTTAGTAGAAATGGCAGATAATGTTCAGAAGTTTAAATATGTCGTTAAAATGGTCGCCCATCTTAATGGTAAAAGTGCCACATTTATGCCTAAACCACTTTTTGGAGATAATGGCAATGGTATGCATACGCATATTAGTATTTGGAAAGAAGGTAAGAATTTATTTTCAGGCAATAAATATGAAAATTTAAGCGATTTGGCATTAAATTTTTTAGGAGGAGTTCTAGCTCATGCTAGAGCAATTGCAGCTTTTTGTAATGCTTCAGGTAATTCTTACAAGCGCCTTATTCCTGGATTTGAGGCACCTAGCATCTTAACTTATTCGGCTAATAATCGCTCCGCAAGCGTAAGAATCCCTTATAATGCTAAGGGAAATGGAGCACGACTAGAGTTTAGATTCCCAGATAGCTCATCTAATCCTTATTTAGCATTCGTGAGTATTCTTTTAGCCGGACTTGATGGTATAGAAAAAAAGCTAGATCCCGGTATGCCTATGGATATAAATTTATTTAAATTGAGTTTAGATGAAATAAGGGAGAGGGGTATAAAGCAGATGCCTCATACATTAAGAGCAGCACTAGAAGAAATGCTAAGAGATAGGGCATATTTAAGTTCTGTATTTAGCGAGGAGTTTATTCAAGCTTATAAAAATTTGAAATTCCAAACTGAAGTATGGCCATTAGAATCTAGACCTCATCCTTATGAATTTATTACTACCTATTCTTGTTAGAATTTATTCAAGGGTTTTTATGTATTTTTACTAAATTATTTTTGCTGGTACTTAAGAGAGCCATTCTGTTTGTCAGAAGATTAAAATTGAAGGGATTGTTGTGGAAAATGTAATAAAAGTTATTGGAGCAAAGGAGAATAATCTTAAAAATATTAACTTAGAAATTCCTAAAAATAAGCTTGTTGTTTTTACAGGTCTTTCTGGATCTGGTAAAAGCACTTTAGCTTTTGATACGCTTTATGCAGAGGGGCAACGTCGTTATATTGAAAGTCTCTCTAGCTATGCACGTCAATTTTTAGATAAGGTTGGCAAGCCAAATGTTGATAAGATTGAGGGGCTAACTCCAGCAATTGCTATTGATCAAAAGACTACTTCTAAGAATCCTCGTTCTACAGTAGGGACAATTACTGAAATTTATGATTATCTTAGGCTTTTATATGCACGCATAGGAGAGCAACATTGTCATTTATGTGGTCAGCCTATCTCGCATATGAGTCAGACAGATATTATCGCAGAAGTTTTAAAAATTAAAGATACTTCCAAGATTATGATATTAGCTCCTATTGTTAAGGAAAAAAAAGGTAGCTTTGCAGATAAGCTAGAAGCTTTGCGCCAAAAGGGATATGTGAGGGCATATATTGATGGTGTTGTGCAGAGATTAGATGAAGATATCGAGCTATCTAAAACTAAGAAGCATACTATTAAAGTGATTATTGATAGAGTTATTAAAAGTGAGGAAAATGCCACCCGTATTGCTCAAGGTGTAGAAAAAGCACTTAAAGAGAGCTATGGGGAAGTAGAAATAGAAATTTTAGGAGAGGATGGAGAGAAAAATACTTTATTGCATTATTCAGAGCATTTAGCTTGTTTTGATTGTAAGGTAAGTTTTGAAGAGCTAGAGCCATTAAGCTTTAGCTTTAACTCTCCTAAGGGAGCATGCCCTTCTTGTGGGGGACTTGGCAGTAAATATAGCATTGATGTTAAAAAAATATTAGACAAGTCCTTACCGCTTAATAAGGGCGGTATTAAGGTAATCTTTGGCTTTAATCGTAATTATTATGCTGAACTTTTTGCAGGTTTTTGCAAATTACACAAAATAGATCCTAATAAGAGCTTTGAAGAGCTAGAGCAAAAAGATCAAGATAGCCTGCTTTATGGTGGAGGAGAAGTAGAGTTTATGTGGAAAAGCTCAAAGCTTATTAGACCTTGGAAGGGGATTTTGCAGATTGCTTATGATATGTTTAAAGATGAGAGAGATTTGAGTGAATATATGAGTGAAAAGACTTGTAGTACCTGTAGGGGCAATCGCTTAAAGCTTGAGAGTTTAGCTGTAAAAGTGGGTGGATTAGGCATAGCAGATGTGATTAATATGCCTATTGAAGAGACCTATCATTTTTTTGCCAAAGAGAGTAATTTTACCTATTTAAGTGCGCAACAACAAAGCATTGCTAAATCTATTTTCAAAGAGATTAGAGAAAGATTATTTTTTCTTTATGATGTTGGGCTTGGTTATTTGAGTCTGGGCAGAGATGCACGCACAATCAGCGGAGGAGAAAGCCAAAGAATCCGCATTGCTAGTCAGATTGGATCTGGACTTACTGGAGTGATGTATGTTTTAGATGAGCCTAGCATTGGTCTTCATGAGCGAGATACAATGAAGCTTATTAAAACTTTACAAAATCTAAAACAAAAGGGTAATAGTGTAATTGTTGTCGAGCATGATAGAGAGACAATTAATAGTGCAGATTTTATTGTAGATATTGGTCCTGCTGCTGGAAAAAATGGAGGAGAGATTGTTTTTTGTGGTGATTTAAAGACTATGCTAAATGCCAAAACACAGACAACAGCTTATTTAAAAAGAGAAAAAGAGATATTTTACCCACACAATCGTCCCAAAGATAAGTTTTTAGAAATTAAAAATGTTAATATCAATAATATTAAGAATTTAAATGTCAAAATCCCTCTTTCTAATTTTGTGTGCATAAGTGGAGTATCTGGATCAGGCAAGAGCTCTTTGGTGCTTCAAACTCTTTTGCCTGTAGCACAAGAACTATTAAATCATGCTAGAAAGATTAAGAAGTCTGATGGGGTAGAAATAATAGGATTAGAAAACCTAGATAAGGTAATTTATTTAGATCAGAGTCCTATCGGGCGTACACCAAGATCTAATCCAGCTACTTATACAGGCGTGATGGATGATGTTAGGATGCTTTTTGCTGAAGTTAAGGAATCTAAGATTCTAGGTTATGGGATCTCGCGCTTTAGTTTTAATGTCAAGGGTGGGCGTTGTGAGAAATGTCAAGGAGAAGGTGAGATAAAAATTGAAATGCATTTTTTGCCTGATGTGATGGTTAAATGTGATGCATGCCATGGTGCAAAATATAATCCACAAACCCTAGAGATTAAATATAGGGGCAAAAGTATTGCAGATGTGCTTGCTTTGAGCGTAGATGAGGCATTAGAATTTTTTAGCAAGATTCCAAAGATTGCTAGTAGGCTTAAAACTCTCCAGGATGTAGGTCTTGGCTATATTCAACTAGGTCAAAATGCAGTAACACTAAGTGGTGGTGAGGCACAAAGAATGAAGCTTGCAAAAGAACTTTCCAGAAAGGATACAGGCAAAACTCTTTATATTTTAGATGAGCCTACTACAGGATTGCACTTTGCAGATGTAGATAGGTTAACAAAAGTACTCCATAGTCTTGTAGAGTTGGGTAATTCTGTGATTGTCATTGAACATAATTTGGATATGATAAAAAATGCTGATTATATTATAGATATTGGTCCTGAAGGTGGCTCTAAGGGTGGAAAAGTGGTTGATTGTGGTAGTGTGATAGAAGTCGCACACAATGCACAAAAGACTGGAAGCTATACAGGAGTATACCTCAAAAAAGAATTAGAGTTGATGCAAGAAAATGGCTTTTGTTATTCTAGCCCAAGTTTAAATAAGATAAAAGGGAAGTCTAAGTGAAGCTATTTCAAGATGGAGGAGTAGTTTGGTTGATGGGGCTTGCTGGATCGGGCAAGAGTACTTTATCTAGAAGGATTTATACAGAGCTTATTAGACAGTACCAAAATATTATTTATTTGGATGGAGATGAGTTGCGTGATATTTTTGGACATTATGGCTATGATAAAAAGTCTCGAATTGATATGGCTATAAAAAGGGCTAATTTAGCACAATTTCTTGCCAATCAAAAAATGCTAGTGATTGTCTCAACAATTTCACTTTTTAAAGAAGTGTATGCATACAATCGCACTCATATCAAGAACTATTATGAGATTTATATTCAATGCAGTAAACAAAGATTAATAGAACGAAACCAAAAGGGTCTTTATAGTGGTGAGATAAAAAATGTTGTAGGTATGGATATTTCTTATGATGAACCAAAAGCAGATCTAACTTTATCTAATAATGTGCCCAGTGATATTGATAAAAATATCGCTATAATTTTGAAAAATCTATAGAATCTGGAAAAATCATGAGGCTAGCAAAAAAGCTAAAAACTGCTTTTGATATGATACGTGGAGGGCATTTTGGTACATTGCTCTCACATTTTGCATTTTCAAGAGAAGCAATGGGGCTTTTAAATTTCTATCCACGTAAAAAAACTTGTCGCTATATTGTATTAGGCGGTCATGGTATGGGATTGCAGTCTATGTGTTATTATCTAGATACAATTGAAGCAAATGCAAAAGAAGCTTTTTGTTATGAGTTTATCAAGCCGTTTTATTTTATTAAAGGGTATGATGGGCTTATTTTAGATAAAGTGCCTAAGGCTCAAAGTGCTAAAAATATTTTAGGGTCTATTTCAGGAAAAGTGCCTTGTTATCAGATCATAAGAGACCCTATTAGCGTGATTAAGAGCTGTCTTAATGCTTCAATGTTTCATCGCCTTGAGACGATGCATACAAGCTCTGATATGCAAGATTTATTATTGCGTCTTTTAAGGGATATACCGCATTTGATGTTTTATTTTGCCTCTATACGCGATCTAGTTAAGAATCAAATTTCAGATATTATCTATTGGGATCAAAGCAAAATCA
>JXTW01000001.1:0-13528 GCA_004368235.1 Helicobacter anseris | reverse complement strand
TTTGGGGGGGGGGGGGGGTCTGTTCTTAAAGGCAGTACCTTTTACCGCTGCTTTCCTTATATTTTTGAATTTTTAGGTCAAGAGTTTGGACTTTATCCAGAAGGTAGAGAGGATAAATGCTCTGAACTCAATATGACCAATCTCTTAGCTAAGTCTAAGAAAAAGCTTCCTAAAACATTTCATCACCTCACTAGTTTGATAGCTAATGGATATGAAGATTCCCCTCTTTATTTGGTAGCGCTTAGCTCTAGGGGCAAACAGATTTATCATACTCACTCTCAAGAAATACAAAAACTAGCCAAAGATTATATTGAAATAAGTCTCAAAGCCCTTTTAAAGCATACATCTTTGATGTGGGATGAACATCAAATCATTACTTACCTGACTAAAGAAAATCCAGCCTTTGGAAAACCTATTGCTAGTATTATTTATGATGAGTTGCGTTATTTGAGAGAGGATGGCAAAGAAATTTTAGATGAGTTTAAATATACAGATGAGTTTTTATCTTACTTTGGGTTGGATATGAAAAGTTGATTTTAGTAAAGGAGAAGGAATGAAACAAGGTGATTTTACGCTAATGGCGCAATATTATATCAATCGTCCTGCTTATAGCACGATGCTTTTGCAAAAACTTTTAGCTTGTGTAAATGAAGAGAATCTAGCTATGAAAGATTTTTGTATTACAGAAGTAGGTGCTGGCACAGGCAAGATGACTAAGCTTTTATCCAATTTTGGAGCCAAGGTACTGGCTATTGAACCTAATGATGCGATGAGAGAAGAAGGAATAAAATATACAAAAAACTGCCCTGTTATCTGGCAAAAAGGCAGTGGTGAGGAAACAGGAGCAAAGAGTGATAGTGCTAATTGGCTAGTTATGGCTAGCTCTTTTCACTGGACAGATCCTGCATTATCTTTGCCAGAGTTTAAGCGCGTGCTTAAGAAAGGGGGTTATTTTACTGCTATTTGGAATCCACGAAATATCAAACCAGATTCTATTTTTGAGGAGATTGAGCAAGAGATTTTTAAGATCGTACCAGAGCTAAAACGTGTGAGCTCTGGTAGTCAAAACACAAAGGATTGGAGTGAGGTTTTAGTCTCTAGCGGAGATTTTTGTGATTGCTTTTTTATGGAATGTGATTATATAGAGATGATGGATAAGGATCGCTATATGGGTGCTTGGAAGTCTGTTAATGATATTCAAGCACAAGCAGGGGAGCAGAGGTGGCAGGAGATTTTAAGAATGATTGAGAGAAAAATCTCTCATCTTAAAATCATTGAGATGCCTTATAAGATACGTGCTTGGAGTGCAAAAAGCACAAAATAAATACTAAAGGAGTAAAAATGGAAAAAATTGTTGAGCAAAAGTGGGATTATACAAAGCATGCAGAGTTTTATCAATATCGCCCTAATTATTGCAAGGAATCTATTTATTTGCTTAAGCAATATGTAGAGCAAAATGGTGTTAGTAGTAGGGGGGGGGGAGCTTAAAAGTAGCGGATATAGGCGCTGGAAGTGGAAATTTAAGTGTGATGTTGCTTGATTTGGGATGTGAGGTTGTGAGCATTGAACCTAATGATGCGATGAGAGAGATTGGTATTAAGCGTACGCAGGGAGGAAAGATCAAGTGGGTTCGTGCTAGTGGTATTGATACTGGGCTTGAAAATGAAAGCTTTGATTGGGTTACTTTTGGTTCGAGCTTTAATGTGATGGATAGGAGTTTGGCTCTCAAAGAGACACATCGTATTTTAAAACAAGGCGGTATCTTTTCTTGTATGTGGAATCATCGCGATTTAAATGATCCTATTCAAGAGGTAGCTGAAGAGGTGATCTTAGATCTCATCCCAGAGTATAAACGTGGTATAAGACGAGAAGAGCAAAGAAGTGTGATTGAGGAGTATAGAGATCTTTTTGATGAGATTTTTTATTTAGAGAAAGATTTTTATTTTCATCAGAGTCTTGAAAACTATCTTTTGGCATGGAAAAGTGTGAAAAATCCATATTGGGATTTAGAGACAAAAGAAGGTGCAGAGCTATTTGATAGGATTATTTATCAAATGCGACATAAGCTGCCAAAAGAGTTTTCTATCAAATACACGACAAGAATCTGGAGTGCTAAGAAAATTTAAAGGAAATCAATGCGGGTTTTAGAGTTTGCTACCAAGGCGCAGAATCTAAAAAATTTAGAGGGCAAAATCACTAAGGCTAAGGTTTTGCCACTCTTGATTTTGCGCTGTAATGAGCTTGATGATATGGCATTAGTATTAGATAGAGTGCAGAATTTTTTTGGTGATCAAAAACTTATCATCCGTTCATCTTCATATCAAGAAGATTCTAAGACTAAGTCTAATGCAGGGGCATTTTTAAGCATCGGGAATATTGATAGTGGCAATTCTCAAGCGCTCTTAGATGGTTTAAATCAAGTGGCTCAAACTCTAAATAAAGAAGATGAGATTTTATTACAACCGATGCTAGAACATATTAGTATGTGTGGGGTGGCTTTTTCTGTTGATAAGGATAACTTTTCTCCCTATATTCAGATTGAGTATGATTGTAGCGGATCTAGCTCATCTATCACTGATGGCAGTGCTATGAATATCTCTAGCTTTATCCATTTTAGACAGGCAGCCCTGCCACAGGATAAGGCTATATCTAGGCTTATAGAGTTGATTTTTGAGCTAGAGCAGATTTTTGATTGCAATCATTTAGATATTGAGTTTGCTTTTGTAGGTGATGAGCTTTATTTGTTGCAGGTAAGACCATTAGTGATGATAGGTAAGCACAATTTTTATCATTGCATTACCTTGGATTTATTACAGAGATTTGCACGAAGATTTGAAGGCTTGCAAAATCGTCACTTTGATATTTTTGGGACAAAAACTCTTTTTGGTGTGATGCCAGATTGGAATCCTGCCGAGATTATTGGCTTACGTCCAAAGCGACTCGCTCTTAGCCTGTATAAAGAGATTGTTACTGATTGTATTTGGGCATATCAGAGAGATAATTATGGTTATAAGGCGTTGCGTTCTCATCCATTGATGCATAGTTTTTTTGGAATTCCATATATTGATGTAAGATTGTCTTTTAATTCTTTTATTCCCAAAGGTATAAATAAGCTAGTAGCTAATAAATTGGTAAATTATTATTTAGATACATTACAAAAGATGCCAGAGCTACATGATAAGGTAGAATTTGAGATTGTTATTTCTTGTCTTGATTTTAGTTATCAAAAACATTTTGATAAGCTTTTAATAAATGGCTTTTTGCAAGATGAGATCGATGAGTTTAAACTAGCTTTGAGTAATTTAACCCAAAATATCATAGATCCAAATAATGGGCTTTATCTTAAAGATATTCAAAAAAGCCTAGAGCTTAAAAGATGCTATGAAGATATTTTAGATTCTAATCTCTCTTTGATAGATAGGATTTATTGGTTGATTGAAAACTGCAAACGTTATGGGACTTTGCCTTTTGCTGGAGTGGCTAGAGCAGCTTTTGTGGCAATGCAGCTTTTAGATTCTCTAGTTCAAAGAGGGGTTTTTAGTCTAGAGGATAAAGAGAATTTTTTAGCATCCATACATACTGTCAGTAAACAATTAAGTGAGGATTGTGCCTTAATAAATGAGGGAAATAAACAAGAGTTTTTATCTAAATATGGTCATTTGCGTGCAGGAAGCTATGATATCACTTCTCCTCGCTATGATAAAAACTTTGAAGCTTATTTTGGTGCTTGTAAGCCATCTTATCTTTCTAAAAAAACTTTTAGCTTAGATAAGCAAAAAGAGATAGCTATACAAGCACTACTTGATGAGGTTGGCTTTAAGATCACATCTATGGAGTTATTAGATTTTTTTAAAAAGGCGATTGAAGCAAGAGAGATGGTTAAGTTTGAATTTAGTAAATTATTATCTTGTGCTTTAGAGCTTATAGGTGATTTAGGAGAGTATTATGGGATTAGTAGAGAAGATATGGCATTTTTAGATATTAAAACTATTTTATCACTTTATGCATCGCTTCATACCCAGAGTCCAAAAACACAATTTTTGGAGCAAATAGAGTATTATAAGAAAGAATATGAAATCACTCAAGCTTTAAAGCTTCCACCATTAATTAGGAATGCCAAGGATATTTTTAGTTTTAGCACTAATAAAAGTGCAGCTAATTTTATTACTCAAAAAAGAGTGTGTGCTTTTAGTGCCATGGAAAATGATGATAGTCTAGAAGGCAAGATAGTGTTAATTTATGCAGCCGATCCAGGCTTTGATTATATTTTTACTAAAAATATTGCAGGTTTTATTACTTGCTATGGTGGGGCAAATTCTCATATGGCTATTAGGGCTTCAGAGCTTGGAGTACCTGCAGTGATCGGTGTGGGAGAAGATATGTTTAAAAAATGCTGCAGTCATCAAAAAATAGAAATAGATTGTCAGAGTGAGCGGATATTATTTTTATGAAAAAATTAATTGGAATCACACAAAGAATCTTTGAATCTAGTGAGTATAATGAGCTAAGAGAGGGATTAGCACTTGATTGGGGAAGATTTTTTTATGATAGGGGAGTTAGGTTTTTACCTCTTAGTTATGAAATAAGATTTGATTTTTATATCCCTTATCTTTGTGGAGTGATTTTAAGTGGAGGGAATGACCTTTTTTCTCTAAAGCCAAGTCTAATTAACCAAAAGCGTGATGATTATGAAAAAGATGTTATAGCAAAATGTTTAGAAAATAAAATCCCTATACTTGGAATCTGCCATGGTGCGCAAGCCCTAGCTCAATATTTTGGAGGAGAGTTTGACATAGTAGATGGGCATGTAGGAGAACATAGGATAAGTTTTAATGATGAGGGACTTAGTGGAGATTTTTTAGTTAATTCCTATCATCACTTTGCTATTAAAAGTGTAAATGAGAATCTAAGAGTTTTAGGCAAAAAGGATGATGCAATTGAGGCTTTTTGCCATACTGATTTTGCAGTTTTGGCGATGATGTGGCATATAGAGCGAGAAAAGAGTTTAAGTGAGCCTACAAAATATATGTGGCAAAAGTTTACTGATTTTTGTAAAGATAGGGAATGAATATGAAAACTAGAATGCTTATCCTTGCAGCAGGTCTTGGATCTAGATTATTGCCTTTAACTCAAATGGTGCCAAAATGTATGGTTAGATATAAGGGATGTGCTATTATTGATTATATCTTAGATTCTGCAAGTAGTTGTAAAATAGGGGATATTGCTATTGTAGGAGGATATAAGTTTGAGATTTTAAAACAATATCTTTGCAATAGAGTTACCCATTTTTATGAAAATATTAACTTTAACTCAACTAATATGGTAACTACATTATTTTGTGCACGAGAGTTTTTAGAAGAAAGTTTTAACAAAAAGCAAGATGTGATAATTAGCTATGCTGATATTATTTATAGAACTTGTATTTTAAAAAAACTTTTGGCTTGTAAAGATGAGATCAATGTGGTTGTAGATAAAGATTGGAAAGAGCTTTGGTGCAAGCGTTTTGATGATCCTTTAAGTGATGCAGAAAGCTTGAAAATACAAGATGGCAGAATCATTGAGATTGGCAAAAAACCATCAAGCTATGAGGATATACAAGCGCAGTATATGGGGCTTTTTAAGATTTCTTACTCATTTTTACCCAAGGTTTTAGAGCTTTATGATAATTTAGATACGACTAAACTTTATGATGGCAAAGACTTTAGCAATATGTATATGACTAGTTTTATTACACAGATTATCAAACATTTTAATAATGTAATGGCACTTGAGATTAGATCTGGGTGGTTGGAGATAGATCAAATTAAAGATTTGGAGATTGAATTTTAGCGAATGCAAAACTACTTAGTGCTATAATGCGTAGATTATAAAAGCTAAGGGTTTTATATGATTATTAGTGTGCCAGCTACAAGTGCCAATCTTGGACCAGGTTTTGATTCATTAGGGTTAAGCCTTGATTTTCGCAATACTTTTTATATTTCTCCATCATCAATGCAGAGTATTAAGATTACTGGTGAGGGAGAGGATTTTTACAAGCTAAAGACTGATAATGCTTTTGTAAAAATTTTTTCTACAATTTTAGATAATCAAAATTTAAAATTTAGTTTTGAGTTTGAAAATAAGATTCCTATTTCTAGGGGGATGGGTAGCAGCTCTGCTGTAATATCTGCAGCTATAACAGCTGCTTATTATTTTAGATATGGCAATATTGATAAACAACAAGTTTTAAATACCGCTTTATACTATGAATCTCACCCTGATAATCTTACTCCTGCTATATTTGGTGGATTTAATGTTGCAGTATTAGAGAGAAATGAAGTCGTGCATACTAAATTTGAAGTCCCGGATGAACTAAGAGCGATTATGGTGATCCCTAATAGGTCAATGAGCACCAAATATTCTCGTCAAAAATTACCTAAAAAATATTCTACACAAGATAGTGTTTATAATCTTTCTCGCTCATCCTTGATGGTAGCAGCCTTTAGTCAAAGAAAATGGGATTTATTACGTGTAGCTAGTAAGGATAAATTTCATCAATATAGCCGTATGAAGCAATTCCCTATTCTTTTTGCTGTGCAAAAGCTAGCTTTAGAAAAGGGGGCATTGATGAGTGCTTTATCTGGTAGTGGTTCTTCTTTTATTAATATTTGTCATAAGGATGATTGCTTACAGATTGCGCAAGCCTTAAGTGATCGTTTTAGAGGATTTAGGGTTTTGGATTTGGGCTTTGATAATGATGGTCTGCGCGTAGAGCACACATAAAATTTTGGTATAATATGGCAAATTTGGTAGAAAAAATCCCCCCAATGAGAATGTGTATCCTGTGTCGCATAAGAGAACCTCAAAAAGATTTGATGCGTTTAAAGATTATGCAAGGTCAAATCACAATTTTTGATGGAAGCGGGCGGAGTTTATATTTGTGTAACCGCTGTCTAATGAGCGATAAGTTGGTCTTTAGACTTAGTAAACTCAAAAATATTACACAGACTAAAGAGCAAATTTATTTGAGGATTGAGGAGTTAAAATGGCAGAAAAAGTAAAATTATCAGATATTGCCCTAGAAGTAGGTAAGCCTGCTAAAGAGGTCTTGGAGCTTGCCAAAGAGATAGGTATTCAAGCAAAAGCAACATCAAGTAATGTCGATATAGAAATTGCTAATGCTTTTGTAGAATATTTTATGGGGGAATTGAGCAAAGAGGATCTGGGCAGTCGTTTTACTCCCAAGTCAAAAGTTGCTAAAACAAAACCAAAAACAGAGACTAAAAAGCCTAAAGTTAAAGAAAAAGAAGAGGCGCCACAGACTTTACTCAAAGAAGACTCGATTGATGAAGATGATCAAGAATCTAAGCAGCATGTAGTAAGGAGAACAAGTTTTCGTATTGTCAAAAAAAATACTTCTCCAACCCAAGAAGCAAAACTTGAACAAAAGCGTATGCAGTATAGTATGCATGAGATGTTTGATAAAGTCAATAATGAGCCTAAAGAACGTCCCAAAAAAGTAAAGGTGAAGCAACCCCCAGTCTCTCATAAGCATAATGAATATAAGATGGATATTGAGCGAGAAATTTTTGATCATAGTGATGAGGATGAAGAAAGTAATGAAATTATGCTTTTTGATCTCCATGAACAAGAAGTGCCTGATGAGGAAAAGGAGAGAGAGAGTAAGCAGGCAATGGTAGATAGAATCAAGGTGCAGAAAAAAACACCTTGGATGACAGATGGTAGTATTAGTCGTAAGCGTAGAAAATCAAATACTAATACTAAGAAAAGCGAAGAAAAAATCAAACAAGATTCAATTGTGATTCCTGAAGAAGTAAGGGTATATGAGTTTGCAGATTTAGCAGGATTGAAGCTTAATGAAGTCGTCAAGGTGCTTTTTAATCTCGGGATGATGGTAACTAAGAATGATTTTCTTGATGCTGATGCTATAGAGATTTTATGTGAAGAGTTTAAAATTAATTTTAGCCTGCAAAAAGAGACGCAGAATCTAGAGTATATTCGTGATGATGAAAATGTGGATAAAGAAAGCTATATCGTGCGTGCACCAGTAGTTACAATTATGGGGCATGTAGATCATGGTAAAACTTCATTGTTGGACAAAATTCGTAATACACGTATTGCTAGCGGAGAGGCAGGCGGGATCACACAACATATTGGTGCTTATAGTGTAATGAAAAATGATCAGATGATTAGTTTTATTGATACGCCTGGGCATGAAGCTTTTTCTGAAATGAGAAGCAGAGGGGCACAAGTTACTGATATTGCAATTATTGTGATTGCTGCAGATGATGGGGTAAAGCAACAGACTATTGAAGCTTTTAATCATGCTAAAGCCGCAGGTGTACAGATTATTATAGCTATGAATAAGATTGATAAGGAAAATATCAATATTGATAAACTAAAAGCAGAATGTGCAGAACTCGGGTTTACGCCAAATGATTGGGGCGGAGAGTATGAGTTTATCGGAGTTTCTGCACGTACAGGAGAGGGTATTGATGAGCTTTTAGATACGATTTTAGTCCATGCAGAAATTTTAGAGCTTAAAGCTAATCCATCAGCTTATGCTAAGGCAGTAGTACTAGAGGGTAGTATGGATAAGGGAAGGGGTGCTGTAGCTACAATCATTATGCAAAATGGTACTTTAAGAGTAGGTGATTCTGTTGTAGCAGATACAACTTATGGACGTGTACGAGCATTGATTGATGATAAGGGAGCTAGTATTAAAGAGCTTGGACCATCAGGTGTGGCTGTAGTTGTTGGATTAGATAGTATTCCTAATGCTGGCAGTATTTTAGCCAGTGTAGATAATGATGCCCTAGCTAGAGAATATGCGACAAAAAGAGCTAGCTATTTACGACAAAAAGAGCTATCAAAGTCTACAAAAGTTTCTTTTGATGAGCTTAGCGAGATGGTAGCTAAAGGGAACTTAAAAAATCTTCCAATTATTGTGAAAGCAGATACACAGGGAAGTCTTGAGGCTATCCGATCTAGCCTATTAAAGCTTAATAATGATGAAGTAGAGATTAATATTATCGGTTTTGGTGTTGGAGGAATTAGTGAGAGTGATATTTCACTAGCTGCAGCCAGTAAAAATTGCTTGATTTTGGGTTTTAATATACGTCCTACAGGAGTTGTAAAAACAAAAGCCAAGGAATTTGGTATAGAAATTAAAACATATAGTGTAATTTATGCATTGATTGATGATATTAAGGCACTTGTATCTGGTATGATGAGTCCAGTTTTTGAAGAAGAGCATACTGGTCAAGCTGAAGTGCGTGAGGTATTTAGTATCGCAAAGGTAGGCGTGATCGCAGGATGTATAGTTGTAGATGGCATAATTCAAAGGGGTATTAAAATTAGACTTATTCGTGGCGGAGTGGTTGTACATGAGGGAATTATTGCTTCTTTAAAACGTTTCAAAGATGATGTAAAGGAAGTAAAAAATGGCTATGAATGTGGAATTATGCTAGAAAATTTTAATGATATTCAGATTGGCGATGTATTTGAGACCTATCGCGAAGTGCCAAAGGCTGTCCAGATTTGATGATCTTATGTGCCTAAGGGGTTGTAATGAGAGATGTTAAAAAAGAGCGTACGCAATCTTTGCTTTTAGAGCTTTTGAGTGAGGCTTTAACTTCTCTTGGTGATTCTAGACTTAATTCTTTGAGCATTACAGAAGTTGTTTGCTCAAAGGGTAAGCATAACGCTGAAGTGTATGTACTTATTGATAGTACAGATAAAGAGGAGCAAAAAAAAATATTATCTAGCTTAAATAAGGCACAATCTATTTTGCGTGAATATGTACTCTCTGCTAGTGGATGGTATCGTTGCCCTAAATTTAGTTTTAAAGTAGATGAGACATTAGGGAGAGCCAATACTCTTGATAGGATTTTTGAGCAAATTAAAAAGGAAAATAAATGATTAGTCCAGAATTAGAATCCAAGATTTCCCAAATGGTAGAGTTTTTGGGCTTTGTGCTTTATGATGTAGCTTTTTTAAAAGAAAATGATAGTAATATTTTACGTATTTCTATTACGCATTTTAGCGATCCTATTAGCTTAGAATCTTGTCAAAAGGTTAGTGAGGCACTCTCGCCCATGCTAGATGTAGAATTAGATTTAGATTTTAGTTATTTTCTAGAAGTCGGGTCTAAGGGTTTGGAGAGATCCTTAAAAACTTCTAGGCATTTTGCTTTATCTCTTCAAGAGAGAGTTAATCTTAAGTTGGATGATAAGAGTAGTCTTGAGGGGATCTTAGAGGATTTTAAAGATAATATTATAAAACTTAGGCTAGATAATAATGAGATTGTAGAATTGCCACTAAGTAGAATTAAGAAAGCCAAGACAATTTTAGAATGGTAGTTATTTGGAGGATATAAAATGAAAATTACAATCAATACAATTGCTAAGAAAAAAGGTGTAGAAAAAATTACCTCCATTACTGCATATGACGCTTTATTTGGAAGGATTTTTGATGGCGAAGTGGATTTTATTTTAGTAGGGGATAGTCTGGCACATAGTTTTGGTGGCTATCATGATACTTTAGCAATAAGCTTTGATTCTATGATTTATCATGCGCAGGCAGTTTGCAGGGGTGTAAGAAATAGTCTCATAGTGGGGGATATGAGTTTTGGTAGTTATCAGGATGAAGATATGGCTTTAAGAAATGCCATCCGCTATTACAAAGAGAGTAATGTCGGCGCAGTCAAGCTAGAAGGTGGATGTGAACGTGCAGGAATGATTAAGCGTTTAGTTGATGAAGGGATTGCTGTGATGGCACATATTGGTCTTACTCCACAATTTGCACGTGGTGAGGGTGGTTATAAAATTAAGGGTAAGGACTTAAAGAGTGCTAATAAGCTAAAAGAAGACGCTTTGGCAGTGCAAGAAGCAGGAGCTTTTGGAGTGGTTTTAGAGGGGATTAAACATGAGGTAGCTAGTGAGCTTACACAGATGTTAAAGATTCCTACTATTGGCATTGGATCTGGAGTGGAGTGTGATGGGCAGATTTTGGTTTGGAGTGATGCCTTTGGATTTTTTAGTGAGTTTAAGCCGAAGTTTGTACGGCATTTTTTGCAAGGAGAAAAGTTGCTTAAAGATGCACTTAGGGAGTATGTTAAAGCAGTTAAAGATCAAACCTTTCCTAATGATAGTGAATGTTATTAAGGAGATATTTTGGAGAAGCACTCAATAGATTCTAGAGTGGTAGATATACAGAGAATTTCATTTGATGAACAAAAAGATGAAAACTCTTTGCGTCCTAGTGCTTGGGAAGATTATATTGGTCAAGAGCAAATTAAAAAAAATTTAGAAGTTTTTATTAAAGCGGCAAAAAAAAGAGGAGAATGTTTGGATCATATCTTGTTTTTTGGTCCACCAGGATTAGGTAAAACTACTCTTAGTCATATTATTGCTAGTCAGATGGAAGCTTCTATCAAGGTAACTGCTGCACCTATGATTGAAAAGTCAGGAGATTTAGCCGCGATTATGACAAATTTAAGCGAAGGGGATATTTTATTTATTGATGAGATCCATCGCCTAACCCCAGCTATAGAAGAGATTTTGTATCCGGCTATGGAGGATTTTAGATTAGATATTATTATTGGATCAGGACCTGCTGCCCAGACTATTAAGATTGATTTACCTCGTTTTAGTCTTATTGGGGCTACTACACGTGCGGGTATGCTTTCAAACCCTTTGCGTGATAGATTTGGGATGAGTTTTAGAATGGAGTTTTATACCCATGATGAGCTATCTAGAATTATTGCTAAAGCTAGCCAGAAACTAGGTAAAAAAATTAGTGCTGATTCTGCATTAAAGATTGCAAAACGTTCTCGTGGTACACCGCGTATAGCTTTAAGGCTTTTAAGACGCGTGAGGGATTTTTCAGATGTAAGGGATGAGAGTGAGATTAGCTCTATTACTACAGAATATGCACTTAATGAGTTGGGTATTAATGAGTTTGGTTTTGATTCTCTTGATTTGCGATATTTGGAGATTTTATGTGAAAGTAAGGGTAGACCAATAGGGTTATCCACTCTAGCAGCAGCACTTAGTGAAGATGAAGGTACTATTGAAGAGGCTATTGAACCTTATTTGTTGGCTAATGGTTATATGGAAAAGACTGCTAAGGGCAGAGTAGCTACACTAAAGAGTTATGAGTTTTTTAAGCTACCTGCACCAAAATTATTTTAAAGGATAGATATGAAAAAGTTATTGATCCTTGGAGCTGGATATGCTTCTTTAGCTTTTTTAAGGCAATTACCCAAAAAGATATTTAATGATTTTGAAGTTACTTTGGTAAGTAAGTGGGATTACCATTATGCAAGTGTGCTTCTGCACGAAGTAGCAGCTGGAGCAAGGGAGAGTATCTGCTACCCTATAAAAGAGATCTTGCCTAGTAATGTAGAGTTTGTTTGTGATGAGATTTTAGAGATTAAAAAGGATGGGGTAATAGGCAAAAATTCAAGCTATGATTATGATTATTTGGTGATCGGGCTTGGCTTTGAGATGGATGATTTTGGTATTACTGGTGTTAAGGAGTATGCTTATGGTTTGGTTGATTTTAGCACAGCAATTAGACTAAAAGATGAGATAGCAAAAAAGCTTAAAGAGTTAGTGCAAAAGAAAAGAGAGAGATTAAATATTGTAGTTTGCGGGGCGGGTTTTAGTGGCATAGAGCTTATTGCTAGTTTGAGTGAAGAGCTTGAAGTGCAGGCAAAAAAACTTGATATACAAAGAGATAAAATCTCATTAACTAGTATTGAGGCTATGCCTCATATTCTGCCTATGTTTAGCCAAAGCTTAGCAAGCAAAGCTGCCGAGTTTTTAGAATCTATAGGTGTAAAAATGATGCTCTCTAGTAAAATCTTGTCTCTTAGCTCTGATGCTCTAGTGATAGCTAAAGATAACAAAGAGCTTACTATCCCATCTGATGTGAGTATTTGGACTGCCGGAGTAAAGGGAAATAGCGTGATAGAAAAATCAAGCTTTTTTGTCTCAAATAGATCTAAAGTAACAGTTAATAAATATCTTCAGCCTATTAATCAAGCTTGTGATATGCAAAATATTTATGTAATCGGAGATTGTGCTGGGCTAATGGATGAGAGTAGTGGGCGATTTTATGCACCTACAGCGCAAATAGCTATCAAAATGGGGGAATATTTAGCTAAGGCTTTTGAAGCAAGAATATATGGTGGCAATATAAAAGCTTTTATTTATGAATCTAATGGTACGGTTTGTTCACTTGGTAGGAGTAATGCTATAGGAGAGGTAGTAAAAAAAGAAATTGTAGGAAAAAAAGCAATAATTTTAAAGCGTTTGATTGAAAAAAAATGGCTTTATAAGCTTTTTGGTATTTTAGGGATATTTAAGCAATAAATTTGACATAGGAGAGAAATATTAATTTTGGAGGAATTAAAAAAATAAAACATAAAGTCTCCAAACATATATCCAATCCCATTTTATCTAACGCACCAAAAAGTGATGGTCATTTTTTTATAGTACCAAAGATTATTGAGTAGAATAAT